>CAWHPT010000080.1:0-97730 GCA_963831225.1 uncultured Alphaproteobacteria bacterium
GGCGCACAGTCATGCGAGGCCTAAACGTCTGCTCGCCGGGGCGACTCACGTCGCCGACCACGAAAACCGGCCTATACTCCACGATCGTCGCTGCGACGTCGTCCCGCTCGAATATCCTCGGCAGTTCCCGGCCGTCCGGTGTCCGCATGCGAAATATCTTGCTGGCTACGGCGGATTGAATTTTGCTTCGGATCTCCGAAAAAGGGGCGCCTTCAACCATGAAGGTGCCGACGAGCGGGAACGTGATGCTGCCGTCGAGTTGAACGGGGGCACGCTGCCTCAGCTCCGGAACGCCGGCCACAGAGAACTCGACAACATCTCCGCCCTGCAAGTGGTATTCTGCTTGCGCCGGGTTCAGCGACCAGCAAAGCGCGGCCGCGAGCAGGCCGGGCTTCACGGAGATGATCGAGCGTCGGAGGCACATCACGGCCGAGCCTTTAGCCACGAAGTCGCTGTCCTGACGCAGTCGCCCGCCAGCGAGGCGATCGCGCCACCACGCGATAGTTCGTTTCAGGCCCTCGCGCAGGCCGGTCGCGGGTCGCCAGCCCGTGGCTGCAGTCAGCCGGCTGCTGTCCGCGAGGAGGGCTCGAACTTCGGACTTGGGCGGGCGCGTACGCTCGGCGTCGTGCTCGATGGGCTTTGTGCAGCCCGTGAGCTCGCGAACCAAATCGATCAACTCCGCCACCGTCACGGAGTTGCCGCTGCCGGCGTTGTACGGACGACCGAACTCGATCCGCGAAGCGAGTCCCGACCGCGAGAAAAGCCGCCGCTGTATCCTCGACAAACGTGAAGTCGCGCACCGGCGTCGTATCGCCGATCATGATTGCGCGGCAGTGCGGATCGAGAGCCTGTCGTAGGATCGTCGGGATTACGGCGCGCTCGCTTTGGCGCGGCCCGAAGGTGTTGAACGGCCGCAGGATGGCGACCCGGAGGTCGAAAGAGCGGGCGAATGCCTCGGCCATCATGTCGGCGCCAATCTTGGAGGCCGAGTAGGGCGATTGGCCCTGGAGCGGATGGCTTTCGGTGATGGGCGTCGTGAGCGCCGTTCCGTAAACCTCGCTCGTCGACGTGTGGACCACGCGCAGCACATCGTTCTCACGCGCTGCCTCGAGCACGTTCAGCGTACCGAGCACGTTCGTGTCGACATAGGATTGCGCGGCGACGTACGAGTGGGGAATGGCGATCAGCGCCGCAAGATGGAAGACGATGTCCTGCCGCTTCATAAGGCGATGCACGAAAGCTGAATCGCAGACATCCCCCCGCACCAATCTCAGCTTGCTGCGCGCGGCCCGCGGCAGGTCATCGAGCCAGCCGTGACTGTCGAACGAATTGTAAAGGGCGAGTGCCGTCACTTTCGCGCCGTTGCTGGTGAGCGTCTCCGTCAGATGCGAGCCGATGAAACCATCAGCGCCGGTCACGAGCACATTGAGGCCGCTGTAGTTCACTCTGAAATTCGGCTGTAGCTCGTTCATGGACATCCCCGTTCTCAGGAGGAGAAATCCTGAGCTCTCGAGTGCTTGGGCCGACGCTCGATGCGCGCGCTGGTCTTTCCTTGTTACTTACGGCCTTGCGGGGTGGGATCTGCGTAGAGCTGCTGGCGCGGATACCAAATTATTCGGCATGCGTTCCAACCACCACTTCGCCGGCAACAACCGGAGACCCGCGACGGCTACCAATCCTCGAACGATCCAGAGGATGTCAGACGAGACCGTGCGATGCGGAAAGTAGGAGAGGTCGATACTGGCCTTCACAGGGAAGAGCACCTCGCGATAGAACCGGGTTGGATCCGAGTTCGCCGGATAGAGTGAGCACTCGTTTCGGAAAGCGACCTGGCTGGGTCCGAAGATACCCGGTGCATAGTCCAGCAACTTCCGATCTGATCCGGTGAAACAATCCGAAAAGTCGAGACTCTCAGGCCTCGGTCCGACGATCGACATCTCGCCCACGACCACGTTCCAGAGCTGCGGTAGCTCGTCGAGCTTGGTCCGCGCGAGGAAACCTACCGATCCGCGTCATTCGGGGGTCGTGCTCGACGGTCAAAGGACAGCCGGCGCGGGCGTCTTTGTGGAACTTGCGGAATTTATGAATACGAAAGCGCCGCCCTCCCCGTCCAATACGAGTTTGCGAGTAGAAGATCGGGCGCCCTGTCTCGATGCAGATGGCCAATGCAACCAACACCATGACTGGGCTCGAGACCGCCAGCGCTATGATCGCGATCGCCAAATCCATCTGGCGTTGTGAACTCGTCGTCGCGTCCGCTTTCTGATCTCGTGCTTCACGGTCTTCAACGGGAGACATTTCGAGACCTCTTTTCAATTCTCTGTAAGTCAGGCTCTTCGCCAGGGCGCAGCAAACCGCTTCCGCTTGCCATCCCTCCATTCGCGGATGCAGGGGAAGGGTCAACTCTCGCCGCGCAAACTCCTCGGTCTTTTCCAGCTGCACCGAAGGGAAGGGGCTCCTATAGAATGAGAGTCGATGAGCTGGCGGATAATGAATTGTGGTTTGTATCTCGTCATCTCGCAGCCTTGTGATGACGCTATTGCGGTCAGCGTCGTGCGGCAGGACGATGGGCATGATGTGGTGCGATGAGGTGTCCCGTGCCGCGAAGGGCACGCGAACGTCTGGGCACTGAGCTTCCAATGACCGCCTGTACATGCGGGTCAAGCCTTCGCCGCTTCTCGTTCCACGTCCTTCAGCTTCTTGAGCTGCGCGAGGCCGATGGCGGCTCTCAGCTCGTCCATCCTGTAGTTGTAGCCGAGCATCGTCACGTCGTAAGTCGGCGTTCGGCTCGTGAGCCGCTGTAACGTGCCGCTCGTCATGCCGTGACCGCGCATCTGTCTGATGCGATCGAGGACCTCCTGGTCCTTCGCAATCACGATGCCACCCTCGGCCGTCGTCATGTTCTTGTTGCCGTAGAAGCTGAACGCGGCGCCGTCACCGAAGCCGCCCGCCCCCGCGACGCCGACGGTGTGTGCGGCGTCTTCGATCAGCAACAGGCCCCGAGCATCCGCAAATTCCCGCCAGGCGCCGCGATCGGCAAGATACCCCGCGTAGTGCATGATGATGACGGCCTTGGTTTTCGCCGTGCACTTGGCTGCGGCGTCCTGAAGCGACATAAGAGGCGAGTCCAGGCTCTCGATATCGACGAAGATCGGTGTGGCCCCGGCGTACAGGACGCAATTGGCGGTGGCCACGAATGTGAGTGAGGGCACCAGGACCTCATCCCCGCGGCCGACGCCCAAACCCTCCAAGATCAAGTGCAGCGCCGCGGTGCAGGAACTCACGGCAACGGCATCGGGGACGTCATGCCTCTCGGCGAAAGCTGTCTCGAAAGCACGAACGCGATCGCCCATCGTGATCCAGCCACAATCGACAACCTCGGACAGAGCGGCCTTCTCTTCCTCGCCGACGATAGGCTCCGCAACTAGCAACATGCGACTCTTCCTCTCTGGCGAAGGGGGCATGAGCATCGAAGGGATGTCGCCTGTCGCGTTAACCCAAAGCGTCCTGTTGAAATCAGGTGTTCGAAGCTGCAGGAAGCCGTTTACGGCCATGTCGAATGCCGAGCAACGCTCACCCCCCCTGCCATTGTGCATGGAACAGGTGGTCGCGAGCTATGAGCGCCATCGGCGTCGACGATTTCGAACGCAGGGAGCTGGTCGTCCCAGGCAAGTCCCTGCGCGCTCTGGAAATCTTCGACCCGACCGATGTCCATCCACATTCCGTTGTGCCCGAACGTGAAGACCGGCTGGCCTCGAGACAACAAGCAGAGGATCAAGTCATCAAATCCGAACGGTACACCTTGGGGGATGTAGTCGAGCACCTCCGGTTCCATGCAATAGATGCCCATGCTCACTTGGTGAGAGAAAATGGGCTTCTCCTTGAATTGCGTGATCCGACCGCCGCCCTGCTCGATAATGCCGAAATCCATCTTCATCTTTCGTGTTGTGGTCGCGACCGTAACGAGAGCGTCGTGTTGGCGGTGGTACGCCGCAAAGGCGCCCAAGCTGAGATCGGTCAACACATCGCCGTTCAGGACCAAGAAAGTCGAGACCAACTCGTCGCGCAGGAGGCTTAGCGGCCCGATCGTCCCAAGCGGCTCGTTCTCCTCTGTGTAAGTTATTCTCGTGTCCCACTGATGCCCATCGCCGCAAAAACTCCGAATAAGGTGTCCAAGGTACCCGGTGGTAATGTAGATTTCGCGGGCATCATTCCGACGCAACCATTTCAGCAGCAGCTCCAATACCGGCCTCGAGCCGACTGGCATCAGAGGTTTCGGTAAGACCATGGTGTAGGGTCGCAGGCGCGTGCCTTTTCCGCCGCATTGGATGACCGCTTTCATTTTTGCCCTCCACGCTCTCCGTTCTGTTGCCACGACGCAGCCCGCTCGATCATATATCGCGGGCTCGGTGAAACACTCAGATTTCGCAAGCGCGCCGAGTGGACGGTCAATCGATGTCACCATGTTGCATATCCTTTCTTATCAGCGGGGAGGACCCACATGGGTATGACTAAGAAGAATAGCCATGCCGTGATCACTCCGAACTGCGGATGAGGCAGATTACTCAGAAAGTGGTAATACGGATTAGGCGGCTCGCGCGGTGAGCTGCCGCTTTACAGCCACGTATCGAATTGCGAGCCTATATCGCTTGACGACGTTAGCCGTCGCCGAATGAGGAATTGTCGCCGAGTTAGGAATTAATGGGTGTCGAGGGTAATTCTTTGCAACCTGCATGAGGCCGGCGGTGCAACTGCTTCCTGCGCACGAGTATGTGGCGTCGGCTCGGCGTCCCCTCGAAAGGTCTGGGCAAAGAGCAACATTGCAAAGCAAATCCCACGCCACGGTGGTCAGATAGCTCTGCATCCAGCCGGTAACACGGAAACTGCGGACTCACACCAAAACATCGCCGACGCGAATTGTGCGGCAGGCCAGCCTGCACGCCGAGCCCCGCCAGTAGCGGAGGCCATCCGATGATTCTGGATTCGCTCCTCGCGTTCGGTCTCGTTCTTTCAACGGCGACTTAACTTCGAGTTGGCGACACGCCGCTCGGGCCAGGCGAAATGTGCCTCGCCGCCTGGGTCGTGTCTGGCCCTGTGCGTCCGGGCTTGGCAGCCTGGACTGACCTTGAATCCAGCGATCACCCATGTCGTCACTTTCTGGCTGATCCTAATCGCCGCCGAAAGTGTCGGGATGATAGTGGGATTCACCACCGAGTTGTTCTTCGACACGGCTCACATCGTTCACGACGTCATCGCTTACTCCTTCCTCTTCGGCCTCGGCTGCATGATGGCTGTCGAGCTGGCGAGCGAGCGCCGCCGGCGGCGCGTGACGTGGCTGATCGTAGTGTTCGGCGCTGCGTCGCTGAGCTTGCAGCTGGCTGACGCATACAGCTTGATCCGTCTACCAATCGCAATCGAAACTTGGTTTTTCGATCGCTTGAGGGGTTGGTCGAACGACCCGAACCAGCTCGGTTTCTCGACAGCGACGATCACGTTCCTTTCGGTGCATCTCGCAGAGACAGTGACCGCGCGTGTCGGGATGATTGCGGCAACCGCCTGCGCCGTCCTCGCCTTCTCCGTCGGTGTGCTTACCAAGAGCAATTCTTACATCCTGGGCATTTTGACCGCGGGCACTGTCTTTCTCGCCGTCAAGTCATGGCTGTGGTTGACAACATCCGAGAAGGGCCTGACCTTGCGGGCGGCGTTAGGAAGCACCGCTCTGCTCGGGTTGCCGATGCTCGTAGTCGCTGCTCTTCCGTTCGCCCCCGCAGTAGTCGAGCGTGTGGAAACCAAGTACGAGGCGCTCTATGACGAGGATGGTCAGGGGGATTTGCGGTTCCACCTTTGGACGGAAGCCCTCGAGAAGGGCATGGACGCCGCAATGCTGGGCCTTGGACCGGGCCCGCACTTGACGAGTAAGGCTTGGAAGCGTCCACCCCCCGCCAAGTTCGAGGCGCACAACACGCCCCTCGATCTGTTTGTCCAAGGAGGGTTGTTGGCGCTTCTCGCGCTCCTCTGGCTCTACGCGTCGATACTTCTCGCGACTACGAGAGCTAAGCTCGCGGCTCTGGCGGCGCTCGCGTGCGGCTTCATCGTATTCAGCATGTTCCACTTCGTCATCCGCCATCCGATCTTCTGGTTCGGGGTCGTTCTCTGCCTTTTGGAGGCTGCCTCCGTTTCGAAGCTGGCGTTTGGCGAAAGATATGCGCATGCAGGTCGGCGTGACGACCCGATCTAATAGCGGACACGAAGCTATGAGCACGCAACAAGCGACGGAGCTTCACCTGCGCCAGCTCATCAATCTTCTCAAACGCCGGTGGAAACTGATCATGGCGGCTGGACTCATCGCGGTTGGTCTGGCCGGCGCTGTCGGGCTGGTCGTCCCTCCGCGATATACCGCGAAAGCTCAGGTCATCATCGATCCGCCGAGAGGGAGCAGCGCCGGCGGGCAGCCCAGCACTGCTGGAGTGCTTGATGATGCCGCAGTTCAGACCCAGGTCGCAGCGCTGGTCTCCCATGGTCATCTCCAGCGAGTACTCGACAGCCTTGCCGCAGAACAGGGACCTGGGGCGACGGAGATACAAGGCCGAGGCGAATTGGGCATCGGTGATCTCGATACCGAGACTCTCAAGCGGCATATCAACGCGTTCAAGGAGGATCACTCGCGCGTGATCGGGGTGACATACACATCCACTGTCCCGGCGCTCGCCGCAGCGATCGCAAACCGGACGGTGGAGCTCTATCTAGCAGCGCACATAGAGCGGAATCGCGCCGACCATAGGGACGCTCTGAACAGCTTGAACGAGCGGATCCCACTGGTCAGAGCAGAGGTTGCGCGCGCCGACGCCGCGTTGCAAAACTATCGCATAAAACACGGCTTCACCGACGCGAATCGAACGGACATGATCGACCAGCAACTCGTCGATCTAAACCGCCAACTGGCCGTTGCTAGGTCGGATCTCGGAGAGCGGCACGCACGTCTAACCACTTTGCGCGAGCTGCTGGACCGCGACGACGGCACAGCGTTGCCAATTGATGCGCTCAACGATCCAACCCTCGAGGAGCTTCATCGTGAGGAGGCGGTACCTCGTTCACGCTCGGACGACGCAACACTCCCATCCAAACGTGAGCCGAAGCTGAAGTCGGCGAGTGCAAGTGCGCAGGAACTCCGTGCGAGGATCGGCCAGACCATCAATCAGACCTTGGGCCAATTGGCCGAAGAAACGGGCGTTCTAGAGACACGAAGGCGCTATTTGCAGCAACGGATCGCCATTTTACAGGACGCCAGCACCGAAGCGCGCGAGCCAGAGGTACGGCTGCGCGATCTGCAACGTGAAGCGACAGCTTTCACTCAACTTTATGAGAGCCTTTGGCAGCGCCAAAAGGCAATCCTCGAGGAGAGGGAAGTTCAGCCGGACGTGCGCGTGTTGTCCTTTGCGCCTATCCCGAATCGCCCGAGCTCGCCCAATCCAATCCTATTTATTTTACCTGCAATGGTGCTTGCTTCAATCGGCGCCGGTCTACTGGCGGTCGTGCTCGAGCGGCTCGACGGGGCGCTGCGCAACGAGCAGCACGTGAACGATGCCCTCGGCATCTCCTGTATCGGTGTCATTCCGAAGGTCACCCGCCTTGGACGGCTTCGCCCGCATCAGCTTGTGTTGCAAGACGCCCAGTATACTGAAGCTGTCCGGTCGATTGTTGCTGCGGCGCTGCAGCTCACGAAACCTCAAAAGTCACCCAAGGTGTTTCTCGTCACCTCTAGCGTGCCGGGCGAGGGAAAGACGACGCTGGCAATTAGCTTCGCGGTTTACGCTGCCCGGCTCCAGCGCCGCGTTCTACTAATCGATCTCGCTTTCAGACACCCGGCAATCGCGAGCGAACTTCGAGGATCCGCCGACGGCGGAACTTCTGGATGTCCTGGGAGGCCGGCCGCTAGCTGAAAAGATGAGGACCGCTCCAGACTTGGGATTCGATTATCTGCCTCTGTCGCGCACCTCGGTGGATCCTGTTGCGATACTTGCAAGTGAACGGGTGCCGGACTTGCTGCGCCAATTGAAAGAGAGCTATGACTGCGTGGTGATCGACAGTGCGCCGCTGCTCAGCGCGACAGAGGCGCGGCTACTCGCCTCCATGGCCGACGAAATCCTTTTCGCCGTCAAATGGGGAAGCACAAGGCGGGAGGTTGCACAGAATGCGCTGAGGCTACTCCGACATTCCGCATCTGGAGAGGACGATCTGCGGAAAGTCACCAGTGCAGTGATCACCCAAGTCGACTTGAAGAGGCACGCGCGTTATCGGTATGGCGACTTTTGTGAAAATCTCTTGCATTTAAAGCCCTATCCTGCGCGAGCGCGCGGCCCGTAGGGTAATCGTGATCGGTGCGCTCGCACGGCGTGAGGGAACGAGGACTACTTGTATCTGCACCGGAGGCGCTCGCTTGGCGTCGGAGCAGAAGCAGCATGCGTGATTCAACCACCAAAACGGCATTGGGCGTCTCCACCACCGCATTCGTCAGGGGCTGCGCTCTACGGCGGATCGGGTTGCCGGTGATCTCAGTTACGATCGGGGTCATGGCCCCGGCTGTTGCCACCGAGCCGCGCGAGCATCTGCACTTCACCGTCAACTTGCACGGCGACTACAATGGGGCGGCTTCCGCCGGGTTCAATCTTGCCGACGTGAGCACTCGGTCCGCACTTCGGGCGTTGCCGGAAGGGATGAAGGGTGTCTACTGGCTGGGCAATGGCTATAACTTGACCTGTTCGTGGCGGCTCAGTGATAAGGAGATCACCGACACCGTCATGGCGATCAGGGACGACCGGAAGTTCAGCGGCATCTACTACATCTCCGATGAGCCCCATCCGGCGCGGTGCCCTGATGCGCCGCAGCGGTTGGCGGAGCGCACTGCTCTAATCCATTCCCTCGATTCGCGCGGCAAAACATTCGTGGTGGTCCTGAACAGCTCCACCGCCACGACCGAGTTCGCGCAAATGAAGGACTCGGCCGACTACATCGGCGTCGATCCGTATCCTTGCAATGTCAAGAACGAGCGGACCGGGTGCAACTACCTTGCGCTCCGTCAGCGAATTGACCAAGCGCTGGCTGCCGGCATTCCCAGCAGCCGGATCGTGCCGGTCTTCCAAGCATTCGGGCAAGTCTGCACAAGTTCCGGCCGTAACTACTACCGAATGCCGACTGTGGCCGAGACTGAAATCATGCTGACCATTTGGGACGAGAAGATCCCGGTGGAGCACCGTCCCTTCGACATGGCATACTCGTGGGGAAAACAGCCGACCTTGGCATGTCCTACACTGCAGACAGCGGATGGCGGCTCGTTTCCGGGCCTGCGCTCGGTCTACAGGAACTATTTCGCCCGCATGAAGGGTGTTGTCCCTTCTCGTTGAAACGTCGTTCCGATGACTGCGCCAACAGTGCTCGCCTCCGGTGCCTCCAGCCACGCTCACCCCTCTGCCTCGTTCCCGGGGCCAGCAATTCCGAGCAAAACAGCCCCTGCGACGCGGCACATCAAATTGCTCACCCAAAAGGGGTAGAGCTGCAACCTTGCAATCGTCATGAAAGTGTAATATTACCTGAAGCGATGTGGGTTTTAGGGCATAAACGGGTGGAGGAGAGGCGATAAATTCGCGAATCGGTTGGCGGGCTCGCTCCGGGTCGACTATGGGCTTGGGCTGACGATTGACCCGCTACGCCACTCAAACAAGCAGCACTAGCGCAACCCAACCCGCCCGCACTTGGTATTGCCTGTTGGCAGGCTTGCGGTAGCGACATGCGTAGCCGGTTCGCGACCATCGTTGTCGAGCCATGTGTCCTGATCCGAGAAGGCCTTGTCCGGGTCCTCGGTACAGCGCAGTTCCGGATCATCGCTTCGGCAAACTGCGTCGAGGATCTTGTCCTGGGCTCATTGCCACAACACCGATCCATGTTGCTGGTGATGGGTACCGGAGAGACCCCGCGCGCGGCAGTTACACAAATCAAACTCTTTAAGACGCAGCACCCCGCTGGGCGTATCGCCGTTTTGGCCGACTGTTGGGATCTCAGCGATATGTTGTCGGTGTTTCGGGCAGGCGCCAACGCCTGCTTCGCCAAGCTCGGCACCTGCGATATTTTGATAAAGTCCCTCGAGCTCGTGATGCTAGGCGAGACGATTTTGCCTTCTGCAATGCTGCTACCTTTGATTCTTGAAAAAGATGAACCGCTGATCGAGCCCCAGCTTCATGCGAGTGCGCGGGACGCTACACATCTTGACGGCAATGACACGCCGCTTGATGGCAATGACACGCCGCGCTTATCAACCCGTGAAAAATGCGTCTTGCGCTACTTGGTCGAGGGAAACTCGAACAAATTAATCGCGCGGAAAATCGACGTTACCGAAGCAACCGTGAAGGTTCACGTGAAGGCAATTCTTCGCAAGGTCCGGGTCGAAAATCGCACGCAGGCTGCCATGTGGGCGATCAACCACGGCTCATTCAGTTCTGCCATCGGCAGCGCCTCATTTGCTGAATTGAACGCGCCGACGCGGCTGTTTCCACCCGCCCGCCTCGATTCTGTTCCGTTCGCAAGACATCGCTTGCTTACGAAATAGGCGCGCGCAGCAAAGGCCATTTTTCCGCGACGCATCTGGGCGCCATTTGGCGCACCGGCCATGGGCCCACATGGGAGAGGAGCGCGGCTTGTTCGCAGCAACCTATGCACCACTCCCAAGGTGCTGCTTGAAAAACTCGATCGTGAGCGCCAGCGCGCGGTCGGCCTCCGGCTTGGAGTAAGTCTTGCCGCCGTGGCGCGCGAAGGCATGGTCGGCGCCGGCATATTTGTGAATGGTCACCAACGGATTGGGTGAGAGGCGACGCTCCAGGAGCTCGTTCACCTCGGCCTGCACCCAGCGATCCTTCATGGCCATGTGCAGCACGAACGGCCGGTGCAGGTTCTTCGCTTCGCGGATGCGGTGCTCGATGTAGGTGCCGTAATAGGCAACCGCGCAGTCGATATCGGTGCGGCAGCACATGAGGTAGCAGAGCTTGCCGCCGAGACAATAGCCGACCGCTCCCACCTTGCCGCTGCACTCCGGCAGCTTCTCGAGAAAGTGCCAGGTGTCCTCCATGTCGCGCACGCCGAGGTCGTAATCGAAGTCATAGTAGAGATCGAATGCCTTGCTCACGTGCTCCGGATTGTGGTCGGAAAGCTCCACCCCGGGCTCCTGCCGCCAGAACAGGTCGGGCACCAGGCATACGAATCCAGCCTCGGCAAATTCGTGCGCGTGGCGGCGCATGGTGTCGTTGACCCCCCAGATCTCCATGATGGCGATGATCGCGCCGGCCGGGGTTCGCTCAGGGATCGCCAGATACGCCCCCATCTCGCCGTCGCGCAGCTCGACCCTGATGTTTTGCGTTTTCAATCCGATGATCCTTTCTGCGTGGACTGCCGATGCCCTTCGATCTGCGGAGAAGGCAACCGATGGAATCAGGGAACCATGATGGCGCCGCCGTTCACAGCGATGACCTGCCCGGTGATGAAGGCCGCGTCCGTCCCGAGCAGGAAGGCAACAACGCCGGCCACATCCTCCGGCTGGCCGACACGACCGAGCGGGATCGTCCTGCCTAAGCCGTGAAGCTCCTCGAGGGTCATGTCCTCCAGCGGCTGCGCTGTCTCGGTCAAGCCTGGAACGATGCAGTTCGCGCGAATGTTGGCGCCGGCAACTTCCAGGGCGAGCGATTTCGTGAAGGACACGATACCGGCCTTGGACGCTGCGTAATGCGCTCCCCGCACCGTGCCCTGAAAAGCGCGGCCCGATGCGATGTTCACCACCGCGCCGCGTCCCTTCGCCACCATGGAGGGACAGAGCGCACGAACACAGAGGAAGTCGCCGATCAGATTCACCCGCAGCACGCGCTCCCATACCGCCGGATCACATTCCAAGATCGCAGCGCGTGGAAAAATACCCGCATTGTTGATCAGCGCGAAAGGAGCGTCGAGCGCGTTCTTTGTTTCATCCGCTGCCGCTTCGACATCGGACCAGTTCGACACATCGACCTGGTACGAACACGCCTCGGTTCCCACCCGTCGGCAGAGCACAGCGGTTTCCGCCACGCCTTCGCGCTGCGTATCCCAGAGCGACAGGCGCGCCCCCATACCGGCAAGGCGAAGGGCAATGGCGCGGCCTATTCCTTGGGCTGCACCGGTAACGACGACAACGTCCCCTGACTCGAATGTGCTCGTGCTCACTTGACATCCCATGTTGGCCGCGACCGGTGGTGCATCTTCCACGGCGAGCTTTTGGACCTCCGCCTAATGCAGGATCCGCCGCTGAGCGGACATGTGTCGCGGCGAGGTCGTGCGTCACGGTCGCCTATGGCAGCTCGGCAAGCAACCGGCCGTAGCCCGGCTTGGTATCGCGCACCTCGAGACGCTTGTGGATCTGCCAGGCCTGGCAGATCGTCGCGTGCACGACCGGCACCTGAAGATCATTCTCGAGCATTGCGACGACGCCGGTCGTCTGCCACCCACCGCCCTGGATATAGATTCCATCCGCGCCGCGATGCTTTCGGAACAGTTTCTTGACGTGGGCATAAAGCTGCTCGGCGGAGATCTGGGCGACCTGATCGAACGGAACGTCGATCGGCTCCATGGAGACGGATCGCAGCCCGGCCTGGGCCATGTAATCCAGAACGATGTCGTTCTGCAGGGCCGAATAACTTGCGCCGATGAATTTCTTGATCTTCATCGCGCGCAGACCGGCCACTTGCATCTGGCTGTCGGTGACGATTTCGGTTTTGTATTTCTTCTCCCATTGGCGGATGAGCTTCGCCTCGGCCTCGTGTCCCAGCAGCATGAACGGTGGCGTGCCGGAAACCATGATCAGGTCCACGACCTGCTCTGCAAGCTCGGCGACGAAACGCTCATATTCTGGGATGGAGCTCTTAAACTCGGCAGCGCTTCCTGCCTTGAAATTGAGCAGGAGCGGCACAATTCCGATGCCTTCTGGCAAGATGCGAATAAGCTCCTCGAGCGTGCCTGGACGTCGGGTTGGCTTTACGAGCCCAACCACACCGCGCCATAACGTGAAACTCATCATTTCCCCCGGGATTTCTACGCTCCAATTGCCCTCCCTGACGATGGCAGCAACGCTGCAACAGCGCGAGGTCAGGCGGCGGCTTTAGCCTTAGGGACGATCGTCGTCACCGAGATCAAGTGAACGCGATCATCCCGGCAGGCGTCATTACTGATTGATCGTGGTGCCGGTCGCAGCGATCACGTCACCCCACTTCTTCGAATCGGCTCGCATCTCGGCCAGCATCTCCTCCGGAGAGGTGGTGACGATCTCCATTCCCTGCGGCGCCAGCCTCGCGATGAAGCGCGGATCGGACGCCGCCTTCTTCAGTTCAAGCGATAACCGGTCGATGACGCTTTGGGAGGTCTTGGCCGGTGCGAGCAAGCCGAACCACGAGCTTAGAGCAAAGCCCTGCACCCCGGCTTCGGCCATGGTGGGTACATTCGGCGCCAGCGCAGATCGCTGCGGCGACGCGACCGCCAGGATCCGGAGCTGCTTCGCTTCGTATTGCGATTTGACCGATGAGATACCGATCAGGACGACGTCGATCCGGCCTCCCAGGAGATCGGCCATGGCCAAGGTCGTTGCGCGGTAGGGGATGTGCACGATGTCAGTCTTGGTGATGAGCTTGAACAGCTCCATTCCCACATGCAGCTGCGTTCCGATCCCGGTCGACGCGTAATTCAGCTTGCCGGGATTGGCCTTGGCAAGATCAATCAATTCCCGAACATTGTCGGCTTTCGTGTTGTTGCTGGAGACCAGGACCACGGGAAGCCTGGTCACGATGCTGATCGGTGTGAAATCGCGGAAAGGATCGTAAGAAATATTCCGATAAAGATGCGGGTTGATGGTCAGCGTGCTGTCGACCACCATCATCAGCGTGTGACCATCGGGCGCGGCGCGGGCCACCTGCGCTGCGGCGATGGCACCGTTCCCGGAAGGCTGGTTCTCGATGATCACAGGCTGGCCCATGGCTTCCGCGAGTCGTTCCGCCACTGCACGGGCGACAAGGTCGTTGGCGCCGCCCGCAGCGGTGGTGACGAGCAACTGGATCGACTTCGAGGGGTAACGGTCCTGGGCGCAAGCGAAACCCATCCATGGATTTAGCGCCAAGAATAGCAAGGATAGGACGAACGCATTCGATGTGACGCGACGACGAGCCTGTCTCATGGAATCCTCCGACGCGACATGCGTTTCTTGAATTGCGGCCACCGTTTGACTTTGGTGATTGTCATGTCTGCCAACCACTTCTTATCTCAACTCGGCAGGCGAATCCGATCAATCCAGATCGTTGTTGTGTAAATACTGTAGGACAATCCGGCGACATGCAATGCCCCTGTACGAGCCACGGGACAGGAGTCTCGTGGGCAAGGCGCGCACCGCCAAGCATACGCTGCTTCCTCTCATTCCGCGCCTTTGCCCACCCTACGCCACTATGGCGCCGTTGCTGAAGTTACCGCCGGCAACTTGAGCAGCGTACGCGCATTGCCGGCGAATATTTTCTCGCGCTCGGCGGCGGAAATCGGCAGCGCCTCGACCGCCTTGATGGTGCTGCGGATCAATCCGCGACCCCGTTCCGGGTCGAAAGGCGCATCAGTCGCGAACAGGCAGGACGAAGTTCCGAAGAACGCATGTCCGCACCGCGTCGGCTCCAGCTCGCCGCCGAGCGCGGTATCGGCATAGAGCATCTTGTAGTAGTCCATCGGACGCCGCTTCAAGCCGGCATCCTCGGCGGCTGGATTGCGCTCCGGCGTGCCGAAGAAAATCTGGCGGAAGCCGAGGTCGATCTTGCCGGCGAAGTACGGGATCATGCCACCCATGTGGTGGGTGATGATCTTGAGATCGGGCAACTCGTCGAACAGCCGCGAATAGATCAGCCGGGTCATGCAGGCGGTGGTCTCGTAGGGCCAGCCGAAGCTGAACCAGATCTCGGCCTCGGAAGCCTGCTCGCTGGCGTAGTCGGGAAAATTCGGCCCGCGCATCGGATGCACCCAGACCGGCAAGTGGCGCGCAGCCATGCGCTCGAAGATGGGCCGGAACTCGGGCCCGGAAAGCGGCTTGCCGGCGACGTTGGTGAAGACCTGGATGCCGCGGGCACCCAGTCCGTCGAGCGCGCGATCGATCTCCGCGAGGGTGGCCTCGACATTGTTCATCGGCAGCGACGCGATGAAGGCGGGAAAGCGGTCGGGATGCCTGCGGCAAACCTCCGCCAGGGAGTCGTTCGCCAAGCGCGCAAGATCGGGCGATTTGTCCGGCGGCGCGATCAGCTCGAGCGGCGGATTGGCGAGGGAGAGAACCTGCTGCAGCCCGTCGAATTCATCGAGCAAGGCGAGACGGGCCTCGATGTTCCACAGCGTCTCGAGCCGGGGAAACGAGGCGAGCACCATGTGGCCGGGAATCAGATCCTGCAGGCGATCGAGATACGCCCTCGGCATGAAGTGATTGAACACGTCGATCATCATCGCACGGCAATCCCCATTCGAGCGCTTTCATCCATGCATGTTGAGCCCGCCGGACACGCTGATCGTCTGGCCGGTGATGTAGGCGGCGTCATCGGAGAGGGAACCGCTCGGTGGCGTGGGTGACCGCTCGATAGTCGGCGATGTCGACGGTTTGCAGGTCCGCTTGCCCGCCGCCGGCCTTGATCTCGGCGACCACCTTCGCTCCCGCCGTGGCGTCCAGATCGAGGATCCCGACAACGCAGCCCTCCCCCGCCAGGCGACGTGCAATAGCAGCGCCGATGCCATTCGCACCGCCCGTCAAAAGGACCGGACGATCCTTCAATCCACGCATCGGCATTCCTGTGGTTACACCGTCGAAGCGACGCCGTGGTCGGCCGAGCGGCCGGCGAGCATGCGAGTGGCTTCGTATGTCATCACGGCTTCGCCATGCTGGTTCTTCACGATGATGTTGGAGACAACGATGCCGCGGTTTCCCCGCGAGGTGGGCCGCACCGAGGTGACTTCAATTTCGCCATGAACGGTGTCGCCGACGCGAACCGGCGCCAGAACTTGCTTCTTGAGCTCGAGCATGGCGAGGCCGGTTCCCTGGATCATGCTCTGGCACAGCAATCCTTCGATCAGGCTATAGGTCAACGCCGCCGGCACGAACTGCCCTTGGATCGCGCCTTTCTCGACCGCGAAAGTGCGATCGATGAAAATGGTCTCCAGCATGCCTGTCATGCCGGTGAACAGGACCAGGTCGGTCTCGGTGACGGTGCGATTGAGCGTTCGAAATCGTTGTCCCGGCGACAATTGCTCCCAGGTGAATCCGAGGCCGAGCGTCTGCATCCCGTACCCTCCATCTCGGCTCGCCGACGCGCGGCACCGGATCGGCACGAAACACTGCGCCGAAAACTCCTGACCGCCGCCGTATCGGAAGACGAGCCCGTCATTTGCGCGTTGCGCTCATGCTCGATATCCTCGAGCTCGAATTTGCAGCAACTCGGGAGCGATCGCAATGCGCCAGGCCCCGATGCCCGCCACTGTCGCCGCATCGCCGGTCGCCGATCCCGACGTTTCCGACCTGATCGCACGTGCTCGCACCATTGCCGATCTCGCTCGCGAGCGGGCGCAACAGACCGAGGCCGAGCGCCGGGTTTCCGAGGAGATGATCGGGCGCATGCGGCAGGCGGACCTTTTCCGCGTCATGCAGCCGAGGACTTACGGCGGCTACGAACACGGCTTCGACGTCTTCTCCCAGTTGGTGGCGACCATTGCCAGCGGCTGCGGCTCGACCGGCTGGGTCTATGCTCTTCTTGCATCGCACCAGTGGCTCATCGCCTGCTTTCCGCCGCAGGCGCAGCGAGAGGTCTGGCAAGACCGCAGCGCGCTGGCCGCCGGCACCTATGCACCGGTTGCGCAGGCGGTGGCCGTGGACGGCGGCTATCGACTATCGGGGGCCGGTAGCTTCTGCAGTGGCTGCGACAATGCGCAATGGCAATTCGTTGGAGGGATGATTCCGCAGCCCGGCGCGACGCCGAAGCCGGGGTTCTTCCTGCTGCCGACCTCCGACTGCACGATCGACGACAACTGGCACACGATGGGGCTCGCCGGCACCGGCAGCAAGACCATCGTCACCAGGGACGTGTTCGTTCCCGCCCATCGCGTGCTCGCCTTCGCCGAGCTTGCCGACGCCGCCGCGCCGGGCATGCGCGACAATCGCAACCCGATCTATCGGCAGTCGTTCCTCGCCGTGCTGCCGATCGCCATCGTGTCGCCGGTGCTGGGCATGGCACAAGGCGCACTCGCGCATTTCCTCGACATGGCCAAGGTGCGCACCACGCTCGGGGCGGTCACCGGCGGCAACCGCCGCATGGCCGAGCTCACCACCGTGCAGCTGCGGGTCGCCGAAGCGACCGCCTGCATCGACGCGGCACGGCTGCATGATGTTCCGCGATCTCGCCGAGGCCTTGGAGGCGGCCTCCCGCGGCGATCCCATCAGCGTGGACATGCGGCTGCGCAACCGTCGCGACCAGGCGTTTTGCGTGCGGCTCCTGGTGCAGGCGGTGGACGCGCTTTTCCTCGCCGCCGGCGGACAGGGACTGTTCCTCGCGAGTCCGCTGCAGCGGATCTGGCGTGATGCGCACGCCGCCGCCTCCCACATCAGCCTGAACTGGGATTCGACCGGCAGCATGTACGGACAGTTCATGCTCGGTCTCGAGCCCAAGGGACAATATTGAGCAGCGCGACCGATGCCGTCGCGCGCGGCCTCGGCGCCGAGCTCGGCCTGGGCCGCTCGCCGCCGTCTGGTATAGAGTGCGGCATGCTCGTGAGCTCGGCCGCGCCGTAGAGCGTCGCGACCGATTTGCACCGGGAGGGCGAGATGCGCATGCTTCGAATGATTCCGATATTGCTCGCATGCGTGTTCGCGACCGGCGCCGCCGCCGAGTATCCGGACAAGCCGATCAGGCTCGTCGTCCCGCAGGCTCCCGGCAGCGCGACCGATACCGTCGCGCGCATTCTCGGCGCCGAGCTCGGCAAGGAGATCGGGCAACAGATCGTCATCGACAACCGCCCGGGCGGCGCACTCACGCTCGGTCTCGACCTCACGGCAAAAGCCGATCCTGACGGCTACACCATCTGCATGGGACCGATCGGCGCGCTGGCGATCACCCGCCACATGGTGGCGAAGCTGCCCTACGACATCGAGCGCGACTTCCGGCCGGTGGCACTGGTGACGCGCGGCCACCTCCTGCTCGCGGTGTCGCCGACGCTGCCGTACCGATCGGTGCAGGAGCTCATCGATTACGCCAAGCAGAATCCAGGCAAGCTCCTGAACGCGTCCTCGAGCAACGGATCGCCCGGCCATGTCGGCGGCGAGCTGTTCAAGCACCTGACCGGCACGGAGATCGTTCACGTGCCTTATCGGGGCGGCGCCGCGGCGATCAACGACTTGATCGCGGGCCGCGTGCATTTCATGTTCGAGAGCCTGAACTCGATCGCGCCGCATGCGAAATCCGGCACGGTGCGCGCGCTGGCGGTGAGCGGAGCGCGGCGCTCGCCGGGCTTTCCGGAACTGCCGACGGTCGCGGAAGCCGGCGTTCCCGGCTACGAGGCGCCGACCTGGAGCGGCGTCATAGCACCGGCCGGCGTGCCACGCCCCATCATCGACAAGCTCAATGCGGCGATCAACAGGGCGATCGCCTCGCAGCCGTTCAAGGAGCGTTTCGCCATGATCGGCGACGAGCCGGCCGGCGGCACGCCCGAAGATTTCGCCGAGGTGATCAGAAAGGATTCTGCGAAATGGGCCGAGGTCGTCAAACGCGCGGGAGCGAGGCTCGATTAGGATAGGCTCCTTATGCGGCTCAATGGCTGGCCTGTGCCCTCCCCTGCCGCCTTGCTGTACGGTGATCGATGATTGCGTCGCTGCCGCCAGGATCTATCTGGCGACGGCGCTCGACCTGTGCAGCCGAACCGCCGGCGACACTGCTCCCGCCGTTGCCGCGCAACATCCTTGAACGCCGGGACGTACCGCGGCAAAGTCATTCCGCCAGCGACCAAATGGAGGCATAAGATGATCCTACGTCCGCAAATCTCCACGGCCCTGTGCGGAACGCTGCTCGCCGGCATGCTCCTGAGCGCGCCGGCGCAGGCGCAGAACTATCCGAACCGGCCGATCACATTCGTGGTGCCGTTCGCGCCCGGCGGCCTCACCGACATCCCGGCGCGGGTGCTGGCGGCGGTGATGCAGGAGCGCATCGGCGCATCGATCGTGGTCGAGAACAAGACCGGCGGCTCGGGCGTCATCGGCGCAAGCCATGTGCTGGCGGTCGGAGCCCGACGGATACACGCTCCTGGTCAATGCGCTCGCCGACGTGCAGAACCTGCATTACATCCCGGTGCCCTACAATGCGGTGACCGACTTCGCGATGATCGGCAAGATTGCCGACGGGCCGCCGCTGGTCCTCATCATCGACGCCAAGCTGCCGTACAAGTCGCTGGCCGAGCTGGTCGCCGACGCCAAGGCCAATCCCGAACAAGATCAGCTTCGGAACCTCGGGCCCCGCCAGCTCGCCGGTCGATCGCGCTTGACGCAACTCAATGCGCTCGCCGGCACGAAAATCGTGGACGTGCCCTATCGCGGATCCGGCCAGGCCGCAGCCGCCGTGGTGACGGGCGCGATCCAGGGTACCTTCACCTTCTATTCCAGCGCCAAGCCGCTGGCGGAGGACGGCAAGGTGCGCGCGCTTGCGGTGTCGAGCACGCAACGCATCGCGAGCTGGCCGGACGTCCCGACCATGGGCGAGCTGGGTTTTCCCGGCTTCGATCACAGCGGCTTCGTCGGCCTCGCCGCGCCTGCCAAGACGCCGCCGCAGATCATCGCCTTCCTCAACAAGCACCTCAACGAGGCGCTCAACTCCGACTTGTTCAGGCAGCGGATGGAGCCGCTCGGCATGACGATCCCGATCCGACCGACAACACGCCGGAGAAATTCGCCGAGTTCATGCGCGCCCAGACCGCCCGCCAGGCGGAGCTTGCCAAGCTCTCCGGCCATGCGCCGATGGCGCCGCAACGCTAGAACGAACAGACGAGGAGAGCAACAATGGCGAAGATCACCAGGATCAATCCCGAGGGCATCTCGAAGCCGTTTTCGAACTATTCGCATGTGGTGACCGCCGAGGGCGCGCAGAAGCTCGTGTTCTGCGCCGGCCAGGTTGCGGCTGACGCGGACGGCAAGGTGCTGCCGCCCGACGATTTCGAGGCGCAGGCCAAGATGGTGATGGAGAACCTCACCAAGGCGCTGGCGGCGGGCGGCGCAAAAATCTCCGACGTCACCAAGATCACGATCTACATCTGCAACCCGCACGACGTGCCGAAGGCGCGCGGCATCCTGCAGAACTATTTCGCCGGTCATCCGCCCGGCAGCACGCTCTGCATCCTGCGCGGGCTCGCCAATCCGAACTTCCTGCTGGAGATCGAAGCAATCGCCGCGGTGTGATCAGCGGTTCGCAAGAACCTCGAGCCGCCGCGTCGCCTCGGGCGAGCCGAAGCTCTCGGCCTTTTTGTACCAGCTCCGAGCTTTATCGACGTCAGCGGCACCCATTCCCACGACACCGAGCCTTGCCAGCACACCCGGGTCATAGGTCGCACCCAGAGCGATCGCGGCGGCGGCCTCGCCCGCCTCCGCGGCGCGCTGTAACACCATCCGGGCCGTAACCAGGTCGCCCGCCGCGATGAACTGTTCGCCTTGTTTCAACAGAAGCTTGATCGCTTCGGGATCGAGCGAGCGAAGTGCTTTGGTCGGGGGCGGGGGAGCCGCCGGCGCGGGTTGCACGGCAGTTTCGGCGGGCTGCAACATCGCCAATTTCTCGCGTCCAGCAGGTTTCTCCACGGGCTGAGCTACGGCAGGCTCGGGCGTCGGTTCATCCTGAGCCAATGCTTCACGCTCGTCGTCACGGGCAGCAATCGACCCGCGCTCCTGCGCAACCATCTCAGGTGAAGACTGCCCCGTGATCACCGGCTCGACCGACGCCATTCGCGGACCCGCGGCAAGCTGCGGTTGCGGCTGCGATGTCCAGCCCCCTGCGGCGAGATAGTAGGAGATCGCAGCCACGAAGATGCTGGCGATCAACGTGTAGGCTGCCAAGCGCCATTTATCGCCACCAGACTTCAGTGGCGGCGGCGCCATCCGCTCCGGCTCTAGCGATCGTGGCGGCTTGATCCATTTTGCAGTGAGGTCGGCGCTATAACGCCGGCCTTGGGCATCGGCAGGAGGAAAGCGCGGCACCGGCCCCAAATCAGCCGCTCGCGGGAGTCGAGACGTCAATTCCGCACGCTGCAACCAGCGCAGACTGGCCTCGAGCCGTTCGAGATCATTGTTACCGAAAGGCTCTTCACCGGGCTTGGCCGATGGCTGCTCTTGCTCGGTGCCGGTCGCCGCATCGGCGGGCTGCAGCGAGGGCGCGTCGAGATCGACGACATGCCCGGTTGCATCGGCTGTTCTCGCCGGCCTCAGCAGGTCGGGACCATCTTCCCCGGTCGAGCCTGGCGAGTCGGGGACCGTGCCCGGCGCATCTTCAGCCGCGGGACCGCAATCGCCGAGGTCGCCAGGTTGCCACTCCGCCTCGGGCTGTTTTTGCGAACGGCCGGCCACGAGAAACCGAGGTAGCGGATGCCCGTCATCGCCGGCAGCAGCATCCAAGTGCACAACCTGCGGCTGCTGCAAGTTGGAGGATGCGCCCTCCAACGCCTGCGATCCGGAAAACCCGCGTGCTCGCTTGGGAGCATAGGCGGACGCTGCCAGCGGCAAATCGTCGCCCTCGGCAGGGTCCTGCTGCGCAGCAGAGCGTTCGCGCGCCTTATGTGAGGCGTAAGCGGAAAGGTCGATCGGATCGAGCGGTCTGCCTCGCAGGGTACTCATACTGACACTCCCTGTTGTAGCCCGGACGCGGCGGTTTTGTTTCGCTATTCTTTTTCCGGGGTCTTTCGTCTCATATGAAGAAGATTGGGCATGCGCTTGCAGCGACGCAGGCGCATGCCCGACGATGTCCGACTGTCAGCGCTGGACCGCGTTGCGCTGCTTGTCCCGCCATTGCAGGAATTCGCGGAACAGAGCTTCGCGCTGCTCCTGCGTCAGGTTGTTCACAGCGGGGCCTTTGTTCTTGAGAAAGGCAGAGAAATCGCCGGTCGCCACTTGCTCGGGAGCATCCTTTGGGCGAATTCGCCGAAGCATGTCCTCTGCGACGCTCCAGCGGTTCCATCCGGGGACGGTCGCAGCAAGATTGACGTCACGCCATTTTGGATGACGGGGAGGCTGGCGGAACTTCTCCCAGTTGGTGAACAGTCGATCGGTGAACCTTTCAACCCGGCGGTAGCGATCATTGCCCTTGGGCCAGTTGAAGACCGCCAGCACGGCCGGAACCGCGAGCGTATCGACGGACTGACCTTCCGGAACGAGCGTCGGATATTCCTTGTTGGTGAATTCGCCGAGTGCGTAATAGTCGGCAAAGGTCTTGGAGAACGGGATCGGCACGAAATGCAGGCCCGAGTCCGCGGGAATCTTGGCGAAGAAGTCGATCGGCCTGCCGATCACACGTACCATCGCTGCAAGCTCTCCGGTCTTGAGCTTTTGCAGCGCGGTTGGATTGTCATACAGGACCTGCTCGACCTTCACGCCCAGGCGCTGAAAAACGATGGTCCCGGTCAGGCTCGAGCCGCTGCCGGCCGGCCCGAAGCTGACCTTCTTTCCTTGCAGGTCCTCGATCTTCTTGATGTCGGTGCGCGCGAGAACGTGCACCTCCGAAACCGGCAATCGCAGAATGTAATTGACCCGATATTCGAGATTGGGAATTTTGCGGTTTGTCTTAAAGTACTCGAACACATCGGATTGGGTTACTGCGACGTCCACTTGCCGCAGATAGAGCAGATCATCGAGGTTGGAGGCAGCGCCATAGGTGACGATTGGAATGACCCGCAGATCGTCTCCGTCGTCGAGGACCTGCGCCAACTCATTTGCGAATGTCATGTAGGTGCCCGACAACAGGCCGCCGGCGACGCCGACAGTCCAATTGTTCTTGCGAACCTTCATGGTGGCATCAGCGCCACCCTCTTCGATCGACTTTGGAACGGTCTGCGCGTGAGCCGGAAGCAGTCCGACATTCAGCGATCCGAAACCAATTGTGCAAGCTAACAGTGGAAGAAGGCGCACTGCGCCGGAGAATGAAATCACGCGCATACCACAACCCCTCAAATGAGGATCAAGCTATAAGGCTGCTCGCCGCGTCAGTCAAAATTGTGGTGAAAATCTGATTCGGCTCCTCGCGGCAGGTATTTTCTCGATTCAATGTCGTTGGTTCGGGTATCATAATCCGGCCATTCGGCGCACCGTGGTCCCCCGGACGCCGCGAATGTCTCAATTTGATCCATCACGGCGAGGGGCGGAGCCGAGTCCACGAGTTCGCAGATCGCCGACGGTTTTGCCCACTCGGGCGCTTGCGCGCTCCATTTAACCGACATACGGCAAGACGTCTTCAACGACGCGACGGAATTGCGTCATGGGGTTGCCCATGGTTGAAATTCGAAAGGTAATGCGCCGGCAGCCCGAGGCCATGAATTGCTGGAGATGGTCGATGCAATCGCGCGGCGAACCATACGTGAGCCACGCCTGCACCCGCTCCTCGCTGTAATCAGCGGAGTAATAGAGGTCGAGAAACTTCTTGGAATCGGCGAGCGCACTTCTCTTGTCGTCGTTCACGTTGATGTGGTGATAGAGAACGTTGTCGAAGGCCGATGTATCGCGACCGTTGGCGCGGCCCGCCGCGAGGATGAAATCCCATGACCGCCGGAACCCGTCCGGACTGACGGAATGGGTCATCCAGCCGTCGGCGACCTTGCCGACGCGGCCAAGCGCGAGCTCGGACCCTCCTGCATCCGTCTGCCCTTTCGACAGTCGCGCGGCATTGGTCGCCAGCCAAATCGGACACGGCGACTGGACCGGCTTCGGCTCGAGCGTGACGTTCGAGAACTTCGTGAACTCGCCGGCGAACGGCTCATCGTCTCTGCTCCAGAGGTGGCGAAGGACCGAGATATTCTCGATCATCCGCTTGCGCCGCTCTCCGGGCGCGATGCTCAACGCTGCGCTCTCGGCGTCCCACAGCGGGCCGGCGCCGCCGCCGGCACACGCGACCAGCCGGGTTCTGCCGTTCGACAGGACGTCGAGCGAGGCCCATTCATAGGCGAGGACCAGCGGATTGCGCAGCGCGAACGATCCCATGCAGGCCGGGCCGAGCAGCACACGTTGGGTGCGTCCGGCTATTGCCGCCAGCAGCGTCAAGGCATCGAGCCGCCGATTGACGAAGAGTGCGTCCCCGCACCAGACCGAATCGAACGCCGGTGCCGCCTCGACCGCATCCGCCATTTCGAGAAGATCCCGCGCGCCGCAAATCCCGAGCAATACGCCGCGATTGGAGAGGGTGATTCCGAACTTCATGCCCTTGCCTGCTTGATTTCAGAAAGGCGACGCATGAACGCAATCGCACAAAGCATGATACAGCAGACGCAATAATCGGTCGGCTGGCTAAGGCTCTTGCAGTGACACCTCGGATCGACCTCGACCGCCTGCTCGCCAGGCTCGACGACTTCAACCGGATCGGCGCACTTGCGGGCGGCGGTAATTGCCGGCTTGCGCTCACCGATGAGGACCGTGCCGGGCGCGATCTTCTGGTGCAATGGATGGGCGAGATCGGGCTCGCTGTCACGATCGATGCGATGGGCAACATCGTCGGCCTGCGCGCCGGGCGCGAGAACGTGGCACCGGTCATGTTCGGCTCACACGTCGACACCGTCGCGACCGGGGGCCGCTATGATGGCCTCTATGGCGTCCTGGCCGGCCTCGAGGCCTGCGAGGCACTCGACGACATCGGGATCGTCACACGCCGTCCGCTCGCGCTGGTTGCTTTCACCAACGAAGAGGGCTCGCGCTTTCCACCTTACGCGATGGGCAGCCTCGTTTATGTCGGCGGTCTTGCGCTGAACGATGCCTATGCGATCCGGGGAACCGACGGCGCCGACGTAGGCGATGAATTGCGGCGCATCGGCTATGTCGGCGACGCGTCACCGGGCTGGCTCGACCCCCCACGCCTTTCTGGAGCTGCATATCGAGCAGGGGCCGGTGCTGGAGGACGAGGGCCTGGTGATCGCCGCAGTCGAGGGCGTAACAGGGCTGTCGTGGATCGAGGTCACGATCACCGGGCGGTCCGCGCATGCCGGCACCACGCCGATGCATCTGCGCCAGGATGCGGGATATGCGGCGGCCGAGATCGCGGTGTTCCTGCGCCGCCTCGCGCAAGAGATGGGTGGCGGTCAGAAGGCAACTCTCGGCCGCATCGAGCTTGCACCCAACCAGGTGAACGTGGTTGCCGAACGCGCGATCGCGACCATCGACCTGCGCAACACCGACGCAGCCCGGCTGCACGAGGCTGAGCGAGAGCTTGCCGTTTTTCTCGATCGTCTCGCCGTTCGGGAACACGTTTCGATCTCGACGCGCTCACTGGCGCGGTTCGAGCCGGTCGAATTTTCCGACAGCATCGTGTCGCAGGTCGAGACGTCGGCGCGCGAGCTGGGCCTCCCTTGCCGCAGACTTCCCTCCGGCGCCGGTCACGACGCACAGATGATGGCGCGGATATGCCCGGCCGGCATGATCTTCGTTCCGAGCGAGGGCGGGATCAGTCACAATGTGCGCGAGCACACCAGTCCGGAGCATCTGGAAGCCGGTGCCGCCGTGCTGCTCCACGCCGCCATGCGACTCGCGGAATGAGGGCCATTCCAGTCGACGCCGCGGAAAAAGGCCGCACTTGCGCAAATTGCGTCCGTTGCCCATCATCGCGGCGTCGCGCCATCACGGTGTCTTCAGGAGGAATTTCAATGCATTCCATGCGTCGCCTGATCCCGGCGAGCCTGCTCGCGCTCGCAGTGCTGAGCACACCGGCAGCGGCCCAGTATCCGAACAGGCCGATTACGGTGATCGTGCCGTTTGCGGCCGGCGGGCCGACCGACGTCGTCGCCCGGCTGGTCGGCGACCACATGTCGCGCACGCTGGGCCAGACACTGGTGGTCGAGAATGTCGGCGGCGCCGGCGGCACGCTCGGGATGACGCGCGCCGCGCAAGCGCAGCCCGATGGCTATACGCTTGCGGTCGGCAATATGGGAACGCAATCGGCGGCGCCTGCGCTCTATCCAAACCTGAAATATGATCCGGCGAAGAGCTTCGCGCAGGTCGGCATCGTCAACTTCACGCCGCAGGCCATCGTCGCCAAAAAGGACACCGCGGCCAGTAATCTGAAAGACTTCATCGGCCACCTCAAAGCCAACCATCAAAAATTGAATTACGGCCATGCCGGCGTCGGCTCGATCTCGCATGTGTCGGGCCTGGTCTTCAACGCGAAGTTCGGGCTGAAGCCGAACCTCGTTCCCTATCGCGGCACTGCCCCGGCCATCCAGGACCTGGTCGGCGGCCAGATCGACTACATGGTCGACCAGTCGCTCAATGTCATTCCGCAGATCAAGGCCGGAACCATCAAGGTGTTCGCGATCGCCGCGCCCGAGCGGCTCTCGAGCGTGCCGGACGTGCCAACCACCAGGGAAGCCGGCGACGACTTCATCTTCAGCGCATGGAACGCAATGGTCGCCCCCAAAGGCACGCCGCCCGACATCGTTGCCAAGCTCGCGGATGCGCTGAGCAAAGCGCTCGATGATCCGGCGGTCCAGGCGCGCTATGTCGAGTTGGGCAGCTCGGCATCCCAAAGGCGCCGAGCGTGGCCCCGCCGGCTTGCAGAAGCTGGTGGAAAGCGAAGTCGCACGCATCACCCCGATCATCAAGGCGGCCGGAGTGACGGCGAACTGAGCGGAGCCGATGACGCAAACGCTCCACGTGTCCTTGTGGCGCGGCGGCGCCAAGGGACGCTATCAAACCTATCAGGTGCCGATGCGCGAGAACCAGACGGTGCTCGACGTCGTCACCTGGGTGCAGCGCAATGCCGATGCCACTTTGTCATACCGCTTCGCCTGTCGCGTCGGCATGTGCGGCTCCTGCGCCATGACGGTCAACGGCAGGCCGCGGTGGACCTGCCGCACGCACGTCGCCAAGGTCGCGCCGCATGGCCGGCTCACCATTGCTCCGCTGGAGAACCTGCCGGTCATCAAGGATCTCGCCACCGACATGGCGCCGTTCTTCGAGAAGTGGCAGCAGGCGAAGGGTCGCTTCGCGCCGTCGAAGACGAGAACGGAGCCGATCGAACGCATTTCACCCGACAGCCCTGCACGGCAGCGCAGCCGACGCAGCGATCGAATGCATCAATTGCGGCGTCTGTTACGCCGCCTGCGACACCGTGCGCTGGGATCCCGGCTATCTCGGTCCGGCCGCGCTCAACCGCGCCTGGACGCTGGTCAACGACGCGCGCGATGCCGGCAATGGCGAGCGCCTGACGGCTGTCGCCGCCACCGGCGGCTGCCATGCCTGTCACTCGCACCAGTCGTGCCAGGAGCACTGCCCGCTGGCGCTCAACCCGACCGCCTCGATTGCCGGCCTCAAGCGCCGCACCCTGCAGGCCTTTGTGCGGGGCGAGATCAAGCCATGAATGTCCGGCTGTATCTCTGGCAGCGGCTGACCGCGGCGTTCATGCTGCCGCTGGTGCTGGTGCATCTTGCAGTGATTTTCTATGCGACCCAGAAGGGGCTTTCGGCCGCCGACATTCTCGCGCGCACGCGCGGCAGCGTGACATGGGGACTGTTCTATGGCCTGTTCGTCGCCGCGGCGGCGGTGCATGCCCCGATCGGCTTGCGCACCGTGCTGTGCGAATGGACGCCGCTTGGCGCCCGCACGTGCTCGCTCGCCGCGATCGCCTTCGGACTGATCCTCCTTGCGCTGGGAATGCGGGCAGTGGCCGCCGTGGTGCTGCCTTGAGCGTGCGCGGGATCGCTCACCGAGCCAATGCGCTTTGGATTGCCGCCCTCGTCCACCGCCTCTCCGGCCTCGCGCTGGCGGCCTTCCTGCCGCTGCATTTCCTCACGCTCGGATTGGCGATCGAAGGGCGAAGACAGGCTCGAAGGCTTTCTGCGCTGGAGCGACCGGCCGGTCGTCAAGCTCGCCGAAACCATTCTCGTTTTCCTGCTTGCAATCCACATGCTGGGAGGACTGAGGCTTCTCGTGCTGGAGAACTTCGGTTGGCTCGACTGGCAGAAGCAGATTGCCCTGCTGGCCGCAGGCTTGTCGGCCATCGCCGCATTCGCCTTCCTTTTGCAAGTGCTTTGATTACGTGTAGCGGCATGGCGGGTTAGATGGGCGTCTCTCGCCACTCAATTGTCGTCCGCGCTTGCACGGGAGATGACGGCGAGAGATCCGCCCTGCAGCCTGCTATAGTGCCCGGCATGGCGCTGGAACGGCTCAAGACGGATATCCTGATTCTCGGCTCGGGCGGAGCGGGCCTGTTCGCCGCCTTGCACGCCCACGCCGCCGATCCGGCGCTCGACATCACGATCGCTACCAAAGGCCTGCTCGGCAAGTGCGGCTGCACCCGCATGGTGCAGGGCGGCTACAACGTCGCGGTGCATCGGGGCGACTCGGTCGAGCGGCACTTCATGGACACGATCGAGGGCGGCAAGTGGATTTGCGACCAGGACCTGGCCTGGACGCTGGTGACCAAGGCGATCGAGCGGATCACCGAGCTCGAGAACGAGATCGGCTGCTTCTTCGACCGCAATCCGGACGGCACGTTGCACGGCAAGGCGTTCGCCGGCCAGACCTTCGACCGCACCGTGCACAAGGGTGATCTGACCGGCATCGAGATCATCAACCGCCTGATGGAGCAGGTGTGGGCGCGGCCCGGCATTCGACGCCTGGAGGAGCATCGGGCGGTTGCGCTCATCGCGTCCAAGGACGGCGCGTCGATCGCCGGCGTCCTGCTCATCGACATCCGCACCGGCGCGCTTCGCTTCGTCGAGGCGCAGGCCGTTCTGCTCGCCACCGGCGGCGGGCCGACGATGTATCGCTATCACACGCCCTCCGGCGACAAGAGCATGGACGGCCTCGCCATGGCGCTGCGGCTGGGCCTGCCGCTGCGCGACATGGAGATGGTGCAGTTCCACCCGACCGGGCTGTTCGCCGGTCCCGACACCCGCATGACCGGCACCGTGCTCGAGGAGGGATTGCGCGGCGCCGGCGGATATCTGCTCAACGGCGCCATGCACCGTTTCATGGCCGACTACGATGCTCATCTGGAGCGCGCGACGCGCGACGTCGTCAGTCGCGCGATGTATGCCGAGATGCGGGCCGGCCGCACCACCCCGCACGGCGGGCTCTACATCAAGATGGGCCACCTCGGTCCGGAGAATGTCAGGAAGCAGTTCAAGGGCATGGTCGAGCGCTGCGCCGACTGCGGCTTCGACCTCGCCGGCGGCCTGGTGGAAGTCGTGCCTACGGCGCACTACTTCATGGGTGGCGTGATGTGCAAGGTCGACACCTCGACCGAGCTGCCGGGCCTGTTCGTGGCCGGCGAGGACGCGAGCGGCATGCACGGCGCCAACCGGCTCGGCGGCAATGGCGTCGCCAACTCGACGGTGTTCGGCGGCATCGCCGGCGACGCGATGCCGAGATGGATCAGGGCGAACGCCGGCCATCGCGCGCCCGACGAGAGCGCGCTCGCGGCCGAGACGGCGCGCGCGCTCGAGCCGTTCGGGCGCAAGGGCGGCGACATCAACCGGCTCAGAGAGAGGCTGCTCGACACGATGTGGGAGGATGTCGGCGTCATCCGCAACCGGGCGGGGCTCGACCGCGCGCTTGCCGCGCTCGACGATATCGAGGCCGAGCTGCTGGCTACGGGCATGCCCGACGACAGCCGGATATTCAATCTCACCTGGCACGACTGGCTCAACCTGCGCTCGCTCGTCGACATCAGCCGGGTGATCGCCCTCGCCGCGCGGCAGCGCGAGAACAGCCGCGGCGCCCATTTTCGCGAGGACTTCCCGGAAGCGGGCGAGCTCGCGACCTCGACCTTCACCGTCGCGCGGTGCAAGGCCGGCAGCATCGCGATCACCGAGGCGCCGGTTCATTTCACCATCGTGCGGCCCGGCGAAACCTTGTTGAACGAGCAGGCCGCCGCAGAATAGACCGAGGCGAAACATGATTCCGATCTCCGCGCTGGAGCGCACCGCAACCGAGTTGATGGCGAAGGCCGCCATCGAGATTCCGGACGATTACCTCGCCGGCTTGCGGCGCTGCGCCGATACCGAGAAGGGCGATCTCTCCGCCTTCGTCATCCAGGCCATGCTGGAGAATTACGAAGCGGCCAAGGAGGACCGTCGCGCCATGTGCGGCGATACCGGCGTGCCGCGCTGGTACGTCAAGATCGGCAACGAGGCGCGCATCGAGGGCGGACCGGTGGCGCTGGAAGCTGCGCTGCGGCGCGCGACCGCAACGGCGACGCAGGAGGTGCCGCTGCGGCCCAATCGCGTGCATCCGCTCTGGCGCACGGATCACAACAATAATGTCGGCATCAACGCGCCGGAGATCGAATACGCGTTCCACCCCGATGCGGAGTGGATCGACCTGACGACCGTGCACAAAGGCGGGCTATTCGGCTCCGACTATCGCATGCTGTTCCCGGGCGATGGGATCGACGGCATCAAGCGCTTCTATCTCGACACCCTGATCGCCTTCGGCAAGCGCGGGCTCGCCTGCCAGCCGGCCATCGTGGGCGTGGGATTGGGCGGCTCCAAGGATATCTGCATGATCCTCGGCAAGCAGGCATCGTGCCTGCGCACTGTCGGCTCGTGCAACCCCGATCCGAGGATCGCCGCGCTCGAAGACGAGCTCGAGGCGCTCGGCAACTCGATCGGCATGGGGGCGATGGGTTTCATGGGCACCTCGATGGTGGTCGACTGCCACATCGAGGTCGGCTACTGCCATACCGGCGGGATGCCGATGTCGGTGCATATGTTCTGCCTCTCCTCGCGGCGCGCGACCGCGCGCGTTTATGCCGACGGCCGCTGCCGAATTCCGTACCGATCCCATGTGGTTCACGGAGTATATGCGGCGCTCGAGCGTGGAGTGGGACAGCCCGGTCGCGGAGGCAGCGGAGTGAGCCATGGCGGACCTCGAGACCGTTCATCTGGACCTCCCGGCAAGCCGGGATGCGTTGCGCGCCCTCGAGATCGGCTCGGTCGCCTATCTCACCGGGCGCGTGTTCACGGCGCGCGAAGGCGCCTACAAGCGCGCGATCGAGGACGGCGCCGGCATGCCGGCGTCGCGCGAGGCGCTCGGTCTCGCCAATTTTCATTGCTCGCCGGCCGCGTCGATCGACGCCGCCGGCAAGCATACCGTCGGCGCGGTGACCGCGACGGCGTCGTTCCGCTTCGCCAAGTGGCTCGACGGCTGGCTCGAGATGTCGGGCTGCAATCTCATCATCGGCAAGGGTGGCATGACCTCCGAGATCTATCGGAGATGCTTTGTGCCGAACGGGGCCATCTATCTCACGACCGTGGGCTACGGCACCGGCGCACTGCTGGGTCGCGGCATCAGGCGGGTGGCCGGGGTCTCATTGGCTCGAGGAGCTCGGATTGGCGCAGGCCGTCTGGGTGCTCGAAGTCGAGAATTTCGGTCCGTTCCTGGTCGAGAGCGATCGCGATGGCAATTCTCTGTTCGAGCGCGAGAACGCCAAGATCGCACCGGGGCTCGAGCGGCTCTATCAGGGCACCCGGCCGGCAATCATGCGCCGCTTCGGCGAGACCGACGACAAGACCGAAGAGTTGATCTGAGCGCATCCGCGCACGACGACAACGCCCGACGCGCTCGTGGATGATACGGTTGATTGGTCAGAAATGCTGTCCTTCACGCGCAATCTGCGATTGTGACAGCATTGCGGCATCGCACCTTTCGGCGTAAAAGCCATCAGCGTGCGAAGCATCCTCGGACCGAAGTGGGGGAATTCAATGGTCGCACCGACGATGATCAAGGAACGTATGGAAGTTCTCGGTTCCGATGGCGCGCATGTCGGGATCGTGGAGCACATCGAAGGCACCGACGAGGTCAAGCTGGCGCCGGACGATCCGGATGCCGGCGGCGAGCCGCATTTCATTCCGCTCGGTTGGGTCCTCCATGTCGAAATGAAGGTCCACCTCAAGCAGCCCGGCGCCGAGGCCAAGGCGCAATGGAAGAAGCATTGATGCCAAGCTGCTTGCAGCTCCCGGCCAAGCGAAATGCTCTCGCTCCTGTCCCGGCCGAGCGAGCACTTTGCGAGCGAAGAGCCGGGACCCATGGGCGACACTGCCGGTACCAGCGATCTTGCGCTTCGCGCTGCGATGCGCGGGTCTCGTTCCGCTCGGCTAAGAGCCCCGCTGCACTCGCCCGGGACACGAAGTGTCCCGGTCTACTCCGAAACAATGCGGATGAATGGCCGCTCGCCGGTCGGATCGATCTCCACCATTGCGCCGTTCGGGATCGCGGACGTGATATCGACATCGAAGCCGGAGATCATGGTGAAGTCGGCGAGCGCGGCGCCCTGCACCATGATCGGATTGACGGCGTTCAGGACCAGGGCGGCCGGCACCACGCCGCGCACCTTCATCTCGTGCAGCATCCACGCAGTGGCGACGCCTCCCTTGGCGGCATCAAGAACGAGCACGCGGCCGACATAGCTCTCGCCGGCGAGCTTGTGCTCGGGCCGCGAAATGACCCCGCGAATGCGGTCGAGATCGTAACGCGCGGAGAATCCATCCTTGGCGACCAGCGCCCTGCCCCGCACCTTTGCGCCCATGCCGGCCGCTGCATAGAACACGGCGGCGCTCATGAGGCCAAGCGGCCGCCGGCGCAGGCCGTCTCGATGCATGCCTCCATCGACATCAAGGCCGGCGCGTAGCCATAGCCGCCGATGATGTTGGTGAGCTTCGCCGAGTTGGTCGCCAGCCGTCTCCAGCCGTTGGCCTCCGCCATTTCCCGGGCATAGCTCTGATAGAAGCACATGCCCGAGAGCACGGTTGCGCCGGCTGCTTCGATCCGCGCGGTGAGGCCCAGGCGGTCCGCATCCGGCTTCACTTGCGGGCTGGTCACGACCAGGAGCGGAATTTTCGCGCGACGCCCGTCGAGCAGGCTGGCGACCTGCGCCATCTCCATGAGGCTCAGCTGCGGCGCCGAGAACACCACCAGGTCGATCGCGTCACCCCGCGCGTAGCTTTGCGCGAATGCACGAATATCAGTCTCTCCGACCGGGTGCGCAGGCAGCAAGCGGCGCGCGTCGACGACATCACCCAGCCGCTGTGCTTCCGAGGTGACGCCGACGATGTGAAACAACGCAACCGAACCGTAACTGGCCAGCGCAGCGCCGAAATGCTTCATCTCGTCCGAGCCCGGGACGCGATCGATCCCGACCAGGACGGGCACCTGCCAATAATCGCCGGCCAGCCGGCCGACGATGGCGCCGAGCGCGCCCCAATCGTTGAGCTCGCGCGGCGTCCACTCCACCTCGACGATGAGCGTACCCCGCCGGCGCGCGTCGAGGTGATAGCCGTAGCGCGGCGTGCGCCCGGTGAGGCCGGCGCTGAGCGCCGATGGTCCGCCCTCGAAGTTCGAGCGCGCGCCGCACACGCTGTTGCAATAGATCACCACCCCGGTGTCGCCATAGGCAACGTGCTCGCCGCGCATCGGCGGCATGATGGTCTGGTAATTGATGCAGGTATCGGTCATCAGCACGCCCAGTGCCTCGAACGCGGTGATCGCACGGCGTTCGAGGTCCAGCATCCAGGGCTGCTGCTTGAGCCGATGCGCGGCCGCGAAGTCGGTGCCGCGCGGATCGGTGATGGTGGGAATGCGGACGCGGCGTTCCCCCGCCGGCAGGGCGGCCATGCGCTCGAGCCATTCCACCCCGGCGGTACCGAGCGATTCGGTATCGGCCATGATGTGAGCCTGGGTGACCGGCACGAAGTCATCGGCGCCGAGGTAGTCTCCGACCTTGATCTGATGCTCGATCGCCCACTGCGCTGCCCTGCCGAGCTCGCCCGCCCGCAACGCTTCTTCCTCGTCGCTCAGCTTCATCTCGAAACACCATTCCACCCGCCACGCACTCGCTAGTTGGCCTTGATATTGAGATCCCTCACCAGTCGCTCGTATTTCGCGAAATCCTCGCGCACCAGACGCAAGAACTGCTCAGCGGTGCCGCCGACCGGCTCCTGCGCCGATTGCAGGAAAGTCTCGCGGACCGTTGCTTCTGCCAATGCCTTGTTCATTTCCGTATTGAGGCGCGCCACGATCGCCGGCGGCGTTCCCGCCGGCACGAACACGCCGAGCCACTGGTCGAGTGCCAGATCGATGCCGGCCTGCTGGTAGGTCGGCACGTCCGGCAGGCTCGGCGAGCGCGCGGCCGTCGTTTGCGCGAGCAGCCGCAACGTGCCGGCCTTGTAATGCGGGATGAGCGGCGTCGAGCCCAGCGAGCCGATCATGACATGGCCGGCCACCAGGTCGTTGATCGCCTGCGCACCGCCGCGGTACGGCACGTGCTCGAGCCTGATGCCGGCGATCTGCGCGAACCATTCCGCTGTCATGTGTTGCTGCGACCCGACGCCCGACGTGGCGTAGCTCAGGCCCGGCCGCTGCTTGGCGAGCGCCACCAATTCGGCGAGCGAGCCGACGCCGAGCTTAGGGTGCACCGCCAGCACGACCGGCTGTCGCGACAGTTGGATCACGGGCACGAAATCCCTCAGCGGCTGGAAGCCGACCTTGAACACGTGCGGTGCGCTGGTCACCTGATCGGGCGCGATCAGCACGGTGTAACCGTCCGGCGCGCTTCTCGCTCCTGCCTCGAAGCCGATATTGCCGCTGGCGCCAGTCTTGTTCTCCACCACGATCTGCTGGCCGAGGGCGCGCGAAAGATGCTCGCCGATCACACGGGCGCCGACATCGGTCGAACCGCCTGCCGGATACGGCACGATGAAGCGGATCGGGCGGATCGGCCACTCCTGCGCCCGAGCAGAAACCGGAGCGATGGCGGCCAGCACCAGCAGCGACGCAACGACCCGCGCGATCATCATCGAAAGCTCTCCACCGTTCCCGCCGATCAACTTGCTTGCTCGCATGATGGTTCGAAAAGTCTGCAACTTTCGGGACCATGCTCTATCGTATCCGGCCTCCCCGTACCCGGCCAGCAGCCGCGCCCTTCATCGAGGTGTCACATCCATCATGCCGTTCTCCACTTATCTCGCCGAGCACATGGGCTCGATCACGCTGTCGCCGCCGGGCCCGTTCGAGGCCGGCTCCCATGTCGAGCTCACCTTGACCTATACCGCGGGCACGTTCGGCATCGACGATACCGGCATGCTGAAGATTTCGTGGCGGACCACCTCCGACATGAGCAAGCCGCAGTTCGACAAGCCGGCGGCGGCGAACTTCACCACGGTCGAGGCGAGCAACGGCGCCAGGCTCGAAGTCTGGTTCGACCGGCTCAATATCCGGCCTTGGGCCAACACGCTGCTCATCCGGGTGGGCCGCGGATATCTGCGTGCCGGCGACACGCTGACCATCCGGCTGGGAGACCGCCGTCGCGGCTCGCCCGGCTTCCGCCTGCAGACCAATTGCGAGGCGCGCGTCGAGCTCAAGACCTCGATCGACGCCTTCGCCACCTACGAGTTCACCGAGCTGCCGCAACAGCCCGGCTTCACGCTGGTCGCGGGCGCGGCAACGCATTGGAAAGCAATCTGGCCATCGCTGGTCGTTGCCGGCGAGCCGTTCCGCCTTGCGATCCTCGCCGAGGACAGGTGGGGCAACCCGACGGCGCAGGCCGATGCGGTGCTTGCGCTGGTGCCGTCGCAGCCGCTGCGCGGCTTGCCCGAAACCGTCACGCGAAAGCCCGGTGATGGCCCGCTCGTTCTTGAAAATCTGATCGCCGACACTGCCGGCGATCTCGATCTGGCGCTGATGCGGAATGACGAGGAGCTCGCCCGTGCCAATCCCATGCGGGTCGCGACGGCCGCTCCACTGCGGCGCTACTGGGGCGATCTGCATGGGCAGAGCGGGGAAACGATAGGGATGGGCACGGCCGAAAACTATTTCCGCTATGCCCGCGATGCCGCCTTCATCGACATGGTCGGGCACCAGGGTAATGATTTCCAGATCACCGATGCGTTCTGGGGCGAGCTCAACCGGCTCACGGCGCAATTCGACGTGCCGGGGCGTTTCGTTTGCCTGCCGGGCTATGAGTGGTCGGGAAATACCGGAATGGGCGGTGACCGCAATATCTTCTACCGCCGCGAAGGCCGTCCAATTCGCCGTTCCTCGCATATCCTGGTGGAAGGCCAGACCTCGACGGATGCGATCCACACCGCCGACGAGCTGTTCCGTGCGCTCGAGGGCGAGGACGCCGTGGTGATCGCCCATGTCGGCGGCCGCTATGCCGATCTCCGATTTGCCCATGACGGCAGGCTCGAACGCGCGGTTGAAGTGCACTCGACCTGGGGGACGTTCGAGTGGCTCCTGCATGACGCATTCGAGCTGGGCCATCGCGTCGGCGTCGTCTGCCACAGCGACGATCACAAGGGGCGTCCCGGCGCCACCCGGCCCGGCGCCTCCACGTTCGGTGCAATCGGCGGCCTCACCTGCTATTTCATGCCCGAGCTCACGCGCGACGCATTGTTCGATGCGCTGCGCCGGCGGCGCCACTACGGCACCACCGGAACACGCCTGTTCCTCGATCTGCGCGGCGCGTTCGACCGGCCGGTCACCGGATTTTCGGAGGACCCGAGCCTCGCGCGCGCAGAGGAGATTCCCCTGCGCGAAGCGCTCATGGGCGACATCATCCGGCCGGGCTCGGCCCCAATGCGGCTCGCAGCCGAGGTCATCGGCACCGCGCCGATCGATCGGGTCGATGTCCTGCACGGCACCGCGGTCATGCAAACGGTGCGTCCATTCACCGCCGCCGATCTCGGCCGCCGAATAAGGCTCCTCTGGCAGGGCGCGGAATATCGCGGCCGCGGGCGCGAGACCATATGGCACGGCAAACTGACGCTCGCGAGCAATCGTTTCGCGCGGCACGCGGCCGTCAACTTTCTCAATCCCGAACGCAAGGTGAAAGAGATCGCGGCAGGCACCGCGCTCGAATGGACGTCGGTGACCACCGGCAATCTCGCCGGCATCGACCTCTGGCTCGACGAGGCGCACCGCGGCACGCTGCGTGTCGAAACCAATGTGGTGTCAGCGCGACGTCGACCTCGCTACCCTCGCCGACCAGACGGTTGCATTCGACGGCGGCGGCCTCGGCCGCAGGCTGAGCGTCTATCGTCTTCCCGAGGGCGACTGGAGCCGGCGACTGAAAATCGAGCATGAGGTAAGGTTTCCCGGCCGCGCCGACCTTCCGGTCTATGTGCGCGTCACGCAGGCCGACGGCCATCAGGCCTGGTCGAGCCCGATCTATCTGATCGCTTAGAGCGCGTTTCGATTAGGTTGAATTGGAAACGCGCTCCAGCTTCTTTTAGTTGGTCGCATTTTCTGCGGAAAACCGGTGTCCACTTTTCCGGAAAATGCTCTAGCGGCATGATGCTCGGTGTCATTCCGGCCGAGCGACCCGACATTGTCGTTATCCCGACCGGGCCGCTCGCCGCTCGGACGATGTCTCCCCGGTCGTTGCACCATCCCCTTGCTGCTGCTCGCCGGGCGGATTCAACGCCGCAGCAATCGCATCATCGGCCTGATCGAGCCAGACGAAACGGAGCTGCTTGCGGGCTGCGTCCGGCACGTCCTCGAGGTCCTTCTGGTTGCGCGCCGGAAGCATCACCGTGGTGATGCCGGCGCGCGTTGCGGCCAGCACCTTCTCCTTCACGCCGCCGATCGGCAGCACAAGGCCCCGGAGCGAGATCTCGCCGGTCATCGCGGTGTCGCTGCGCGCGGTGCGGCCGGTCAGCAGCGAGACGAGCGCGAGGAACATGGCGACGCCTGCGCTCGGACCGTCCTTGGGAATGGCACCGGCGGGGACGTGGATGTGCACATCGGACTTTTCGAACAGGCCGGCGTCGATGCCGAATGCCGCCGCCCGTCCCTTCACGAGCGAGAGCGCTGCCTGCGCGCTCTCCTTCATCACGTCGCCGAGCTGGCCGGTGAGAATGAGCTTGTTGCTGCCCGGCACGCGGGTCGCCTCGATGAACAGGATATCGCCGCCGGTCGGCGTCCACGCGAGCCCGGTGGCGACGCCGGGCACGCTCGTGCGCATCGCAACCTCGTTCTCGAACCGCCGTGGGCCGAGGATGGCCGCAAGCTCGGCATGATCGATGCGCATGCGTTCGACGCTGCCTTCCGCGATCCGCATCGCGACATGCCGGCAGACCGCGCCGATCAGCCGCTCCAGATTGCGCACGCCCGCTTCGCGCGTGTAGTCGCGGATGATGGCCCGGATGGCTTCCTCGCTGATCTCGCACTGCTCCGCGCGTGAGACCGCTCGCCTCGAGCTGCCGCCCGAGCAGGTACCGCTTGGCGATCTCGAGCTTTTCGTCCTCGGTGTAGCCGGGAAGCTCGATCACCTCCATGCGGTCGCGCACCGGGCCGGGAACGCTGTCGAGCACATTGGCCGTGGCGATGAACATCACCTTCGACAGGTCGAACGGCAACGCCGAGATAATTGTCGCGAAACGTCGAATTCTGCTCGGGGTCGAGCACTTCCAGCAAGGCCGAGGACGGATCGCCGTGGAAGCCGACGCCGAGCTTGTCCACCTCGTCGAGCATCATCACGGGATTGCGGGTGCCGGCCTTGCGGATCGACTGGATGATGTTGCCCGGCATGGCGCCGATATAGGTGCGCCGATGGCCTCTGATCTCGGCCTCGTCGTGCACGCCGCCGAGGCTCAGCCGCGCGAATTTGCGGCCGGTCGCCTTGGCGATGCTCTGGCCGAGCGAGGTCTTGCCGACCCCGGGCGGGCCGACGAAGCAGAGGATCGGGCTCCTGCCTTCGGGATTGAGCTTGCGCACCGCAAGATATTCGAGGATGCGCCGCTTGACCTTGGGAAGGCCGTAATGATCCTCATCGAGAATGCGGCGCGCTTCGGCGATGTCGATCGCGTCCGGGCTCGAGCTTCGACCAGGGCAGCCCGATCAGCCAGTCCAGATAGGAGCGGATCATGCCGTATTCGGGCGAGGCCTCGGGCATGCGCTCGAGCCGCTTGAGCTCTCTTGCTGGCCTGCTCCTCGGCTTCTTTCGGCATCCCGGCCTTCTCGATGCTATCGCGCATTTCGGCGATCTCGGCCGATTTATCGTCGCCTTCGCCCAGCTCCTTCTGGATGTGCCGAAGCTGCTCGCGCAGGATGTGCTCGCGCTGCTGGGAGGAAAGCGTTTGCTGGGTCTGCTCGCCGATCTGCTTGGAGAGCTTGAGCACCTCGATGCGCTTCGCGAGCAGGCCGAGCACCTTGTCGAGGCGCTCCTTGATATCGATCGTCTCCAGCACCTCCTGTTTTTCCGCCGGGCGTCGGAATCCATGATGCCGGCAATGAAATCGGCAAGCGCGGAAGCCGAGGTCAAGCCGGCGATGGTGGCGACCACTTCCGGGGGAACGTTTTCGAGCAGCTGGATAGCCTCGCCGGCGCGGCTTCTGATCAGGCCGACCCTCGCCTCGATCTCAGGCGTCATCACCTCGGATATTCCGATTTCCTCGACATTCGCCGCCAGGAAAGGAAAGCCCGGCAGGAACTCGACGATGCGAAAACGCCGCACGCCTTGCGCAATGGCATGATGGCTGCCGTCAGCGGCGGTGACGTAACGCAGGACCTGCGCCGCGGTGCCGATTTGATGCAATTGCGCCGGCTGCGGATCCTCGACCGCAGGGTCGGTCTGCAGCACGACCCCGAGCATGCGCTCGCCGCGGACCGCTTCCTGGGCGGCGGCAACGGAAGACTTGCGTCCGATCGCCAACGGCAGAACCATCCCGGGAAAAAGGACGGTCCGTCGCACCGGCAGGATGATCATGCTGCCGGACGGAAGCGGCGGGTGACCGTCACCCCTCCCGGCTTGCTCCTGTGCCACGCTTTGTGCTTGATCCGCCATCGCGCATGCCGCTCGTTGTCAATGCTGGTTGGTCAAGGTGAGGTGAAGGCAACCATTGGTCAGCACTGATCGCTCGATCTGCCAACGCGCGGCAGAAAGCTGGATCCGGCGCTCGAAACGACCGTGCGGAATCTCCAGACGATGGATCTCGGCATCACGCGCCAGTCCGGGCAATCTTCGCACTCCGCGCACGAGCAGAAGGTCCGTCTCGATCGTGACCTCCATGTCTCGCGCTTCGACGCCCGGCAGCGCCACGCAGATCGACAGCTCCCGCTCTGACTCGAAGACGTCGACCGGCGGCTCCCAATTGGCGTTTGCTACGGGTTGGAAGAATTGACGATGAAGTTGCTCTGCCCGTTCGATCATCGCGCAGGCCTCTGCCCACATCCATCGTCTGGGGTCCGCCGCGTTCATGCAACCTCCGTTGAGACGGGCGCGAGGCACCTCGCGCTCAATGTCCAAAACGCAACCGGGCGTCGGAAGTTCAGCCCGCCTGTTCCGGCGCTTGCGCGCTTCGCCCGCTCGGCTGGCAGCCTCTCTGAGGGAGCACTGTAGCCCCGGATAGAGCGCCAAGCGTAATCCGCGAGCCCAGACGCCGTGTCCCGGGCCCAGCTCATCATAATAGGACGTTACGCGCCATGATAGGACGTCACGCGCCGCGCCGAACCATGGTCCATTCGAAATTTATAGCGGGTTCACCTTGCCGGTCGCGATATCGTATACCGCGCCGACGACCTTCAGCTTTCCGGTCGCCACGAGATCGCCGCCCCGATCGTTAACACACCGCGCCTGGTGCTCCGACACAGAAGCTTGGACTGGTTGATCACCTGCATGCGCGAAATCACCGACGTATATTGCCACGAGCGGAGCGCATCTGCCTCGTGCTCGACAATCTGTCGTAATGACGCAGGTCATAGAGCAGCGAGCCGATGCAACCGCGATCCACGTCGAATTTACTTGTCAAACAGCCCTAGCCAACGCTGCGCCGCCCGGGGACGCGTGATTTCGGGCGCCGGGCCGCCCTTTTCCCTTTTTCCTCTTCCCTCGCAGGCGAGGGAGATGGAGCGCCGGGAGGCGCCCGGGCGCGTCGGCTTTAACGCGCCCTGGCGGACCCTGCCGAGGTCCGCCCAGCGCCGCTGCGGCGGCGCCTTGCCCCCCAGTAACGCAGGGGGGCAGGCGCCTCCCGGCGCTCCAACCGCGACGCTTCAGGCGGGACCACGTTCTTCCCGTGCCCGGCAGCGTCGCTGCCGGTTCGCAAGGAGACCAAGCAGTGGATCCCGAGCAAACCGGCAAGTTTGTTCACTATATGTTCCCTATCAGGCCACGTCAACCAAAACTTCAGCGCCAAAACTTCAGCGCAATGAAATAGGCCGCCTGCTCAATTCCGCGGCCAGTCGCTTGCAGCCGACCCGGATTCCCAGGGCAGCCATCCGGCAGACAGATCGCCGGGAATCATTCCGCCTTGATGCCGGCAGCCTTGATGATCGGCCACCATTTCTCGATCTCGGCCTTGTGGAACGCGGCGAGCGCTTCCGGCGTCTGCTGCTCGCGCGCAGCGACATCCAGTCCGAGATCGGCGAACCGCGCGCGCACGGCCGGATCGGCGAGCGCCTGCACCATCGCGTCATTGAGCCTGGCGATGACGTCCTTGGGCGTGCCCTTGGGCGCGAAAAAGCCGAACCATCCCGAGGCATACAGCCCGGGCACGCCGGCTTCGTCGGAAGTCGGGATATCTGGAATGGCCTGGGAGCGGCGCGGCGACAGGTTCGCAATAGCCTTGATCGTTCCGGCACGCACCTGCGGCAGCGCTGCGGCGGCTTGCACGACCAGCAGGTCGACCTGCCCGGAGATCAGATCCTGCATGGCCGGACCGGCGCCGCGATAGGGGATGAACTGAACCTGCGTGCCGGTCGCCTGCTGGAACAGGATGCCCGTCACCTGGGCTGCGGCGTTCTGATTGACGAACGTCGCCTTGCCGGGGTTCTCCTTCATCCAGGCGACGAGCCCCTTCAAGTCATCGGCCGGCAGGGCTTTCTTGCCGACCATCAGCTGCGGATTGACTGATATCAGCCCGATCGGCTCGAAATCCTTCTGCAGATCGTAGTTGAGACGATAGATGACGCTGCCGACGTGCGTGTCCCACTGCCCGATGTCGATCGTATATCCGTCAGGCGACGCGCGGGCGACGCGCCCGACTGCGATGCTGCCGCCCGCGCCACCGACATTCTCGATCACGACGGGCTGACCGAGCAACGGCCGCATCCGCTCGCCCATGATGCGCGCCACCACGTCGGTCGATCCGCCCGGCGGGAATGGGACGATGATCGTGACGGGTCGCGATGGATAGGTCTGCGCGCGCACCCCCGCGGCGCCGGCGATCACCATCAGCGCGATCGCGACGATCAGCTTTCCCATGCACTGCCTCCCGAGGTGTCATGCACGCTCATGGCGAGGATCATAGTCCACCACCTCCGCGTCCGTGAAGGGGGCGCAATTTGAAACGCAAGCATGCGGCGAGTTCCTCCCTTGCGCCGGTGACCCCGAGTCTTTCGTCATGGCCAAGCAAGGTCACTTCGGCGTTGCCACGCGTCTTGCCAACTTTCAGCCGAGTTGTTTACCAGTCGTGATTGCCGTCCCGGACTTGATCCGGGAACGGAGTGACGCACGTGGTTGGCAAATGCTGAGCCATCGATCGGAGCATGCATTGGCTTAGTCTGCATACTCGCCGGCTGCCTTGATGATCGGTGCCCAGCGATCGATCTCGCTGACGAGCGTGTGCTGCGCGGCCTCTGGCGTGGCCCTGTCCTCCGACACCGGTTCCGTGTTGATATCGTTGAACCGCTTCACCAGATCAGGATCCTTGAGCGCGCCCTTTAGCGCTGCGGAGAGTTTCTGAACGATCGCAGGCGGTGTTCCTTTCGGCGCAAAAACGCCGTGCCAGACGGCGAGCTCGAAGTTTTTCAGTCCGGCTTCATCGGCCGTCGGAAGGTCGGGCAGCGACTTGAGTCGGGACTTCGTCGTCACGGCATAAGCCTTCACCCGCTTGTCCAGGATCGGACCGGTCGTGTTCGTAGCCTGGTCGCAGCTCGTATCGATCTGCTTGCCGATCAGGTCGTTCATGACCGGCGCCGTCCCCCGATAAGGCACCGTCGTGAGCTGTACTTGCAACTCGGACATCACGAGCATTCCGCAAAGATGCGAGGCAGAGCCGATTCCTGCGTTTCCGAAGGTGGTCGGCTTCGCACCGCGACGCCTCAGGTAGACGATGAGGTCCTGCAGTGAATTGGGCTCGAGATCGGAGCGGCCGATGATCGTCATCGGCGCGTCGGTGACGAGGCCGACAGCGGCAAATGCCGATCTCGTATCATAGGGCAGTCTTCGGTAGAGAGTAGCCGCCGTCGACAGCCCGACATGGTAGATCAGCAGCGTATACCCGTCCGGGTCTGCCCGGACCACGCGGCCGGTTCCGATGGTTCCTCCCGCGCCACCGGCATTCTCGATCGTTATCTGTTGGCCCAGGATCTTCGACATGCTCTGCGCCGTGATACGCGAGATCGTATCGGTTGGCCCTCCCGCCGCGGCTGGAACGATGATCGTGATGGGTCGCGCAGGATAGTCCTGCGCCGACGCAAACCCGATCGCGGACGTGAGGCTGGCGACGATCACCAAAACACGCATCGGTTTTCTCCCATGATTCATTTTGTCAGACTGCCAGACCTTCACCGCCGGCGAACGTCCACTATGGCGGAGTGGGCCGACCCGCTTTCTTCAGGAACCGGGCTCCGGTTCGTTAGTTTGTACAGATGAACGGGCACATGCATTATGTACCTTCTCAACTCCTTAAAGAAGACCGCCGAAAAAGTCACCGGCATGGGCAAGCCGTCTCCTCGGGCCGTGCAAGAAAGCGTGCGGGCGCGCAAGGCGCAGGCTGCTCGATTTCGGGATGACGGCTCGATCCCGAACAACCCGGAGCTTCCCCTCGTACGTTATCGCTCGCCGATCCGGATTCCCGACGGCGCCGACCCTGCGGCCTTATTCGAAGCGCTCTTCGCGCGCAACGGCTGGCAGGATTCTTGGCGCAACGGGATCTACGATTACGTGCATTACCATTCACGCACCCATGAAGTTCTGGGAGTGGCTCGCGGCCATGCACGCATCCGATTTGGCGGCAACAAAGGCCGGGTGTTCAAGCTGCGCCCCGGCGACGTCGTGATTCTTCCGGCCGGGACCGGACACCAAAGCCTCTCCGCAAGCAAGGACCTGCTGGTTGTCGGTGCCTATCCCCGCTCCGGGAAATACGACGAATGCACGGGCCTGTCGAAAGAGCATGACAACGCCGTGCGGTCGATTCCCAAGGTACCGCTGCCGAAGAAGGACCCTGTCTACGGCGCGGACGGGCCGCTGCTCGATCTATGGCGCTGACTGACGGCGGCTGGACCGATTGCGCTTCGCGCATCCGCCCATAAGCTCGTAGTGGGGCTGGTTATTTCGCCGACAAATTCGCTTCCCGCGCGACACGCTGCCATTTGGCGCGATCGTCCCGGATGAATTGCGTGAATTCGGCCGGCTTGTTGCGGGACGGCGTATATCCGAGCTCCTTGAAGCGGGCGACGATATCGGGCCGCATAACGGCAGCTCCGAATGCCTGCGAGATTTTCTCCGTGATCGCAGGGGACGTGCCGGCGGGGGCAACAATCCCGACCCATGACACCGCCTCGAATCCCGGCAGCGTTTCGGCAATCGCCGGAATATCGGGCGCGAGCGGCGTGCGCTCGAGGCTCGCCACGCCGAGCGCTCGCAGCTTTCCTTGCCGTGCCTGCGGCCAGACCACCGGCATATTGTCGAAGATGAGATCGACGCTGCCGGCGAGCAGATCCGTGAGCGCGGGTGCGCTGCCGCGATAGGGAACGTGGGTCATCTCGGTGCGCGTCATGAGCTTGAACAACTCGGCAGCAAAATGAATGGAGCTGCCGGGGCCGGAGCTGGCGAAGTTGAGCTTGCCCGGGTTGTCCTTGAGATATTTGATCAGTTCCGCGATGGTCGCGGCCGGCACTTTCGTGGGATGCACGACCAGCATGTTGGGAATGATCGCGACCAGCGTTGCGGGCGAAAAACCGGTCACGGTGTCGTAGGGAAGATCGGTGCGGTAGGCCGGCAAGACCGCATGAGTCGAGCCGGTTGCCAACAGCAAAGTGTAGCCGTCCGGCGTCGCGCGCGCCACGTATTCGGAGCCGATGGCCCCGGTCGCGCCGGCCTTGTTCTGCACGACGATCGGCTGACCCAAGCTTTCACTGGCGATCTGCGCCACCATCCTGGCGCTGACGTCGGCGCCTCCACCGGCCGGGAACGGCACGACGAGCTCGATCTGGCGCGGTGGGATAATTCTGTTCCTGGGCGCCAACCGGCGAACAGACAGCCAGCAGGACGGCGAGAATCGACATTCGCAGCATCGCGGCACTCCTCGATCAGGCAGCAGCGAAATACGCTTCCGCGTTCCTGTACAGGACCTTGTCCAGCACCTCGCGCGAATAGCCTTGCGCGTTCCAGTCTTCCGTCATCTTTTCGTACCTCAGCACCGGAAAATCACAACCGAACATCACCCGGTCCGCCAGCCGGCCGGCGATCGCCTTTTTCAATGCCGGTGCATACTGGCGCGGCCCCCAGCCGTGCAGCTCGTAGCTGACATTCGGCTTGTGCGTGAGCACCGCGAGCATCTCATCCTGCCACGGATAGGCCGGGCGTGCCGCCAGGATGCGCAGCTCGGGAAAGCGCGCGGCGACCTGGTCGATGTGGCGGGGATGGCCATGGTCGAGCACGATCCCTTTCCGCCCGGCAGCCCCTGACCAATCCCGGTGAGCCCGGTCAAGATCATGATCGGCACCCCGGCTTCGATGGACAAATGATAGAACGGGTCCCAGCGCGGATTGCTGGCGGGAACGCCGAGCACCTGGCCGTTGACGCAGAGCCCGACGAAGCCGGCTTTCGCGGCCAGCGCCCGGTCGAATTCGCGGATCGCTTCGAGCGCACGCCGCGGATCGAATTGCAGCCAGTGTCCGAACACGACATCAGGATGCGCACGCTGATAGTCGAAGGCGTAATCGTGATGCGAGCGGATCTCCTCGATCGGGAGGAACTTGGTGAAGGAAAGGTCGAGGATGGCGCGCACGTTGTTGCGGCGAAAGTAATCAGCCATCTCGTCTTCGGTCCAGTATCTCGCTTGGGTCTTCCAGATTCGCTCCTGCTGGGCGAGTTCCGCATCGGTGCGGAAGATATAGCCGCGCTTGGTTCCCCAATGCGAATGACAATCGAACAGCTTGCGTGCCTTGTCCATGCGTTCGAGCCTACAGCATGTTCCGAGGGGTTGCGGACTTCTCGGATAGCGTGCGAGCAACGGAAACTCAGGTCGATGCACCCATGCGCCGGTCGATCAATCGTTTGATCTTCGAAGTTTGCGACAGCCCAGTCAGATGGTCGAGCCCGCCGCGCTCGACCGCCTGGACCTCGAGACGCACGCCCAACGCTTCCTTCAGGCGTTCCGCAAGCTCGCGCTCGACCACGCTCGCGTGGACGCTTGGATCGAGCATCTCGACCAGAACGGTCATGGATTTACCCTCTGCGTTTTCGAGCACGCAGACATATTCGCCGGTTGTGCGACGATCCTCGCCGACGATCGCGCCAATGGCTTCGGGAAACAGGTTGACGCCACGCAGCTTCACCATGTTGTCGCTGCGGCCGTAGATTCTGGTGATTCGCGCATGCGGGCTGCCGCAACGGCACTCGCCTCGCGCCAGAGCGGTGACGTCGTTCATATTGTAGCGAATCATCGGCGCCGCGTATTTGAAAAGCGTGGTGATGAACACCACTCCCCGCTCGCCCGGCGGTTTCGGCTGCAAAGTGTCGGGATCGTTGACCTCGAGGACGAAAGCGTCCTCGAAGACATGCATGCCGCTCTTCTGGTTGCACTCGGCGGCCATCGTGCCGCATTCGTTGCAGCCGTAGGTGTCGAAGGCATCCGCGCCCCAGAGCTGTTCGAGCGAGGCACGGTCGTCCAGACCGAGATGCACGATCAAGCCCTGCACCGGCAGGTCGCGCGGATCGATGTTGAGCTCGTCGCGGGCGACCAGGCCCATGTGGCGCAGATAGGCCGGAAAACCGATCAGAAACTTTGCTTTCCAGGCCCTCAGCAACTCGATCTGGCGGCGCGTCGGCGTCTGGGCGCCGGAGCCGGTCATCACCGGGACCGCGCCGGTATATTTCCAGATTCCCTCGCGCGCGAGCACGCCCCCATTGGTCAGCCCCATTGAGAGCGCAACCTGCACGAGATCGAAGGGTCGCACGCCCTGCATATAGAGCCGCCGGCCGGTGATGATGTTCATGACCTCGCGGTCGCGCGGCGTAAAGATCATCGGTCGCGGCAAACCGGTGGTGCCGCCGCTGGTTTGCAGGATCAACGGCATCGGGGCATCTCGTGCGGGATCGATGCCGATAAGGTCGCCCCATGGCGGGTCGTTCGTCACGCTCTCGCGCATGTCGTGGACGGAGAACGGCGGGAGTTGCGCGAGATCGTCGAGCCCTCGGATGTCGCCGGGCTCGATGCCCGCAGCCGACCAGTGACGGCGGTAGAATGGGATTTGCCAGGCACGCTCCATCTGCCGAAGAAACCGCTCTTCCTGCAGCGCGCGCAGCTCGTTGCGCGACATGCGATAGGACGTTTCGAAGTATTCCGGGGCCGGGCGGGAAATCGTGCCACAGCGCCTCGAAGTCCAGCGACTGGTGGTAACGCGGGATCACGATATCAGTCCGGAGCGCGCAGGCGATAGCCGACACCTGTTTCCGTCAGGATATACTGCGGGCGTTCGGGATCATTCTCGATCTTCTGCCTCAGCTGCCTCACGTAAACCCGAAGGTACTGCGCGTCGGTGAGATCGTCCCATAGCTCCCCGAGCAGGAACTTGTGGGTAAGGACCTTGCCGGCGTGCTGCACCAGCACACGCAGCAGCTCATACTCCTTCGGGGAGAGCTTTACGTCCTGCTCGTGAGTTTTGACGATGCGACGCACCAGGTCGACGGACAACGCACCCAGCTTGAAGATCGGGCGCTCGCCGTGCGCCTGCAGCTGGTGCCGGAGCGCCGCGCGCATGCGCGCGAGCAGCTCCTCGGTCCCGAACGGCTTGGTCACGTAATCGTCGGCGCCCAGGTCGAGCGCCTGTACCTTGGCGGCCTCGTCCCCGCGACTCGACAACACCACGATCGGCACCTGCTCATTGCGTGCGCGTATGGTCCGCAGCAGATCCAGCCCCTGCACATCAGGCAGTCCGAGATCGAGAATGATGAGGTCCGGCTTCTCGGCGATCATGTCGAGCGCCATCTTCCCGTTCGACGCTTCCAGCACCCGATAGCCCTGAGTGCTCAGTCCCATTCGCAAGAGCTTGCGGATCGGGGGCTCGTCATCGACGATGAGAACGCGCAGCGGCGGGGTGCTCATGCGGCGGTGTCCAGCTGCTCGATCCTGGCCGGAACCGGGAGCCGGATCGTGAATCCCGCCCCCGTCCGGTCGGTGCGATTCGCCGCGGTGATCGTTCCGTGCATGGCCTCGACGAAGCCGCGGGAGATCGCCAGCCCAAGCCCGGTGCCCGCGCGCACCTGATCGCCCTTTTGCGCACGATAGAACTTGTCGAAGATATGCTCGAGGTCGTCATTGCGGAATACCTTCCCCTTCGTCGAGAATCTGCAGACTGACCAGATCGCCCTCGCGCCAGCTCTGGATGCGAATGGTGGTCGCGGCGGCGGAGTATTTCGCCGCATTGTCCAGGATGTTGAAAAGGACTTGCTCGAACAGGACTGCGTCCAAGTCCAGCATCGGCAAATCGGCGCTGAGAACCAACTCGACGCGATGGTTCGCGAGAATTCTTGGAAGCTCGACGCAGCGCGCTGCCGACGATCTCGGCGACATCATGCGGAGCGGTGTTCGGCACGATCGCGCCGGACTCGAGCCGGGTCATGTCGAGCAGGTTGGCAATGAAGCGGTTGAGCCGTTCCAACTCGTCGATGATGGTCGCCAGCAGATCGGCCTTCTCGCTCTCACTGAGCGCGTTCGAAAGATTCCGCAACGTTCCCGCCGACCCGAGCACGGCCGCGAGCGGGGTCTTGAGGTCGTGTGAGATCGAGGTCAGAAGCGCGGAACGCAAGCGGTCGGCTTCGGCCGTCCGTTTCGCCCGCTCCAAATCCTCGACCAGGTGCACACGCTCGATTGCGAGGGCACCCTGGTCGATCAATGCGTCGAGCAGGCGCCGCTGGTCGGGGGTGAGCAGCGGACCCGACTTGTCGCTGTCGATCCCGACGACTCCGATGGCGCCTCGGCCCGTTCGCATGGGCAGGAACAGGCGCTTGGCTCCCGGTAGCGTGTCGGAGCCGCGGCCAGCGGCGCGATTGTTCTGCCACGCCCACTTCGCGGCAGCGACGTCGGCGTCGTCGAGAATGTCCTCGGGCGGGTAGCCGGCCTTCACGCTGATGCCGCCGTCTTCCGGCAACAGCAGCACCACGCGAACCTTCAGCATCAATGCGGTCTGGTATGCGGTCGCCCAAAGAACATCATCCAGCGTGCCGACCCCGGCCAGCTTACGGCTGAAGGCATAGAGCAGCTCGACCGTACGCACGCGCTCATGCGCGGCCACCGTGCGGGTGCGGCCGCGGGAGGCAAAATGCGAGACGACGACAGCGACCAGGGTGAACAACACGAAGGCGGCGAGGTTGGTCGGGTCGGTGATGGTGAAGGTGTAAACCGGTGGAAGAAAGAAGAAATTATAGCAGAGCGAAGCCGCAACAGTGGCAAGCAGCGAAGGCCAAAGCCCGTAGTGAACGGCGATGCCGACCACGGCGGTCAGAAAAACGAGATCGATGTTCTCGATCCCGAGCCATGGCTCGATCAGAAGGCCGACACCAAGAGACGCGGCAACCGCCGACAGCGCGACGCCGTAGGGTCGCGGATCGAATGGCGTCGTGCCTTCCGCCGCACGCACGGTTTTTCCGGGGATGGGATCGGCCGCGAGCGCATCGCCTGCGATGACGTGAACACTGATATTGCCGGATCTCCGGACCAGATCGTGGACCACCGAACCGTGCAGGATTTCGAACCATCGCGACCGTGAGGACTTCCCGACGATGATCTGAGTGACGTTGTTCGCCTTGGCAAAACCGACCACATCATCAGCAATGCTCCGGTCGCCGCCCGGAACGGTGATCCCTTCGCCGCCGAGCGCCTCGGCCAGTCGCAAAGTATCGGCAATCCGGTCGCGTTCCTCCTCGGTCAACTGCAGGCTGCGTCGCGTCTCGACGCACAGCGCCGTGAACGAGGCGTGCAGCCGATCGGACAGCCGCTTCGCGTAGCGCACGAGCCCGGCGGCACGCGGATCCTCGCTGACGCAGACCAGGACACGCTCGCCGGCGGCCCATGGCCCCGGAATCGCATGCGCCTGCATATGGGTCAGCAGTTGCTCGTCGACGCGATCGGCGGTGCGGCGCAACGCCAGCTCTCGCAGCGCCGTCAGATTGCCTGGAGAAAAGTAATGCTCGAGCGCGCGCTCAGCCTGTTTGGGGACATAGACCTTGCCTTCCTCGAGCCGCTGGATCAGATCGTCCGGGGTGAGATCCACGAGCTCGATGGCATCCGCGCGATCGAACACCCGGTCGGGAACGGTCTCGCGCACCCGAACATGCGTGATCTGCGCGACCACATCATTGAGGCTCTCGATGTGCTGAATATTGACGGTGGTGTAGACGTTGATGCCCCGGCTCAGCAGTTCCTCGACATCGAGGTAGCGCTTGGGGTGCCGGGTGCCCGGCACGTTGGTGTGCGCAAGCTCGTCGACCAGCACGATCTGGGGACGGCGAGCGATGATGGCATCGAGATCCATCTCCTCGAGCGACTGACCCTTGTATTCGAGACGACGGCGAGGAACGATCTCCAGGCCTTGCAGCAGGGCCTGGGTCTCAATGCGACCATGCGTCTCGACGACGCCGGCGATGATATCGTACCCGTCCTGCTTGCGGGCGCGGGCCTGCTGGAGCATCTCGTAGGTCTTGCCGACTCCGGGAGCAGCGCCGACGAAAATCTTGAGCCGGCCGGCGGGACTCTCTTCGCGCCGGGCGGCCTCCAGCAGAGCCTCGGGCGACGGGCGTCGTTGATCAGAGTCGTGCCACTGATCTGCCATCAGTTGTCGAGCATCGCACCAACACCGCGTATTTCAGCGCGTCGTCGCGCGATCGAGCGCCATATTCAGAGCCAGCACATTCACGCGAGGCTCGCCGAGCATTCCCAGAAAACGGCCTTCGGTACGCTCCTCAACCAGTTGACGTATCCGATCCTCCGGCATGTTGCGCGCTTTGGCAACACGCGGAACCTGGAAAATGGCCGCTGCCGGGGAAATGTGCGGGTCGAGACCGCCGGCGGTGGTCGTCACCAGATCGATCGGCACGGGCAGCGCGGGATTCTCCTGCCGGCGTTTTTCAACGTCGCCCTGGACGCGCTCTATAAGGGCCTTGTTGGTGGGTCCCAGGTTCGAGCCACCGGAATTTGCGGCATTGTAAGGCGCAGGCACGGTCTTGGTCGAGTCGGCCGGATCCGGCGCCACGGTGGCAGAAGGACGGCCATGGAAATAGCGATCGCTGGTGAATTCCTGCCCGATCAGCGCCGACCCGATCACCTTTCCATCGTGTTCGACAATGCTGCCCCGCGCCTGGTACGGAAACATTGCTCCGGCAATGCCGGTCATTGCCAGCGGATAAGCGAGCCCGGTGATCAATGTCAGGAAAACGATCAACATGATCGCCGGGCGGATTTCTTTCAACATGGATGATCTCCTCAGACCAGCTGCAAGGCGTTGAGCAAGAGATCGATTGCCTTGATGCCGATGAATGGAACGACAATTCCACCAAGACCGTAGATCAGCAAATTGCGTCGCAGCAGTAGACCTGCCCCGATCGGCCGATAGCGCACGCCTTTCAGCGCCAGCGGGATCAGCGCGATGATGATCAACGCATTGAAGATGATTGCGGCCAGAATCGCACTCTGCGGCGAAGCCAGGTTCATGATATTGAGCGCCTGCAGTTGCGGGTAGAAGGCGACGAACATCGCCGGAATGATGGCGAAGTACTTCGCGACGTCATTGGCGATCGAGAACGTCGTGAGCGCGCCACGCGTCATCAGCAACTGCTTGCCGATCTCGACGACCTCGATCAGCTTGGTCGGGTTGAAGTCGAGATCGACCATGTTGCCGGCCTCTCGGGCGGCTTGCGTGCCCGTGTTCATGGCAACGCCGACATCGGCCTGCGCCAGCGCCGGAGCGTCATTGGTGCCGTCGCCGCACATCGCGACAAGCTTGCCCTTGGCCTGTTCGCCCCGGATGAGCGCGAGCTTGTTCTCGGGCGTGGCCTGGGCGAGGAAATCATCGACACCGGCCTCCGCTGCGATGGCGGCGGCAGTGGTCGGATTGTCTCCCGTGATCATGACGGTGCGGATGCCCATGCGGCGCAATTGGGCGAAGCGCTCGCGGATACCGCCTTTCACGATATCCTTGAGATGGATAACCCCCAGCAGGTTGCCGTCCTTGGCCACGGCCAACGGGGTGCCGCCGGATTTGGCGACCGCGTCCGCGATGGCGGTAATCTCGCGTACCACATCGGGGCTGACGCTCGGGTGGAGCGTCCGGACGGTGCCGCTTGCGGTGACCGCCGTCGCGGACGCGTTGAGATAATTCACAACCGAGTCGACCGCACCTTTGCGCACCCAGGAGCCGCCGACTTCGACCCCGCTCATGCGACTCTGCGCCGTGAATGGAATGAAATTTGCCCGCAACTCGGCCAGGTCCCGGCTCCGGATGCCGTACCGCTCCTTGGCGAGCACGACGATCGACCTTCCTTCCGGAGTTTCATCGGCGAGCGACGCGAGTTGCGCCGCATCCGCCAGCTCCATTTCGGTCACCCCGCGCAGCGGCTCGAGCTCGGTCGCTTGCCGGTTTCCCAGCGTGATGGTGCCGGTCTTGTCCAGGAGCAGCGTATCGACGTCGCCGGCAGCCTCGACCGCGCGGCCCGAGGTCGCCAGCACGTTGAACCGCACCAGTCGATCCATCCCGGCAATTCCAATGGCCGACAACAGCGCGCCGATGGTGGTGGGAATCAGCGTCACGAACAACGCAACCAGGGTCACCACCGAGATGGCGCCGCCGGCATAGGCCACGTAGCTTGGAATGGTCGCGGTCGCGAACACGAAGATGATGGTCAGGCCCACCAGCAGGATGTTGAGCGCGATCTCGTTCGGCGTCTTCTGCCGTTCGGCGCCTTCGACCAGCTTGATCATGCGGTCGAGAAAGGTCGAGCCGGGGGCGGCGGTGATACGTACCTTGATCCAATCGGAGAGTACCTGCGTGCCGCCGGTCACGGCCGAGCGGTCGCCGCCGGACTCACGGATGACCGGTGCCGATTCGCCGGTGATTGCAGCCTCGTTCACCGAGGCGATGCCCTCGATCACCTCGCCGTCCGACGGAATCGTATCGCCGGGCTCGACCAGCACGACGTCACCTACCTTCAGGTCGGTGCCCGGCACCAGTCTGACGCTGCTCCGGCCCGGCCCCGTCACCAGCTTGGCTTGGGTCTGCGTGCGCTGGCGCCGCAGCGATTCCGCTTGCGCCTTGCCGCGACCCTCGGCGATTGCTTCCGCAAAGTTGGCGAACAGCAACGGTGAACCACAGCCAGAGAACGATCTGGAGCTCGAATGCGAGGTTTTCCGCACCGGTAGCGATATCCCGGATCAGAATCACGGTTGTAAGCACCGTGACGACCTCGAGCACGAACATCACCGGATTCTTCATGAGAGCGCGCGGATCGAGCTTGGCGAAAGCTGAGCCGATGGCCGGCAGCACGATCTCGGGCTCGAACAATGCCGAAGAGCCGATCTGCCTGCGCCGCGTGGAGGTTTCCATCGTTCTACTCAGCTCCATGTCAGTTCGATCCGAACAAGGTGCCGGCGGTCATCGCAAAATGCTCCACGATCGGGCCCAGGGCGAGTGCGGGGAAAAAGGTCAGGCCGCCGAGGATGACGATCACGCCCACCACCAGGCCGACGAACAGCCCGCCGGTGGTCGGGAACGTGCCGGCTGACGGCGGAACCGACTTCTTTCCTGCGAGCGATCCGGCGATCGCCATGGCGGGAATGATCATCCAGAACCGGCCGACAAGCATCGCGATGCCGCCGGTAAGATTGTAAAACAGCGTATTTCCCGTCAGTCCGGCGAAGGCCGAGCCGTTGTTGGCCGTTTGCGAGCTGTAGGCATACAGCACCTCGCTGAAGCCATGCGGTCCGGGGTTCGCCATCGAGGCGACCGCCGACGGCATCACCACCGCGACCGCCGTCAAACCGAGAATCATCAGCGGCAGAATGAGGATGGCCAGCATCGCCATCTTCACCTCTCTGGCCTCGATCTTCTTGCCGACATATTCGGGGGTGCGGCCCACCATCAGGCCGGCGACGAAGACCGCCAGGATGACGAACAGCAGCATGCCGTAAATGCCGGCGCCGACACCGCCGACGATGATCTCGCCGAGCTGCATGTTGATGAGAGGGATCATGCCGCCGAGTGCGGTGAAGGAATCGTGCATGGCGTTGACGGCGCCGCAGGAGGCGGCGGTCGTGATCACAGCGAACAGCACCGAGGCGAAGATGCCGAAGCGCACCTCCTTGCCTTCCATGTTGCCGCCGGCGAGGCCCAGCGCGGTGAAGGCGTCGTTGCCGCGCGCTTCCGCCCAATAGGCGACCGCAACGCCGGCGATGAACAGCAGGCCCATGACGGCGAGGATGGCCCAGCCCTGACGCTGGTCCCCGACCATCCGGCCGAACACGTTGGTGAGGGCCGCTCCGATCGCGAAGATCGAAACGATATGGATGAGATTGGTGAACGCGCTCGGGTTCTCGTAAGGATGCGAGGCGTTGGCATTGAAGAAGCCGCCGCCGTTGGTGCCGAGATGCTTGATCATCATTTGCGAGGCCACCGGGCCTTGCGCGATGGTCTGCCTGGCGCCTTCGAGCGTCGTGGCCTCGACATAGGGATCGAGATTCTGGGGTACCCCAAGCGCCACCAGCACGATCGTTCCGACGACGCAGATCGGCAACAGGATATAGAGTGTGCAGCGCGTGATATCGACCCAGAAGTTTCCGATGGTGCGAGCGGAGGCACGGGCAAATCCGCGGATCAACGCCACCGCCAGCACGATGCCGGTCGCGGCCGACAGGAAGTTCTGTTGCGTGAGGCCGAGCATCTGCACGAGGTACGACATCGTGCTTTCGCCGCCGTAGTTCTGCCAGTTGGTATTGGTGACGAAGCTCACCGCGGTGTTGAAGGCGAGGTCCTCGGGCACCGCTGACATGCCGGCCGGATTGAACGGCAAGCCGGCCTGGAAACGCATCAATGCATAAAGGATGAGAAATCCGCCGATATGGAAGAGCAGCATCGCCAGCGTATAGGTGATCCAATGCTGCTCGCGCTTTTCTTCGACGCCGGCAATCCAGTAGAGCGCAACTTCAACCGGCCGCAGGACTGGTGAAAGAAAGGTGCGTTCGCCGTTGAAGACGCGGGTCATGTACCAGCCGAGCGGCACGACCAACGCGACCACGATGGCGCAATAGAGCAGAACTTGAATCCAGCCGATGACGGTCATGTTGGCGACCCTCAGAATCGCTCGGGCCGCAACAGGGCGTAGGTGAGGTAGATCATCAGGCCCGCAGTGACGAGGGCCGCCAGCGAGTAGTCGAAGATCATCGGGAGTTTCCTCAGAGACGATCGCAGGCGATGGTGTAGCCGACCGACAGGGCGAAAAAGCCGAGTGCAATGCCCAGCATGATCAGGTCCAGCATCGGATACTCCTTCGAACGAGCCATGCGGCTTGGCCAACGCATATGCGGACATGGCGAAGACTTGCCCGGCCCGCTCAGGTCCCGATCAATTGCTACCGACGGCATAGGTTTTCGAGGGGAACCTCTGTGTCGAGTTATAGGAATTCTCATAAAGATCGGTCGAACGAGCACGTCCACCTTACGATCACTTAAAGGCGACCGCGAGCTCGTCATCTGCAGCCCGATCCCGTGTCGCAATTGCCACAACCGCGTTTTTTTAGATGATCGCGTGCGGCATTGCATAAAAAAGAAGCATTCCGCACCCCGTCGTCAGCTTGCTTCCATCGCACACCAGGTTTTTGGTTTCGCAAGCTATCGAATGGGGCCGTCCATAATTGGCGACTCGGTCCGTGCGAAAAGGAGCTGCAGATGAAAAGGTTTGTCCTGTCGATCGCCATTGCAATGCTGTGGGCAACATCTCTGGTCGCGGCGGATCTCAAAGTAGCAAAGGCTCCGCCGGCTCCTGCGCCCAGCCCGTTCGACGTCGCGTTCGGAGCGACGCTCGTGTCCGACTACAATTTCCGCGGCATTACCCAATCCAACCACAAGCCGTCGGTCTGGGCCTATTTCGAGCCGCGCTACGATATCATCAAGGATCTCCAGCTCGCTCATATCGGCGATCTTCGCTTGCGGCAGGCGTTTCGAGCCGTGCTCGACCTGCAGGAAAGCTCGTCTTCCACAAAGACCAAACGACAAGGTCTATGGGATGGTCTGCCGGAGGCGTGAAGAGATTTTCACTCGTCATGCATGCCCCGGCGGCTGCCCCGCTTTACGTCGAGGCGCGAGCTCATAGAGCATTGGACCGAACAGCGCCAGCATCGCCAGCAGCAGGATGGTCGCCGACAGCGGCCGCGTGAAGAAGACCGTCCAGTCACCGGCGGAAATGGTCATGGCTTGCCGGAAATTCTGCTCCGCGAGCGGACCCAAGATCATCCCGATGATGACCGGGGCTGCCGGGAAATCGTAGCGGCGCATGAAATATCCGATGCCGCCGATGAGATAGAGCAGAACCAGGTCGACCGGCGACTGCGTGATTCCGTAGGTGCCGATGGTCGCGAACACCAGAATGCCGGCATAGAGCAGCGGCGGCGGAATCTGCAGAAGCTTCACCCATACCGCGATCAGCGGCAGGTTGAGCACCAGCAGCATGACGTTGCCGATGAACAGCGAGGCGATCAGCCCCCAGACCAGTTGCGGCTGCGATTGCAGCAGCAGCGGACCCGGGTTGATGCCGTAGCTCTGGAATGCGGAGAGCATGATTGCGGCCGTGGCCGAAGTAGGCAGGCCGAGCGTGAGCATCGGCACCAGCACGCCCGCGGCAGACGCATTGTTGGCGGCCTCGGGCCCGGCCACGCCCTCGATCGCGCCGTGTCCGAACAGCTCGGGCTTGGTGGAGAGCTTGCGCTCCATGTAGTAGCTCAGGAAGGTCGGAATCTCGGCGCCGCCCGCCGGCAGGGCGCCGATCGGAAAGCCGACTGCGGTGCCGCGCAGCCACGGCTTCCACGATCGGCGCCATTCGTCGCGCGTCATCCAGATCGAGCCGGAGAGCGGAATGATCTCGTCCCTGCCGAAGCGGTAGCGCGAGGCGACGTAGAGCGTCTCGCCGACCGCGAACAGTCCGACCGCCACCACGATGACATTGATGCCGTCGAGCAGCTCCGGCAGGCCGAAGGTGAAGCGCGGCTGCCCGGTCTGCAGGTCGACCCCGATCAGTCCCAGCCAGATGCCGAAGAACAGCGCGGTCAGTCCCCGCACCGCCGAGGAGCCGAGAACCGCCGAGACCGTCACGAAGGCCAGCACCATCAGCGAGAAATAATCGGCGGGCCCGAATTTGAGCGCGAGGTCCACCACGATGGGCGCGAGAAAGGTGATGCCGAGCGTGCCGATCGTGCCGGCGACGAACGAGCCGATCGCCGCGGTGGCGAGCGCCGCGCCGGCGCGGCCGCTGCGCGCCATCTTGTTGCCCTCGAGCGCCGTGACGATGGTGGCGCTCTCGCCGGGCGTATTGAGCAGGATCGAGGTGGTCGAGCCGCCATACATGGCGCCGTAGTAGATGCCGGCGAACAGGATGAAGGCCGCGGTCGGCTCGACCTTGAAGGTGATCGGCAGCAGCAAGGCAATGGTGAGCGCGGGCCCGAGTCCGGAAGCACGCCGATCGCAGTCCCCAGCGTCGTGCCGACCAGGCACCAGACAAGGTTGATCGGCGTCAGCGCGACGGCAAATCCGTTGAGCAGCTGCGAGAAGGCGTCCATGTCAGTCGCCTCGTCCAATTCCTTCGGCCGATGCCGAGGACGCCTTCGATTGCGTTCTCGATCAGCCCGCCGCCGATATTGATGCCGAGCGTCTTGGCGAATCCGAAATAGGCGGCGAGCGCGAACTGCGGCTGCGATCGCGGCATCCCGCACGATCGACGCGTGACCCGAAGCCGCGCGCTACGCACACGAACAGATGGTCGAGGCGAGCGTGAATCCGGCCGGGCCGATCAGCAGCACGTTCAGGACCAGCCCGGCGGCGATCCATACGAGCGCCGCGCGGTCGATCGTCAGGTTTCGCTCCAGATCCGACTGCCAGCCGCCGCGCAGCGCCTCGAGCCAGGAGGAGGAGCCCGAGCAGCCGAGCCCAAGCGCGGCGATGGTCGGAACGACGGTCGGCCCGACCTTGGCATAGATCGGCGACACCGGAATGGCCGCGGTCTGCCAGTAGACCACGGCCGGCGAGCACGAGCACGACAACCGCGATGATCGTTTCGCCGACAGGCGGACGACGGCTTGGTTGCGCGCCGGCGCCGGAGCTGCCTCCGCCGGTCATGTCACGCGAGCCCGAGCTCCTTCGAGAATTCCTTCGATGCGCGCGATCTCGGTCGTCGAGATAGGCCTTGTAGGCGTCGCCGAGGAGCGTGATCGGGGTCCAGTTGGCCTTGCTGCAGGCCTCCGCCCATTGCGGGGATGCCGCCATCTTCTCGATCAGCGCGATCATCGCCTGGCGTTGGGCATCATTCACGCCGGGCGGCGCGAAAACGCCGCGCCAGTTGGACAGCTCGACGTCGATCCCTTGCTCCTTGAGGGTGGGGGCCTCGATGCCGGGCTGGCGCTGGTCCGATGAGATGGCGATGAGACGCAGCTTGCCGGCCTTGATCTGCTCCGCGAATTCGCCGTAACCCGAAATACCGGCGGCGACCTGGTTGCCGAGCAGCGCCGCAGTGGCCGGGCCTCCGCCGGCGAAGGCGACGTAGCTGACCTTGGTCGGCGCAACGCCGACCGCCTTGGCGATCATGCCCAGCAGGATATGGTCCGACCCGCCCGCCGACCCGCCGGCGACCGGAACCTTGGTGGGATCGGCCTTGAGCGCATCGGCAAAGTCCTTGGCGTTCTTGATCGCCGATTGCGCCGGTACCACGAGCGCCTGGAATTCACCGGTCAGCCGGGCGATCGGCACCGCCTGCGAAAACTTGACCGGGCTCTTGTTGGCGATGATCGCGCCGACCATGACCATGCCGGCAACCATCAGTGCGTTGCCCTGCCCTTTCCATTGATTGAGGAACTGGGGCAGCCCTACCGTTCCGCCGGCGCCTCCTACATTGGTGATCTGCACGCCCTTCGCCGCGCCAGTCGCGCGCAGCACCTGCTCGATGGTGCGCGCGGTCTGATCCCAGCCGCCGCCGGGCGCCGCCGGAACGAAAATCTTGAGAAGGTCGATCGCCTGGGCGTGCGCAGCGTCGAGGTGACGAGGGAGAACGGCAACGCGGCCGTCAACGGAGCGGCTGCGGCGCCGCCCAGGAGATTGCGTCGGCTCAGCATGGCATTCCTTTCCAGGACGATGATTGCGTCGACGAGAAGCATCCGCGAGCGCCTGATGCGCGAACCTTGTCGCAGTATATCAGACGCAGTATCGTTTTTGCTCTTCGCATAGGAGCGAATATTCCGCCGAGACGATGAAGACAGGCGTCGCCATGAAGAACTGGATCATGCTTGCATGTTCTGGCGAAGTTTTCTTGCGATTGCTTCGGCATCGCCGGCTTCTGCTCAATGCGAGAACAGCGGAAAAACCTGCCTCGAAGCCAAGAGATTTCACAGAGAGTATGTGCGAGGGTCGGATCGTCGAGCGAACGGCGCAATTGCTACAGCCTTGGGAAAAAAGCCCACGATGATTGCACGAAGACCGGAAAATGGATCACCACGCAATGCGGTCTGTCTGGACTTCCCGCAAGGTAGCGATGGCTGCCGAGATTTTCGACACACAAGGCTACAGCGATTTCCGCCGGATTGGGACCGACCAGTCGTCGTTGCCGGGCTTGACCCGGCGAAGAAAGGATGGACCCCGGTCAAGCCCGGGGGTGACGCATGTGGTGGCAATGCTGAGCCAATTCCATCGGAACACGCATTAGGCCGGATAATGGAGTCAGCGCATGACTAACGCCTGTGCAATTCTTCGCCGCGCGGCGCGCATCCTCACGTTTGCTGCGCTCGCCCTGCTCGCTGCGCAGCACGCTTCGAGAGCCGAAGGTCTTGTCTCCCGCCCGACCCGAGTTCTGGTGCCCTACGCACCGGGAAGCGGCTGGGACGTGATGGTACGTACCCTCGCCCACACCGTCGGGGAGCGAAATTCCAATACGATCATCATCGAGAACCGTCCGGGAGCGGGCACGATAGTCGGCGCCAACGCCTGCAAGACGGCACAACCCGATGGAAATACGATCTGCCTGCTTTCGAATTCGAGCATGCTGTTCAACCCCCACCTGTACAAGAGTCTGCCCTACGAGCCACATGCTGATTTCGAGCCGATCACTCTTCTCGCTTTCGTCGACCACGTCGTCATCATGCATCGCTCGGTGCCGGCGAAAAGCTTTGGCGAATTGGTGGAATACTCGAAGAAGCATCCCGATGCGCTCAATTACGGATCGAACGGCTTCGGCGGGGACCTTCATCTCCAGATCGAATGGCTCAAGAAAAAAACGGGCGCGAGACTAACGCACATCCCGTATCAGGGCGTAGCACCGGCGACATTGGCGCTCGAAGCCGGGCAGATCCATGTCATGACGTTGACGCCCGGCACCGGCCCGTTGCTCGAGAAGGTCAAAAGGGGTGAGATCAAAGCGCTCCTGGTCGACGGCGACGAGAGGCTTCCAACCCTGCCGAATGTCCCGACGTTCCAGGAGGCCGGCCTGCCGCCTTTCAAGGCACGCACTTGGCTCGGCCTGTTCGCACCGAAGGGTACGCCCAAGGAAATTGTGACGCGGCTGAGCCGAAACTTCGCCGAGGTCATCAAGGATTCCTCGTTTCACGAGCGCCATCTGCTTCCGTACGGCTTCTGGCCAGTCGGGAGCACGCCGGACGACCTGACCAGGCAAATGCTGGAGACGCGGGATGAAGCAGCCGAGCTTATCCAGAATCTCTGGTGTTCAGCCCCAGCCGTAGAGCATCGCTTGGTCACTCCTCGACCAGCTTGCGCGGCGGCGGGCCAGTGTATCTCCAGATCAGGTGACGCGGGATCGGCCCCTTGTTGCGCTCGCCCGATTGCATCTCTTCGAAGGCATGCGCCAGTGCGCCGACCGAGCGCGACAGCACGAACAAGCCGCGGCACAGCGGCGGCGGAAACCCGAGCTCGGCGAACACGACCCCGGTCGCGCCATCGACATTCATCGGGATCAGGCGGCCTCTCTCCGCCGTAAGCTCCGCTTCGACCGCGCGGCCGATGGCGGCAAAGCGTCCGCTCACGACGCCGTGCTCGGCCGCCTCGTCCACCAGCGCGAGCAGGCGGGGTGCACGCGGATCGAGCGGATGAAACCGATGCCCGAAGCCGGGAATGTGGCGGATGCCCTGCTTTGCAAGCGTATCCATCTCGGCATGCACGGCTTCGCTCAACCGGTTTTCACCAACAGGCGCGTGCGCCATGCGTTCCGCGATCGCATTGTAGAGACGCACGCATTGCTCGCCGGCGCCGCCGTGCACGTCGCCCAGCATGTTGATGGCGGATGCCATGGCATTGTTGATGCCGACGCCGCAGGTGATCGCCATCCTGGCTGCCGCAATCGAGGGCGCCTGCGGACCATGGTCGACCGCCGCCACCAATGCGGCCTCGAGCAGCTTGGCGGCTTGCGCATGCGGAAGCTCGCCTCGCGTCATGAGATAGATCATCTCGACAAAGCTGACGCGCCCGATCAGGTCCTCGATCGCGTAGCCGCGATAGCGGATCACTCCGGGCTTCATGTCGATGATTGAGGTCGACCACCAGTCCTCCGGAGTCCTGGTCGCGGGGTCTGCCGTCACGTCCCTTGCTCCTGTTGCTTGCGCCGTTTGAGCTCGCTCGGCTGAGCAACTCATATGATCCCTTCACGCGCAAGCTCGTCGAGCTCGCGCTGCGAAAAGCCAAGCTCCGCAAGCACGTCACGGGTATCGGCCCCGAGCGCTGGAGGCGGCAAGCGCGGCTCCGGATCGCCGCTGCCCAGGCGGAACCCCGACCGCACCACGCTGACCGCACGGTCGACGTTCGGCACTGTGGCGAAGGTCTTCAGCAGCTTGCGTTCGACGATCTGCGGATGCACGAGCACCGACGGGACGTCGAGAACCTCGCCGGCTGGAACCCCGTGCTTGTTCAGCAGCGCAGCCCATTCCTGCGCCGGCTTGGCCGCCAGTGTCCGTTCCAGCTCCGCATTGAGCTCGAAGCGCCGCCGCTTGCGGTCCTCGCGGGCGGCAAAGCGGTTATCGCTGACGAGGTCCTCGCGGCCGATCAGACGGCACAGCGTCTCGAACTGCTCCTGCTTGTTCGCGGCAATGTTCAAGGGGCCGCTGCCGGTCCGGAATGTGCCGGATGGGCTTGCCGTCATGTTCTCGTTGCCCATCGGCTCAGGCTTGACCCCCGCGATCAGCCAGTTCGATACCGCCCATCCCATGGCGACCAGGGAGGATTCCAGCATGGAAACGTCGATCAACTCGCCCTCCCCGCTGCGCTCGCGCCGGAACAAGGCCGCGGCGATAGCGAAGGCCGCGGTCATGCCGCCCATGGTATCGGCGACGGGGTACCCGACGCGCAGCGGAGCCGAATGCGCGTCCCCGGTGACGCTCATCACTCCGCACAGCCCCTGGATGATCTGGTCGTAGGCTGGATTGAGCTTCAACGGGCCGTCCTGACCGAAGCCCGAGATGGCGCAATATATAATGTCAGGCTTGGCGGCTGCGAGCGCGGGATAGCCGAGCCCCAGCCGCTCCATGACCCCGGGACGAAAATTCTCGACCACGACGTCGGAAGTGGCGACCAGCCGCACGAACGCTTCGCGCCCTCTGGCGATTTCAAGTTCAGGGTGATCGACCGCTTGCCCGCGTTCTGGGCGAGAAACGACGCCCCCATGCCACGGCGGTTGAGCTCGGGATCGGCGCCGAGCTGCCGTGCCAGATCGCCTGAATCCGGCACCTCGACCTTGATCACCTCGGCGCCGAGTTGCGCCAGCTGGTAGCAGCAGAACGGACCCGCCAGCACATTGGTCAGATCGAGGATGCGCGTACCGGCGAGCAGCTGAGCCATGCCTTGCGCTCCACTCCCCCCTTGCGCTCCACTCCCCGTTCGCCTCGACGCAACCCGTTATTTCTAGCATATCGTTTTGGACTGCAACGCGACGGATAGGCCAACAAATAGCTTGGGCATTTCTCGCCGCAGCGTGAAGCAGTTCGCGCGAGAACGTGCGACAATCGAAAGAACATGCGCCGATTCCAACTGCGCCAGACATGCTTCAGCGCCGCCATGCCCAGTGCGTGAATTCACAATCCTCCTTGTCAGCAACAGCGGGTCCTCACGATGCCCTCCGGTTCCGGCAGTGCCTCGAATGTCTCACCCAACGCGGGATCCGGCCAGATCGGCATGGCGGCCGCCGTCTCGATCGGCATCGGCGGAATGGTCGGGGCTGGGATTTTTTCGATCCTGGGCGTCGTGGCGCAGGCGGCCGGCAGCGCGATGTGGCTGGCATTCGCCATCGGTGGCGTCGTTGCGCTGTTGTCCACCTATTCCTATGCCAAGCTCGGCGCCGCATTTCCCTCGGCGGGCGGTGCGGTGCACTTCCTGGTGAAGAGCTTTGGCGACGGCGTTCTGGCGGGCGGACTGAATCTGTTCATGTGGGCCGGCTACATCATTTCGCTGGCGCTCTACGCCACCGCCTTCGGCAGCTACGCCGCAACGTTCGTGACCGCCGCGCCATCCCCCCTTCTGGTGAAAACGCTGGCGGTCGGAGCGGTCGTGTTGCTCACGGTGGTCAATGCCTTCGGGGCCAAGCTCATGGGGCGGTCGGAAACGCTCATCGTCGCGGTCAAGGTGGCGATCCTGATGCTGTTCGCCGCCGTCGGTTTGTGGTTCATCAGGCCAGGCTATCTCTCGCCCGAGCTGTGGCCGGAGGCCAAGTCGATCCTGTTCGGGGCGGGCGTGCTGTTCATCGGCTACGAAGGCTTCGGGCTCATCACCAATGCGGCGCGCGACATGCGCAATCCCAGAAAGATGCTGCCGCGGGCCCTGTACACCAGCGTGATCCTGGTGATTGTCATCTATCTGGCGGTTTCCGTGACCGTCAGCGGCAACCTGTCCGATTACGAGATCGAGCAAGCCCGCGACTACGCGCTGGCCGAGGCAGCCAAGCCGTTCCTGGGCGAGTTCGGTTTCCGGCTGATCGCGATTGCGGCGCTGTTCTCGACCGCCTCGGCAATCAACGCCACGCTCTTCGGCTCTGCCAATGTCTGCTACATGATCGCGCGCGATGGCGAGCTGCCCGTCGGACTATCGCGGACCGAATGGAAGCAGGCCACCGGCGGGCTGCTGCTCACGGCCGCGCTGGTCGTGCTGGTGACGTTGGGCTTCGACCTGTCCGGAATCGCGATGATGGGAAGCGCGGCATTCCTGCTGGTCTACGCCGCCGTGAACGCGGGTCACCTCAGGGTGCTCGAGCAAACCGGGGCGAACGTGGTGATCGTCTGGCTGTCTTTGCTCACCTGCCTGGTCATGTTCGTCATCCTCGGCGTCTACACCTACCAGCAGCAACCCGCGGCAATCGCCGCACTGGTCATCATCGCCGCCGCATCGTTCGCCGCCGAATGGGTCTACCGCCGTTGGACCGGGCGAGTGATCAAGGACGCGCCTAGACCAATCGTAGCATCACGGCATTGCCGTCCGTTCCTTGCCGCCGGCGCTCGGCTCACATTACAATGGATTCGAGAGCTACCAACACCGCAAGCATGGTCCAGCGAGAGGGAGCAGATATCATGACGTTCGGCGGTTTCGCGCAGGCGGCATTTGCGGTCGCCGTGGCGACTCTGGCGTCATCGCCCGTCCGTGCCGACTTCAACGACGACAAGCCGATCAACTACACCGTGGATGGGGCGACCGCGACCGGCTACTTCAAGGTCGTGACCGAAGCCATCAACGGCCTCGTTCGCGAGACCTATCCCGGCTCGGCAGCGACCTACAAACCGGGAAGCCCCGCCGGCGGCATCCTGAACATCTCGCGCGGCCAGTCGGACTTCACTTTCAACGGCGGGGCGACCGAGATCGGCTATGCGCTCGACGGCAAGGCGCCGTTCACGGAATCGCTCAAGGGCAAGTTCAACTTCGTGATGCTGCTGCACCAGGGACTGGTCGTGCACAGCCTGATGACCAAGGAATGGGCCGAGCGCAACGGCATCAGATCGTTCGCCGATATCGCCGCCAAGAAGCCGCAGATGCGGCTCGCCGTGAACCAGCTCGCCAATCTGCAGTCTACGGTCAGCATGTACATCTCCTTGTTCGATGCCTACGGCATCAAGGAGGAGGAGGTCGCCAGAAGCGGCGGCAGCGTTTTCCGCAGCAACTCCGCCGGCGGGCTGGAAGCACTGCGCGACGGCAAGATCGACGTATTCATCAACGGCGGCTTCCTGCCGACGGCCGAGATCGCCGACGTCGCGCGCGGCACGGCCGCTGCTCTGGATTGCCGGCGAGCCGGCCAAGATCAAGGCGGCCGCCGACCGCTGGACCAACAGCGTGATCGCGGTGCCCAAGGGGGTCTATCCGTTCGTGACCGAGGACGAAGTTTCGATCGCGCTGTGGAACGCCATCGTCGCCGGCGCCCATGTCTCCGAGGAGACGGTCTACAAATTCGTCAAGGCGATGGCGCAGAACCAGCAGCGGGTGCGGTCCATCCATCCCTCGCTCGGTCAATTCGCGATCGACAAGGTGTTCGGCAACCCGACGCAGCTATCGCTATCATCCTGGCGCGGCGCGCTATTATCGCGAGGCCGGCTTGCTGAAATAGGCCGTGGACGACGATGCCGTCGTGCCGGTCGGCAAAGGCGCGGACCGCAAGCGTCGACATAAGGTAGAGTTTCGGGCGCCTTTGCGCACCCGACACGCCACCCTTCGACGATCGTGACAGCGGCATCTGTCGGATGAGCTCCTGGCGCGCCGCCTACCGCCGCCTGGTCGAGCATCTGAGCGAAACCCGCCGCGTGCCGCCGACCGGCCTGCTCGGCGTTGCTGGTGGCCGTGCTGTCGGTAGCGTCGGTGCTGGTGATCGGCTGGTTTGCGCTCTACGCCACCGTCACCCAGCAGCTTCAGGTCCTCTACTACCTTCTGCTGCTGCTTCCGATCTGCTTTCTGACCACGACCGCGCATGCCCGGATCGAGCGCCTCACGGCGGTCGACTACGCGCTCGCCGCGGTGTCGTTCGCGGCGACCCTTTGGTTCGTCGATCAATCAAGCAGCGCTACGCCAACTGGGTGACCGGCTTCTCTTCGCTGTCGGCCGGCGACGTGATTGCCGGAACGACACTGTTCGTGCTCTGCCTCGAGCTCTGCCGTCGCGCCGTCGGCTTCGGCTTGACCGTGGTCCTGCTCGTGCTGCTGGCCTATGTCGCTTTCGGTCAGCACATCCCCGGCAGCTTCCGGCATGCCGGCATCAGCTACACGTATTTCCTCGAAATGCAGACCATCGGCACCGATGGCATTTTCGGCGATCCGGTCTACGTCGCGGCCAAATATGCCTTTCTGTTCGTCCTGTTCGGCAACCTGTTCGTGATCAGTGGCGGCGCGCAACTCTTCTTCGATCTCGCCGCCGCGGTGACCGGACGCAGCGTCGGCGGACCGGCCAAGGCCTGCATCGTCTCGAGCGCGCTTTACGGCACGGTATCCGGAAGCCCGGTCGCCGACGTCGCGACCACCGGCCCGGTCACCATCCCGGTGATGAAGCGGATCGGAATGTCGGCCGAGCAAGCCGGCGCGATCGAGGCGTCGTCATCGATCGGCGGCGCGCTGCTGCCGCCGGTGATGGGTGCGGTCGCGTTCCTGATGGCCGATTTCACCGGCACGCCCTACTACCTCATCGCCTGGTATGCCCTGCTGCCGTCGCTCGGCTACTACCTCGGCGTCTTCGCGCTCGTGCATTTCGAGGCGGTGCGCCTCGAGCTCGGACGCTTGCCGGAGGCGGAGATCGTCGGGCTTGGAGCGGCGCTGCGGCGCAACTGGCCGAGCGTCAGTCCCGATCAGCGTCCTGCTTTGGCTGCTCATCTCGGGATACTCGGCGGCCTATGTCGCGGCAGGCTCCGCGCTCTCGGTCGTGCTTGCGAGCTGGTTTCTCCGCGAGCAGGCGATCGGCCCGCGCCGCTTCATCGAAGCCTGCGTCGAGACCTGCCACGCCATGGTGCCGCTGACCGCCGCGGTCGCGGCCGGCGGCATCATCATCGGTGCGATCGAGCTCACCGGACTTGCCGGCAAGTTCACGCTGCTGCTGTTCCAGCTCTCCGGCGGGCTGATGCTGCCTTCGCTGCTGCTCGCCGGGGTCGTGCTGATCCTGCTCGGCACCGGCATGCCGACCACCGCCACCTACATCATGGGCGTTGCGCTGCTTGCACCGATCTTCATCGGCAAGTTCGGAATGCCGGTGATGGAAGTCCACATGTTCATGCTGTTCTACGCCAGCCTGTCGGCGATCTCGCCGCCGGTGGCGGTCGCGGCGTTCGCGGCGGCCGCCATCGCCAAAGCCAATCCGTTCAAGCTCATGCCCTATGCCTGCAAGCTCTCGGTCGGCGGGTTCGTGCTGCCGTTCTTCTTCGTGTTCAATCCCGGCATCCTCATGCAGGGCGGCGTGCTGCACATCCTCTCCGACACCGTCGTCGCGATCGTGCTCGTGGTCACGTCGGCGCTCGTGCTGCACGGCTTTGTGCGCCAGCGCCCGATTCCGCTGCCGTTTCGGGTGGTGCTTCGCCCTGATGGCGCTGGCGATGGCGATCCCGCAGCCTGCGATTCAATATGCGGCGGCGACGGCTGCCGTCTGATTTTATCTGGTGCTGCGGCGGGCGGAGCAGGCCGCTCACGCGCTGGAGCAAAAGCGCGATGCGATGTGAGGCGGATTCGCCCTGACGCATCACGATGGCGATGGCTTCGACCGTCGCCATGTCCGGCGCCGGTCGGCGATGATTGCCCGCGCCGCGTTGTGGCCGGGCGCCCCGGTGACGCCGCCACCGGGGTGAGCGCCTGAGCCGCAGTGATAAAGGCCCTGCACCGGACCGCGATAGTCGGCATAGCCCAGCGCGGGGCGTGCCCAGAACAGCTGATCGAGCGACAGCGCACCGTGAAAAATATCTCCACCGGTCAGCCCGAAGATCTGCTCCAGATCGAGCGGGCTCAGGGCTTGGCGGCCGACCACGCTCGACTTGAATCCGGGCGCGTAGCGATCGACGGTCGCAATCATCAGATCGGCCACCTGCTCACGATCATCGTGCCACGAGCGTCCGTCCGGCAGTTCCGGCGCGACGTGCTGGCAGAACAGGCTCGCGACGTGGGCACCACGTGGTGCCAAGGTATCATCCAAGGTCGAAGGAATGACCAATTCGATGATCGGCTCGCGGCTCCATCCCAGCATCCGCGCATCGCAATAGGCGCGATCCATGTAGCCGAGACTGGGCGCCAGAATGATCCCGGCGGTGTGATGATCGGCGGCCTCGCGCCCCGGCAGTGCCGTGAAGCTCGGCAGCTCCGAAAGCGCGACGTTGATCCGGAAGGTGCCGGAGCCGCAGCGCCATGCGCGCATGCGGCGCAGAAAGTCGGGTGCCAGCGCCTCGCTCGGGACCATCGCGGTATAAAGGAGCTTGGGGCCGACATTGGCGGCGACTGCGGAGGCGCGAACGACCCTCCCGCCCTCGAGCACGACGCCGCGAGCGCTTCCCCCCTCGATCAAGACCTCGCGCACCGCTGCGCCGGTCTCGATCTCCACACCATGACCTGCGGCAGCCCGCGCCATCGCCTGCGTGATCGCCCCCATTCCGCCGATCGCATGTCCCCACACCCTTTTCTTGCCGTTCACCTCGCCGAAGGCGTGATGTAAGAGCACATAGGCGCTACCGGGCGTGTAGGGGCTGGCGTAGTTTCCGACCACGGCATCGAAGCCGAACAGGGCCTTCACCAGCTCGCCCTCGAACCAGGCATCGAGATAGTCGCCCGCCGACTTCGTGAACAGGTCGAGCAGGGTACGAAGATTTTCCGTGGACAGCCGGCGAAGCCGGTTGCCCAGGCGTCCAGCTTTGAGTAATTCGCCGAGGGCTTCCGGGTTCAATCCGCGCACGAGGTTCGGCGGCGCCTGCAGAACGAATTCGCGCAGCAGATCGGCCGTCGCATCGAGCTCCTGGTTGAAGGCATCGAAGCGCTCGGCGTCGGCACGACTGAACTTGGCAACATGGCGCAATGTCAGACCTTCGGCCGCGATGAGATATTCACCGTCGAGGTCCGGCACGAAATTCTGCACGCGACGCTCGACGATGGTCAGCCCATGTGCGAACAGACGAAGATCGGCGATGATCCTGGGGTTGAGCAGGCTTACGGTGTATGCCGCGACCGAATTTCGAAAGCCGGGAAGAAACTCCTCCGTCACCGCGGTTCCGCCGACCACCGGTCGGCGCTCGAGAACCTTGACCTTGAGTCCCGCCATGCCGAGGTAGGCGGCACAGGTCAGGCCGTTATGACCGGCACCGATGATGACGACGTCGTATTGCTGCATCGAAGGCGCACTTTCTCGGGTCGCATGATCTTGTCCGAAAAGTCCGCAGCCTTTCGGATCAGGCTCTGCGGAGCGAGTTGCTCCCGAACTGAAAAAATGCGAAGCGCTGTCCACGCGCTTCAGGTTTCCACCGAGTTGCTGTTCCGGACATTCTAGCCTCATGCCCGCGAAACTGGTGCCCTCCCGCCATCTGCGGATCGGCCGATCGAAAACTGGACTGGGTCTTTTCTCCTGCGTGCCGATCGAGAAGGGCCAGTTCATCCTGCGCTATGTCGGCAGAAAGATTCACACCGACACCGCCGACGACCTCGATACCCGTTACCTGTTCGAAATCAATACCCGCTGGACCATCGATGGCTCCAATCGCAGAAACCGGGCACGCTACATAAATCATGCCTGCCGGCCGAACGCGGAAGTTTATTTCGTGAAGCACGTGATCAAGATCCGTGCAATCAAGAGGATCAAGCCCGGCGACGAGATCACCTATCACTACGGCCGCAACTATTTCGAGGCATTCATCAAGGATTCCGGCTGCAAGTGCCTGGCCTGCGGGAGGAAAAAAGCCAAGTTGCGCGCGCGACGGCCAAGGCGTCGCAGGGCAAGCCGTGCCCGGCCGTCGAGGTCTCACCGTAACCCGCATGCAGCCAACGGGTCGGCGCGAAGCGCCGCCCGATGACAGGGTCCATCCGGGCTACGAGCTGACCTCGGAACCGGATCTGATCACTCTGCTCGAATCCGGTCTGGGGATTGCGCGCGTGCCGCGCAGCATTTCATGTCCGCAAACGTTGAAGCAGGCACCGGTCGACGGAATCGAATTGCGTCGCACGGTGTACCTCTATGGAGTGGCCGGCCGTCAGCGCTCGGCAGCGGCTTCCGCGGTTCTGAAGATGCTGCGGGCCGCCGACTGGTCGCGCGCCACACCAGCTGAGCGCCGCCAAGCCGTTCCGTCGCGTCAACGTGCTTCGGGCTACGCATGTCCGGACTCTTTCTCGCCATCGACCTCGGGGCTTGTCGATCGCAATGCGACATCGCGACTGGGATGTGGGTCAAGTGCAATCGGCGGCGCCGGCATCGAAGCGGCCGCAATCTGGTCCATGCGTGAGCCGGTAATCCCGGTGATCAAGCGGGTGCCGCGCTGAAGAGTAAGATAGTTCCAGCCCCAGTTGAGAGCAACGGCCAGGCGATTGCGAAATCCAATCAAGAAATAGATGTGTGCGAGGCTCCACAGAAGCCAAGCCGCCAGACCGGAAATCTTGAGCTCTCCGAGCTGCGCGACCGCCCTTTTCCGGCCGATCGTGGCGAGCGCACCGAAATCGCGGTAGCGGAACGCGGGCACCTTCTTTCCCTCGCAGTCGCGCAATCAACAGATCCGCGACGTAGCGTCCTTGCTGCTTGGCGACCGGCGCCACCCCCGGCAGCGGCTTGCCGTCGGGTCCGAATGCAGCCGCGGCGTCGCCGATCACGAATATGTCGGGATGCCCGGGCACCGAGAGATCAGCCATGACCTTCACGCGGCCGGCGCAGTCGTGCTCGGCCGCGAGCCACTCTGCCGCGGGCGACGCCTTGACTCCGGCGGCCCAGACGATCGTGCGAGTCTCGATGCGCTCTTGGCCGACCGAAACGCTCGCGCAATCGCAATCGGAGACCGCGGCCGAGAGGCGGACCTCCACGCCGAGCTGTTCGAGCGAATGCTTTGCCTTGTTCGACAGATCAGCGTCAAACGACGTCAGTAGCCTTGGTCCGGCCTCGAGCAGGATGATGCGCGCGCTGCGCGGGTCGATCGAGCGGAAATCGGATGCCAGCGCCCGCTTCGCCAACTCGGCGATCGCACCGGCCATCTCCACGCCGGTGGCGCCGCCGCCGACCACCACGAAGTTGAGGAGACGGCGCCGCTCGTCGACATCGGGCTCGGTTTCGGCGCGTTCGAATGCGAGCAGGATTCTCCGGCGCAGGTAAGTCGCGTCGTCGATCGTCTTCAAGCCGGGAGCATAGGATGCCCAGTCATGGCCGAAATAGGCGTGCTCGGCGCCGGTTGCCACGATGAGGTAATCGAACGGAAGACGGCGGCCTTCCGCGATGACATCGCCGCAAGCGACATCGACACCGGACACCTTTGCCAGGATGACGCTCACATTTTTTTGCGACCGGAGAATGCTCCTGATCGGGGCGGCGATCTCTCCAGGCGACAGTGCGGCGGTTGCCACCTGATAGAGCAGCGGCTGGAACAGGTGATAGTTGTGCTGATCGACCACCGTGACGTCACACGCTGCCTGCGCCAGCCGCTTGGCGGCCGACAACCCGCCAAATCCCGCTCCGATGATCACGATGCGGGGGAGTCGTTGTGGGGGGTACGGCAAATTCATGATGACGCTCGCTCGGGCTTGCCCAGATCTATGCACTCGAGGCTGTCCGCGGAAGCCGACCACAATGTTGGACCGGGTAAGAATTGCCAGCCCCGTGGCGAAGCCGGGCGCAGCAGCCATCCGGCCTCGGCGGCTGCCGACATGGTTGATGCTGCGCTGGACAAGAACCGGGGCGGTCATGACTGAAACCTGCGCAAGGGCGGATCATTCGCGGACGACGATCCCGCCCATCGGAGCGATACGGATCGATGTTCGGAAATATCGATTGGCTATCGAGCCGATAGCGGGCTGCTATGCGCAGGGCTCCGGTGCCGCCGAGAGCACGTCATCGAGAGCATCTCCGCAATCTTTTCCGCGAACTTCAGTAGCATGCTTTGAACGCGCGGACGCAATAGCGGTGGGCTATCAATTCAACAGCCATTCGGCATTTCCGTTCGACGGACGTTCGACCCATCCTCTGCGCGCTGCGGCCGAGTGCGGCCGAGGTGAACGAGGAGATCACGACCATGCGCAACTTCATTCCAAGCCGACGGGTCCGCGCGCCGCTTGCATCGGTGACCATCGTCGCGTGCTCGATATTCGCCGGCTTGCCGGCGGCATTCGCCGGCGAGTGTCCGGCGGACAAGTTCAAGGCTGACGTGCGTGCCCCGGTGACTCATGAAGCCAAAGGCGTCACCGACACCGTGCTCGGAGCCATCGACCTGGAGAAAGTCCAGGCGGCCTGAAAGGAAGCTTTCGGCGCCGGCGGCTTTGCTCAGCATCAAATTATCTCCAAACTCCAGGTCCTGGGCGGCGAGAGCGGAACCGCACGCCGTGTCGAGAAAACGCCGATGCGGAAGTTTTGATACGGAAGGAACAGATTTGCGATGAATGCTGCAGCCGGCATCATCGACGAGCGCGGCGCGACCAGGGCGTGGACATCACTCTCGCGAAGCTCGGTACAGAGATGACTAAGCAGTCGCACGCGCTGCCCGCTCGTGAGATCATCGTCTGCCCACAAATCGATCACCCCTGCGCGTATGGGGCTCCGCCCCTGTAAAGATAAGAAATGATAGTTCACCATGCCGCGAACACGTCCATCCTGCTCGAGAACGACCGTCGAGGTTGCAGCGTTCTCCAGTAGGAAAGACAGCTGTTTCGAGGACCAGACCATGGCCCAATCGAAACCGGTCGAGGCTTTCTCCAGCATCTGCGCACATTGCTCCAGGTCCTCTGCGCGATAAGGTCGAACGTGCGGATCACGGCCATGCGGAGTGAAGCTGAGCAGTGGGCCGAGGGCGCTGCTGGCCAGTCGCTCCCAAGCCCTGATGCCGGCTCTCGCCAGAGTGCTCGGACCGAGGAACTTGGCCCAGTAGCCGCCTCGAAAAAGAAAGCGGAAATTCTGAGGAAAGGCTTGTGCGTATTTTGTCCAGAATCGATATGAGATCGAGCTGGGGTCGTCGAGGACCATGCCTATAGCGAATGCAACTCCGCGTTCTTCATTGTCTTCACGAAGACGTTCGATCAGCGGTAGCGCAAGGCGCCGACGATTCGCATCGACAGTGAAACCGGTGTGAAGCGCGATCGGAAAGACCGAGGATCCGACCCGCAGCGAATGTGGAACCGAAGCAATGGTGCCGACGAGGTCCCTCCCCTCATAGGCGGCCGCGCACAGCGCCCCACTCTGCGACCCCAAGCGCCACCGCAAGAAGGCCGAATCCGGTACCGGCACCCAAGTTCTCCCGCCATATTCCGCGACCCAGACCCGGCGTGCCAGCTCGGCGATGTCTTCGAAGTCGCCGCTATACCTCCGGATTTCGACACCTTTCATCAGTTCACCACTGAGCGTGTTGCCCGTTGCGCGCAAGCTGGGGCGTCGTGAGATAGCTTGACGGCTTCTTGCGACGCCCATCACTTGAATGACGGGTGCGATGCGCGTTGCCGCTTGGTTACTTCTGCGCACTCGCGTTCCATGCGCGCATAGAGGCGCTTTACCGGGTCTAGATCAATATCCTCGACCTTGATGCCCCCCACGAAGGTCAGGGTCTCAACCCGGAGGCGGGAGCTGGCGATTATTTGATTGAAGGTCTGCCCCTTCAGGTTGATCATGCTGTTGGTCTTTTCGATGTGGCTAGGCAATTGCATTTTGGAGGGGGGAAGGTCGTCAATTCGGTATGTATAGCCATCCACCCCACCGCGACCGGCGTAACTGATATACAACTGTCCAATACTGAATTGGATGTAGGGCCGGGCGGTCGCCAGAACAACGCACGTCAGCTTATCGGTCATGGTGTCCTTGTGTTGGCGAAGCTGCCAATCGCCATCGACTGTCGTATTTGGAGGTGCCTTCGGGGCTGCTGGCTCATTCTTTTTTGGTGCGGTGTTCGCGGCCGGCGGCGCAGCGGGCAACTTATCAAAGCATTCCAGGCGCGCCTTTGGATCCTGAATGGTCCGGCAATTCTCTTGCGCGGCAGCAACGGCTGGAATTGCAGTCGCGAACAGCAACACCGCACTTACCCGATTAAACAATGGGTCACCTCCAAAGAAGTCGAGCCAAGTAACACGTTTTGCGAGTTACCCGCTAGACCACCCGCCCCGATGCCGACAGAGTGTAGTGCAGATTTGTTTGGATTTGAACCTGTTGAAGGACGCGCGGTGGTGGCGGCGTTCGATGCCGGCACGATCACCTCGGATGCCGGAGCGCTGCTGTTGAGCGCGACGGATCATGCGATCACATCGAATTCGTTTCGCGCCCGAAAGCGCGCTCGCCACCGCCCGATTATGCCAACGCCTCGAAATACGCGAACGGACCGGAGACCTCGAGGCGCGACGGTGTGAGACCGGCAGCAGCGAGCCAACCCGCCAGCTCGTCCACGGTCCCGCCAGGGCCGAAGCCGCCGGTCCCCGCCCGCACGAACAGGCGCTGCCGTAACCTCGGGCCGCGGCAAATCATCGTTCCAACAACACGTCCACCCCGACGCAAGCAGCGCGCAATCTCGCGGACAGCGGCGTCCGGGTGCGGCATGCAGTGAAGGCCCCAGTAGGAGAGGAAGAGATCGACGCTGCTGCTTTCACATGGGATGTGCTCTGCGTCACCCTCGACGAACTCGATCTGGTCGAGTCCGAGAGAGCGCGCGCGTCGACGTGCCCGTTCGAGCATGAGCGGTGATAAGTCAAGTGCCAGATAACGCAGCCGTTGGTGCGGCGAAAGCGCCGCGAAGGCTACGCCGGCACCGCAGGGCGCATCCACCACGAGCGCTGCCTCGGGAAGTTCTCCGATCGCGCGCATGCTCTCGTAGAAGGCCCTCGCGTCGCCTCCCCACAGCACCACGCCTATCGCGCGCCCCAGCCAAGGCCTTTCCATCCAGAACGAGTAGGCCCGACCGAAGGCACCGTCGAAGGTCGCGCGGACGCGCGATCAAATCTCGTCTGCGGGCAAGTTGATCTCCAATAGGCAACTGGTTCGTTCCTGCGTTAGCGACAGCAAACAGTCGCTGACGAATCAGGGACAAGGGTCATCACGAAGGCGTAAGTTCAGACACGTCCGCTCGTCTGCAGGAGCCCCGGTTCCTTCGCTCGCTTCGTCCTCAGAATCGAGGCAGCGCAGAGATTTCGATCTGCACGGTACCGGCCGCTTCCCCCATCACGCGCACTGTCTTGGCGTCGAATTCGATCCCGGCGAGGCGAAGGGAGGTCATGGCGACCCCGGTGCGCACGCCGCTCACGTTCTTCTCGAATTCAGCGATAGCTGCAGCGATGTTGCGGCGCGCGTCCGCCGCAAGGGGCTGCAGGTCGACGACGGCGTCGCGGGCGAGCATCTTTTCGAGATGGGGTACCGCCGCTCTAGCCGCGGTGCCGAGCAATCCAAGAGCCGCTTTCAACTCGACGTCGACCGCGATGTCGTCGAAGCGGATGATCTGACGCTCGCGATCCAGCTCCGGCCGACCCCACACATGGATCGTCGCCTCGGCGCCTAATCCGAACCAGCTCTTGGTCTCACTGGCTTTGGCTCGGACCGACAGCAACAATCGATCGCCGGATGCCGCCAGATTTACCCCTCTGATGGTCGCAACGAACCCGCCGCTTTTGTCCTCGGGGAAGGTTTTTCCCGTGAGTTGCTGCTCGAGCAGCCGATTGATTTCGGCAAATGGAATGTCGATCGGCACGGCGATGTTGATCCGGCCCTGGTCCATTTGCGACACCAGCTCCAATCGCGCCGGGAAAGGACAGTTGGGCTTGGTCTCGCTGGGCACGATCCGGGTGTCTGCCTGGATCCCAAATGTAAGCGCGAGCGTCGATTGGTCGATACGAGGCTGCGCGGCAAAGGCACGGGTCGGGCGCAGCTCGAGCCACACATCCGGCATGCCCGCCGCAGCTTTACCAAGCGAGATCGAGCGGCACATGTTGCCCCATTCGCGCCGGACGGCGTGCTCGAGCGAGGGATCGTTGCGAACCCGTGCTTGCAGTGCCGACACCTGTTCATTGATGGTGCGCTCGATCATCGGCTTCACGTCGTTCGACAGGCTGAGCCTCGTGCCCATGAACATCATAGAAGCATCCGCGATCGTGACTTGCGCCGCGAGGTTGGGCTCCAATCCGCCATTCCGGAAGCAGGTTCGGACGCGCGGTCAACACGATGTTGCCTGCGACTCGACGCGCTCATCGAGCGTCCTTTGCTCCTGGGCTCTGCGGCGCCCGCCACGGCTCGAACGCCGGGCGGACCGAGTGGACCTTGGAACGGACCAACCGCCGGGAGGACCAAGTCCTCCGGGCGGACCAGGAAAGCCGGGAAAGCCACTGGGCGGACCGAAGCCGCCGGGCGGACCGCCGCCGGGCGGACCGGCGACCGCCCGCCTTGGATTCGTCATTTGGCCGGTGGCGCGGAGCGATCCGTTCACGGGGTCGAAACAGAGAGCCCCTCAGGGCCACCCGTCACCGCAAACACGCCGCGGGAGACGGACCATGCGATCTCCGCATTGGACGACGAATGGAGTGGGCGGGATGTCGGGCTTGCCGGTGAGGTCGCGCGGTGCCGCGCTCTCGATGGCATCGCCGATCGCGGTGACCGCGATGGCAGCAGGGGCGATGATCATCGAGCTGAGCGTGATTGGCGCAAGCGGGGGGATGTCGACAAGCTTGGGCCGTCGGTCGGTCGCGCTCGGCCACAACCATTTCATTGCCCAGCCGGCTGCCGCCAATCCGATCGCGATGATCAGCGCGCCGACAGCAATGCTTTTCCATGACCAACGCATGCCCAGCCATCCTACATCTGTGTGAGTGCGAGCTTACTTAGAGCGTCGATCGTGGCACCAGGGAGACGGCAGCCCGATTGGAGCTCGATCTTTCAGTTTCGTGCAGCGTCGCGGGAATAGACAAATACTGGACTCCGCCAGTGGAAACGAGGGGCGCAGACCGGCTTTACCTGGGTGAGGCCGGCGCGCGGTCAGGCGAGGGTAAGGCCGGGATTGGCGGAAGCGCATTCGTGGTGGATGGGTTGGATGCAGGCTCGCGAGCCTCGAGCATATCGAGCTTCTTCGACTGCTGATCGAGCGCGCGCACAGCCATCCAATCCACGAACGCGCTGACGTCGAGCGTGCGTCTGGCGTTATCGATTGGGCCCTTGAGAGCAACCTCGATCTCCGGCCTGGTGCTCGCCGCGGCGCCGGCGCTGCGTGCTCCCGATAAGGCCAGCCGGGCATCGATGGTTCCTTCGACCAGGTTGGCGCGTCCAGTCACGACAAGATCGACAGCCGGTGCGTCCAGCACTGGATTGCTCAACATTCGCAACTGGCCGCCCTCGATGCTGACTCCAGCTTCGGCGCGACGGACGCCGAGCGCACCGCTTGCAAGCGCGGCATCCATCCTCTCCCTCACTCGTGCTGCATCCGCCGGCGCGCCTCGATCGAATGCACGGAGCACGGTGTCGAATGCATTCGGATTGAGCCGCGCCAGTCGCCCGTTCGTAAGCGTAAAGCTGCCTCTTCCTTGCAGAGCGCCGATCAGCGCGCTCGGGCTCATTCCGGCTCCTTCAGCCGCAATCTCGAGCGTGAGACGGCCGGTGAGCGCTCCATCGCCGGGAAGTAGCTCGGCAGCGTTGGCACCACTTACCTTGAAACGGGTGCGCGCAATCAACCCGGAGGTGTCGCGCAAAAAAATCAGCTCGCCGGCGACGCGTCCGCCGGCAATGCTGCCATCGATCACCTGCAAGGCGAGCTGAGACTCGCCGAAATGCAGCTTCGTTCGGAGGTCGCGGCCGGCGAGCTTCGGCGTGAGCACGACGTGCTTGGCCTTGACTGCAATCTGACCTTGGACTCCACGCAGCCCCGGCCCGAACGGTTCAGCCGGCCAAAGCCCTGCTGGAGATGCGTTCGAGCTCGTTGTCGGAATGCCGATCGCGGTGCTGATCATCGCCGGCAAATCCCACGCGCCCACATCGAGATCGCCCTCGAAGCTGATGGGCTGCTGGTGTATCCCGATCGAAAGCCGCCCCCCCAGGTCGGTCCCCGCGACCGTTCCCTTGATATCGAGCAACCCCAGTGTTTCTTCAGCCAATACGACCCGAAAGTTTGCCGATGCCTGGAACAGCTCGTCAGCGCGCCCGCGCGCCACTGCTCGCGGCGAGGGCACGTTGGCATTGAGAATTTGGATTTCGAGCCCTGCGGTCGGGCGCTTGCCGTGGGGAAAACGAGCCGTTCCCTTGGCCGACATGTTGAGCGCACCGGCTGCAAGTCGACCATCGACCGCAAGCTCCCCGTCGAGCAGCCCCTTCACTGATAGGCTCAGCACTCCCGGTCGCTTGTCCACGATGAAGAAGGACTGGAGACCGATCAGGTCGATGAGGGCGCCGCCGTCATCGGCTTCCAAGCGCGCCGCGAGATCGACCTGGGCGGCTCCCAACGTCGTGAGATCGTCGATCTTGACCGCGTCGCTGGCCACGCCACTGTCCCCTTGCAGCGCGACACGAAAGCGGCCGGCGCGGCCGTCGATCTTGAATGTGGCTGTCGCGTTCGTGCCAGTGCTGCCCAACGACGCCGGATCGAGCGCGAGTGACGCGCGCAGCATGACGGGGGTCACCCGTCCCGCCAAACGGCGAAGCTGGTCCGCCGGTTTGCGGGCAAATCTCTCGATCAGCGCCGCCACGCCATCGAGCGAGTGAGCGTCGAAGTCGAGCGTCACGGTGCCGCGGGGCGATTGCCCCCTGGTGTCGATGCGCCCTTTCGCCGCCAGTGCGGCGCCGGCGAGGTCGGCGATCGCGAGCCGCTCGATCTCGAGCCCGTCGGAATCGATGCGCATGTTGACATCGGATTGCTTTACCTCGACGCCTCCGAAAGAGGCGCGGCCGATCTTCAGCGTCAAGGAGCCTTGGCGCGGCCGATCGAAATCGGTGTCGCCCAGCATCGACTTGGCAAGTGCGTGAACGCGGTCGATATCGATCTCGGGCGCGGTCAGCGTGGCGTCGAGACGCGCCGGACGGTCGGCGCCGGTCCAGGAATAAGCCAAGCCTCCGGTGACGTTCATGCGGTCGATCTCGGCATTGAACCGATCGATGGCGATCCTCGCGCTGCCGAGCGCAACGTCGCCGCTCAGTCGGAATGGTCCGGCAGCAATCGTCTGCGGATCGACACGGTCGATCAGCCAGGCAACAAGGGCACGCGGATCGCCGGAATCTATCCTGATTGGACCTTCGAATGTCATGCCCGCCGAGGTGGCATCAATGCGGCCGCTGGCTCGCATCTGGGTCAGGCCCGGAGCGCGCAGCTCGAGACTGCCGATCTCCCACCGTTCCCCGTCGATATTTACGTCGCCGGTCACCCGCTGGAGCAGGGCACCGGCCATGGTAAGCGTCTCGGTGCTGAGCCGCAGCTTGAGGGGGAACGGCACTTGCCGTGCGCCGGAGAGAGAGTTGGCCAGCGTCTTGATGACCACGAGCGGCCGGCGTCGGGTTTCCTCGGGCAACGAGAGCATGCGGTCGAGATCGATTTGCGGTGATGTCATCACCGCGTTCAGCTGGGGCTGGGTCCCAAACGTCAGCTTGGCGTCGCCGCGCAGCTTGATTGCGCGATCGTCCCTGCCGTATTGGAGCTCGATCTGCCCGAGCGAGGCGGCGGTGGAATCGGTTTGAAATCGAGAGGTTACGCGCCAAGGTTCAACGGTGATATCCCCTCCAGGAACGCGACCGGCTGGCCGCGCAAATACGATGCCGCCTTCCAGGCGCGGCACGCCGCGCTCTACCCGAATCGAGAAGTCGGCCTCGACGTTCAGCGGAGGGTCAATCGGATCGATGTTGAGGCGGATCTTGACGCTGCCGTCATCCGCGATGCGGGCCATGTTGACACGGTAGGGGTAATGATTTCCGGCAACGGCGAACGAGCCCTCACCCCTGACCGGACCGGTCAGCGAGCGCAGCTCTCCCTTGAAGTCGATCTTCCCGAGCTCGAGGCGAGAGCCGCTGGCATCGTGGGCGAGAGCAGCACGGCCGTCGCTGATGGTGAGCCGCTGGATGGAAACCCCTTCCGGGGCGATACCAATCGGAGGTAGGGGCCAAGCGACGCGCCCGAGTTGGTCGAAGGAAATTCCGAATTCGGGTGCTTCGAGCCGCGCGTCCTCGATGCGCCACTCTCCCTGCAGCAAGCGGCTGAGCGCAAACTCGATGTGCAAGGTGCGTGCCCGTACCTTGCTGTCGTTGGGACGGCCGAACTCGATGCCTTGCAGCGTCAGGGTGGGGGTGGGCAACAGGCGGACAGCAATCGGACCGGTGACCCGGAACTCGAGCCCCGTCAGGCGGCTCGCACGCGCTTCGAATTCGGCGCGATATCTCGACCAATCGATGAAGATTGGTGCCACAAGCGCCGCCACAAGCGCCAGAATGACGGCGATCGCAACACTGAGCAGCGTCGTCTGCACACCGTCCCCACAACAAGTAATTCCGATCCTAGCTCAAGCGCCTATGCCTTAGCGTAAGACTTCGGGCAAATGCGGGTCATGACGCAGAATCTTCAAACAAGCCTATCCACCTTCCGTTCAAGCGGCAAGGCGCCGCCAGCCGCCACCCAGCCGCCAGCCCAGCCGCATTGAGCTGTCTTGAAGCATTGCGGCTACGGGAAGCAGCGCCCCGTGCCGGAATTGCTCATGGCAATGTCCGCCTGGGGCTCCGTTCCGGACTGGCCGCTTATTGCCTCTATTCAGTCTCACATCCTTGATATCCCGCGCAGGTTGTCGGATGATTCATAGATTGCGGGGGTAGTCGTGATCAGCATGGGTATGCCTTGGCGCGCGGCAACAGTGCGCTTCGCCCGGCGTTACGCTTTGGGCTGCCGCCAAGGACAACCAGGATGGCGCGGTTTCTGCGACATGAAGCAGGTCCTTTTTGATCGTCGGCGGCATTCGGCGATATGATGATCAGGGGCAACCGTGCCGGGCTTGGTCGTGCGGCGCGTTTGCTCGCCCTCACCGCTTGCGCTCTGGCCTTGGCAGATTGCGCAACCGAAACGCGCATTCCCTATACTCAGCAGCAGCAGGCAGAAGCCGGCATTCCAGGCATTCCGGGCGCTCGCCTGTGGGCAGATGACCTGAGCATCGGAACCGGGCGGCGCCCGCCCCTGTCCAGGCTGAGGCTGGCGCAGCCTGCGGTTCTTGCGCTGTCCGGTGGCGGCGCCGATGGCGCATTTGGCGCCGGTCTCCTGACCGGATGGACGGCACGCGGGACGCGGCCGCAGTTCACGTTGGTGACCGGAGCGAGCGCGGGGGCGTTGATTGCGCCTTTCGCATTCCTTGGGCCGGCTCATGACGAAACGCTGAGAAGCGTCTTCGCCACCGGCGAGATGGCCAACCTGCTGCAATCGGACGGCATAGCGGGTCTGTTCGGCACGGGCCTGTTCAAAGCTGCGCCCTTGCGTGACCTGATCGCGAGACATGTCGACGACGGGATGCTCGCAGCAATTGCGCAGGAATATCGCACCGGCCGGCGCCTCTATGTGGTGACCACGAACCTCGACGCGCAGCGGACTGCGATCTGGGATATGGGCAAGATTGCCGCCAGCGGCGATCCTGGATCGCTCGAGCTTTTCCGCAATATCCTGACCGCGTCGGCGAGCATTCCGGGCGTGTTCTCCCCGGTGCTCATCGATGTCGAAGCAGACGGACGCCGTTTCGCGGAAATGCACGTAGATGGCGGCGTTACGACGAACGTGCTGATCGTGCCCGAAGCAGTGCTGGTTTCGGGTACGCAGCTGTTTTCGCCGGACGCCCGGCCGAAAGTCTATATCGTGCTGAACGGCAAGCTCATTCCGGACTTCGATGTCGTGCGGGCCTCGACGCTGCCGATCGTGACGCGGTCGTTCGAGACATCCGTGCGCGCCAACACGCGCAATACGCTGCTTGCTTCCTACCAGTTCGCCAAGGGCCGAAGCTGGGAATTCAACCTGGCCTCGATCGAACCGGACTACCCGAAAGCCGAGTCGATCGGCTTCGATCCCGCCTATATGCAAAGATTGTTCGAATACGGCTATCAAAGAGGCAGAAGCGGAGCACTCTGGCAATCAGCCCCATCGAAATTCAAGGAGGCCCTTTCGCGGGTCGCCGGCCGCTAGCAGACGACAGCTCGGCGCGATGAGCTTGCGCCAATCGGATCGGGACTGACCGTCTGTCCTGTTTTCATGAGTGCATCGTGCACCGGCCAGAACCATGCGCGAGAGCCATCCGAAGGTTCCCATTGGCGCATTGCTGGAGGTAGCATTGAGGATTATCTGCGGTTCTGAGCTTGCGCCCGACCTTCATGATCAAAGTATGACGGGCCGGCTATTGGAGACCCGTTATGTCCGGAGCAAAGAAAGCGCGCGCCATCGGTTTCAACCATGTCGCTCTCGAAGTTGGCGATATCGACGAGGCGCTGGCATTCTACGGCAACTTGTTCGACTTTCAACTTCGTAGCAAAAGCGATACCTCGGCCTTCATCGATCTTGGCGATCAATTCCTCGCGCTGCAAAAGGGCCGCACCCAGCCTGCTGATGACGGCCGCCACTTTGGACTCGTGGTCGATGACAAAGACGCCGTGCGCAACGCACTGGCGAAGGCGGGCGTCCAGCTGCTGCCCGGCCCGTTTCTCGATTTCGTCGACCCGTGGGGCAACCGGATAGAGATCGTCGGCTACGACAACATACAGTTCACCAAGGCGCCGAACGTGCTGCGCGGCATGGGCTTGGCGCACCTGAGCAAGAACGACAACGCGACAAGACAGCTTACGGACAAGGGCATGGAACCCGACTGACGGACGCCAATCGAGGAACCGAGATGAGCCCTCCCCACCACTCGCGGCGGCGCTGGTCAGGGATGATGTTCCGCAAATACCTGCTCAGTGCGAAGGCACTGGGGTCGTTGCCAGCTCTCATAGTGCTGTCATTGGGGCTACTCGGCGCAAGCAGCGCGGCACAGGCCCCATCGGCCAATTCCGTTCTCGCCGTCAATATCCACGGCGCCATCAGCGTCGCCGCGGCCCGCCAGATCTCGCGCGCCGTCGACCTGGCCAGGAAGGAGAATGCCAGGGCGATCGTCATCCGCCTCGACACTCCCGGCGGGCTCGTCAGCGCGACGCGCGACATTATCCGGGACATGATCGCCGCTCCCGTTCCGATCATCGTCTATGTCGCCCCGAGCGGCGCGCACGCAGCCTCTGCCGGCACCTTCATCGTATATGCCTCGCACTTGGCGGCAATGGCGCCGGGCACCAGTCTCGGCGCGGCGACCCCGATTCAGATGGGCGGGTTGCCCGGCGCACCGCAGCAGAAGGACGACAAGAAGGGCAACGAGCCGACTGCCGCCGAGCGCAAGGCGATCAACGATGTTGTCGCTTTGTTGCGCAGCCTCGCGCAATTGCGCGGACGCGATCTCGATTTCGCTGAAAAGGCGGTGCGAGACGCCGCGAACTCTGACCGCCGACGAGGCGCGCAGGCAGGGCGTGGTTGAAATCGTCGCCACCAGCGTCAATGACCTGCTCGCACAGGCGGACGGACGCAACGTTACCGTTGGTGGAGAGGAACGCACGCTCGCGACACGCGACGCCATCGTGACCGAGGTCGAACCGGACTGGCGAACGAAGCTGCTCGGCGCCGTCGCCGATCCGAACATCGCATTCATCCTGCTGCTGCTGGGCGTCTACGGGCTGCTGTTCGAGTTCTTGAATCCGGGCGCGCTCATACCGGGCGTTCTCGGCGGCATCAGCCTGCTGCTGGCTCTGATCGCATTGTCGGTGCTTCCGGTTCAATATGGGGCATTGGGTCTCCTGCTTCTCGGCGTTGCACTCATGGTGGGCGAGGCGTTCACGCCGGGCATCGGCGTGCTCGGTCTCGGGGGACTTGTCGCCTTCCTGATAGGGTCGTTCTTTCTGTTCGAGCAGGAAGGCTCCACCATCGATTTCGGCGTCTCAATCCCAGTCATCATCGGCGCGGCGATTACCAGCGCCGGCCTGACCTTCGTCATCATAGGCGCCGCGATGAAAGCACGTCAGCGCAAAACCGTGACCGGCTGGGAGCAGATGATCGGCGGCCATGGCACCGTTGTGGATTGGCAAGCCGGCAGCGGAAATATCCGCATTCACGGAGAAATCTGGGGTGCCCGCAGCGCCACGGAACTGAAATCCGGCGATTGCGTACGGGTAACGCGGCGTGAGGGTCTGATCTTGATCGTCGAACCCGAATAGCAAGGGAACCTCCCATGTTTTCCAATACCGCGGCCATGATCGGGGTCCTCCTCCCCGTTCTCTTCATTCTCGGTCTGCTGCTCTACGCGTTCCGCGTCTTGCGGGAGTACGAACGCGGAGTGGTGTTCATGCTCGGTCGCCTGTGGCGCGTGAAGGGTCCGGGCCTCGTCATCGTCGTTCCATTCATCCAGCAGATGGTGCGCGTGGATTTGCGTACGCGGGTCCTCGACGTACCGCCGCAGGACGTGATCTCACGCGACAACGTTTCCGTGCGCGTCAATGCCGTCCTCTATTTCCGCGTCATGGATCCGGAGAAAGCGATCATCCAGGTCGAATTCTTCAACGAGGCCACCAGTCAACTGGCGCAGACGACATTGCGCTCCGTGCTCGGCCAGCACGACCTCGACCAGATGCTGGCAGAACGCAGCAAGCTCAACGCCGATATCCAGCAGATCCTCGATGAGCAGACCGATGCCTGGGGCATCAAAGTCGCCAATGTCGAGCTCAAGCACGTCGACCTCAACGAGACCATGGTGCGCGCGATCGCCAAGCAGGCCGAGGCCGAACAAATCCGGCGGGCAAAGGTGATCGATGCCGAGGGCGAATTGCAGGCGGCCGAGAGGCTCGCCCAAGCCGGCCAAATCCTTGCGGCGCACCCCGAGGCGATGCAACTGCGCTATCTCACCGGTTTGCAGAATATCGCCAGCGAGCGCTCGTCGACGATCGTGTTTCCGATCCCGATGGACTTCTTGAGCAAGTTGACGGGTCGTTAGGCTCGCTTTGATTGGCCGGCTCATAAACCGCGCTCGGAGGACAGCCTCCTCGCCCGGGAGCGGCGCCCGAGCAGCAGGCCGTTATAGGCAAACGGCTCTTCACGCAGCGCCCGGTAGAAGCGCGGCGCAAGCTCTGCGGTAAAGCTGCCGCCGTGCATGGGATGAATCCAATGCGGGGCGAGCTTTTCGATACGGTCCACCACTTGGCGCACCGGCGCTTCGTGGCCAAAGATGCCCACAGCGCGATAGAGCTCCAGCATCTCTCGGGTCAGATCCTCTTTCACAACCGGCGGCTGATCTCCAGGCTGAATGAACAGATCAGCTGGGAAAAGGCTGCGGGTGGTCTCCTCGAAAACCATCATCGAGTCCCAATGGTGGACGTGAGGCGTCTCGAGGAACCGCAGCCGATGACGCCCGAGATCGAGAAGATCGCCGTCCCGCATCCCCTTCACCGGGCCACGATAGCCCCAGTGGCTGATGTTGATCCCAGCACCAAGCTCGCTGGCGACAAGCACGGAACCTGCTGCGTGATCCAGGAAGCGATCCATTCCGCCACACTCGTCAGCCTCGAAGTGCCCGAGCACGACATATGCGATCCGCTTGGGATCGATCACTTCCGCGACGGCAACCCGCACCGCCTCGAAAGCCTCATAATACCCTGTGTGAATGAGGGCGGGCCGCTCGTCATCGATCAAGAATTGATTGAAGCCAACCGGAGATTGGCCCGGCGGGACACTGCAGATGCGATAGATGCCTTCGGCTATTTCATGGGCACGGGCCATGGTTCCTCCTGCGCGTTGGCGCTATGTGATTGCACCGCGCATGACGTGGTAGCCGAGCTCGCCCGGATCGGTGAGATCGGGCACCTTCCAGCCGTCGAGTTCGTATTCGGCCATGCATTCCTCGGCGAAACCCTTGAAGCGGTCGGCATTACCGGACGCCTGCGCTCCGAACAGGCAATAGCGGCGGATTTCCTCGGTCGAGCGCCGTAGTTGATCTCGTAGAGCTCGTGCCGTCCACCGAACTCGGTCGCCAGGCAATCCCACAAAAGCTTCAGGAGCTTCACGCGCTCTTCCGCCTTGTAGCCGTTGGAGCCACGCAGATAGCGATCGGGATAGGGACGGATGTCCGGGTTCTTGAAGTCGTTGGCATGCGAGTTGAGGTAGATAAGGCCGGAAGCGACGGTCTGCTCGATGATGTACTTGATTTTCGAATAAGCCATCGTGGCAATGATGGCGTAGGCATTGCCGGGATCCATGTTCGGCAGGAGATAATTGCCGATCCAGGGTTTCGGGTCGCGCACCATCGCGTCCGACAACGCCCAGAACAAATTGCGCCAGGCGATCACCTCGCCGACGTTCGCTTGCACGCCGCGGTAATCCTTGGTGCCGACAGCCTCCATCGCCTTGTCTGACCAATCGACCAGCATCTCCGAGGATCGACGAGCTCCAAACATCTGCTTTGCCCGGAGTGAACTATTGGCGTGGCACAGGCGTGGCAACGAAAGGATGACCCACGGTCCCGGCGAGCAAAAGGACGGAAACCACTACTATCCAGAGCAGTGTCAGCCAGCCACCCAACGGGCCAAGGAAACGTAGGAGGGCGATGACGGTGCATACAAAACCGACCCAGGCCAACCACTTTGGCAGCAGTCCCGTCCTTAGCGCCACAAGCGAGTCATCGCAGCCATGCCAACAAAGGCGAAGCGGTACATCCACCCAGAAAGTGCAAGCGAAAGGAAGCCCAGCTGAGCGTCCTGTTGGAAGTTTGCGAAGCGAGTTTGCGTCGCTGGATGGACAATCTCGATCGCTGCCCCCGCCAATACCAATGTTATGAACAGCAACTCCTCCAGCCAGCGAGACCGAGGAGAATCCATATCCCTCCCGCTCGGCGTCTTGCAGCAAACCGTGAAGAATGCCGAGGAAACAGAGAAAGAAAAAGGCAGAGACAATCAGGAGCAGCCCGTTCAGGATCAGGATTTCATTCTGCTTGGAGCTGAAATAGTCGATCACCTGCTGGGTGCTCGACGTGGTCACTGGCGAGTTCGGTGCCGAAAGGTACGAGGGGATAAATAAGATCACGAACAAGAGACCACTGGCCCCGCCAAACCGCAAAATGTGCCTATCCGTCATTCGAGTTACTCCACTGCTTTCCTGCCGCCCAACGCCGATCCTATGTCCACGACGTGTCGGAGATCAATTCGGCTGATTGGCCCTCTTGAATGGAGTTGCGCTTGAAACCCTTCACGCATGAGTGGCGAAGGACAGGCACGCACCCAAGTCCGCAGTTGGTACTGACCGAAGCACCGCCGTCGCCTGTCACTGCTCGGAACGCATGGAGCCAACACATAGGACGTGATAATCTTCCCCAGCGAGATGTTCGGCTGGTCGGCGCATCGAAGCTCAGAATGGCCTTGCCATGACCGAAAGCAATCCGAACGAACAGACCAATGCTCTCCTCGCCGCAGTTGTCGCATCGTCGATGGATGCTGTTTTCAGCATCGATGCGAATGCCAAGAGTTCAGACATGGAACCTGGCCGCTGAACGACTCTACGGGTACACCGCAGCTGAAGCCATTGGTCAGCCTCTCAGCTTTCTCGCTCCCAATCCCACCGACTACGCGCCAGGAACGCGTTTCCGCCGCGTGCTGCAAGGCGAGCAGATTTACTTCGAAACATCTCGTCGGCGCAAAGACGGAAGTCTGGTGGAGGTTGGGATCAGCTCCGGGCCAATCCGGGACTCTAGCGGAAACGTAGTTGGATCTCCATCGTCCATCGCGAAATATCCGAACGCAAGCGTACCGAACGCGACCTGCGTCAGGTTCACGAATGGCTCGAGATGACGCAAGAGGCTGGGGACGTGGCTCCGTGGGGGTACGATCTCGATATCGGCGAGGTGCGGTGGACAAAGCAATTGTACCGGCAGCTCAACTATGATTCGTCTCGAAGCAACGCCGTCGTTGTCGGCGTTTCGCGAGCGCGTGCATCCTGAAGATCAAGGGCGGCTCGATGACGTTCGCGAGCGAGGAGAGGGAGGCCGAACCAGGCACTCAGTTTCAAATCGAGCTGCGTCTCAGTTCGGCAGGACGGTACCTTGTCCTGGATCGATCGGCGCTCGCGGGTGATCGAGCAAGAGGGACGTCGCCGGATCATCGGCGTCAACGTCGATATCACCGAGCGCAAGAAGCAAGAGGACAATCTGCGCTTCATCATGGGCGAGCTTTCTCACCGTACGAAGAACTTGCTCACAGTCGTTCAGGCGATGGCTTCTCAGACGGCACGGTACAGCGGAAGCTTCGCGGATTTCGAGGAGCGGTTTCTCGGACGCATTCGGGCGTTGTCGCAATCGCACGATCTTCTGGTCAGTCAGAACTGGAGTGGTGCGCCGCTTCGCGACCTGATCTGGCGTCAATTGATGCCGTTCGTCGAGGATCAGGCGCGTGTTCAAGCTGAAGGGCCTTCGATCTTCCTGAGGGCCGAGGCGGCGCAATCGCTCGGCATAATCCTGCATGAGCTTGCGACCAATGCCTCGAAATACGGGGCACTTTCCGTGCCGGAAGGAAAGATCATGATCAGGTGGGACATCGCGCCCGCATCAGTGCGGCTGAGCTGGCGCGAGTGGGATGGCCCCGCAGTGAAGTCTTCGATTCATCCAGGGTTCGGCCGACATCGTAATCGAACGAATGGCGGGTGACATGTTCGGGAGCACAGCCCAACTCGAGCTCTTGCCGACCGGGGTATGCTGGAGCGCTTCTATTCCGCAGTCGCTCATTGTGCAGCCGATGGCTTTGTAGCGAGTCGTCGTTGTCACGGTGCCGTCATCGCCGTTTCCTAGCATGCAGCAATAGCAATGCGGCAACCCGAACCGAAGGATCGGCATCTGTGAAAGCAACGCCAAGCAGGGCGGAGGCCTTCGAAGCGTCCGAAGACATCGGCCGCAATACCAGCGGCAATCTCTCGATCGGAGATGTCATCGCCGCGCGCTTCAACCGGCGCGAGATGCTCGAGGGCGCGCTCGGTGTGGCGGCCATTGCGGCAGCCGTGAGCCCACTGGCCATGGCGCGCCGAAAAAGCCCGCGCCCAGAGCGCCACCCGCTTCCATTTCAAGGAGACCACCGCGGGCGTCGACGAGAACCACGGCGTCGCCGAAGGCTACGATGCCGACGTGCTGATGCGCTGGGGCGACCCGGTCCTGCCGGGTGCACCGCCCTTCGATCCAATGACGCAATCGGCGGCCGCCCAGAAGCTGCAGTTCGGCTACAACAATGATTTCGTCGGCTATCTTCCGATGCCGGGCGTGGGCAACCCGTCTCATCACGGGCTGCTGGTGGTGAATCACGAATACACCAACGAGGAGCTGATGTTCCCTGGCATCGCAGCCGATCAGACGTCGAGAGAGCAGAAATTCGCCAAGATGACAAAGGAGCTCGTGGCCATCGAGATGGCAGCGCACGGCGGGACTGTGATCGAGATCAAGCGGGCGAACGGCAAGTGGCAGTGTGATCGAGCGGATCGAAATACGCCCGCCGCATCGACATCGACACGGCAATGGACATCACCGGTCCAGCCGCCGGTCACGACCGGATGAAGACCAAGGCCGATCCGACCGGCCGCCGTGTGCTCGGCATGCTCAACAACTGCGGCGGCGGCATTACGCCATGGGGAACCTGGCTCACCTGCGAGGAGAATTTTCACGGCTATTTCTGGGGTAAGGTTTCCGCCGATCATCCTGAGGCGAAGAACTTCAATCGCTTCGGCGTCGGGGGCAACTGGTACGCGTGGGGCAAGTGGCACGATCGATTTGACGTCGCCAAGGAGCCGAACGAAGCCAATCGGTTCGGCTGGATCGTCGAGATCGATCCCTTCGATGCCGCCTCGACCCCGAAAAAACGCACCGCGCTCGGACGGATGAAGCACGAGGGCGCGGCCGGAATCATCAATCGCGACGGCCGCTATGTCTGTATGCCGGCGACGACGAGCGCTTCGACTACGTCTACAAGTTCGTGACCCGCGGCACCGTCGATCGCTGACAATCCTGCCGCCAACCGTGATCTGCTCGACGAGGGCACTCTCTATGCTGCCAAGTACCACTCGGACGGCACCGGAGAATGGCTGCCGCTCGTGCACGGCCACGGCCCGCTCACGGAGGTCAATGGCTTCGCGAGCCAGGCCGACGTGCTGATCGAGAGCCGCCGTGCCGGCGATCTGTTGGGCGCTACAAAAATGGACCGGCCGGAAGACATCGAGGCAAACCCGCTGACCAACCGGGTCTACGTCATTCTGACCAATAATACCCGCCGCACCGGGGATCAGGTGGACGCCGCCAATCCGCGGTCCAACAACCGCTTCGGTCATATCATCGAGATGATGCCGCAAGGCGGCGACCACGCCGAAACAAAGTTCAATTGGGAAATTTTGGTCAAGTGCGGCGATCCGGCGGTAGCCTCCGTAGGCGCCACCTTTTCCTCGGCTACCACCAAGGACGGCTGGTTCGGAATGCCCGACAATTGCGCCATCGACGGCGAAGGCTGCCTGTGGATTGCGACCGACGGCAATTCGGATAAAGATACCGGCCGCGCCGACGGCCTGTGGGCGATCGAGACCGAAGGCGAAGGCCGCGCCACGTCCAGGCTTTTCTACCGCTGCCCCGCGGGTGCGGAGCTCTGCGGGCCGACCTTCACGCCCGACAACGAGACGCTGTTCGTGGCTGTGCAGCATCCGGGCGACGATGGTGAGAAATGGAAGGCGTTCGGACGCCCGTCGACCTTCGATGACCCCTCGACGCGCTGGCCCGACTTCGATCCGGGGCATGCCGCCACGCCCGTCGGTCGTCGCCATCACCAGGCGCGGTGGTGGCAGAATCGGCACGTGAACGCTACGGATATCCTGGAAAGGTACGAGGCACTGCGACGCGCCTTCGATGCCGCAATGAAGGATCCGGCCTTCCTGGATGAGGGCCAGAAGATGCAGGCCGAAATATCGCCGACTACAGGAGAAGAAGTGCAGAAGATAGTGGCCCGGCTTTATGCAACACCGAAAGCAATCGTGGAGCGTGCGCAGACATTGTTGGCTGCTAAGAAGAAATAGCGCCGTGAGGTGCGGCCAATTCCGATGAAGAAAGTGCGAAACTATGTCGTTCACTCTCTATAATGCCCCGCAGTCGACCTGCAGCCAGCGGGTGCGCTTCGTGCTGAACGCCAAGTCGCTGCCGTTCGAGGAAAAAAGCTGGATCTATTGGCAGGCGATCAGCTCAAGCCGGACTATCTCGCACTCAATCCGAACGGCGTAGTGCCTACGCTCGATCACGACGACACGATCGTCGTCGATTCCTCGGTCATTATCGAATACCTGGATGAAGTGGCGCCGGCGCCGCAGAGTTTCACCCCGCGCCATCCCGCCAAACGCGCGCATATGCGGGCGCTGATGCGCTTCATCGACGAGATGCCGGCGGCCGCGGTGCGGGTGCCGACGTTCAATCTTGCGTTCCTGCCACGCTTTGCCGCGATGAGTGAGGAGGAATTCCAGGAGTTCGCGAACTCTAAGCCGCTGCGCAAGGAGTTCATGCTGGCGATGGGACGCCGGGGTTTTCCGCAAAAGGAGATGGATGCCGCGATGCAGCGGCTGCGCCGCACCTATGAGCGCATGGATGCGGAGCTCGGGAAGAGCGGTGGGCCATGGCTGCTCGGCCAAAGCATCTCGCTGGCAGACATCTCGTTGATGCCGGCGATCGTCCGCATGGCCGATCTCGGTCAGGATACGGCGTGGCACGACCTGCCGCGCGTGCAGCATTGGTACGACGCCATCCGAGCGCATCCGGCGTTCAAGCCGACGTACTATGCGGGCTCGCTGCTCACGGAGCGGTTCCCGCATTTGAAGGAAAGAGGCAAGTAGGCCGTCAACGCGGCGCCAGGCTTGCGTCGGTCATTTTCCGGACGGCCTCGTCGGCCGTTTGCATCGAGATTTCAGCGATGCGCCGGGTGCTCTGGACGAAGTTCTCGAGATTGTCCCGGAGCAGATCGCTTTGGGCCGCCATCAGCTCCTGCGGCGTTCGGCAGCTCGCCAGCGCATCGGCGCGATTGAGATTTTCTTGCATGCGTTTGCGTGCGAACTCGAACCATTCGCGCGAAATATTCTGCATGCCGCTTGCCAGAATAGTTCCAGATTGCACAATCGACTCCAGATTGCGCGACGACTGCTGCGATGCGTGTTGCGAGCTTTCGCCCGTGATCCCGAAAGCACGCGCCAACTGTTCCATGGAGCGCTCGGTGAGCTGCGTTGCCATTTCGGTTCCCGTTTGCCATGCCTGCTGAACGGTCTCGGCATTGCGCTGCATCGTATCGGCGCCTGCGCGGGTGGCGCTCACGCTGACATCGGTCGCTGTTCGAGCGGCCCGGCTTGTTTCCTCGGCTATTTTACGGGTTGCGTCGTGAGCCGCTTGACCCGCATCCCTCTCTGCTTGGCGTTGTTGATTGGCCATTTGGAACTCCTTTGATCGGATCGCTATTTTGGATTGGATACATTTCTAACTTGCGCGCGATGCAACTGTTCCGCAGCGATTGTTTTTTGAGAACGGTAAGATCGTAATGAAGGTCGCTACAGCTCCTGTCCTCCGGACAGAGCGTCCACCGAGGCGCTTGGGCGTAGTGATCGGCAAGGCGGTTCGCCACGCATCATCCTGAAGAAATCTGCTAATCAGACCTGAAGTCAGTAGCTTTTCCACACCCTGCCGGCTTTCCTCAATTCAACCGAAAAGACCCGGCGACGAGGCTATCAACCGAAGAAGCGGGCGTGTCGCCGGCCTGAGCCACAAGAGGGATGATTAATGACAAACGCGGCAATGAAGCATGGCCAGTTTTCAACCCGTCTGAACAGGCGGTCCATGATCAGTCTGTTGGTGACGGGCGCCGGCTTGCTGACCGGAGGACATCATCTGGTGTCCGGAGCATTGGCCAAGCCAGTCAAAAAGAGCACACAAACCAAGGCCGCTCAATCCGAGTGGCTCCCTGAGCGGTCACCTACCGGTCCCGTGGCAATCATAGTCTCCATCCCCAAGCAGCGCGTCTTCGTCTACCGGAATGGGATCCAGATTGCGGCCTCGCCCTGCTCGACCGGCAAGAAGGGTCACGAAACGCCCACAGGCGTCTTCACGATTCTGCAGAAGGAAAAAGAGCATCAGTCCAACATCTATGATAATGCCCCGATGCCCCACATGGAGCGGCTCACCTGGGGCGGCATCGCACTCCATGCCGGCAAGCTGCCGGGCTATCCCGCCTCTCATGGCTGCGTCCGGCTACCGCCAGCATTTGCCGCGAAGCTTTACGAGATCACCCAGGTGGGGACGCCCGTGATCATCGCCGGCGACCATACGCAGCCGGCTTCGGTCATCGATCCGGGGCTTATCCTCGGTGCGAAAGCCAAGCAGGAGCTTGCCAAGGTCGCCAAGAAGACGAAGCCGAAGTTCGCTCAAACCGACGCGGTCACTTCCATCCTCGTTTCCAGCGCCGACAAGTCGATGTACGTAATGCAGAACGGCGAAATCGTCGCTGAAGGCAAGGCAACCATTGCCAATCCGTCGAAGCCACTCGGGTCCCATGTGTTCGTCCTCCAGGGCGGGGATGAGAAGGGTTTCACTTGGCAGGCGAGCGGCTTCGATACCGGCCGCCGCGGCGCAGTGAAGCCCAACACCTCCGTGGTGGAGCGGGTCACGCCGCCGCAAAACGTGCTCGACGCGATCAATGAGCGCATGAAGCCGGGGATGGTGTTTGTTACCACGGATCGTCCCGCGACTGCCGACACCCGCACCGGCAAGGATTTTGTGGTGATGGATGCGCCGGCACGCTGACAGCATCAGCGCTTACGGATCTCGAGCGTGAACCAGACTCGGACCGCTATCAAGCCTCTGCTCGAAGTGCTGTCTGGACGGCGGCAAGCGATTCCTCCAGTTTGGATGATGCGGCAGGCCGGGCGTTATCTGCCGGAATATCGCGAGCTGCGCGCTCGAGCCGGCAGCTTCCTCAATCTCTGCTTTACGCCGGCGTTGGCGGCGCAAGTGACGCTGCAACCGATCCGGCGTTTTCGCTTCGACGCCGCCATCCTGTTTTCGGACATTCTCGTAGTCCCGCATGCGCTCGGCCGTTCGGTGCGCTTCGAGGCCGGTGAAGGACCGCGGCTCGACCCCCTGACCACGTCCGGCGAGATCGAGAGCTTGGCCGACTCTCTCGATGAGTCGACATTCGCACCGGTTTATGAAGCAGTCAGGCTGGTGAAGAGTGAGCTCGATCCGGAGATCGCGTTGATCGGTTTCTGCGGTGCGCCATGGACGGTCGCAACATACATGGTCGCCGGCGGGGGGACCACCGACCAGGCGCCGGCGCGATTGTTGGCCTACCGCGAGCCCGCCGCGTTCGCGCGCCTGATCGACATCCTCAGCGCAGCCTCGGTGCGCTATCTCGTCGGGCAGCTGCAGGCCGGCGCCGATCTGGTGCAGCTTTTCGATACCTGGGCCGGCATCTTGCCGCCGCGCGAGCTCGATCGCTGGTGCATCGAGCCGGCAAGACGGATCGTCGCGGAAGTAAGGCGGCAGGTCCCGGACGCGAAGTTCATCGGATTCCCCCGTGGCGCCGGCGGCTCGCTCGCAGCGTATGTAGACCGTGTTCCGGTCGATGCGGTGAGCATCGACTGGGCGGCCGAGCCTGCTTTCATTCGCGATCGAATTCAAAGCCGGGTCGCCGTGCAGGGGAACCTCGATCCCTGGGTCTTGCTGGCCGGCGGCGCTGCACTCGATAGAGCCGTCGACGACGTCCGCACGAACTTCGGCGGCGGACGTCTGATCTTCAACCTCGGCCACGGCATTCTGCCCGACACCCCCATTACCCATGTCGAGCAAATGCTTCGGCGACTGCGGCACAGCGGCTGAGGCAGCAAACACTCACCGGGCCCGCATGCGCCCAGTGGGAGATGCCTCCTGCACGGCCTGCGACACCCTCTCGCGAGGCGTTTCCGGAGAGATCCAAGCCCGGGTTTTTGCTCAGCCGGGCTGCTTGCTTGCTGATTTGTAGCGAAGAGAGGATCACGCCGCGCGCACGTAGCCGTAACGCAGGTTCGACGGTTCCTTGGCCGCGAGCTCATACTCGCTCTTCAGCGTGGCCAGGCGGTCCGCGGAATAGGACGGCATCGGCGTGTTCTCGGTCGCCTTGAGGTTGAGGCGGTAGAGGCGCGCCGCGTTGCTGCCGAAGATCATCTGCTTGGTCGCGCTGTTCGCGCCGCCGAGCGGCGCGAAGCCATATTTCTTCTGCATGTCCTCGGGGATTTCGATCCGCCGCATCGCTTCGATCTGCCATTGCGGCGATCCATACCACACCGAATCGGTGCCCCAGACCACGTGATCCGCGCCCAAGCCCTTGATCAGCGTGCCGAGCAGCGCCGCCGCGAACCTGGGATGCGCCACCGCCGAATTGGCGAAGCAGGTGCCGAGCTCGGCGTGGACGTTGGTCACCCCGAATTTTTCCGGGATCTCGGCGAGATCGGTCGCCCATTTGATGCGGCCGGTGGCCTCGAACTCGGCCCAGGCCTGGTCGGGCAGCTCGAGGAACGGGCGCAGCGCGGAATGATAGATGACGAAGGTCATCTGCGGCCAATCCTTGGCCGCCTTGCCGACGTCCCAGGCGGTGGCGTATTCCCACACGCCGGCGAAGCGACTTTTCGTAGTCGGGCGGCAGCAGGCCCTTGTGGATGCAGATCGTGGTGATGCCGGCCTTCACCGCCTTCTCGTAGAACGGATACATCACCTGCTCGTCGTCCAGGCGCCACGGATATTTCGACGGCGCGCGCGGGTCGCCGATGGTGTAGGACTTCCACGAGATCCGGCTTGTAGACCGCGATCGCCTTGTCGACCTCCTCCATCCAGCCGGGTTGCTTGGGCGTGATGATGGTGTGCGCGAGCAGGCGGCGCGAGCCCGCGAAGTCGTTGATCATCTCGCGCGTCTTGACGATCTGCTCGTTCGACAAGAACCACCAGTTCGGATCGTCGAACGGCGCGCCGCTCAACAGCGCCAGGCTGGTGTCGCTGTCGTAGTAGACCTCCTTGACGTAGTTCTGGAATTTGTACTGCGACCAGCGAGGGTGCCGTTTCCTTCAGCTTGGGATTCCAGTGCTCGCCCGCGAACTTGGCGAGGCCGCAGGAGCCCCTCGTTGGTTGAAGTCGTCGCGCACGAAATGGGTCTGCACATCGAAGATGAACTGCCCGGCAAGACTCTGCGCGCGTGCCTGCATCAGCTCGGGCTCGTGCGCCTCGGCGGCCGCGACCTGGAACACGTGCCGAGCCATAGACCTCGTTCATGGCGAGGAACGCGGCGGCCATGCCGCAGCCTGTCTGCATGAACTGCCGCCGGCTCAGGCCAAGCCGCTTGCCGTTGTCGTCGGCCAACTCGAAGATGCGCCGCTCGACGCGCTTTTGCGTCTCGCTCTGCGGCGGCGGAAGATATTCGCCGTTCGACACGATCTGGGTGGGTATCGGGGTTGCGGCAGACGCCGTTTCGGCACCTGCGACCAGACGTTGCTCTCGCTCGCTGAGCCAGCTACCCATCGTCGCCTCCCTTGAGTTGTTGATGAGCGAAGCGTAGAACATTTCCAGGAATGCGGCACCCGGGTTTCCGTGCGCAGGGTGCGTCGCCCTGCATCGGCCTTCGCGTGGGCTGGCGCATGTCCCGGAAAAGTGGACACCGGTTTTCCGATCAAGGACATGCGCCACTCAACAAATTAGAGCGCATCCCGATCCCACTTCATCGGGATGCGCTCTGGCGCGGGGCAGGTGCTCATTGCATGATGGTGTGCATGGCAACACGCAGGGGAGGGACCGTATGAAGCTCACCGTCGCAGCATCCGCGCTCGCACTGGTCACGCTCTGCAGCGAGGCTTCGGC
>CAWHPT010000081.1:0-73423 GCA_963831225.1 uncultured Alphaproteobacteria bacterium
CCGCTCCTTGAACGGCTTCAGGGTGACGAAGATGACGCCGTAGTTGGGCGCATTGGTGAAGGTCGCCCCGTCGAAGCCCGCGAACGTCACCGCGTGGGCCACGCCGGGCCGCGCGAGCAACATGTCCGACGCCCTGCGCACGACGCGGTCGGTACGCTCGAGGCTGGAGCCCGGCGGCAGCGGATCGCGGTGATGAAATAGGCGCGATCGAGCGGCGGGATGAACCCGACGGCGTGCGGGCGAACTGGAAATAGGTCAGCCCGATGAGTCCGCCATAGAGCACCAGCATGAGCCCGAGACGCGCAGGACGCGCCGCGTCAGCCCGGCATAGCCCGACGACAACTTCTCGAAACCCTTGTTGAAGCCCGCGAAGAAGAGGTCGAACGGCAGGCTCACGGCCTTCCAGAACCCGGGCCTCTGTTCATGATCGTGCGGCCGCAGCAGCAGCGCCGCGAGCGCGGGCGACAGGGTCAGCGACACGATCGCGGAGATGACCGTCGAGGCCGCGATGGTGAGCGCGAACTGCCGGTAGAATTCGCCGGAGATGCCGGTGATGAAGGCAGTCGGGATGAACACGGCGCACAGCACGAGCGCGATCGCGACCAGCGCGCCGCCGACCTCGTCCATGGTCTTGTGTGCGGCGTCGCGCGGGCTCAGGCCCTGGCGCAGATAGCGCTCGACGTTCTCGACGACCACGATGGCGTCGTCGACCACGATGCCGATCGCGAGCACCAGCCCGAACAGCGTGAGATTGTTGAGCGAGAACCCGAACGCCTGCATGACGAAGAAAGTGCCGATCAGCGAGACCGGAATGGCGATGATCGGGATGATCGCGGCGCGCCAGGACTGCAGAAACAGGATGATGACGATCACGACCAGGACCATCGCCTCGAACAGCGTCTTGATCACCTCGTCGACCGATTGCTGGATGAACTCGGTGGTGTCGTAGGCGACCCGGTAGCTCGAGCCCGGCGGGAAGCTCTTGGCGAGCTCGTCCATCGTGCCGAGCACGGTGGCCGCGGTCGCCAGCGCGTTCGAGCCCGGCCGCTGGAAAATGCCGATCGCGGTTGCGACCTGGTCGTCGAGATAGGCGTTGGTCGTGTAGTCCTGCGAGCCGAGCTCGACGCGCGCGATATCGCGCACGCGCGTGACCCGGCCGTCCGTGATCGGTCGCGACCACGATGTCGCTGAACTGGTCCGGGCTCGACAGCCGGCCGAGCGTCTGCACCGCGATCTCGAACGCCGCCCGGCGACGTCGCCGGCGGCTGGTTGATGGCGCCGGCGGCAACCTGCACGTTGGCGGCGCGCAGGGCCGAGACCACGTCGCTGGCGGTCAGGCCGCGCGCCTGCACCTTGGCGGGGTCGAGCCAGATCCGCATGGAATAGTCGCGCGCGCCGAACACGATCGTGTCGCCGACGCCGTCGATACGGGTGAGGACATCCTTGATGTTGATGGTCGCGTAATTGGAAATGTATTGCTGGTCGAGCGTGCCGTCGGGCGAGATCAGATGGATCACCAGCATCAGGTCGGGCGACTTCTTGCTCACGGTCACGCCGAAGCGCTGCACCTCCTCCGGCAGCCGCGGCAGCGCGATCGACACGCGGTTCTGCACCAGCACCTGCGCCTGATCGATGTTCGTTCCCGGCTTGAACACGACCTGGATCGTGAGCGCGCCGTTGCCGGTCGATTGCGACACCACGTAGAGCATGTTGTCGACGCCGTTGATCTCCTGCTCGATCGGCGCGGCGACCGTCTCGGCGATGACCTCGGCCGAGGCGCCCGCATAGGTCGCCGTCACGCCGACGGTCGGCGGCGCGATCTCGGGAAATTCGGTGATCGGCAGCGCGCGAAAGGAAATCGCGCCAACCAGCGTCAGGATGATCGAGATGACGCCCGCGAAGATCGGCCGGTCGATGAAGAAATGAGAAAATCCCATGGCGGCTGCCTCGTCATCTTGCGACTGATCTGGCACGCGATGTCCGGCAGCGCATTATTGAGCGGCGGGCTCGATCTTGCCGTCCTCGGGCGTGACTTTCTGCCCGGCCGCGCCCGCTGCAGGCCGTCGATGACGATGCGATCGGTGGCCGCGAGCCCCGAACGGATGACGCGCAAGCCTTCGACGATGGGGCCGAGCTCGACCAGCTTGGTGCCGACCGTGCCGTCGTCGGCGACGGTGAACACGATCTTGCGCGATTGATCGGACGCGATCGCGCTGTCGGGCACGAGCAGCGCGTCGTGTTCGCCGCCGAACAGCCGCAGCCGGCCGAAGAAGCCCGGGCGTGAGCAATCCATCCTTGTTGTCGAAGATGGCGCGGCCGCGAATGGTGCCGGTCTTGGGATTGACCACGTTGTCGACGAAATCCATCCGGCCGTGATGCTTGTAGTCGGCCTCGTCGGCAAGCCGCACCGAGACCGGATTCTGCGCGTCGCGGGACGACGGTCGTCCTCCTGCCGCGGCGAGCCGCACGTAGCGCAGGAAATCAGCTTCGCTGCCGTCGAACACGAAGCGGATGGGATCGATCGACACGATGACCGTCAGCAGCGTTGCGCCGGTTTGTCCGCCGGAAATCAGGTTGCCGGCGTCGACGCGCGTGTCGGAGATACGTCCGGAGATCGGGGCGCGCACCTCCGTCCATTCGAGATTGAGCTTGGCCTGTTTCAGCGTCGCCTCGGCGGCCGCGACCTGCGCCGCGGCGTCGCGCTGCGTCGATTGCCGCGTGTCGAATTCCCGTTCGGTCAGGGTCTGGCTGCGCCCAAGCGGAGCCGCTCGTTCGACGTCGAGCGTGGCGATATCGAGCTTTGCCTTGCGCGCGTTCCACGTCGGCGGTGGACTGCTCGACGGCAAGCCTGTAGGGGCGCGGATCGATGACAAACAGAAGGTCGCCCTGCTTGACGAGCTGGCCGTCCTTGAAATGGACGGAGTTGATGAAGCCCGAAACGCGCGCTCGCACCTCGACCGACTCCACCGCCGAGAAGCGGCCGGTATATTCGTCCCACTCGGTTATTGTTTTCTGCAACGGACGTGCCACCGTGACCGGCGGCGGTGACGATGGCGGTGCGGAACTCGCTGCCGGCTTGCTGTCGCAGCCGATCAAGAGATTGGCAACGACCAACAGAAAGGCCAAGAAGATCACGCGGTTCATCGAATTACCTCCACCCTGAAGAATTCGCGCCCTCAATGTGGCGCTTGGATAGGTTTGCTTGCGTCAGAGCCGCCCGTCGCGCTCCTTGAGCGATTAGCGAGTTGATTTTCAAAGTTGCGCCCGAAGGCTGCGCACTATCGCAGGCTGCCACTGCCGAAGGAATTGTAGCTCTCAAACCCTTGGCCTGTCGATCACCACTAGCCGTCGACGCGACGGGCGTCAGCAAGCCCATTGACCTCGCCGCCTAACCCGATAGCGTAAACACGCACACTTCTGGACGGTGATCGTAATCGGCAGCTGACCAGCCAGCGCACGAAATTCAGCACCTTGCTTTCATCAAGGGGTGAGTTGATCGAGGCGGCCAAGGCACCGATCAAGGTTCACAGGCTACGCAATGTGAGCGTCCTCGAAGGCTCCGGCGGCAATATTGCCGTCCTCCCCGGTCGGTACGGTAAACTGTCGGTCGATGCCGGCATCACCGCCTCGCGTCCACGGATCACCGAGGCCCTTGCAAGCCTGAGTTCCGACCCCGTCCAGCATCTGGTCAACACCCATTGGCACTTCGACCACGGGGACGGCAACGAGTGGCTGCATGGCGAAGGAGCGACCATCCTCTCCCATGAGAATACCCGCGAGCATCTTGCCATGGCTCAGTGACGGTAAAATAGAGTGCGTCCGCGTAATTGGTGATTTGCGGATTACCGAGGACTTTGCGATCCTTCGAGGAAAGAGACTATGCCTCGCTTGCTTTCGTTCGTTTCATTTCTCGTCGTCCTTTGCGGGGTCGGCATGACGCCAGCCATCGCACAGAAGCGCGTCGCGCTCGTGATCGGCAATGATCGTTACGGCGGAACTGCCGCAATTGCGCAATGCGGTCGCAGAACGTCGCCGAATCCTTCGCGCATGGACAGACGCGCGGGATTGCAGTCGTCGCTCCTGCACTTTTGTCGTGCGTGGGCCCGGTGTGATCGATCCCATCAGCAGCCGCCGATTGCACGGTCGACCTGATGCATCAATGACCATGGGCGAGTTCGTTTACTCAGGCGAGTTGCACCCTTTTCATCGCAGGGCGCGGATCGTGCGCGCCTTGCGGGCCTTTTCGAACATTCGCGGTTGGGAACGCCTGTCGGCCCTGCTGGTGCCTAAAGCCGCCGCCGGCCCATTTCGCGTAAGGAATCAGAGCGGGCTTTTCGCGGGAGAGCTGTCATCGTTCATAGACCGCAGCATGTACCTTCGTGGCGGATATGAAGAGAATCATATCCGAGCGTTTCTTTCGCGTGTTCCGGCAGAGAGACGCGGCCTCGTCCTCGACGTTGGAGCCAATGTGGGAACGCATAGCCTGGGCTTCTCTCGGCATTTAAAGGCGGTTCACGCACATCGCGATTGACAGCGCTCGGCGGTGCGGAGCAGACTTCGGGGCATTGCCCGCGAGGGACCAGCACCTTTGCGCTGCTCCGTGGGACGGCTTGAATAAGCGAGGAGGAGGCTTGATGCCACCGGGCTATTCGAGCCGCGATTATCGCCGCGATAGCGTTCGGGCCGCGGCGTAGCGGCAAACTGACGAACGGCACGTCGGGAGCGGCCTATTGGGCCGCATCAGTGGGGCATGGCCCGCCCTGGCCCCTCCCGGCGACCGCCTTCCCAGGATAAATCCGCACCGTCCTTGCCATTCGCCGCCCCCTCCCTTTCGGCCTGGGCGTGCGCATATTGCATGCGCCATGAAATTCCTCGACGAGGCCAAGGTCTATGTCCGCTCCGGCGACGGCGGCAACGGCTGCGTGTCGTTCCGGCGCGAGAAATTCATCGAGTTCGGCGGACCGAACGGCGGCGACGGCGGCAAGGGCGGCGACGTGATCGTGCGAGGCGGTCGACGGGCTCAACACGCTCATCGACTACCGCTACCAGCAGCATTTCAAGGCCAAGAACGGCGGCGGCGGCATGGGCAAGGACCGCCACGGCGCCAACGGCGCCGACATCGTGCTCAAGGTGCCGGCCGGCACGCAGATCTACGACGAGGACGGCGAGACGCTGCTGGCCGATCTCACCGAGGCCGGCCAGCGCGTGGTGCTGGCGCGCGGCGGCAACGGCGGCTTCGGCAATGCGCATTTCAAGACCTCGACCAACCGCGCGCCGCGCCACGCCAATCCCGGGCCAGCCGGGCGAGGAGCGCACGATCCGGCTGCGCCTCAAGCTGATCGCCGATGCCGGCATCGTCGGCCTGCCCAATGCCGGGCAAGTCGACGTTCCTCGCGGCGGTCAGCGCGGCCAAGCCGAAGATCGCGGACTATCCCTTCACGACGCTGCATCCGCAGCTCGGCGTGGTGGAAATCGACGGGCAGCGAATTCGTGCTCGCCGACATTCCCGGGCTGATCGAGGGCGCGCATGAAGGCGGCGGCCTCGGCGACCGCTTCCTCGGCCACGTCGAGCGCTGCCGCGTGCTGCTGCATCTCGTCGACGGCACCGGCGAGCACGCCGGCGAGGCCTACGAGACCGTGCGCGCGGAGCTTGAGGCCTATGGCCAGGGCTTGACCGACAAGCCCGAGATCGTCGCGCTCAACAAGGCCGATGCAATGACGCCGCGGCAATTGAAGCAGCGCGTGCGCGCTCGAGCGCGCCGCCGGGCGCGGCGCCCTGGTCGTTTCGGCCGCGACCGGCGCCGGCGTTGCCGAGGTGCTGCGCGCGCTGCATGGCTGCGATTGCGCAGGCACGTTCCGCCGGCGCGGCGGCGAGCCGGCGCTGGCGGCATGGCAGCCTTAGGTGGGTTGAGCGGTGGAAAACATCGCGAGTGAGCGTTGCGCGAGTTTATAATCTTCAATTTTGCGCCGAGAGAGTAGTCAGAAGCGAGCCGGTAGTGCACGCTCCCGCGCGAGCAGCGCCCGCTTGCGCTTGAAGCCCCCTCGGTAGCCGCCCAATGTGCCGTCCTTGCGCACCACCCGGTGGCACGGAATGGCGACCGCGATCATGTTCGCCGCACAAGCTTCGCCCACGGCATGAGCCTGCTTCGGCGCGCCGATGCGCTCGGCGACCTCGGAGTAGCGCGCCGTGGAACCGGCGGGATCTCGCGCAGCGCCGCCCAGACCCGCTGCTGGAAAGCCGTGCCGTGCGGGGTCGAGCGGCAGATCGAAACCTCGTCCCGGCGCCTCGATGAAGCCTATGACCTTGGCCTTCAATTGCTCGAGCGCGGGCTTCGTCGCTGATCAGCCGCGACTGGGAAAACGATCCTCGAGGTCGCGTCGGCAAGCGAGCCGCATCATCCCCCGAGGAGGATGGCGCAGATGCCCTTCTCAGTTGTTGCGACGAGGACTGCGCCGAGCCAGCATTCCCCCACGGTGAACCGGATCACCAGCCCCGCATGATCCAAACCGTCCCTATTGCGATCATGCGCCGCGACAGCGTCCGAGCTTTTGCCGACGCCGCCTGACGGTGCGGAATCCTGCGCGATCTTCATATCTGCGGCGGTCGTCATAGCGCTTCCTTTCGCTGCCGGGCCGGACTGGGGCTGCCATCCCGCTCCGATGTAGGAGATCGGCGGCCGGTAAGCACTCCGGACCTTGCTTTCGAAGTGGACGGTTTTGCCCATCCTACGCGCGGTAGGGCAATCCCCCGCGCGCATGCTCCACGCGCGCGTCGGTCACCGCCCGGCGTTGCGCGCGCAGCACCAATTTGACCAGCTCCACAATGATGAGCAGCGTGGCCGCGACACCGGTCGCGACCAGCCAGTCCGTCATCGACAGCGCCACGGTATGGAACGCCGTCTGCAGGAACGGGACATAGATCACCAGCACGTGCGTGAACAGCGAGAAGGCCACCGCGACGAGCAGCCACTTGTTGTCGAAGAACCCGCTGAAGGCGCTGCGCCAGTTCGAGCGGCAGTTGTACACGTTGAAGAGCTGGAACATCATCAGCGTCGTAAAGGCCATGGTGCGCGCGTAGGTCTCGTCGGCCGCGTTCGGTGCCGGTGCCCTTCGCGAACAGCGTGAACAGCCCGCCGGGATAATAGGCGTCGAGCACGGCGAGCGTTCCGACCATCATCACCGAGCCGACGCCGGCGAGGTGCCACCAGTCCGCCGTCGTGAGCACGCCGGTGCCGCGCTGCCGCGGCTCGCCGCTCCATGACGTCGGGGTCCTTCGGGTCGATGCCGAGCGCGAGCGCGGGCGGCCCGTCGGTGATCAGGTTGATCCAAAGCAGCTGAGCGGCGAGCAGCGGCAGGAACAGCCCGGGCTCCGCCGAGGTGAGGCCGAGCACGCCCGCAAACATCACGCCCGCGAACATCGTGAGCAATTCGCCGGCGTTCGACGACAAGCAGATAGATCAGGTACTTGCGGATGTTGTCGTAGATCGCCGCGGCCTTCCTCGATCGCCTTGACGATGCTGGCGAAGTTGTCGTCGGTCAGCACCATGTCGGCGGCCTCCTTCGAGACGTCGGTGCCGGTGATGCCCATGGCGACGCCGATATTGGCGGTCTTGAGCGCGGGCGCGTCGTTGATGCCGTCGCCGGTCATGGCGACGATGTGGCCCTTGCGCTGGAGCGCGCCGACGATGCGCAGCTTGTGCTCGGGATCGACGCGGGCGAACACGCGCACCTCCTCGACGATCGCATCGAGCTCGGCATCGTCCATGGTGCGCAGCTCGGCGCCGGTGACGGTCCGCGCGCCCGGCTCGAAGATCTCCAGCTCGCGGGCGATCGCCTCGGCGGTCGCCGGATGGTCGCCGGTGATCATCACCGAGCGGATGTGCGCCCGCTTGGCGGTGGCGACGGCGGCCTTCGCCTCCGCCCGCGGCGGGTCGATCATGCCGACCAGGCCGAGCAGCACGAGGTCGTCCTCGATGCTGTCCGGCAGCTCGATCGTCGATGTGCGATCGGCGGCGGCAGCCTGCGGATCGATGCCCAGAGAGGCGGCCGGCACGGTGCGCGTGGCGATCGCCAGCGTGCGCAGCGCCTGGCCCGCGAGCGCGTCGTTGCGCCGCGAGATGTCCGCGCGGCGGTCCTCGCCGAGCGGGACGACCTTGCCGTCCTCCCACAGATGACGGCAGTTCGCGAGCAGGATTTCGGGCGCGCCCTTGACGAAGACGCGCAGCTCACCGGGGTTCTCGGGATCGACGATGGACGGTGGTGTGGCGCTTGCGTTCGGAGGTGAAGGGGATTTCCGCGATGCGCGGGAAGCGCGCCAGCTCGGCCTCGGCCACGCCGAACTTGCGCGCCGCGACGATCAGCGCGCCTTCGGTCGGATCGCCCTGCACGCGCCAGCGCCCCTCGCTGTTCACGAGCGCCGCGTCGTTGGCGAGCGCCGCCGCGCGCAGCGTCTTCTCGACGGCAGCGCGCGTGCGCGGACGTCTCGGCGAGCTGGCGCCCCCTCGACGGTGAACTCGCCCTCCGGGATGTAGCCGCTGCCGCCGACCTCGACGAGCGCGTCGGCCGTCAAGATCGCCCGCACCGTCATCTCGTTGCGCGTCAGCGTGCCGGTCTTGTCGGAGCAGATCACGGTCGCGGCGCCGAGCGTCTCGACCGCCGGCAGCTTGCGCACGATGGCGTTGGCCGCCGCCATGCGCCGCACGCCGAGGCTCAGCCCCACGGTCACGATCGCCGGCAGCGCCTCGGGGATCGCGGCGACCGCCAGCGCCACGGCGAACAGGAACAGGCTGAGCACGACGTTGAGGTTGAAGACGGGGCTGCTGAGCAGCCCGGTCGCGAACACGACGGCGCAAATCCCCAGCATGATGACGCTCAGCCGCTTGCCGGTGCGGTCGAGCTCCTGCTGCAGCGGCGTCGGCTCCTTCTCGGCGGCTTCGAGCAGGCCCGCGATGCGGCCGACCTCGGTCGCCATGCCGGTCGCGACGACGATGGCGCGGCCGCGGCCGTAGGTGGCGACCGTGCCCGAGTACAGCATGTTGCGGCGGTCGCCGATGCCGACATCCGCGTCGATCGGCTCGCGTCTCCTTGGCCACCGGCACGCTCTCGCCGGTCAGCGGCGCCTCGTCGGTATGGAGATTCGCATCCTCGATGACGCGGGCGTCGGCCGGGATCTTGTCGCCGGCCTCGACCAGCACGATGTCGCCGGGGACGATCTCGTGGGCCGCGATCGCGCTGGCGCTCGCCGTCGCGAACCACCGTCGCTTCCGGGCGCGGCAAGGGCCATCAGCGCCCGCACCGACTTCTCGGCCCGCGCCTCCTGGAAGAAGCCGAGCAGGGCGTTGAGCACGACGATCGCCAGGATGACGATGGCCTCGTAGGGCAGGGCGGTCTCGCGCGGGTCCTGCAGCAGCCATTCGACCACCGAGATGACGGTGGCGACGAGCAGGATGATCACCAGGAAGTTCTGGAACTGCTCGAGCAGCCGCTTCCACCAGGGCGTTTCCGGCGCGCTCTTCAGCCGGTTCGGCCCGTACTGCTCGAGGCGCCGTTGCGCCTCGGCCCGGCTCAGGCCGCGCGCAGCGTCGGAGCCGAGCGCGGCGACCACGGCTTCAGCCGGTTCGCGGTGGGGAGTTATCGGAATGCTCGCGGCGAGTGCGGCGCTGTCTTGAACCGTGGTGCGCTCCAGGTTCGGCGTCTCGACATCTTTCAGCTTCTGTTGCAGGTTCACGATGCAGTCCTCATACAAGCGCGATGCCGTCGGCGCGGCGGTGATGGAACAGGTCGAGCGGATGGCTGCCGCGGCGCTTCGGGCGCTCGCGAGCGCGCACCGCGGTCAGGGGCATGGATGCGTCGCCAGCGCGTCGCGCGCTGCAAGACAACAGGCACAAAGGGCCACTCCACGAGATGTCCAGTCCGACATCGCAGCCCGTCGAGCTGCCAGAGGGGCCCGGCCTGGTCGTTGTACGTTTCTATTGGGCCGCCGTCGCGAGCCCGAACAGTTGCGCCACGTGCGTCGGCTCGCTGAGCATCCCCGCGGCAAATCCGAAGAACGCGAGCGCGCCGGCGACGTCCCAAAGCGTGATCCCGTCCGAGTCGCGGTCGGCCCCGTTGCGCCAGGCGAGCAGTGCCGCAGCACCCGCGGCGGCAAGCGACACCAGACTGAACATCGGCAGGACCTGGGCAGCCGGCAGCAGCCAGACGAGCAGGTGAATTGACGCCCCCACCAGTGCCGTCAGGATTGCCAGCAGGCCAAGCGAGGTGGGCGCCTGAACGCCACGCCGGTCGTCCCGATCGCGAGCCGTCAAATGCGCCATCCGACGCTCCAGTTTCGAACGCATCGATGTCCGTCGAGCCGCTCTCGACGTTATCGAATCCGATCCGACCAACGTATCCGGAACGATCGGGTGGTAGTTCTACGGGGTGGTGACGCGCCCGAGGCGGATGGCTTGCCGCACCAGCACGGCGACGCTTTCGGCCTGCATCTTCTCCATGATCTGCGGCGCGGTAGCTTTCGACCGTCCGCGCGCTGATCTCGAGGTTCGCGGCGATGGCCTGGCTGGTGTAGCCGGCCGCGACGAGGTCGAAAATCTCGACTTGGCGCGGCGTCAGCCGCGCGAATTGGGCCGCCAGCGTCTCTATCGATTTCTCCTGCGTCTGCTGCTCGAACAGGCGCGCCAGCCCGCGATTGATCGCCGCGACCAGCTGCACATCGTCGACCGGCTTCTCGATGAAGTCCTCGGCTCCCGCCTTGATCGCGGCCACCGCCATCGGGACGTCGGCGTGGCCGGAGATGAGGACCACCGGCAGCGCGAACCTTGCGGCGCGCCAGCTCGCGCACGAGCTCGATGCCGTCCATGCCGGGCATGCGCACATCGGCGACGACGCAGCCGGGCCGCGATCGATCGAGCGCGTTCAGGAAGGCATCGGCGGATTCGTAGGTCTCGACCGTGAAGCCGAACACGTTGAGCATCTCGCCGAGCGCGTGGCGGACCGATTCCTGGTCGTCGATGACGAAGATCGTCGGAGTGGAGCATCGTCATCGCGCTTGCGATTGCTCGAGCGGCAGCGAGAACCGGAACTCGGTCGCGCCCGCCTGCCCCGAATGCAGCCACATGCGCCCGCCGTGGGACTCGACGATCGCTGCGCAGATCGAAAGGCCAAGACCCAGCCCCTCGAATTTCGAGGTCGTCAGCGGCGCGAACAAGCGGTCCGCAAGCTCTTGCGGATGCCGGGGCCGTTGTCCGAGATGCTGATCTCGACTCGCGCGGGCGCGTCGAACCGTGTCGCGGCGATCTTGATCCGGCCGTCCGGCTGACGTGCCCCGGTGATCGCCTCGATCGCGTTGTGCACCAAATTGAGGACCACTTGCTGCAGCTGGACACGGTCGCCGTAGACCGGCGGCAGATCGTCGGCCGCATCGAGCTCGATGGTAATGCCATGCGCAGAGGCCTGTGCGCGTACCAGCGATAACGCGTCGTCCAGCATGACTTCGCAGATCGAGGGTGCTCATGTGGGGACGGCCACGACGGAGGAAATCGCGCATGTGACCGACCACGCTGCCGGCATGATCGATGTGCGCGATCAGGGTCGTCAGGTTGCCGGCCGCGCGAGGCAGGTCCGGATCCGGCGTGCCCAGGATATGCTGGGCGGATCGGGCGAGCGCGCGCGCCGCCGTCATCGGCTGGTTGATCTCGTGCGCCAGCGCGGAGGCCATTCCGCTCACCAGATTGTAGCGCGCGGCCTGCGGCAGCTTCCGCCTCCTTCTCCTTGAGCCGGGCTTCGGCTTCCTGGACCAGGCGATCTGCGTTCTTGCGCTCGCTGACGACCACCCCCACGATCAGCCCGGTCGCGGTGAGGACCAGCATGAGGATCTGGAATTCGGTGAACGTGCGGGCATCGAAACCATACAGATGCAGGATTCCGACCAGCCCGAACTGGGTGAGAGCAAGACCCACGCAGGCGCCGTCGAGGCCGTAGCGCACGGCGGCCACCATCACCGGCAGGAACAGCAGGTAAAAGAACTTGAACCCGTCCACGGTCTGGGCCCCAGCGATGATCCAGAGGGACGCCGCCACGAGCACGGCATAGAGCAGAAGCTCCGGCACCAGGTCGCGGAGCCGGCCGATCGACAGGGGGCGGCTGCCCGTGACGAGGCGCAGCGTGAGCGGCGTCATGACCGCCATGCCAATGATGTCACCGACGAGAAACGGGCCGGAAGCGACGAGGACATCGCTCGATTCGAGCTGCGCATCCAGCAGCAAGAGCAGCGAGAGGAGAAGCGCGGCGAGGACCGCACCGCAAACGCCGGCAACGAGCAGGATCACCACGTCCCTCAAGTGATAGAGACCGACGTCGAGTCGCAGGTACTTTCGTGCGACGGCGGCAACCGTGCCGTAGACGGTCGCGAAAATGGCGGCGATGCCGAGAATGATCGGCCATTGCAGCTTGGTCTGCAGGACCGTGGTTTCGGCGATGACGACGCCGGCGAACAACACGGCGCCGTAGCGTGGACCGCCCAGCACCATCAGGGCGAAGACGACGCCCAGGCCCGGATTCCAGGGCGTGATCGGCACGCCCTTGTATTCATGGATGAAGCTGATCCACTCGAGCACCACGTAGGCGAGGAGGAAAGCTCCTGCTGCGGCCGCCTGGTGGGGGAGGCTCAGCGACCCTAGCCGCGTGAGCATTCCCCCCAGCTCCAGCGTGCGTGGGATGGAACGTTCCATGCGATCGAGTGGCGTCATGGTCGCGATCGTTCGAGCTGGTCCGCGGCGGTCCGGCGAAATCCGGGATGCTATCCTCGCCTTAACCCGCTCCTGGATCAAATGTGTGAATTCGGGCCTATCAAGAGTCCGGACCGCGAAGTGTCGGTTGAAAGGGCGTTGCTCATTTTTGCAGCGCCTCGGAGACACAAGCCATGGTGTTGGATCCATGGGCAGGAACGGAATGAATGGGTGCCGCTTGCAGGCAGCGAGCCGACGAACGCGGCTCGAGCGCCTGGTGGCTCCGCGCTGGCGGCCAAACCGCATCTTGGGCTACAAGCGTGCAGGTCACGGCCCCGTAGCTCAGGGGATAGAGCAACAGCCTTCTAAGCTGAAGGTCGCTGGTTCGAATCCAGCCGGGGTCGCCATCCCGATTTGTTCGCACTGAATATTCATGACTTTTCCTTCTGATTGGCTAACCGGGGCTCGAGGTTAGCCAATTCCGTTCCGGCTTTGAGCTTGCCGGCCGCTTGTTGCGCGAGCCCCTTCCGATTCACCGCCTTGGTGTAACGCTGCACTTCCTTCAACGTCGTCCAGCCGCCCCACGCCATGATCTCGTGATCGGTCGCGCCAACCTCAGCGAGCCGTGTTGCGCCTGCTTTGCGCAATCCGTGCGCACTCAATTTCTTCAGTAGGCCCGCCAAGTCACACTGATCGCGGAACCAATTCCCAAAGCCTGCCGCCGAGAACGGCTTGCCGAAGTCGGTGACCAGGAACGTCAAGTGTCCGGCGGCGTCCCAACGTGATCTGGATGCCGCGATGCGGGGCCGCCTCCGTGTGAACTACGTCACCTGCATCACGATTCATCGCTTAACTCCCGCTTGACATCGATTGTGCTCCACCGATCACACGCTCGTGCAACCAGTTTGACACCTCCGAGTTAAGTCTAGCTCTTTCGGTGCGGAATAGCCGTCATAGAACGATAACGCCCTTTTGGCGTGCCTCTCCCTCCGGCTCTACATGGATTGTGACGCGACAATCCTTGATATCTTTTTGCAGTGCCGCTTCGAGGCGATCACAGATGATGTGCGCGTCGGCGACCGTCATCGTTGCCGGGACGACCATATGAAACTCGATAAAAATGATTCTGCCGGCACCGCGAGTCCGCAAATCGTGGACTTCCAACGCGCCGGTAGCGCCTTCGGATATGATCTCCCGGATTCGCGTGTCCATTTCATGATCGACAGCGCGGTCCATGAGACTATCGATGCTGTCCCGCACCACGTGCCAGCCTGACCACAGTATGTAGACCGCGACGGCTGCGGCCATAAGAGGGTCGAGAACCAGGTACCCGGTAAGCTGCACCAACCCGAGACCCAGCAACACGCCTATCGAGGTGACGACATCGCTGAACAGGTGGCGACCGTCTGCCACCAAGGCAGGGGATCGCGAACGCCTGCCAAAAATGATTAGAAATACGGCCCACGCGAAATTAATGATGGTTGCCGATCCATTTAGGAGCATTCCCTCGAGGGGCACGGTGAGGCTTCGCGGATTGAGGTACGCTGCATACGCTTCATGCAGGATGAGCAGGGCGGCTACAGCAATCAGCACGCCCTCCAAAACCGCCGAAAAATATTCAGCTTTGGAATGCCCGAAGGGGTGTCGGGCATCAGCCGGTTTACCGCTCAGCCAGACTGCCCAGAGGGCTACGACAGCGGTGACGACATTGACGACGCTTTCGGCGGCGTCGGAATACAGTGCAACGCTCCCTGTCCGCCGATACGCAAGGTATTTGAGAAGCATCACCGCCAGAGCAACTGCGATGCTGCAGCTCGCGATGATCAAGAGGCGGTCGTTACGGCGCAGCATGTATGCGCATGGACCTGTTGGGGGGACGAAGCCATGTCAACGGGATAGCAAAAAATAGCAGGACGCAACGGCCGCGCTGGATTTACTGAACACGCGCGTTGCGCTGCAAAGCAGTTGCCACGAGCAACCTATCAATGGTTCTCAAGGAGCTTTCATCATTGGTGGACACCGAGTGTCAACGTGCGCAGCTTCCCCGAAGGCAGCTCGATCTCGCCGAGCGGGATTTGCGCGATGGGCTTCGGATTGAATGGATCAGCAACATCGAATGCCGCGCACACGGTCTGCCCGCCATTGGGCGTGTTGGGCAGCTCATCCTGTTCATGCGCAACATAGAGCCGCGTCCCTTCCGGATTGGTCCATAATCCAAGAGCCTCGCGGCCTTGGCTGAATACATGACCCACCACTTTGCGGCTGCCGACTGTGGCCGAGCGGTCAATGATTGCGAGACGGCTCGATGCCACGCCGCCTGGCTGATCGTCGAGGAGCGCGCGGCGTGCTATTGCTTGATGAAGGTCAAGATCTCTTCGAAGAACTGGTGGCGCGGCTTTTCGAACAGCACGAAGTGGGTCGCATTGGGGACGAGCACGCTTTTCTTCACCGGCGCGTGGACCAGCTCGCGCATCAGGCCTTCGCGGTCCTCGGGAAAGGACCAGGTATCGAACTGCCCGGCGATCACCAGGGTCGGGACATAAATGTTGGCGGCGTTCCATAGCGGTCGGCCGGTGGTCTGGTAGAACGAATCCTCCAACACACCATTGGGTGCTCGCAAGCTCGGTGGTGTGCGCGTGCCGCTGGTCGGGTCGGTCGCCATGCATTCTTTCCAGAATTCAACGGTGACGGCAGGGTCGCGGTACTCGTCCTTGTTCTCGACCGGAATCTCGCCGTTCCAGCGCGCCGTGTTGGCGGCTTCGGACGCCAGCCGGTAGGCGCCCAGCGCGAAGTTGAACTCGTGCGGCTTGCGCTTGTTTTGCAGCCCGCTGCCCGGCCCCAGATTGGTGTGCTCGGCGAAGCTATAGAGCGGCGCGAACAGCACGAGCTTGTGAACGTTCTCGCTGTGCAGCGAAGCATAGTAGCCGGCCATCATGGCGCCCCACGACCAGCCGATCAGAGTCACCTTCTTGACGCCGCGCTTCGCCTTTATGTGATTGACCATCGCAGCGATGTCGCGCAACGCGAGATACGAGCGGGTGACCGGCTGGTTCTTTGCAGCGGGCTCGTCCATCGCCGGCTCGCGTGTCGATAATCCATAGTTGCGATAGTCGCCCATGTAGACGACGTAGCCGCGCTTCACCATCCAGTCGGCCCAAGAATAATCCTTGTAGGAAAGGTCGAAGTCGCAGGTCGAAGGGGCGGTGGCGCCGTGCAGGAATAGAACAATATTTTGATCGGTGAAGGTCGTGTTGCCCTCGGCCATCTTCTCGCGCACGAAAAGCTTGATCCCCGGATCAAGCGCGTCGATATGCGTGTCCGACTTCGCGATCTTCACATCTTGAGCATGCCGATTTGAGCATGCGCGATGTGCGACGCAGCCAGCGCGACTGCCAGGACAGCCCATCCTACGGACTTGCGACCGCTCGTCATTGGTTCCTCCCGGGTTGTTGGGCCGCAGCATATGTCATCCGTGCAAGTTGCCGCAATGATGGTGGATCGGTTCAAGGCGGTCACCGCGTGCCGCGCCGCAGCGTCGGCGGCTTCGTTGACTCCCCGCCGCCCAACCCTAACGTCGCGCGATCTGTCTTGCGCTCGGCCGGAGGCAAGATTTGCTGCAGGCCGCCAATGTCCGCAAAGTCTTCAAGTCCGCGCAGCAGCGATACTTCGCACTGGACGGCCTGAACGTCGAAATCGCCGACCGCGAGTCCTATTGCCTGACCTGTCCCTACCGTAAACCCAAACCGGCTGACCAGCGCGCCCGTATCGGTTGATACTCCGTCTGATGAGCGACATTTGCAGGTTGATCTGGTGCGCCTGATCGGGCTGTTTCGGTCGCGGGCTGCGTTGGAAGCCGAAATCCTAGTTCTCCGACACCAGCTCAATGTGCTGCGGCGCAAATCCCCGAAGCGACTGGCCCTCAGCAACATTGACCGCTTGGTGCTTGTTGGACTTTACCGTCTGGCTCCCGGGGTGCTGAACGCTCTGAAGATCCTCAAACCGGACGCGGTACTGCGCTGGCATCGCGCCGGTTTTCGAGCCTATTGGCGCTGGAAATCACGATCGCGCGGTGGCCGGCCAAAAACACCGGCACAGATTCGCGAGCTCATTCGCGAGATCGAGTATTGCGAACCCACTTTGGGGCGCCCCGCGGATCCACGGCGAACGCTTCGTGCTGCCATAAGCGGAAGTTGTGCGATCTGACCGACTTAACGCTTGAGTGTCACTGGCATAGGTCCATAGATCGCAGACGCTCGCGCTGGAGTCGCCATGTCGTCTCGCCTGCTCGCCCTCGCCTTGCTCCTGCTGCCCGCCCCGGCCTTGGCCGGCGCCAAGGAGAAGGTCGCGGCCCTCGCTCCGTCGGGGCTTGTGCTCGTGATGGATGCCGAGGGCAACGAGTTGGTGGCCCAGAACGCTGGCGAGCCCTTCGTCCCGGCGTCCGTCACCAAGATCGTGACGGCTTGGCTGGCGATGGAGGTCCTGGGCGGCGACTACCGCTTCCAGACTCGCTTCTACCTGGACGACGACCGGGTGCTGTACGTGCGCGGGAGCGGAGATCCCTTCCTGATCTCCGAAGAGCTGGCTCAGCTCGCGCCCCAGCTGGTCGCCGCGGTCGGCAAGGAGCCGATCACCGGCATCGTGCTCGACGCGAGCTATTACCCCTCCGATCTCCGCATCCCGGGCATCGAGGACACCGACGAGGCCTACGACGCGCTGAACTCCGCCCTGGCGGTGAACTTCAACACGATCCACGCCGTCCGCCGCGGCAACACGGTCCGCTCCGCCGAGAAGCAGACCCCGATCACCCCGCTGGCGATCAGCCAGTTCCGGAAGCGGGGCCCCAACGGCCGCGGCCGCATCAGCCTGACCCAGGACCCCGCGGTGAGCCTGCAATATGCCGGCGAGTTGCTCGCCGTGTTCATCGAGCGGGCCGGCGGCAGCGTCAGCGGCGAGATCTCGACCGGATCCGTGCCCGAGCGTCTGGCGCCGGTCTACGTTCACCGCCAGTCGCGCGCCCTCTCGGAGATTCTCACCGCGATGCTCCGCGCCTCGAACAACTACATCGCCAATCAGGTCTTCCTGGAGATCGGCGGGCACCGGCTGGGCGGACCCGTCAGCCTTCAGAAATCACTCCAGGTCGCTCGCGAAATCCTCGCCGCCCACGAGCTTGCCGAGGCCATTCACCTCGAGGAGGGCTCGGGCATCAGTCGCGGCAACCGCTTCACGGCTGGCGGCCTCGCCCGGCTGCTTCGCCACTTCGAGCCCCATGCCACCCTGCTCCACGGCAGCGACGGCGCCCTCTACAAGACTGGCACCTTTTCCGGCGTCCGCACGCTGGCAGGCTTCGCCGACACCTCCAGGCACGGGCGGGTGCGCTTCGTGATCTCGCTGCGGAGCAACAACGGCTCCATGCGCTTCCGACTCCTCCGGGCGATCGAATCTGGGCTATAGGCGGAGTTTCGCCCGCCGAGCCGATTCAGGGTCACGCTCAAGCGATACGCCATCGTCGAGCACACGTACTTCATTCATCAGTCCCGTAAGCTACCTGTGGTCCTCAGCCCGGAGGAGGTGGCGCGCCTGCTCGATGGAATCCGGCATCTCCTTCTTCCGGCCACCGATGGGGACCGGCATGGACTGCCGGCGCGGGTCTTGGCTCCGCACCGGGCGCCACCGCGAAGCTGTGGCGGTTCCGGGGCCAGTTGCTTGGGGTCGTGCAATCAATACGTTTGGATTTGATTTCCGACAGGAACATGATTTCTCCTAGCGGAGTTCGACTATCATCTCTATTTCGACCGCAATGTCGAAAATCAATGACGAGACACCCACTGCCGAGCGCGCGTGCTTTCCACAGTCGCCGAACACCTGCACTAAAAGATCTGAGGCACCGTTGATTACCCTCGGCTGCGCGGTGAACGCGGGATCGGAGTTGACCATCCCGAGCACTTTCACAATGCGCTTCACCTTGTTGAGGTCACTGAGCTCTGTCTTCATTGCCGAAAGCAAGCTGACGGCAGCGAACTTCGAAGCCTCGTAGCCCTGCTCCGCGCTGAGCTGTCCGGGTCCCGAGCCCAACTTGCCGATGACAAACTTCCCGTCGGGCATCTTCGGCCCATTCCCGGCGAGATACATCACCTTTCCCACCGTGACAGCCGGCACGAAATTGCCAACAGTTCTGGCAGGCGGGTAATACGCAATGCCGAGCGCCTTGACGTTTGCCTCGGCATCCACTTTGGGACACTCACTCTCCTGTGCGACAGCTTGAGTTGCACCGAATGCAATCAGGAGAGCAGTCGCCAAACCCGCTTTTAACGATTGTGCGTTCACGGTAAATCCCTTTTAAAGCCATGAGTTCGCATTGCGGCAGCGCCGATCAGGTCGGCGGGGCGCTTCTCACCGAGGACCTCGGGGGATCGCTAGATCCGATCGCTCGTCGGGATGATCTGAAAATCGTCTACCTGTCGGTTTTGCGCCGCCACATAAGCCTGGCTTGCATTGATCAGGTCCATAAGCGCCTGAGAGTCGAAATCCGGGTGCTGAGGGTTCGTATGCAGGTCGGTTTCGATTACCAAAACCAGGCGCGAAGGATGTGCGAAGAACCGACCATGATGAGTAATATATGCGCTCTTGGCGTTCGGATGTTGAATAGGCATCGGGCAGACCTTTCCTAGCGCGCCGACTATGCCCGCGTTCAGTCTATTAGGCTAGAGCGCCTCCGCGACTGCTGCGACTGGATCAACCGCACTGAAGGTGTTGGAGCAGCTCACCCCACAAGGCACTGCTTTTCTCGGCCAGAAACCGCAGACGTAACATCGAGACCCGCAGCAGCACATGCGACCTGGACGACAGCCCGGTTCAAGGAGAATTGCCCGGCATCGCGCAAATCTGAGCAACGCACCACATCAGCATCGCGCCGGCAAATAAACCGGACCAGACGTGAACCGCCTCACACCTGCGCGGCGGTCCCGCTCACAGATCTCGTCACCAACTCATTGGGAGCCATCCCACTCTCCTTTATGGTGACCCCGGCGGTAGCTGCAGTTATGTCACTGCACGTAATCTAGTTGCCGCCGGCTGCCAGCAAGCCATGACCTCTTCCGACGTTACGACCTGCCCGAAAAAATGCTCGATGTTTTCCAACGTCCCCTCGTGGGCGCGCTGGGAGTAGGTCGCGGTGCAATCGCTCGTGAACACCACGTAATAGTCCCGCAGGAAGGCTTGGCGTGCCGTCGTCTCCACGCAGACATTCGTGGCGATTCCAGTCATGATGACCGTACGAATGCCTTGCGAACGCAGCACCAGATCGAGATCCGTACTCTCGAATGCGCCGAAGCGATGCTTGATGACGATCGCCTCGTTCTCATGCGGCCGGATCTTGTGGAAATCGCCGTTCCATTCTCCGGCCTCGCAGACGGGGTGCTCTACATAAAGGCCGTTGCGCTTGCGCGCGGCCTGCTCCAGCCACGTCTCCGAGAGATAGAAGTTGGGACCGCTGTTGTAGACGTTCTTGATCCACACGCAGCGCACGCCGGCGGCGCGCGCGCCGTCGACGAAACCTTCGAGACGCGGGATCATCTCTTGCACGAGGGAGAGATCGTTTCCTTCGCGGTGCATGGCGCCGCCTTCGGCGCAAAAGTCGTTCTGCACGTCCACCAGCAGGACGGCGCAGTGCTCGGGGCGGACCTTGAGGGTCAGCGTATTCAGCATGGCTCGTCTCCTCACGGCTTCCAGATCATGGTCTCGATATCGAAGGGCTTCACGACCTTTTGCGCCACCGCGAGATCGAGATTCGTTCGCAGCCCCGGCACATTGAATTCGGTCACGAAATGCGGCAACGACATCTGCGCGACCAGATCGATCTTGACGCCGGTGAATTTCGCGACCCAGTCGTCGCGCTCCTCCTTGGAGGCGTCGTTGAAATATCTTGTCGCCTTGTCCATCGCGCGCTTGAAGCGCAAGGCGACGTCGCGGTTGTTCTTGATCCAGCTTTCGCGCGCATAGAAGCCGGTGACGTCCATATTTGGATTGTTCTCCTGGTACGGATGGACGAGGATGCGTGCGTTGCCGGACTTGACCATGAGGGTCATGAACGGCTCGACGTTCCACACGGCATCGAGGCGCTTCTGATACAGCGCATCGGCCATCTGCGGAAACGGCAATTCGAGGAAGCGCACCGACGTCGGATCGACACCCTTGCCTTTCAACCAATGCACCATGTGGATGTAGTTGATGCTGTTGATGAGACCGGCGGCGATCGTCTTTCCGGCCAGGTCACCCGGATTGTTGATGGCGTCGGCGGTGCGCACGAGAACAGCATTATTGTCGGGCGCCGTTGGCCGTATGCGGGTGTTGGCGACGGCGAGCATCAGGTCGAGTCCGTTTCCGCGGGCGATCAGCGGTTCGATCAATCCGCTGCCGCCGAATTCGACGTTGCCGCCGTAAACGGCCTCGACTGTCCAGGCGCCCTGCGACACGACCGTCCAGGAGACATTGAGTTTCTCTTCGGCGAAGAATCCCTTGTCGCGCGCGAGAAGCACGGTCGTGTAGTTGGTCAGCGGCTGAATTGCGAGGCGGACGTTTGCCGGCGCCGGCGTCGTCTGCGCCGAGGCCTCCACCGATACGCCGACAGACGAAACAAATGCGAGGACGCATAGACCGACGCGCAACTTTTCCATGTCACCTTCCTTCGTCTGCCGTTGACAGGACCCCCGCCGGTAACCGTGCCCCAATGGGCCAAGCCGCAGCGCCGCCGAGAAGTGCGAGGAACGTCCGCCGCCTCATTGGGCTTCCCCTCTGGGGCGTGATCGCGCAAGGATAACACGATTATTTTAGATTGTGTCTCACCCTACGCGCCGACGCGACGTGCTCCAGCCAGCAAATCGATCGCGGTCGCAGGCTTGGCCGAACGTGGCGCGGAAGCCGGGAAGCGGGCGACCCTCAGTGCCACGCTCAAACGTGGACTGGCTGCCAGACGAGACAGTTGTAGCTTTATTGGTGGTGTCGGTAGCTTTATTGGTGGTTGTGCTGGTCGGAATGCTCTTTCATAATATGGCGTCACATCGACCATGCAGAGAGTTTCGACCACAATTGATGGGGCGGAATGACATGGCAAACGACGCCGGACCACCTCTCACGCGCCGCGCCGTGCTGGCAAGCACAGCCGGGGGCGCAGGTGCCGCCGCCGTCAGCGGTCCCGCCGCCATGGCGCAGGCGCCGGCGGGGGGCAAGACCTTCGTACTCGTGGCCGGCGCCTGGCACGGCGGCTGGTGCTGGCGGCGCGTGTCCGACCGGCTTGAAAGGAAGAGCCACAAGGTGTTCTCGCCGACGTTCACTGGGGTCGGCGAGCGCTCGCACCTACTTGATGCCAAGATCAATCTCGCCATCCACGTCGCCGACATCGTCAACGTGATCAAGTGGGAGGACCTCAACGACATCGTGCTGATCGGCCATTCCTACGCCGGCGTGGTCATCTCCGTCGTCGCCGAGCAGATGCAAGGGCGGATTGCCTCCATCGTCTTTCTCGACGCGTTCTTTCCGGAGAACGGCGAAAGCCTGGCGGATACTGCCCCTCCGCCGGCGCGTGACGCCATCCTCGGGGCCAAGCAGAGGGGCGCGACCACTATCCCGCCGCGCTCCGCGGCGGCGTCCAATGTGAACGAGAAGGATCGCGCCTGGGTGGACGCGATGTGCACGCCGCACCCGATCGACACGTTGATCGACAAGGTGACGCTGACCGGCGCGCGCGAGCGCATCGCCAAGCGGTCCTATATCCGGGCCAGGGGCTATCCCCAACCGGCGTTCGACAAGGCATACGACAAGCTCGAGGCAAGCGCCGGCTGGCGCGTCTACGAGATGCCGTGCGGACACGACGCCATGGTCGATATGCCGGATCGGCTCGTTGAGATATTGATCGATGCGGTCACATGATTCTCGTGGGGCGGGATTCAGAACGTCCCAGTCGATCAGTGTTCGGCAGCACCGGGCGCCTCGGAAAGGAGCACCGCCCAGTTTTGCCCTGTGCTGTGCGGCGTCCGTCATCGTGAGCAATCTTGCACAGACTCTTGCTGCCAAAGGGCGTATGCTCGAGAATCACGGCGATGCTCGAAATCAAGGCGTCCCGCCGTCAGCGTGGAAAGTGGAGAGTTTATTTAATGACCAGCAGGGATCTTATCACTCAGGCTCGCGGCAAGGTCTTGGCCGGCTTGGCGGCGGTGGCCATGCTCGGGGTTTATTGTTTGAGCACCCTTGCGATCTCAGGCATCGCACTCACCGCGAGCACCACTTCGGCAACGGCGCAAGGTGTTAGACTTTGCATCCCGGGGGTGGGCGGCATTGGTTGCAGAGGTCGCGGCCGTGGCAGAGGAACACGGGGCCGCGGCAGAGGTCGCGGCGATGCCCGCAGAGGCGGAGGCCGTGGCCGTGGAGGCCGCGGTGAGCGACGCCGACCGCGCGGCTAAAGCATCGGCTTGGAAAAACACTAAGCAGATATGACACGGCCGCCCGGCTGAGCCCGCGCGCTGCCATGACTGGCGACGTTGGATTCCGGCCGGCTGCGCGAGGATGAACGCGCGCACATCCGCGAGCGTCTCGAGCTCCGTCGCATCTTCACCGCATCGGTCGCGCCAGCTTCGCGGACCATCCCCTTCCCTTTCACACTGACGTAACGAAAATGGGTTCCCTTGGGGGCGGCAAGCCCCCGGATACGAACGACTGGCTAGGCGATGGCCAGGCGGCCAAGCGCAACACCCGTTCCTCGCGCTGCCGCCGATGATCTCCGCCGATCCGCGGCGAGCACATCCATCGCCGCGACCGTCCGCGCTCGGGACATAAAGGGCTTCCAAGTGTTAGTGTCCAACATGGGGGGACCGATGCGATGCCGCGCCAAAGTTGGGCTAGTCATCGTGATCGAAGCAGGATGTGAACAAAGAGTTTGGCCCGGATGATGCGCAGGCGACCCCGGGCCATGCGTCAATAGGGAGGCTCTCATGAGCCGAAAAACCGCTGGAGTTGTCGTCACCATGGGCATCGTGCTCGCTGCGTCAATTGGCACCGGGGGTGCGCAAAATTCGCCGGGAAGCGCCGCCATCGACGCAAGCCTTCGCGGTGCGGTCGAGCGCAAGGACGTGCCGGGCGTGGTCGCGCTGGTCACGGACCGCCAGCGTGTGCTTTATCACGGCGCCTTCGGCGTGGCGGACGTTGCGACCGGACGCGCGCTTTCGGCCGACGCGCTGTTCCGTATCGCGTCCATGACCAAGGTGGTCACATCGCTCGCCGCGATGCAGCTCGTCGAGCAGGGCCGCTTCGGTCTCGACGATCCGGTCGAAAAATATCTGCCGGAATTCGCAGGACTGAAGGTCCTCGAATCATTCGACGCGGCAACCGGAGAGTATCGGCTCCGGCCGGCATCAAGACCGCCAACTGTGCGGCATGTCCTGACCCACACCTCCGGGCTCGCGTATCCGTTCACGAGCGCGACGTGGCGCGATTTCAAGCCGCGCGCGGGCGAAACATATCCCTTTGGCGGCCCCTTGCTGTTCGATCCCGGCGAGCGTTGGCACTACAGCACGAGCACCGATGTGGTCGGAAGGCTGGTCGAGGTAGTCTCGGGCCAAAAGCTCGAGGATTATTTCCGCCAGCACATCTTTGCCCCGCTCGCGATGTCCGACACGTCCTACAACGTGCCGCAGGACAAGGCCGCGCGCCTCGTCGCCGCGCAGCAGCGCGCCGGCGACCGCATGGACGGGACCATCGTACTGCAGACGCCGCAGCCGGGGCTCACCATCCCCGCCCCGATCGGCGGCGGCGGCCTTGCCTCGACCGCCAGCGACTATGGGCGCTTCGTGCGCATGCTGCTGAACGGCGGCGAGCTCGACGGGGCACGCGTGCTCAAGGCCGAAACGGTGGCGCTCATGGGCCAGAACCACATCGGCGCCGTCTCGGTACCTGCGCTCAAGACCGCGCTGCCGCGCAGCGCCAACTTCTCCTTCATCGCGGACGGCCGCGACAAGTGGGGTCTCGGCTTCCTGATCACGGTCGATCAGGTGCCTGGCAAACGCTCCCCCGGCAGCCTGAGCTGGGGCGGCATCAACAATACCTACTTCTGGATCGACCCGAGCCGCGGCATGGCAGGCGTGATATTGATGCAGTACCTGCCGTTTGCCGATGCCAAGGCGTTGGCCGTCTACGATGCGTTCGAGCGGGGCGCCTATCAGCTCGTGAGCGCGACGCGATAGTGGTTAGGTTGCAGCGGCCTGCTCACTGCTTGAAGGCCACGCCTCGCGATAAGAGGCCGCCCTGGAACCTCGAGACTACGGGTGCAGCGCACTTCTCCGTGGAGGCATCGACCGTCTTGCCGACTTCCATGCTCACGCCTTCTGCTGAAATTGTAGCGCGAGCTGGTCCTCTCAGCATCAAGATCCGTTGCGTTCTATAGTGACAGAGACGCACCTCGCTGTTCGTCAAGAGATCGAGCCTTGTGCGATCGCTGATGCCGTCGAGAGTGTCCAGCAGCACCGGGGTTTCGCGAGCGAAGGCGACAACTCGCCCGCTCACTGCTACGACATAGGCGACGTCAGTGGCGGCTTCCTCCGCTGCCGACGGTGATATTCCGGCGCCTCCGCCCAGGCAGATGCTCGACAGCACAACCGCGGCCCTGATCACGCCCGCAGCGACCGTCGACTTTAGTTCATTGTGTCTGCGATATTCAGGAGACTTCAGTCGCATGTTCATCTCCTCAGAACGGTACCAATGGTTGCTGGCGTTGCGAGCATGCCCTTCCATCGGGCTCCGATGATGGATCCGCCCAGCCGGCTTTCGGGTCTGCGTTTCCGTCAGCGCCATTCGTCGAATTTGCAATGGAGCGGTTCAAGGCGATGTGATGGCCATCACAAAAAGTTCGAAGTTGAAGCAGTTGCACTGCACGGCTGCTGGCTTGGGCCTCGATTCAAGGTTGAGGCCCTGCGCTTCCGCGCGCTCGACGAGTCGGGGCAGGATCCATCTCCAAACGATCTGCCGCAAGCAAGCGCACGATAACTATGCCCACTCCGGCTTCACCGAAACCGAAGGCTCCACCATCCGCGAAGGACGCTTGCCGGGAGCGTAAGCGCGCCACCCTGTCCGTCCAGTCCTCGAGTATGTGGGGGAGGTTCACGTTGCGTCGCGGCAAAGCCTCACTCGGATGCATTTCATCAGATAACGCCCGTAAAGAACGCGGAGACAGGACAGTTGTTCCTGCAACGGAACCAGTCTGTGCCCCTTGGAATTATGCGGGAAACGGACTTCGCCATGGGCCAGGAAGAACTAGCGACTTGTAGCAGTTTCACGCAGCAGGCGAAGTTTCCTTCAGTCGAATTGAATCCTGTGATCGCATTACTTCGCCGCGCAATGCCACGAATGGTGTTGGCTGCCGGAGTAATAGGATCACTCGCCCTTTTGCCGATAGCCATGGCCCAGGGCGCATCAACACGCCGTCGCGTACCGATCTTGCCTCCGCCAGAGGCTCCGTATCATGGCCAAGTAGTTGGTGTAGGAAAACCAATCCGCCTGCTGGCTATCGGGGAGTCATCGGTATCGGGAATTGGCGTCTCCCGCAGCGACGAGACGGTTGCTGCTGTGACTGCCCGCGCGCTGGGGCGACTTACCAATCGACCGGTCGTTTGGCGCGCGTTGGGACTTTCAGGGGCGACGGCACGTGACGCTATGAAACAGCTCATGCCTCGCATCGTGCCTGAGCCGATCGACCTCCTTGTCGTCGCCTTTGGCGTCAACGATGCAACGTCCTACCGTTCGCCCACAGCCTTTGCCGATGATCTTGTGGCGTTGGTGACCGCCGTGCGGAAGCGAGTTGGTGACGCAGCGGTGGTTGTCGCTGGCGTTGCACCCCTCAACTCCTTTCCAGCAATACCCTGGCCGCTTTGCACCATCCTCGGCTGGCGCTCGAAGGCACTGCAGGCGGCGGCCGAAAGACTTCCACAAAGACTGATCCACTTGGTCGTGGAGCGATTTGCGGTCCCGCTTGGACCGGACTTTTTCGCCGATGACAAGTTTCATCCCAACTCTAAGGCACACGCGGTGTGGGGCGAGGAGATAGCAGCCCTGGCGCTGCCGCTCCTGAGCGCCATAGACCTCTCATAAAATTTGGATGTCGCTGAACATCCTCTGAACGCTGAGCCGAAATAGAAAGCCGCGGCCCGATCCGAAGATCTTGCAGTCGCGCAGGTGGTCGCGATCAGTGTATTGGCACCGAGCGCTGATGCCAGTCGCAAACGCGAGAGTAGATCGTTCACGGCCCGGCAAATGATGCAGCTCTTTCTCCCGGCCGCAGTTACCAGGCTTTACCATCCATAGAAGCGTCGCCCATAGAAGCGCGGGCCGCCCCAGAAGTATGGCCGGGCGTAGACGCGCGGCCGCCAATATACCGGCGCATAGACGCGCGGGACGACCACAATCGGCCGGACGACATAAACCGGCGGGGCGATATAGACCGGTCGGTAGTAAGGTCCCCATCCCCAGTAGATCGTCTCGGTAGTCGTCGTCTCTTGGATTGCCGCGCGCAGCCCCGCAGGTGCGCTTATCATCATCGCATTGGCGCTCGTGGCAACCCCGAGCGCCAGCAGGATCGTTGCGAATATCACGCTGTACTTACGCATGTGCTTTCTCTCCAGGTTCGTTCACCTCGAACGCCCTTGAATCCCGGCGTTCAAAGCGCAGACATAGCCTGTCGTCCGGTCGCGCGGCCTCGAGTGCCGGGCGGCGGCAGCCATGCTATCCCTAATTCTAGTTCGATCACAGGCTTTGTAGCCATCGTTTCGGGGCCAGGGGCTGACGTGCGCCCCTCGACCCAATCGGGACACCCTTACTTCTTTCCGGCAATCTCCTTGATCAGCGGTTTCCACTGCGCGATTTCCTGCTGGATCTGCGCGCGGTACTGGTCGGGCGTGGATTTGACGGTGGTCGCGCCAGACTTGCGCATGGTTTCCTTCACTTCCGGATCGTCGGCCATCTTGATCAGAACCTCGGCCAGCCTGCGGATGATCGGGTCCGGCGTCTTCCCTGGGGCCATGATCCCGTTCCACGTCTCAACGAGGAAGTTGGGGATCACCGTCTCATGCACCGAGGGCAGATCGGGGAAGTAGGGGCTGCGTCCGAGTGAGGTTACTGCCAAGCCGCGGACCGTTCCGCCCTCGACCTGCGGCAGGGCGTCGGTCATGTTGGCGAAAGAAAAGTCGACCTCGCCGGAGACCACAGCCGCAGTCGACAGCGACCCACCCTTGAACGGGATGTGCACCGCGCTGGTTCCGGTGCGGGCCTGGAACAGCTCGACGGCGTAGTGCGTCAGCCCGCCGGCGCCGCTGGAGCCATAGTTGAGCTTGCCGGGATTGGCCTTGGCGTGAGACACGAACTCGGTCATTGTCTTTGCCGGCAGGTCTTTCTTGACAATGACCGTCTGCACGATCGAGCTGATGATGCCAACGGGCGCCAGATCCTGAACCGGATCGTAGCCGACCTTTTGGTTTTGGTCGAAGGGCGCGACCGAGATGGCGCCGACGCTGCAAACGCAGAAGGTATGGCCATCAGGCGCTGCATTGACGACGAGCTGCGTTCCCACGATGCCACCGGCGCCCGCGCGGTTTTCGACGACGACCGGCTTGCCCAGTGCCTTCTCGACGTAACGCGCGGTCAGCCGGGCGACCAGGTCGGTGTAGCCGCCGGCCGCGTAGGGCACCAGGAATGTGATGCTCCAACTCGGCCAGGACTCCTGCGCTTGCAGCACGCTCGGCGCCGCCGCGATCGCCAGCGCCAGCGCCACTCCTGCAACATGCTTCATTGCTTTCTCCTCATCCGTTTTTGTCGTCCCGTCCGCAAAAACTGTCCCCGCGATGGCGCAGGAAGGCAGGGGAGCGGGCCGTCCGGAACTATCGAGCCCGCATATAAGGCATCGATCTGCGATGTCTTGTCCAGACTACCGGCGCGCTTGCACTATCGCGGCTCGAGCCGGTGCAGGTGTAACCCCCGACCGCGCACGCACCCTTGCCGATGCCTAGGGGAACTTTATACTTGAGGCGACTGTTGTTCTTGCTCAGCATGAGGAGTGACATGATGAGCCGTGGTTTTCCATCCATGACTGCCCTCCTGGGGCTGCTCGCGATCGCGGGCTACCAGAACAGGGACAAGATCGCTGAGATGCTCCGTGGACTTGGACAGGAGCAAGCCGGGAGCTGCCGGGCAAGGTGGCATCGGCGGCGTGCTCGGCCAGCTGGGCAGCAGTCTCGGCGGTGCCAGTGCCGGCGGGGTCCTCAGCGGTGGGCTCGGCGAACTCCTGGACCGCTTCAAGCAGAGCGGCCAAGGCGAAACTGCGGAGTTCCTGGGTTGGAACGGGCCCCAACAAAGAGGTCACGCCGTCCCAACTCGAGCGGGCGATCGGCCCCGAGGTGCTGGACACCTTGTCGAAACAAACAGGATTGTCGCGGGAGGAGCTGCTCGCGAGACTGTCCCGCGAACTTCCCGACGCAGTCGACAAGTACACGCCGCAAGGCCGTCTCCCGACGGAAGCGGAGTTTTCGCGTTCCTAAAGACGGCCGCGATGAACTTCACGGCGGAGGAATGGGCATACTCATCTTGAGCCCGATGGGGGCCGGGATCGCCGATCGCGGCTCCGGCTGGCGCCCTCCGCCTTCCATTCGCCGGTCGCTACTCTTGAGACGGCTACTGCGACGAGCAAGGTGTGCGGTACGGTCGGCCAAGCCGTCACCGGTTGGTCTCGACATTCAGGCGTGGTTTCTCGTCCCACTTGAGAAATTCCTGAAACAGCACCTCTTTTTCATAATCGTTCAGCACAGGATCAAGGCGTTTTCCTTCCCGCTCTCCATGCCGGGAAGCCTGGCGCCGATCGCCGGAAGGATTGTTGTTGCCGATGTGGCGGGCAGCCCTGGCTGGGCGCGCCGGCTCCGCAGGTCGCGTCTGTTGAGGGTCCAGATCGGTCGTCGTGTTTGCAGCTCCACCCCTTGCCTGCTTCGTTCTGCGGCCGATCTCGGAACTGGAGGTGGCTTTGGTTCCCGACATCTGTTTTCCCCGGCGGTCGCCTTTCCTCGCCGCCGGGTTCGACGAGGCACTGTCGGGGCAGGCCCATTTGAGCCATTCCGGGCAGTCTTGCGCCGAGGCGTCTGCAGCCACCATCGCGGTAATTGCAATCACTCCGGCAAGCACGCAGAGTCGGGCTGCTATTGTCATATTCTACCTCGCGCGAGCAGAACGTCGACCGCCTAGTGTTCGGCAGGCGGCGCTGAAATCTCTTTTGCAGCGCGCCGTGTGGCAGCTCCTTGTGCGTACGCTCGCCCCGAGGGGATACCTGCGGACGCTCCTTTATTGGCGGGTGCGGCAGATCGCTTCTCATATCGTTTTCCGGACCGCCTCAACCCCCACGAACTAGCAATAGCTGGTCCTGCTGTGTACCCTATGACGGCTCCCGCTACCGCTCCAAGAGGTCCCAACACTACAGCTCCTGATAAGGCACCGAGCGCTGCATCTCCAGCACGCTCTTGAGCGAGCGCTCCTTGCGGCGCCAGAGTCGCCGCCACCAACGCGGCGGCAATTACCCATTTCATAATGCCCCCTCCCCTGCGCAAGTTGAATGATGATGCCTGGATTACGGCAGCACTGAGGTGGATAAAATTTGTCGGACGGTCCTGGCCACCTTATCCTCACGACCCCGGCATCAAGTTACCTCGGTGGCCGCAACTCGCGTTCTGACGTGCACTCGTACGAAGCGGCGCAGTCCAGGTCATCCAAGGAGGGCCTGCGCGGGGCGCCCTACGCTCGGTAAATCGCCGGGGGTGTGCAATGGAGCAGCACCGTGCGTAATGGAGCAGCAAAAGCGTGAAAACTGTGCCCTGTATCACATCTGCGGCACGTTCCCGCCGCTAGGGTTCAAAACGGTTGCTAACTCTTTATCCGGGAGTCCTGTCATGCGAACGCTCATTCTTCTTGTTGCTGCCTTGGCATTGCTTCCCTTCACGACGATCGATGGGCGTGCCGATGGCGCTTGGTGTGCACGTGACTCGAAAGGCGGCACCAACTGCGGCTTTCATACCTACGAGCAGTGCAAGACGAACATTTCGGGGATCGGTGGATACTGCGAGCCTAACCTATTCTACCGGCGGGGCAGATAACAGTCGACGAGCACTCAGCATGGCGGAACTGACAAGCCCTTCAGGAGCCGCTGTGAGCGCCTTATAAATGCTTGGTCCAGCCTGGACGACCTCGGCGTTCTCGCGAATGTATTTGTCGATCGCAATGAAAGAGGTGTAGTCGGCGAAGCCGACGGTTTCACCGATCGACACGAGGAAGCGCGCGTGCCTTCCCGTCCATGTCGAGTTCAGCCTGCGGAACGGAGCACCGAGCATGCCCATGCCCCTGATCCCCAACATCGCCGTCTTCCAGAGAAAGCTCGCCAGCTATCCGCTCGTAACGTACCAGGCCGGCGAGACCGTGCTCACCGCCGCCTCGACGACCGGCCGGCTGCTGATCCTTAGGGAGGGCGCGGTTGCAGTCGTCAAGGAAGGCGTCGAGATCGCCAAGGTGACGGAGCCCGGTGCCGTGTTCGGCGAACTCTCCGTGCTGCTGGATCAGCCGCATACCGCGGAGGTACGTGCGCTGGAAGTCTCGCAGTTTCACGTCGCCGATGCGGCCACCCTACTCAGGATAGACCCGATCGCGCTCCTTTACGTTGCAACAGTCCTGGCACGGCGTCTCGACGGCGCCAATCAGGCCCTCATCGAGCTGAAGCGCCAAGTTCAGGCCGGCGCGCCGCTCAGCGTGATCGGGAAAACGGTCGAGAAGGTGGAAGGACTGCTGGGCGCCAGCGGCGCCTGTCTTGTCCATGCCGGCAATCCCTATGACCCGTTCATCTCCGACGCACCGAAGAGCTGAGACGGGCGAGACAAGTGATCTGCAAGGCTCCGAGCAACCATCGCCTCCAAATCGCAGCCGAACTATGATGCTCTCCACGATTCCATCGCACCGCGCATTGCCGACTGCGAGAAACACGATCGGACTAATGTACCGTTTGATTATCGCGGGACTATTTCTTACTGCCGCCTGCCCCTCGCCGCCAGCTGCCGCCAGGGTCGAGCGGATCGAGATACTGAGCCGCCAGGCCTTCGCGGCCGGCGCCGAATTCGGCCGCACCGGCGCCTACGAAAAGCTGCGTGGTCGCGCCTGGTTCGCGCTCGACCCGAACGCCGCCGCCAACCTGGCCATTGCCGATCTCGAGCTCGCACCGCGCAACGATCGCGGCCTGGTGATCTTCAGCGCCGAATTCCTCGTGTTGCGTCCGGTGGATTCCGCGCGCAGCAACGGCACGCTTCTCTACGAGGTGAACAACCGCGGCAATATCGCCATGCTCGCCCAGCTTCATGAAGGCGCGTTGCGCAGCAACGATCCGGCGACGGCCGCGGATGCGGGCGATGGCTTCCTGTTTCGTCGGGGCTTCACGCTGGTGTGGTCGGCGTGGGCGTCCGACGTCGCCACGACGCCGGGCGACAATCGGTTGATCCTGCGGCCACCGATCGCCACCAACGACGGCAGGCCGATCACCGGGAAGGTCGCCTACGAGCTGATCGTGCAGTCGCCGAGAGCCACCGCCCGTTTCACCGGCATGCTCGCCACCGCTTATCCGTTTGCGAGCGACAATGGGCTCGATGCAACGCTCACCGAGCGCAACCGGCCCGACGGCGACCGCCACCCGATCCCGCGCGCGGCCTGGTCGTTCGTGCAGCCGAGCCGCGGCGCGGCTGCGACCGAGATCAGGCTCGATGGCGGGTTCAAGCCCGGGCGGATCTACGAGCTCACCTATAGGGCGCGCGATCCGATCATCGTCGCGCTGGGACTGGCCGGCATCCGCGATCTCATGTCCTACCTGCGGAACAATCCGCTGGCGGGATCGCCTGCGCTGGACAAGAGCCTGATCTTCGGCATCTCGCAGTCAGGGCGCGTGATCCAAACCATGCTGCTGCGGGGTCTGCATGTCGACGAGGACGGCAGGCCGGCCTTCGACGGAGCATTCATCCATGTCGCGGGCGGCGGCAAGGGCGGGTTCGATTATCGCTTCGCCATGCCGACGCGGCATGTCAGCGTGCTCGAGGACCACATCTACCCGACTGACTATTTTCCTTTTGCGACCGTCGCAGCGCGCGATCCCGTTACTGGCGCCGAAGGCTCGGTCTTGGATCGAGCGCGCGCGCTGGGGGTCGTCCCCAAATTGTTCTACGTGAACAATTCGTCGGAGTATTGGAACCGCGCCGCCTCGCTCATCGGCACCGATCCGGCCGGCGAACGCGATCTGCCGCCGGCGCCCGAGGCGCGCATCTACCTCATAGCAGGCGCGCAGCATTATGTCGGCGGTCCGCGCGAGCGGGCGATCTTCGCGAACTGCGTGAATACGCTCAATCATTATCGAGTCATGCGCGCGCTGCTGGCCGCACTCGACCGCTGGGTCCGTGACGGCGTCGAGCCACCGCCGAGCACCTATCCCCGTATCGCCGACGGCACCCTGGTGACGGCCGCCGCCTACAAGGAAGCCTTTCCACGGATTCCAGACTTCCGGCTGCCCGAGAGCAATCTGCGTCCGCCGCGCCTCGACCTCGGCAGCCGGTTCGAAACCGATCGTATTGCCGACCAGGTGCCGCCGATCATGGGCAAGCCGTTCGAGGCGCTGGTGCCCAAGCCGGATGCCGACGGTCTCGATCAGGGCGGAATCGCGCTGCCGGAAATGCTGGCGCCGCTCGGCACCCGCACCGGCTTCAACCTGCGCAGCGATGCAGTTGGTTTCCCCTGGGCCACCGGCCGCTGGGAAGGCTCGTTCGTGCCGTTCCCGCGCACCGAATTGGAACGGCAGGCCCTCGGCGATCCGCGCCCGTCGCTGAAAACGCGCTATGCCAACCGTCCGGCTTACGAACGCAAAGTTCGCGCGGCCGCGGCCGACGTCGTCGGAAAAGGATTCTTGCTGCCGGAGGATGTCGATGCGCTGGTGAGCGAGGCGGGCGGCCTCTACGATCGCGTCATGGCGCGTGACCCGGCCGATCCGAGCTGCCACTACCTCTTCGGCCGCTAGAGTGCTGAAACCGATGCGCCGCCGCTTCTTCACGCTCGATGTGTTCACCAACCGGCGTTTTACCGGGAATCCGCTTGCCGTCGTGCTCGACCCGGAAGGGCTGGAGGGCGACGCCATGCAGGCCATTGCGCGCGAGTTTGGCCACCCGGAAACGGTGTTCGTGCTGCCCCCTGCGGATCGGGCGAATCGCGCGCGGCTGCGCATCTTCACGCCGGCGCGCGAGTTGGCGTTTGCCGGGCATCCGACCGTCGGCACCGCAGTCCTGCTGGGGCGTCTCGATGGCGGCCGCAATCCACCCGGGCGCGCGATCGCACTCGAAGAGGGCATCGGCACCGTGCGCTGCCGGGTCGAAGCGATCGACGACCTCCGCGGGCAGGCCGAGTTCGATATCCCGCTTCTGCCGAGCGAGACCGGGTCGCCACCCGACAATGCCACGATCGCCGCGGCGCTCGGCCTCAACGCGGGCGACATCGGCTTCGAGCCGTTCCGCGCCACACGCTGGTCGGCCGGCAATGCCTTTGTATTCGTGCCGCTGCGCGGCCTCGAGGCAATCCGCCGCTGCCGACCCGATCCCGCGCGGTTCGGCGCGGTCGGCGACCCGATCTATGCATTCTGCGGCGAGACGCTGGACGCCGGCCACAACTATCACGCGCGCATGTTTGCCCCGCAACTGGGCGTGCCGGAAGACCCGGCGACCGGTTCGGCAGCGGCGGCCTTCGCCGGCGTGATCGCCAAGTTCGCCAAGCCTGTGAACGGCGAGCATGAGATCATCATCGTACAAGGCTGCGAGATGGGCCGGCCAAGCCAGATCAGGGTGGGCATGGTCATGGGTGGCGGGACGCTTCAATCGGCGACCGTCGGGGGTGACGCCGTGGTCGTGACCGAAGGCATGATTGAGGCGTGATCGCCGCTTCATCTCCCAAATAAAAGACGTGGATGGATCACGCCGCGAACCGCGAGCCGAGCAAGCCCTGCATCCGCTTCGCCGTCAATGTCGCGTCGGCGACCGCCTTCATGATTCCGATCTCGTCCAACGGCCGGCGTCCGAGCAACTCCCTTGCCACGATTGCAAAGCCCTCCCAACCCCTGCCTCCCGGCCGATGCTGCAAGGACACGGCCGTCCACGCGGCAATCTCCGCCCAGCGTCGACGGCGCGACTGCAGCGGTCCGGCAAGCAGGGCGGCCATTTGCCTCGCCTTTGGAGCGCGCTTGGTCCCGATTATTCCGTCCACGTTGTCCTCGAACCATGTCGTGAGCGTCGGGTGCTCGTCTCCCCAGTGCACACTGTCGCGCAGGGTCCTGGTCACGGCGGCCTCGGACAGCTGCGGCGGATCGATCGCATCGCACAAGCTGAGGACCAGGGTGTCGACGGGCGTTGCGGCGGGGTTCGCATCGCAGAGACCAGCAAGCTCCACGAAATCCAGCAGGCCGAACGGGGGCATGATGCCGGACTGAATGTTGGCGGCAAGAAAGTGACGTATGACGGTCCCGGCGTACGCGATGTTGGACGGGCCGATGTCGATCTCGCTGGCGAGATCCCCGACAACCTCTTCCAAGTCTTCCGCCGTCATGCCGCGACGCACCCAGGCGTCGCGCACGCCGATGCCGTGCTTCACCAGCAGCCCGGCAAGTGCCGGCCTTCCGGCATCTCCCGCGACAACGAGAATCGTCTGCGCGCCGGATCCATCGATGCCGGAAGCCAGCACCTCGCTCGCCGCAGGCCGCGGCCAGGATTCACAAGCGATGCCCTCCTTCCGGCAGGCTTTGATCGCCTTGTCCACGGAGGACTGATCCGCCGCCGGCAACCAGTTACGCATCGTGATCATGCGCCTCAGCATCGTGGGACTGACGAGGCCGTGTGGAGCGGCCAACTCGATCAGCTCGGCCACCCGCGTGCGCACCAGGCTCGAGCTATTGAGGAGAAAGCCCAATACGGCCTCACGAACCGCAGGCTCTTTTTCGCCGAAGGCGACCATGACGAAGCGGGCGCGCAACTCCTCGGGCATCGCCTCTGCGCTCTCGTCCAGACTGGGGTGGATGACGAAGGGGTCGCAGCCCAGCTCGCGGGCTAGGTGCCCCAGGTCGTCGCCTTCGCCGCGCCCCGAACCGGGGCGTGCATCGGTATACTCTTCGATGAGACGCTGCATCAGCTCGCGCAGCTCGTTGCCCATGTCGAGCTTGGCATCCGCGAACTGCTCCAGAACCACCAGCAGCAGCGGAGGGCCGAGGTGTCCCGAGTTTCCACTCTCCAGCAGATGATTGCGCAGGCGCGCGACCAGCGCGATGGAAGCCTTATCGCCGCGCTCGACTGCATAGCGCACGAGCTCGAGCCCATGAGCGAGCAGGAACGCGAAAGCCCCGATCAGCCTGTCGTTTGGCCGTTTTTTGGTACCCTCTTTCGCTATCAGCTCGATGAGCTCGAGCAGAAGCTCTGGCGTCTCTTCGAGCGAGCGGATGGTAAGTTGCGTGGCCGGACTTCAATCGACCCGAGTCCATCTCTCCTGCGATCACTTTTGCCAGGCGGATGAGGGTGGCGCGGTTTATCATGTGCAACCTCCAAGCGGCCGGTGCGAGCCAAGTCCTTGGCCTTCCACCCGCCCGCAGCAGCGTGTGACATCCTCACCAGCTAGACATGATTCGACTGCGGGGTGCATGTGACCACGCACGACTATCCCCAGCTGCTCACAACGGCTGCTCGCCCTCCCAAAGTCCAAGGTTCCAGCGCGTGGCGCCACGGAGTGCGGCTGAGCGCCTGCTGGCTCCGCTGGCGGCCGAACCGCATCTTGGGCTACAAGCTTGCCGGTCGCGGCCCCGTAGCTCAGGGGATAGAGCAACAGCCTTCCAAGCTGAAGGTCGCTGGTTCGAATCCAGTATCTCTACCTCGCCTTGTTGGCGAACTCGGTGGCGACCAAGTCCTGATACCTCACGCGCTTTCCGGGTTCCAGAACGTCGCCCTGCACGAGGATATCCTGGAACTTCTCGATCGCCTGCGGCTCGACCATCGGGCCCGTCTTCCAGATTTTCATCCTGCGGTATCGGTCCGCGCCGGCGCTGAGCACCTGCGAAGCAACACCCGGAAAGAACTGCTCGACCGTCTTGGCGAACTCCGCGCTCGGCGCGGACGCCGACCACCTGAGCGCCTTGTAGATCGCGTTGGTCCAGCTCTGAACGACCTCGGCGTTCTCGCGAATGTATTTGTCGGTCGCAATGAAAGAGGTGTAGTCGGCGAAGCCGACGGTTTCGCCGATCGACACGAGGAAGTGCGCCTTCCCGTCCATTTCGACCTGCGTGGCTTCCGGCTCTTGGAAGATGGCGAATTGGTTCTGGCCTGCCAGCCACGAGCCCAATCGTGCCGGGATGGCAACATTGTTCACGAGCTTCACGTCTTTCTGGGGATCGATTCCGTTCCGGCGCAACGCGGCCTCGAGAAACAGGAGCGGCGTGCTGCCAGGGCGGAAACCGAGGATCTCTTTACCCTTCAGCATGCTCCAGTCGAATTTGTCGATTTTTTCGCGACCGAACAGCATGTAGCCGTCGGTGGCGGTGAGCCCGCAGAAGATGCGCAGCTTCGTCGGCGAGTCGCTGTTGTGTACGTAGATCGCCGTCTCCGGTCCGATCAGCGCAATGTCGGCGATGTTGCCGAGAAGCGCCGCCACCGACCTGTCGCCGCCCTGCGCCGTCGAAATCGTCACGTCGATACCGACCTCGTCGAAGTAGCCCTTCGCAATGGCCACATAGGCCGGTCCGAAAAAGAACGATCGCACAACCTCGTTGTAGCGAACCTTCAGGCGAGGCTTGCTTTGCGCCAGCGCGCCGACCGGTGAGGCGATCGACAGCGAACCGAGGGCGGCGAGACCGCCTTCAAGTATACGGCGGCGATCAGGCATCGTGGTTCTCCCTTGCTACGGCTTCCCGCAAGACCCGTCCTTGAATTCGGGCCGGATAGATGAAAGGCCAACATCGGCGTTGGTGCTTGGACAACTTACCTCGGAGGCGTCGCGGTGATCTCGATCGCGCTATAGTACGCTGCGAGATCGGCGATATCCTCATCGCTGAGATTTTTTGCGACGAGCGTCATCATTTCGTCCTTGCGCTCGCCCTTGCGATATTCGTCGAGTGATTTGACGAGATACCGCTCAGGCTGACCGGCGAGATGAGGGGCTTCCGGCAGCTTCGAAAGTCCATCCAGCCCGTGGCAGGTCTGGCACGCAAGGGCCTTGCGGCGGCCGGCGGCCACATCGCCTGCCCCGGCCGGCACGCTCGCAATGAGCGGCAGGACCGCAAGGGCGACCGCCAGAGCGTGTTCCGCTGCAATCGATGCACAAAGCCGCCGCGCATTCGGCGCGTTCATCTCTCCCCTTTGGGGAGATGGATCGGGTGAGCGGCTCGCAGCCCAGGGGCACGCCCAGTGGCGGCGCGGCCCGGATTGTCGAGATCACCGGCCCTCGTACCAGATGCGGTAGACGGCACCGGCGAAATCGTCGGAGACCAGGATCGATCCGTCCGGGAGCTGGGCGACATCAACCGGGCGGCCGAGATATTCTCCGTTCTCGGTGAGCCAGCCTTCGGCGAACACTTCGGTCTTGTCGGCCGTGCCGTCCGGCTTGAGACTCGTGAACATCACGCGCGCGCCGACCGGCGTGGTGCGGTTCCACGAGCCGTGCTGGGCCGAGAAGATGCCGCCGCGGTATTTCTGCGGGAACATGCGGCCGGTATAGAACGCCATGCCGAGGTCGGCGGCGTGGGCGTCCATCTCGACCTGCGGGAAAGGTCACATCGGCCGGCGGCGTCTGGTCCTTGTATTCATTGGTGCGCGTCTTGCCGCCGCCGAAATAGGGAAAGCCGAAATTCATGCCCGGCTTGTCGGCGCGATTGAGCTCGCCGGGCGGCTGGTCGTCGCCCATGCCGTCGACCTGGTTGTCGGTGAACCAAAGCACCCGATCCTTCGGATTGAAGTCCATGCCCACCGAGTTGCGCACGCCCCAGGCGAAGACCTCGCGGTCCTTGCCGTCCCGGGTCATGCGGATGATGCCGCCGATGCCGGCCTGCTTGTAGAGGTCCATCTTCTCCGGCGCGAACACGTTGAAGGGCTGTCCGAGCGTGATGTAGAGCTTGTCGTCCGGCCCGATGCGGCACACCCGCGCGGTGTGGTTATAGGATTCCTCCTCCGGCGGGATCAGCTCGCCCTGCTTCACGACCACGAAGGCAGCGACGTCCGGGCCTTCGTAGAAGAACTCGGCGGCGGGGAACAGCGAGCACGCGGTTCTGCTCGACGATGAAGAGAAAACCATCCCTGGAGAAGCACACCCCGTTGGGGATGGCAAAGCTGATCGACGGCGCGAACTCCTTGACCTCGTCGGCCACGCGGTCCTTGTCGCGGTCGGTGACGGCCCACACCTTGCTCTTGCGCGTGCCGACGAACGTCACGACGCCTTGCGGCCCGACGGCGATATGGCGGGCATCCGGCACGATGGCATAGAGGCCGATCTTGAACCCGCGCGGCAGCTTGATCCTGGCAAGATTTTTCTTGATCGCCTCCGCCTTCGCTCCGGTCTGCGGAATCTGCGGGATGTCCATCGGCGTGCCGGTGGTCTTGAACTCGGACAGCTTCTCGAGATTGCCCGCGGTCCGGCTGCTGCGCATGGGCCAAAGAAGGCCACACAAGCACGAGCGCCGAGGCAGCGCACATAAGCGCTTTCTTCATGTCTTCCTCCCTCGCTCCGATCGTTTTTGAAGCACCAACGCATCATCGTGGTGTTCTTTTTATCGCGCAAGACGCATTTGGACGGGCTCACTCGGAGTGGTAAGGAATTCCTCGTGTGATCACCCCGTTTCGACCAGGTTGCTTTTCCTCGAGCACATTTGGATCAGGACAGCCATGAGCAGGGGCGCCTGCCGAGGAGATAAAGAATGGCAAGAACCTATCGCATTGCACTGCCTTACACGATCCCATCCTGGATGGTGGGCTTGGCGATCACGCGCATCAACGGCGCCAACCTGTGGACCAGCTTGTCGCAGGACCTTGCAGCCAAGGTAAATGATGCCGCCAAGAACCGGACCGCCCTCATCTTGACCAGGGATGATCTCGATGCCCTGTCCGACAAAACGTGGGCCGCCATCGATGCCATGCTGCCGTGAAGCACCGTCTGCCCTGACTTGTTCGATTACAAGTGCCCAGACGCAGGCCATCGAGCAAGTCTTGCAGATCCCAATTCCGATCATTCTTTGCGACTGTTTACTTAGGAAGTCATCGCGGCTTGTTGGTCCTGAGCATCATTTTCCATGCGCATCCGAAACCGTTGAAGGTCCCTTCGAACATGTTTTCGGAAAATTGCCCCGTGAGATGCTGGAAGCCGATGGTTGCTCCGAACGCGCCGTCTTCCCGGACGGTCCCGTGTACGTTGTACGCACGGCCGTCGAACGTCGCACTGCCCGTCACAACTCTTCCAGCGATTGTCAGCGTCACGCGGGCTGGCTTGCATTGACCAGTCGTTGCTGTCGCAGAGCCACTCCACTCCCCGTCATACGGATCAATAGCGTAAGCATCGCCGGTTTGCAGCGATAGCATCCAGGAAGTGACCGAAGCGACGAACAGCAGGCGCTTCATCGCGCCCCTCGATGGTGTGCGGCCACGGACGGATTGCTGCCTTGGCCAGTACGGAAGATGTTGCGAACCAACTCGCAACGCAACCGCACTGCGCTACCTCCGAAGCCCGCATTCGTGTGAAAGTGGCATTCACATCCTTGATGCCCAGCTACATTTCTCCCGTCTGCCGCTTTGATGTCCAAACAAACTCATATTCCACCGCCACCGTGATCACGCGGGTAAGGAGCGGTCTTAGGCAGCCTCCTGGAGGGACAAGGGGCTGGAGGTTGCCGGACCGTGCGACGTTGCGACCGTGACGGCCCTGAGAATGCAATGGCGCAGCCGTTCGTCGAGCCGTGCAGCTCGCGGAATCATAACGGCCGAGCCGTGTCCGCGGGCGCTTGGCCGCGAGATGTTGCCCGGGCGCCGCCGGGCGGTGCTTGCCGCCTGCGTATGTCGCATCCTCGATGGCGTTCATCGATGGTTCCGCACTGACGGTGGCGCTGCCCCAGATGCGCGAAGATTTCGCCACCGACCTTGCGTCCGTTCAGTGGGTGCTCAACGCCTACGTGCTCGCCCTCGCGTCGCTGACCCTGATCGGCGGCGCGCTCGCCGATGTCTACGGCAAGGCCCGCATGCTTGCGATTGGCAGCCTCCTGTTCGGCGTGGCATCCGTTGCTTGCGCGCTCTCACCGTCTGCAGGCTCGCTGATTGCCGCCCGTGTTACGCAAGGGATTGCTGCGGCGATTCTCACGCCGGCAAGCCTCGCGCTCATCGGCGCAACCTATCCCCGAGAGGAGCGCAACCGGGCGATCGGTGTATGGGCGGCGGCATCGGCTCTGACGACTGTCGGTGGCCCCGTGCTCGGTGGCTGGCTGACCGAGACGTTCGGCTGGCAGTCGGTATTTTGGATCAATCCACCGTTGGCGCTGGTCGCGGTCGGCATTCTGCTGGCTGTCGCACCTGAGGATCAGCATGAGCCGCGCCAGTTCGACGTGACGGGTGCCGCCATGCTCGCCGCGGCCCTCGGCGGGCTGGCCTGGGCGTTGAGCCAGATCGGCCCCGGCGAATTTCCGGCTGTGACAGCAGCAGCTTCATCGAGGTCCGGCGCGACCATCGCGATCGCCGCCGCGCTCGGCATCGTCGGCCTCTTGGTCTACGCGTGGTGGGAGCGCGTCAGCGAGCATCCGATGACGCCGCCTCGCCTGGCTGCGAACCGCGCCTTTGTCGGCCTGAACCTCGCGACATTGATGGTCTACGCCGGGCTTTCCATCATGTTCTTCGTGCTGCCCTTCGACCTCGTCGACCGCCGGGGCTTGTCGGCGACCGATGCCGGGCTCGCGTTCGTGCCCTTCACGCTCGGCGTCGGCCTGCTGTCGCGCTACTTCGGCGCCGTCGCCGACGCCATCGGGGCCAGGGTCATGCTCATCGCAGGCCCCGTAGGCGCGGCGCTCGCCTACGGGTGGATGGCTCTAGGCCAGCAAAGTGCCTTGCCGTCCGGCGTGATCGCGCCGATGGCTCTGCTCGGGATCTCGTTCGCCGTTCTCGTGGCGCCCCTGACCGCATCCATCATGTCGAGCGTGAGCGAGAGCGATGAGGGGCTCGCGTCCGGCATCAACAATGCAGCCAGCCGAATTGCTCAACTCGCAGGCGTCGCGCTGGCCTCCGGTGTCGCAGCATTCGGGTCCGGATACCAGATCGGCTTCACGATCGCAGCGGCTGTCTCGATCGCTGGCGCCCTTATCGTTGCAGGGACGGTTCCACGGAAGATGGTGAAATCAGATGGTTCCTGACGGCAGATCGAACTGATGCGCGACATCGGATAAGGTCGCCACCAAGGCAGCCGAGGGGTCCAAGCCGAGCTGGAATAGTCATCGCAAGAACGGAGGCGAGAATGGACAATACCTTGCTCCTAATCGTCATCATCCTGTTCGTGGTCATCATCGGCGGCGGCTGGTACGCCCGCGGACGTTGGTCCTTCAATACAATCCTCCTGATCATCATCATCCTTTTCGTGCTCGTTCTCGGTGGAGGCTGGTTCGGTCGAGGGCACTGGTTCTAGGGCGCCTTGACGACGAGGGTCCGGCGACCAGCGCCTGGAAGCTCGGTTCGGCGAGATGGGCGGCGAGCACCGGCCCTAGCCGAGCCCATGACCTGCAGGCAGGACCAGCATCTGCGAGGCCAATGGGCAGGCCATGAGGCAGGTGACATCGCGCCATTGTGCCCAGCGCCCTCCAATGGACTAACGTGGGACACCGCTAGAGAGCTCGCGAGGCATCACCCACTGCTTCATACACCGTCCGCACAAAAATCCGGCGCTCGCGACCGAACCACGCGCGCGCCGACGAACCTCCTATCTCGAGGCTCTCGAGCGCGCGGCCCATGGCGTCGAGCGCCGTGTCCGCGCTTCGCGAGGCGGCCGGCGCCTGCACAGCCAGGTAACCTTCGAGTCCAAGGCTGTAATAACGTCGGGCATGCGCAAAGGCCCTCCCTACCACGATGCCTTCGTCCAACCGTTCCTCTATTGAAACCAGCAGATCATCCAGCAAAACGGCGAACATTTCGCGAAATCCTGCTTCCAGGGCATTGCGATCGTCGGCGGCGAGCCCTGCCTCGATTCGGGCGACCAGCGCAGTACCGCGCTCGGCATCGATCCGGCGCGCTTCCCGCTGCAGGCTTCCCGACCGGGATTGGCGCTGGTGAACCGACTTGAACACCGCAGCATGCTCGGACCGCTTGGCCAGCCATACCCTGCGGCCACGGCTCTCGGGAACGTGGACGACGCCTTCATAGAGGCGGCTAATCTGGGCGAAATGGTCGCGGGGATCCTTGAGCAGTACCCTCACGGCGGCGAAATCGCGCGTGAGCTGCGTTTCGGGCGGTTCGATCCTGGTGTGGAGCGAACTCGGACTACAGATCACCTGTTCGAGTCCCCGCGGCGCGATGCGATCGACCAGAGCGGCGATCTGCCATGTCAGCACGGACGCCAAGGCCACAAAAAAAATCGTGACACCCGCAAGATAGACGCGACCCCGCATCAGAAAACGTTCGTTAGCGGTCCAGCCGCCTGCGCTTGACCGTGAGACGCGCTCCCGCACTGTGCTGGGTATGACCGCCACCTTCAGCTCCCATTCTCTTGCGTGAGCGCACGATGCAACAACGCAACCAGAGAGACACCGAAAGCACCCAAAAGGCCGACGACGAGAGCGCCTCCGAACGGAGCGAAGAATACCCACTCGATCGGAGGACGCAGCGCATCGACGCCCCAATAAGGAATGAGCCACGCCAGCATCAGCCATCCGAAGGGATAGAGGGAGCCGAGCGAGACCAGAACGCACAGCACGAATTGGAGTCCGGAGCCTACCGGCAAATTAGCGATCGCCAGCGCAGCAATGAAGATCAAGATGCCGATACCGAGCGCGTGGGTGTGCAGCAGACGAAGCGCGGTGTTGGATTGATCCGCAACCTCCGCAATCCGTGCCTCATCAATAACCTCGGCACCGGCAAAGCCGTGCACCTCCGGCCGCTTGACGATCTCACGTCGTGCTGCTGCATAGACCGCATCCTGGAAGAGCACCAGCACGCCGCCTGCCGCGGATCCGATCGCCAGCATGAACAGGCTGGCCAGGAGGGCGAATGCAGGAGGGCGGTGCAGCAGTGCGTTCATGCGACCGGCCGGAAAGGATGATTTGTATCATATGAAACGCCTTGGCATGATATGATGTCAAGCAAGGGCGAGTCGGCAGGGCGCGACAGCATTCGACTGCTATGCATCACGAATCATGCAAGCTCGACCCACAGAACTTACCGGTAGTCTTTACGCAACTCGAGAAAGCACCATGCAAGGACGAGAAAACGCATCATGAAGATCTCTCTTCCCCTGCTAGCCGCTTTATCCCTGCCGATTGCGAGTTTCCTTCCCACCCACTCCGCGCGTGCGTTCCAGCCGGAAGGAACGCTGCGGGTCGGTGGCATGTGGGCATTGACGGGAGGCGTTGCCCTGACTGGCAAGGGCGCACTCAACCTGAGCAGACTCGCGATCGACGAGATCAATGCGGCCGGAGGGGTGCGGATCGGCGGCAAGCAGGTGAAGATGGAGCTCTACGCCTACGACGAGGCGTGCAAGGCGGAAGAAGGCATGGCGCTCCTGCGGCGTCTCGCCGAGGTCGACAAGGTGCTCTTCACCATGGGGCCCACCTGCTCGGGCACTGCCGAGCCGATGTTCAACACGCTCCAGAAGCGGCTCGATCCGAGCGACGCCGGACGTCAGTTCATGTTCTTCACCGACACAGCCAGCAAGTTCGGGCTGGCGAAGATCTCGCCCTGGGTTTTCCGCAACACGGTGGACGAGCCGGCGATGTACGACCTGATCGTGCGTTATCTGAAGGAGAAGCGTCCCGAGCTCAAGTCCGTTGCGGTCGCTTGGGAACCCGACTTCGCGCATTCGTCATCGACCTGGAAGCTCATCATCAAGCCCGCATTCGAGAAGAGCGGTCATCACCAGATCGTCGAGGTCGTGGAGTGGGGATGGCAGGCAACCGATTACAGCACGCAGGTTGCCAAGCTCGCAAAGGCGAGCGCCGACATCTACGTCACGCTCACGCATGAGCCGACGACCTGTGCCTCATTCAAGGAGCTGCAGAGACAGGGCGTGAACCCCAAGATCATCATTGCGATCAGCAGCCTCGCCGGCGGAACGGTGATCGTGGGCTGTCCCGATCTCGCCGAGGGCATGGTGGTGCCGACCAACTTCGCACCGGTCACCCCCAAAGCGATCGAGCTCGAGAAAAAGGCGTGGGATCTCGACAAAGCGGAAAGCAATCTCGACCGCAGTCACACGGCTTACGAGATTCTCTATCTGGTCAAGGAGCTGATCGAGAAATCCGACATTCAGAATACCGAGCCGGCGCTGGCGGAAGACCGCCGCAAGCTGCGCGACTCTCTGGCGAAGGTTCGTACATTCGAGGGAATGATCGGTCCGATCAAGATCAACGCGGAAGAGCATCCGTCCAAGCCGCGCGAAGCCGAGAAGGAGCTGTTCCTGCTGCAGGTCAAGAGCGGGAAGTGGACCACCCTGGTCGCGCCGCCCGGTTTCCAGGCCAGGTAAGTCTTGGAGCCTCCACGACCCCGGCGCGCGCAGCCACGCGCTCGGCTAATCGCGACCTTTTGGCTCAGCCGCCCCCATATCGAAACCTCCAGTCGGGTCGGTGAGTTAGCACAGGAGAAAGCGAGCTTTAGCGGCCGACAACAGTTACTATCCAGTCGGCAGGATGCCACTCATCGGAGGAAAATTGTGCGGTCGATTCCCCTTTTGACGAAATGGACTGCGTCACTGGCTCCTGCGGTGGCGCTCACCCTCGCCCTGCAAGCCGGCGCAGTCGCGCAACAGAAACTGACACCAATTCGCGCCGCATATGTACCTGTTGCGACGTGGCTGCCGGCATGGGTGGCCAAGGACAAGGGAATCTTCGAGAAGCACGGCCTCGACGTCACGTTGACGCCCGTGCAGAACCTCTCCCTGCTACCGGGAACAGTAGGCCGGCAATTCGAGTTCGCCGCCTCGACCGCACCTGACCTGCTCAAGGCAGTCGCCGGCGGCCTCGATGTGGTCGCGACCGCGGGGGAAGCGATCGAGACGAAGGACAACCCCACGATGCAGTTGATTGTCCGCAAGGACTCCAACATCAGGAGCGCGGCGGACCTCAAGGGCAAAGTGGTGGCAGCCCCGACGCTCGGCGCGGTCATGCATAGCGCGACGCTGTATTGGCTCAAAAGAAACGGCGTCGATCCGAACTCCATTCGCGGTGTGGAGGTTCCATTCCCGAACATGGGCGATCAACTCAAGGCCGGCAGCGTCGATGCGGTGGAGGCGCTGGTGCCGTTCACGACGGCAATTCTGGCGGCCGGAAACGTTTCACTCGGCGATCCGATGCTTGCCGTGGGCGACGAAGTCCTCTTTCCATTCTGGATTTCCGACGGCACTTGGGCGCGGGCTAATCGTACCACCATCAAGGCATGGATCGATGCCCTGACTGATGCCAAGAAATACATGGATGAACATCCGGCCGAAGGCAGGTCGGTTCTGGCCAAGTATTCCCGCTTGCCGGACGCCATCGTGCAAAAAGTCCCGTATCCGACCTACCGCTTCACGATCAAGCCGGAAGAACTCGGCGTCTGGGTCGATGTCCTCATCGAGCTCGGACAGTTGTCCCAACCTCTCGACAAGAACAAGCTCGTCGTGTCGGTGCCGTGACCTCGACGGCTGAGCGCGTGGCAGCCGGCACCAATGAGACAACGCCGAACGGTCTGCTGTTCTCGTGCAGATCGGTATCCGTGACGCTGCCGCACCAGCTCGGCGACCGAAAAATCCTGGAAGGGATTTCCTTCGACGTTCGGCGTGGTGAAATATTCACCATCGTAGGCGCTTCAGGGACCGGCAAGACGACGCTCATCCGGGTGCTCGGCGGCCTGATCCCGTTCAGCGCCGGATCTGTATGCATAAATGGCCGCGCTCTGGAAAGGCCGCCCGAAGAGGTGGTCATCGTGTTCCAGGATTATTCACACGCATTGCTGCAATGGCGGACCGTTGCACGCAACGTGGCATTCGGCCTCGACGGCCGTTTCGACGGCAAAGAGATCGAGCACCGAGTCCAGGAGACGCTGCGGCTCGTAGGGCTCGAAAAGAATGCGGACGACTTCCCATGGCAGCTTTCGGGCGGAATGCAGCAACGCGTTCAAATCGCGCGCGCGCTGGCTGTGCGGCCGTCGGTCCTGCTCATGGATGAGCCTTTTGCCGCGCTCGATGCGATGACGAAAGCCTCGTTGCAGGATGAGCTGCATCGCGTGCGCGACCGCACCGGCACGAGCATTGTTTTCGTGACGCACGACATAGAAGAGGCGGTCTATCTCGGCGATCGCATTGCCGTCATCACCGGCTCGCCCGGCCATATCGATCGGACGTTCGACGTCGACCTCGCGAAGCCGCGCAATCAAATCACCACAAGGCAGATGCCTGCATTCCTGCAATTCCGCTATGCCGTGCATCAGGCGATCGGGACGCAAGGCGATGCGTGATCTGCGGGCACGGCGCTCTGCCCTCAACGTGCCGGGGCTGCTGACCGGTGCCGCTTGCCTCGTATTGTGGGAAGTGGCCATCCGCAGCGGCATTGCGCAGTACGAATACCTGCCGGCGCCCTCGGCAATCGCAATGGGATTGGCCACGCTCGTTTCGAGCGGTCAGCTTGCCGTCGATACCTTGCATACATTGCAAGCCGTGCTGCTCGGATGGGCGATCGCCGTGATCCTGGGAATGTCGCTTGGTCTGTTGATGGGGACGTCGACGATATTTCGACGCTATTCGATGGCGACGGTCGAGGTGCTGCGCCCTATGCCGGGGATCGCGTTCGTGCCCGTTGCTCTCCTGTTGTTCGGGTTCTCGCTGCGAACCGAGCTCGTCGTGATCGTTTTGCCGGCCCTTTGGCCGGTTCTCATCAACACCATGGGCGGTGTCATGGGTGTGCATGCGCGTCTTTTCGAGGTCGGAGCGACGTTCCGGCTGTCACGTCCGGCAATAATCGGACGAATCCTGCTTCCGGCCGCGCTACCCGCAATCCTCGTCGGCCTGCGCATCAGTCTGACGCTGGCGCTCGTGCTCGCGATCGTGGCGGAGATGGTCGGTAATCCCGCTGGCCTCGGCTATGCGGTGGTGCGCGACCAGCAGGCATTGCAGCCAAATCTCATGTTTGCGAATGTTATGGTGATCGGTCTGCTCGGGATCGTGCTGAATACCGTGTTGTTGCGCGTTGTAGCGATGTTCTTTCCGGCCGCGGCAGGGCTCCTGCGAGAGACCGACTGATGGGCAGTCTTCGCAAGCATCTGCGTCCGTTGTTGGCCGGCTTGCCGCCCGCACGCGGATTGCTTCCGCTGCTGTTGCTGCTGGCCGTCTGGCAGGTCTTGCAAGCCGGGCCCTCGCCATATTTTCCGGCTCCGAGTGAATGGTGGAAGGCCGCAGCGCGTTTGGCGTCACGCCAGGACCTGATGGCGGCATTCATTTCGACGGCGTGGACATTCCTCGAAGGCATCGCTCTCGCGGTCGTGATCGGCACCGCGATAGGCGTTCTCATCGGCTCTGCTCCTCGCATCGGGCGCGCCCTCGGGCCGATGCTCGAATTCATGCGTGCGATTCCACCCCCGGCGATCGTACCAGTGGCAGGCTTATTGATCGGCTACAATGAACCGATGAAGCTCGCCGTCGTCGTGCTGGCAGCGCTTTGGCCGATCCTTCTGAATACGTCTTCGGCAGTCCAGCAGATCGACCCGGTCCTGCTCGAAGTTGCGCGCTCCTTTCGCCTGACGGCCTGGGAGACAGTCCGACGTATCGCGATGCCGGCTATCGTTCCGGCGCTCCTGCTCGGCATCCGCGTGGCTATCCCGCTCGCGATCGTCGTGACGCTGCTGGTCGAGATGCTGACTTCGCTGCCCGGCATCGGAGCGCTGATGATCCGTTCCCAGCGCAATTTCCAATCGAGCGAAGTCTACGCGCTGCTGGTGCTCGTGGGGTTGTTCGGATTCGTCGTCAACGACATATTCCTCGTCATCGAAAGCATGATCCTGAGGCGCTGGCCGCCGCGGACGATGTCGATATGAAGACCGGGTGACGCAAATGCAGGTCGGTTTTTTCTTCTGGCCTTACACATTACAACTCGTCGAGCAATTGGCGGAGCGCGCCGAGCGTTACAGGTATGCCATGATCGGTATTGCCGACACGCCGGGAAATGCGATGGACCCATGGGTCGCGGCCTCGCTGGCGGGGTGCGCAACGCGAACGCCGCGGGTCGCGATTTCGGTGACCAATCTCATCACGCGGCATCCCTCGGTGAGCGCCGCCGCTATCGCTTCGCTGGATCACGTCACAAATGGCCGTGCCATACTTGGTATCGGTGCCGGCCATAGCGGCACCCGCAATCTGGGATTGGCCAAATCCACTGCCAGGGAGCTCGGCCAGGGAGTGCGGTACATCAAGCAATTGCTCCGCGGACAGCCGGCAAACCTCGGTGGGGCCGAGGCGCAAATCCCCTGGGTGAAGCGCGCCGCCCCGGTGTTCCTCGCGGCATCACATCCGAGGACATTGGAGGCGGCGGGACGGAATGCCGACGGCGTCTTCGCCAATTTCGGATTGGGCGCCGACAACATCCGGGATTCGGAAGGACGGATCGCGCAAGCTGTCACGGCTGGCGGCCGCTCCCCCGACGAGGTGGAGATTTGGCAAATCGCCGCGCTCGACTGCAACCAGGACGGTGACCTTGCGCGTGACAAGGTCGGCGCCATGCTGGCCTTCCTTGCCGGCTACGTGATCGGGGACAAGAATTTGGAATCGCGCGGTGTACCGGAGCGGCTTCGTGAACCATTGCTGGAATTGCGGAAACGTTACAGCACGCGGCCTGGCGACGCCGATATCAGACTGGTGCGCGAGCTTGGATTATTCGACTATCTGTCTCGGCGTCTTTCGATCTGCGGAACGCCGGCCGATTGCCTTGCCCAGGCGCTGGCAGCAAAGGACGCCGGGGCAAAGCGTCTGATGCTCACGGTGAGCTTGGCCGCCGACCCCGTGAAAACCGTGGAACTATTCGGCGAACAGGTCCTTCCAAAGCTTTGAGCTGGGCTCCCGGCCGGTTCTCTATTGCCGGCCCTTCGCGCGCAGCCGGAACGGCTGCACGCTTCTCACGGATCAGCGGGCGCCTCGGCGCTCGGCGGTTGGGGCGGACGGCACGTAGTAAAAGCTCTCGACCAGCGAAGAGGCGACCCACGGGACCTGTTCCGCGTCGGAGGCGCGGGAGACACCGATGCGCGTGCGGGTAAAGACTTCCTCGGCGGTGATTCCGGGCGAGCGCAGCTCCTTGAGCAGCTCGGCCATGAACAGGCTCTGCTCGCCGGCCGTTTCGCTGAGCGCCTGTCCGAGGCCGACGGAGTAGATCACCGAATTACTGGAGCGGCGCCTCAAACGAGGGGCGTCGTCGCCGCTCACTGCGCTTGCTTTCGATGTGGCGGATGAGGTCGCCGACGACATCTATCCGGTCGACATCGTCATCCGTGATTTCCACGTCGGCGAATCGATCTTCGATCACGATCATCAATTCCAGACGATCAAGCCAGTCGGCCCCCAGGTCATAAACGAAATGCGCTTGATCCGTAACACGTTCGACGGCGACGCCCAGGTAGTTTGCAATGAGAGTCCGGACATCGCTGGTCGTAACGCCTTCTCGCACGCCCGTTGCTTGCCGGACCGGTGTCAAGCTACCGATGGTCATGACGCGTCCCCCCAATTCGTTAAAAGTCCCGATGCATCCGACCAAGGGATTAGCTCCGCAATGTGGCGGAGGCTGAAAAATCCCCGGTGTGTTGCAACGGCACCACATATTTCCCGTCGCCCGGCGCCTCGATGCCCATCGGAAGGATGCGCAGGCATGCAGCATCCGCAAACGCCATGCTATGGGACCGGTGTGTGGAAACCCACCCGGCCCCCGCAACAATCATCGCCTCCGTCGCTTATGCGAAAATTTCCCGTGACGCCGATCCGGATGCTTGTCCTGCGGCCGGAAGTCCTCTTTCTCGTCAGCTCCATCGTGATCGGTATTCTCACCGTCGCGGTCAATCCTCCACTGCGCGGCCCCGATGAGACGGCCCACTTTTTTCGCGCGCTCGGCCTTGCCCGGGGTGATCTCGTTCCGAGCACCACCGACGCGCGCGGGCGCCGTGGACTATTTCTGCCGCAAGAATTCCACAGGCAGCTCAGCTTCTTCAACGAGGCGCGCGAGACGCCTCCATCCGGGGACCGCACCTACATCGATATCTTCCGAAGCTATTTCGACGCGGATCCAACCGCTGCGCAAGGATCTGCGCTTGTGTTCGTTCCCTACGAGGGCTCGGAAGGCTATTCGCCGGTACCGTATCTCCCGTATATCGCTGCTGCGGTGATCGCCGGAACGTTCGATCTCCAGTTCCTGGCAATGCTTTATCTCATGAGGATTTCCGGACTGCTCGCGGCGGCGGCGATCACGGCATACGCGATTGCGCTGACGCCTTCCTTGAAGTGGATGTTCTTCTGCACCGCCATGTTGCCGACCGCGCTCTATCAGCGCGCGGTCATCAGTGCCGATGGCGCGGTGCTGAGCTCGACCCTCATGGTGATCGCGTTGTGCCTGAGAGCAATCGACAGGCCCGGCGCGAGTGCATGGCATCGGGGCCTCTGGATCACGCTCTGCAGCTTGACCAAGCCGCCTCAGCTCGCGTTCACCCTCCTGGAGGCAATGCGGCTCTCTCGCAACGAGGGAAAAGCTCAATGGATCACGGCGCTGCTGATCGCCATTCCAGGTCTGCTGCTGTCGCTGCTGTGGATCGTCGCCGTATCAGCCGATGTCGGTGCCTGGCGGGTCAGCGAGGGCAGCGGATTGCCGCCTGAAGAATTCAGCTCCTCGTGGAAGCTCATGTTCTTGCTCCAGCACCCCTGTCAATTCATCTCTGCTGTGGTCACCAGCCTGGATTATTCGGGAGAGCTGTGGCGGCAGCTGATCGGGGTGTTCGGCTGGCTCGATGTGCCGATGCGCGATTGGGTCTATCCCATCATTTCGCTGCTGCTGGCACTGACGTTTTTCGGCAGACTGACATTCGACCGGCCCACCCGGTGGAGAATCGCACTGATCGCGGCATTCACCGCGTTGTGCTACTGTGTCGCTGTTTTCGCCACCTTCTTCATAACGCTGACGCCCAGCACCGCGGAACGCATCTACGGGCTGCAGGGCCGTTACTTCATCGTCATTTGCCTCTGCTCGCCCTTGTCGTCAGCTGCGCTGCTCAACCGCGGTCTCGGCCGCGCCAGCGCTCCGGTGGCCATGGTAAGTGCGCTGATCTCGGCCGCCGCAATGATGGACGCGCTTTGGCGCTTTCACTGGTTCCCTTGAAATTGCGGACTCGAACGCGCCCTGCGCACTCGAGCTCCCTTCCCCACCGTGCCAAGACGCTCGGGAGTGCCTTCGTGCGGTCAGATCACCACCACCCGGTCCGGCAACTCGTTGCGGTCGTCCGGCGTGCGCGGACAGTGCTGGGCGAGGAGCGTGCCGACCCGGCGCACCGCTCCGACCAGCCCTCGGCAAGCTCACCGCGGCGGGCCGCCGCCGGCGATCTCCTGCGCCAGCTCATCCCAGACCGATTGCTCGACCTTGCCGTTGATGCCGGCATCGGTGACGATCTCGACCCGCCGGTCGACCAAGGCGACATAGATCAGGAGCCCGGTCCTCGATTCGGTGAGATGCAGGCCGTGCGCCAGGAACAGCGCCTGCGCCGCCCGGCGCGCCGCCTCGCCGGCGATGCTCGGGGGAACGAGGCGGTGACGCAGAGCCGGATGAGACGCGACCGCAGCCGTCAGCACGAAGGTCAGCGTTTGAATCAAGAGGATCATGCCGGCGGACCAATGCGTCAGCAAATGCAGCGGCCATGGCAGACATGAGCGCGATGATGGCGGCCCAGAGAATGGGAACCCAGCGGAAATCGTCGGCCGTGCCGGCAATGACGACATAGATCTCGCCCGACGTTCCCGGCCTCGGCGGCGCGGATCGCCTCGCTGATGCGCGCGCGTTCGCGACGGGTCGAGCGGACGCGATGGCATCACCAACTCCCCGAGGCGCCGCCGCCGCCGAACGATCCGCCGCCGCCGGAGAAGCCGCCGCCGAAGCCACCGCCGCCGGAGGGCCAGCCCGAGGATCTTCCCCCGGACGACCAGCCGCCTCCCGCCGGGATCGCCCCACGCGCCAGCCGGATCGCCTGCGCCCGCGCTGCTGCTGCAACTGCTGCTGCCGCGACCTCGCCGCCGTAGAAAGAGCAGGAGCCAGATGCCGAGGATGATGAGAACGACCGTAAACGAGCCCAGTCCTTCGCCTCCCGGCCGGACGGCCGCTCTGCTCTGCCGCGCGGCGCTTGAAATCCTCGGCGTCGCCGGAGAGAAGCTGCACGAGGTCGTCGACGCCGCGCTCGATGCCGCCGGAGAAGTCGCCGGTCCGGAAGCGCGGAAGAATGGCGTTGTCGATGATCAGGCGCGACACCGCGTCGGTCAGGGTGCCCTCGAGTCCATAGCCGACCTCGATGCGCACCTTGCGCTCCGCCGGCGCGACGATCAGCAGCGCGCCATCGTTCGGTGCCCTTCTGACCGATCCCCCAGGCGCGACCGAGCTGGTAGCCGTAATCGGCGATGTCATAGCCCTGCAGCGAGCGCAGCGTCACGACCACGAGCTGGGTGCGCGTTTTCTGCTCCAGGTCCGCGAGCTTGGCGTCGAGACGCGCTTCGACAGCGGGATCGATCACGCCGGCCTGATCGACCACCCGGCCGGTCAGAGCCGGGAACGAAGGCGCCGCCTGCAGTGCACCGACGCCGATCGCCGCGAGCAGGACGACGACCAGGAGGCGCAACCGCGCCATGATCAAAGTCCTCAGAACTTCACCGTCGGCGGCCGCTGGTTCTCCTCAGCCGTGGCGAAGGTCGCCATCGGCTTGGCGCCGTAGACGATCGCCCACAGCCGCCCGGGGAAGGTGCGGGTTTCGGTGTTGTAGGCTTGCACCGCCTGAATGTAGTCGCGCCGGGCCACCGCGATGCGGTTCTCCGTGCCTTCGAGCTGCGACTGCAGCGACAGGAAGTTCTGGTTCGACTTGAGGTCGGGGTAGTTCTCGCTCACCGCGATCAGGCGGCCGAGCGCACCGGACAGCTGCGCCTGCGCCTCCTGGAAGCGCCGCAGCGCCTCGGGATCGGTGAGCTGGTCGGCGTTGACCTGGATCTGGGTGGCCTTCGCGCGCGCTTCCACCACCTGGGTCAATACTTCGCGCTCCTGCTGTGCGAAGCCTTTGACCGTCTCGACCAGATTGGGAATGAGGTCGGCGCGGCGCTGATACTGATTCTGCACCTGGCTCCACGCCGCCTTGGCCTGCTCCTCGAGCGTCGGGATCGTATTGATGCCGCAGCCGGAGAGCAGGAGAGCGATGCCGACCAGAAGGGCGCCATGGCAAAGCCGGCGTGGCGAAGATCGCGCAACGCAGGTCATCCGGCTGCGCAGCTCGGCGAACACGTGATCGTCAGCCAAAGTCGGCTGGCTTGTCCGATCCATACTGGTCTCCTCAGCCCGAGCCCCACGCCGGTGCAATCCGATAAAGCCCCACCCTGCGCAAATCCGCAAGACAACGACGCATTGGCGGTTGGTTCGATGGCACGCCAGCGCAGCTCGAGCCACGGCCTCACCCTACCCTCGTCCGCGAGCGGGAGGGATTGGCAGTGGGTGATGCGCGCTATTGCCTGCGCCTGACGGAGGATACGGCGCGAAGCGCGTCGATGAGACCGGCGCCGTAGTCGCGGTCCTTGCCTTTGGCCCCGAGGTCTTTCGCGGTGTCCATCAGAATCTTGCGAACCTCGGCCGGCGTGAGTGAAGGATTGCGCTCGATCAGCAGCGCCGCGGCACCGCTCACCTCCGCGGCAGCCACCGACGTTCCGGTGGTGAACTGGTAGCCGCCGTCGGGTGCAGGCACCAGGATATCGACGCCGGGCGCCGCGACCGCGATATGATTTCCGCGATTGGCCCCGGTGAACAGAGCGTCGCGCGCGTCGGTCGCCGTAACCGCAATCACATTGGGGTCGGCTGCCGGATAGAGCGGCGGCGAGTTCGGACCGGCATTGCCGACAGCCGCGATCAGCACCATGCCCTTCCTGTTGGCCTTGAGCAGCGCTTCGCGAAGGCGGGGATCGGACGGGCCGGCAAAGCTCATATTGACGACGCGTGCGCCCTGAGCGGCGGCCCAATCGAGCCCCTTGAGAATGTTGAAAGTGGTTCCTTCCACGCTGTTGGCCCGGGTGCTGAATGCACGCACCGTGAGCAGGGCGGCCTGCGGCGCGATACCCAACATGGTCCGCCGCGCTGCGATCGCCCCGGCCATGCCGGTGCCGTGCGAGTGCGGTGCCTCATCATCCGCCGAGGCGTCGAAATTGGCGGCGACGGCTCCGGCGAGGTCGGGATGCGACGCGTCGACCTCGGAATCGATCACCGCGACCAGGATCCTGTTGCCCCGCGCCAGGCGATGCGCCTCCTGCAGGTTGAGCTTCTGCGGCGCATATTGATCGGCGTTCACCGGCGCCGCTTCTTCCTGCGTCAGCGTATAGAGATAATTCACCTGCCCGCCGTCTGATCAGCGGCTCGCGTCCTGGAAAGTTGCTCAGCATTTCCACGGCCGAGCCGGCGCCGTCGATGCGCCAGAGGTGCAGGGTGCGCCCGATGAGCTGAAAGGTCCTGCTTTCGATGCGCGTCATGTCATGCCGCGCGGCCATGGCGTCGAGCGTTGGCGTCGGCACCGATGGTGAGATGTCGAGGATCAATTGCCTGGTGAACCGGGTCTCGCCGGCGGGGGGAAGGTCAAAGCCGCTGCGCAGCGCAGCGGTCGCTGGTCCGCCGGCACCGCCGCCCGAACCGCCGCCAATCCCGCCACCAAGTCCGCCTCCAGATCCGCCTCCAGCTCCGCCACCGGATCTTCCTTGCGGAAGCTGCGGAGATTGCGGAATTTGCGCCACCTGCGGCTGGCCCGGCGGCAGCGTGCGGGCAGGAAGCGGTGCATCGGGGACGGGGTCGGGGAAAATCTGCGTCTTGATCGCCAACCCGATGATGCCGACGACCACCGCGCCGAGAATGTCCCACCCGACACGGTTGCCCAAGTCCCGATCGCCAGGTTGCGGCGATGGGCCATTGCCGCGATGCGGTGGAGGCTGGGGCGGACCGCATTCGTACGTGGACTGGGCCTGGCCCTCGCGCACAGCCGTCGCGGTGGCCATGACCACGGCGAGCAGCACGCGTATCAGCGTCGCCCTGGTCATGATTCGACTGCGCCCCCGCACGCGACATTCTTTGGCCTGTGTGGCCACACGAACGCCACGTCACCACGCGTGCTGCGCAGCCGTGGCGAAATTTTGTTTTCAGCCCCTGCTTGCGGACCGGATGCGGCGCGCTTTCGCCCTATTATTCGCAAGTGTTGCGCCAAGGACACGAGGTCGCGCAAAGCGAACCATGGTGGTTGACGAAAGCCGATACGGATGGTGCGCCGGCCTGGCACAAAGTGCACGCGCGGCGGGAGCGTCGAATTCTTCCCGGCATTTCTGGTTCTCGCTCGGAGCTGGCGGCTGGCTATGCGCGTGACCGTGCTCGTGTTTTATCCCGGCTACGTCACGTCGACGCCCGCTACGTCTATGCCGACGCCCTGGCCTGGCAATTCGGCGACTGGCAGTCGCCGGCGATGGGAGTGCTGTGGCGGCTGATCGACCCGATCGCGCCCGGGTCGCTGAGCATGTTCCTGCTCACCGTCACGCTCTACTGGCTGGGCTTCGGGTTGGTCGCGATCATCGCGGCGCGGCAGCTCGGCATGGCTCGCACTCGCGACGTTGCTGCTCGCATTCGATCCCGCCGGCATTCTTCTTCGTCGGGAATGGTCTGGCGCGACATCCTATTCGGGGTGGTCTGGCTGGTGGCCGCCGCGCTCGCTTTCGCCGCGGCCGACCGCAACGTTCTTGTGCGCCTGCCGTTGCAGGCACTCGTCTCTCGCTCTGATCGCCTTCGGCGTGCTGCTGCGGCCCAACGCGATCCTGGCCGCGCCGTTTCTCGCCGCCTATGCGGTTTGGCCGCTGCGCTTCGATCTCAAGCGCATGGCGATCGTCTTCGTTCCTGCCGCCATGCTCTTCTACGCTCTCATCCCGCTGGTCTATTACGGCATCCTCGACGCCAAGCGGCAAAATCCGCTGCACTCGATCATGGTCTTCGATCTCGGCGGCATCACCCATTTTACCGGCAGTAATCAGTTTCCGGTATCGTGGAGCGCGGAGCAGACGGCGCTGCTGACCAGCCGGTGCTACGATCCGGTCCGCTGGGACAGCTATTGGCACGTGCCGCCCTGCCCGTTCGTGATGCAGCGATTGGAGCGGCCGGACGACGTAATCTTCGGCACCCCGCAACTGTTCCAGGCATGGTGGCGCGCAATCACCGCACATCCCCTCGCCTACCTGACCCATCGCGCGACGTTCATGTGGCAATTCCTGGCCCGGTCGAATCTGGTCCTGCCGGTCTGGGATTGGCCTGATCCGGTCTCGGGATACGGCAACAGTCCGCCTGTGCAGGCGCTGATCGCGCTGCACGACGCGCTGGCGCCGAGTGTGCTGTTTCGGCCGGGCATCTGGCTGATCCTGGCCGGCACGGTCTGCGTCCTCGCGTGGCGTCTGCGATCGGCGCCGGCAGGAGCATTCGCCGTCTCCGTGACGGCGTCCGCCATCGTCTATCTATGACCTTCTCGATCGTCGGGGTCGCAGTCCGACTTCCGCTACGCCTATTGGTGCGTGCTCGCGACGCTTGTCGGCGCGGTGGCCGCGGCGGCTGCCCATCGCGGCCGTAGGCCTACTCCGCCTACTCCGGCAGATATCGCTGGCTCTCCAGCAGGCGCCGAAGAACAGCAGCGCGCCTCCCTGACGATGCTGTCGATGATCGACTGCCCGAGCTCGCGCGAAGCAGCATGCGCCGCGCCGATCACGCCGTTCTCGGTCAGGCGCGGGTCGTCGGTGCGCCAGGGAAAGCTCGCGCCGCGATCGAAGATCAGCGCGGCGATCGCGTCGACGATCAGGCTCCTTCGCCGCAGGCGTGATCAGGTCCTGGCGCACGAGATGCGGCGCCAAAGCCAGCATCACCGAGGTTTCGGCCTTGCCGCCGTGAACGTCGGGAGAGGTTGCATCGATATCGACCTTCGCCAGGTCGAAAGGATGGATGATGCAGGCATTGAGCGCGACGTCGCCGCGCCATTCATGCATGAGATTGTCCAGAATCCCGCGGTTGCCACCGTGACCGTTCACGATGGCCAGGTTTCGTGCCGGCAGTTGGCGCGCGATGTCCCGTGCCAGGTCCCGAAACAGTCCGGCGAAGCTCTGGATCGTCAGCGAAAGCGTGCCCGGCGACCAGTCATGCTCGCGCGACAAGCCGATGGGAACTGTCGGCAGCTGCCAAAGATCGAGCTCATCGCCCCAGCGCTCTACGATCCGCCGGGTAAGCTCCTCAGCCACGATCCCATCGGTGTTGATCGGAAGATGGGGGCCGTGCTGCTCGATCGCGCCGAGCGGCAAACAGAGTATCGAGGTATCACGCAGCCTTTGTGCAACTTCCGCCGAAGTGAGGCTGCCAAGCGAGCGGCTCGAGGGCGGGGGCGCCATGCCGGGTGGCCGGCAGTCAGCCGCTGATCATGCGCATGAGAACCCGGTCCTTGCGCAAGAAGTGGTGATGCAACGCTGCGGCGATATGCATCGACGCGACCACGCCGATTGCGATCCCCAGAAACCGGTGCAGCGCGAACAGCCGCTCCGAGAGCGCACGGTTCTCGGGCCAGACCGGCGGCAATTCGAACAGACCGAACACCGGGATCGGTGCCGGATAGGCCGACGTGGCGATCAGGCCGATTATCGGCTGCGCTATAAGCAGCCCGTAGAGCATCCAATGCGTCGCATGGGCGGCGAATTGCTGGAGAGTTGAAATGTCGGCAGGCAGCGGCAGCGGCGGATGCATCAAGCGATAGATCAGCCGCACCACGACCAGTGGAAGCAGCACGGCGCCGATCGACTTGTGCAGGTTATAGAGCGGTCTGCTGCAACCGGTCCGCCCCACTCGTTCGCGATGACGATGCCGAGAGGAACCATGATCAGCACCAGCGCAGCGACCAGCCAATGCAGCACGCGTGCCGTCACCGTGTACGCCGGAACCGCAGGCGTGGAGGTGTGCAATACCTCGACCATTGCCCCTCCTCGGGGTGATCATGTCACGAGGCGCTCGAGGGAGCTTCGCCTGATTCCGCGAGCGCGCTCACCAGATGATCGAGCTTGTGCCCGGCGCGGGTCGCCTTGGCGGTGAGATAGCGCCGGTTGTCGGAATTGATCGGGCCCTGCAGAGGAACGCGTCCGGACACGTCGATGCCCGCATGCGACAGTCCCTCGAGCTTGGCGGGGTTGTTGGTCAACAACCGCACCCGACTGCAGCCCAGCATTTGCAGCATGCGAACGGCGACGCCGTAATCGCGTTCGTCGTCGTCGAAGCCCAGCACCGTGTTGGCATCGACGGTATCGAGACCCGCATCCTGCAATTGATAGGTGCGGATCTTGTTCACGAGTCCGAGGCCGCGGCCTTCCTGCTCCAGATAGAGCACGATCCCGCCGCCGTGCGCCTCCAGTTGCGGAAGCGAGAGGCGGAGCTGATCGCCGCAGTCACAGCGGCGCGACCCGAATACGTCTCCGGTCAGGCATGCCGAGTGCAGTCGCACCGCCACGGGCTGCGCAAGATCCGGTTTCCCCACGACGACCGCGATCGGGGTACCGCCGGTCCCGTCGCGGAATATCACGAAACGAGCAGGCGAGCCGCCATTGAGCGGGATGGTCGCCTCGCTCGCGATCTCGACCGAATCGATTGCCGCGCGCCGAAACTGTGCGACCGCATCGGCATCCACCTCGATCAGCGGCGGATCGCATGCGCTTGCTCCTGCGGCCCGGCCGTCACCGACGATCAAAGCCGGCAGACGCTGCGCGAGCTTGGCGAGCTCGATCGCTGCCGGCGCCGTGCCGCCCACCGTGGCCGCGTCGAGGCGTCGGGCCGGCCGGGTGTCGGCGGCAAGAGCATAGAGCGCGGCTGCATCATGAAGGTCGCCGATGGCCAGGCCGGTCGGTCCATCCACCCCCTCCAGGCCGAGCGCGCGCGCTCGGCGGGCGGTCACCAGAAGATAAGGGCGCGTCGGCGCGCTCAAAAGTCGGAAGCCGGCAAGTCCCTCATCGGTCATTCCATCGATCGGTAATATCATCACGGCTTCCGCGCCGCGTGTCATGATAACCGGGCGACCCGACCGAAACTCGGCCAAACCACGCTCGACTGCGACCTGTTTGGGGGCTCCAAACGGGCCGGACTTCCCACTCCGCATCATGTCACCCCCGGCAATGTCTTCGAGCCACGCAAATTGGTAACCATACCGGTTACGATTAGAATGCAGCAACGGCGTACTTTATTCCATAGCCGATTTCTATTTAACGACTGTGCCTGCAAATGCCAGCCTGCAAAAGGGACCATGACGCGACGCAACGGGCTGCGTAAGCAGGTATCAGGCCATGCCGAGCGAATTTCCGATCGGATCGAGCGCCACCTCATGGACATCGATTCCGGCAACGTTTCGGATCGCCGATCGTTCCTTGCCGCAGCCTTGGGAGTACATTTTCGGGCCGCTGCGCGCAGGGCGCGATCGATGACTCTGGTTCTGGTCGGACAGTGCGGACAATCGATCGATGCCCGGATCGCCACTCCCAGCGGGCATTCCCACTTCATCAACGGTGAAGCCGGTCTTGCCCATCTGCACCGCTTGCGCGCTCTGGTCGACGCGGTGGTAATCGGCGTCGGCACCGCGATCGCGGACGATCCGCAGCTGACCGTCCGGCGCGTGAACGGCCCAAGTCCGGCGCGCGTCATCATCGATCCGAATGGCCGTTTGCCGTCGACGGCGCGAGTGCTCGCGTCCGACGGTATCCGGCGGCTGGTGGTGACCGGCGTGGACACGCCGACCAGACTGCCGAACGGCGTCGAAGTCGTGCCGCTTGCGGCGGAGAACGGCGCGCTTCCCCCGCGGTCCATCATTGCCGCTCTCGCGCAGCGCGGCTTTCGGCGCATTCTGATCGAAGGCGGGGCCGATACCGTTTCGCGCTTCCTTGCTGCCGGTTGCCTCGACCGGCTGCATGTCATGGTCGCTCCGATCATCCTTGGAGCTGGAGCAGCGAGCCTGCACCTGCCGCCGGTCGAGCGGGTCGAGCAGGCACTGCGCGCTCCCATGCGCGCACACGTGCTCGATGGCGACATTCTGCTCGACTGCGACCTGCGTGCTCATCGGGTGCCGATCGGCTGGGCGAAGATGTCGACATGACCGATGCGCAGGCTCGACCGGCCTTGCGCCAGATCGGCGCGACGCCGGGCCAGCCAGGACGCGATCCGGTCGGGCGGGATTGCCGTGGTCAGCGCGGCCAGCTCGGCCCAGTTGGCAAACAGCTCATCCTGGATGGTCCGATCATCCGCCCCGAACACCCAATCGGAGCGGCCTTGCACGACGGCGTAGCCGAAATGCTCGAAACGTTCGAGCGCGCGCGCAGCCGCTGAGGGACCAAGGGCAGCGCCGAAGCCCTTGTCCGTGCGTTGATGCAGGTTGAAGCCGGCCACCAGCGCGGCGTCGCGAGGGCGATCCGGCTCGACCACCACCCGGCCGTCGTAAGTGAGCGCAGCGTAAACCGGCAGGCGGCGCGCCGCTGCTTCGATGATGAGGCGATCCAGCCATTGCGCCGAGACCAGATCGAGCAGCGCCGAGGCGGTAATGAGATCGAGCGGGCCAGTGAGCGCGAGCTCGAGGTCGCGCACGAGATCGACCGGCTGGGTCACGACGCTCAGGTGCGGCGGCTTGCCCGCGCTTGCGGCACGCCCCAGCAGGCCGAGATCATTGTCGACCAGCCGCCAGGTCTGCAGCGGCGGCAAATGCCGCCCGATTGCGCGCAGCGTAGCGCCGGTGCCGCAGGCGAGATCGACGACCGAGGCCGATGTGCGCCCATGAAACGCGGTGGCCACCGCATCGAGCACGGCAGCGTTACGCGCAGCCCGATCATATGGTTCGCGCAATGCCAGCCAGTCGGCGGAAAAGCCGCTCATGCAAGGCCGTCCAGGACGCGCGCGAACAAGGTCGCCTGCTCCGGCCAGGTCGGAAACCGTGCCGAGCGCGCCCCGGCGGCGAGCCGATGGCGCACGTCCGGCTGCTCGATCAGCAAGCGCAGGATCGCTGCGAGCGCTTCGGCGTCATCGGGCGGCACCAGCACGCCGGCATCGGCCGGCACCGTCTCCGGGATCGCACCCGCCGTCGTTGCGACCACCGGCAGGCCATGGGAGATGGCTTCGGCATAAGCCATGCCATAGCCTTCAAAGCGCGAAGGCAGCACGAACAGATCGGAAGCCGCATAGAGCGAGCTCAGCTCGTCCGCAGCTAACGCGCCGCGCATGGTGATGCGGTCGGACAAACCCATGCGAACGATATCGCTTTCCAGCTGCCGAGACGTCGGCGGGTCGCGCGTGCAGTCTCCCGCGATGACGAGCCGCCAGGACAGATCAGCGAGCGATGCGAGCGCGCAGATGAGCACGTCGTAGCCTTTGCGCGGGACCACCGCGCCGACCGCAAGCAATGCGACGTCTGCCGCTTGCTTGCGCGGCGCCACCATGACGCGATCGGTGCCGGGCTCGACCACGCTGACCCGTTCGGATGCAACGCCGTAATCGGCGGCAAGCAGCCGAGCCGTCGTCGCGCTCGTCGTAACCACATGCCGGGCGCAGGCGAGCGCCGAACGCTCGCTCTCCCGCAAGATATCAGCTTGCTCGCTGGTCAACCCGGATTCGAGCGCGAGCGGATGATGCACCAGCGCGATCAGCGCGTGGCGCGCGCGCAGCGCCTGCGTTCCCTCCGGCAGCACGCCAAAGGCCAGGCCGTCGATCACGACTGGACGCCCGGGCGTCAATGCACTCAGTCGCGCCAAAGCGCCCGCACGGGTGGCGGCGCTCGGCCGCGGATAGCCGTCGCCAAGATCGAGCACGTCCATGTGCCAGCCGAGCAGGCCCAGCTCGGCGATCATGCGCCGGTCATAGGCATAACCGCCGGTTGCTGTCGCAAGATTGCCGGGCACCGCGAACACGGCCGCCTTCACCACAACGGTGCCTCATACCAGGCGCGCGCCACCGGCGATTCCGCGATCGTGATCCGAATGGAAGCGAGCTCGCGGCCGTCACGACCGAGCTTACCTTCGCGTGCGGCCGCGGCAAGGCGGTCGAAGACATGCCTGGTCAGAAACTCGGTCGTGGTGTTGACATTCCTGAACTGCGGCAACTCATCGAGGTTCTTGTAGTTGAGTGGGAGCAAGCTCTCTTTGAGCACCGTGTGGGCGCGGGCGATGTCGACGACGATCCCATGCGAGTCGAGAGTTTCGGAGAGAAATGCCACGCGTATCACGAAGGTTGCGCCATGGAGCTTCTGGGCGGGACCGAACACCTCGCCCCGGAAGGAATGAGCGATCATGATCTGGTCGGAGACTTCCACTGCGTACACCTGGCCCTCCCTGTTCAACGCGTTTCCGCCGCAGGATAGCGAATCAGCTGGCAGATCACGCCGGATTGCTCGCCGAACAGCGCTGGAAGTCTCGCCGGCAAGTCCTCGAGATCGACGGCGGGCGCAAGAACCGCGTCGAGGACGGGGTCGCGCAGCAGCGCGAGCGCCGCAGCCAGTCGGCGCCGGTGCGTCCACCGCGGCCGGTGGGAGGGCGCGATTTTCCCGACCTGACTCGAAACGAGACGCAGCCGCCGGCTATGGAAGGCTTCGCCGAGCGGAGCCGATATGTTGCCGCTGCCATACCAGCTCAGCTCGACTATGAGAGCTTCTTCGCCGGCGATCCGCAGTGCGGTCGCAAGTCCTGCCGGCGTTGCACTGGCATGAAAGACGAGATCGCAATCGCCCGGCGCGCTCACCGGTGCTGCAAAATGAGCGCCGATCAGGTGCGCGACGGCCGCGCGCGAAGCGGCGATGTCGACCACCGTCACCTGCGTACCGGGCAGCTGCGCGCACAGATAGGCGACGAGGAGGCCCAACAGGCCGCCACCGACGACCGCGATCCGATCGGCGGGTCCCGGCGCGCCATCCCACATGGCATTGAGCGCGGTCTCCATATTGGCCGCGAGCACTGCTCGCTGCGGTGAGACATCCTCGGGAAGCGCGACCACCGCCGCTGCCGGAAGCGTGAACAGGCTCTGGTGCGGATGCAGGCAAAAGACGAGCCGATCGCGCAGGTCATCCGGCCCGGTCTCGACCCGCCCGACGATGGCGTAGCCGTACTTGACTGGAAACGGGAACTTGCCGCCCATCAGGGGCGCGCGCATGCGATCGTGCTCGCTCGCGGGCACCCGGCCGGCATGGACGAGCCGCTCGGTGCCACGGCTGACGGCGCCGAAGAGCGCCCGCACGCCGACCTCCCCGATGCCGGGCTCGGCGACCGGCTCCTCGCGCAGCTCGGCCTGGCCGGGGCCGACATACCAGAGAGCTGTGCCCCGCATCCTGGTGACCACCTTCCTCATATCGGCAGGGCTTCTCCCGGCGATACACGTTGTCGGTGTGCTCGCGTCGTTGTAAAGCCGGAAATAACCGGAACAAGGCTTTCATGCTGGACCGATTCCCGCTTCAGGAGGCCGTGACGGGGCCCGTCGAGCGCCCGCGATGGCGGCCCCTGTTGTTCTTCGTCGCCTTCGGACTGACGATTGCCGGCCTCGTATGGCTCGCCGTCGTCGCGCTTTCGCCCGGCGGCTTCGGGGCGCTCGATTTCGTTCTGATCGTTCTCTTCACCGTGACGCTTCCCTGGTATGTGATCGGCTTCTGGAACGCCACCATCGGTCTCCTGATCATGCGGCTGACACGCGATCCGGCCGCCGCGGTCACGCCGATTGCAGGTCGCGTCCGCGCAGATGCGCCGATCACTGCATCCACCGCGATCCTCTTGTGCATCCGCAACGAGCCGCCGGACCAGGTGGCCCGCCTGCTCGAACCCATGATGAGCGGCCTCGCCGCGCAAGGCGTCGGCGATCGCTTCCATGTCTACGTGCTCAGCGACACCAGTGAGCCGACGCTCACCGCCGCGGAGGACGCGCGCTTCGGCGCGCTCGCCGCGGCCTGGCGCGGGCGCGTGGCGCTGACCTACCGTCGCCGCGCGGACAATCTCGGCTTCAAGGCCGGCAATGTCCGCGATTTCTGCGAGCGCTGGGGCAAGGATCACGACTTCGCGGTGATGCTGGACGCCGACAGCGTGATGACCGTCGCCCTCGTGCTCAAGCTCGTGCGCATGATGGAGATGGAGCCGCGACTCGGGATCCTGCAGAGCCTGGTGATCGGGATGCCGTCAGCGAGCCCCTTTGCACGCATCTTCCAGTTCGGCATGCGGCTGAGCATGCGCTCCTTCACGATCGGCAGCGCCTGGTGGCAGGGGGATTGCGGACCCTACTGGGGGCACAACGCCATCGTGCGGATTGCGCCGTTCATCGCGCATTGCCAGCTGCCGGTCCTCGACGAGGGCGCACTGGTCAAAGGCCATGTGCTCAGCCACGACCAGGTCGAGGCCGTGCTGATGCGAAAATCCGGCTACCAGGTATGCGTGCTGGCGGAAGAAGGCTCGAGCTTCGAGCAGAACCCGCCCACGCTGGTCGAATTCATCCGGCGCGATCTGCGCTGGTGCCAGGGCAATATGCAATACTGGCACTTCCTGCGGCTGCCGGGCTTGCTGCCGGTGAGCCGCTGTCAGCTGGCGTTCGCGATCTTGATGTTCATCGGGTCGCCGGCATGGATCGGCATGCTGCTGCTGGGCACTGCGGCAGCCGCAACGGCACCAACTCCGGCAGACTTCATGCGCTTCGATGCCGGGATAGCCCTTCTCGTCCTCGTGCTGGCGATGTGGTTTGCTCCCAACATCGCAACCGTGATCGACGTGCTGACGCGTGCGCAGCTGCGGCGTCGGTTCGGAGGAGGCCTCCGGTTCACCGCGAGCTTCGCTGTTACGATCGTGTTCGTGATCCTGGTCACTCCGATCATGTGGGCCAGTCACACGCTGTTCCTGATCAGGCTGCTGCTCGGACGCACGATCGGCTGGGCTGCGCAGACGCGTGACGACCACGAAGTGCCATGGTTGCTTGCATTCCAGCATTTCTGGCCGCACACCTTGATCGGGCTTCTCCCGTTGCTGGTGCTGACGGTGACCACCCCGTCGGCAATTCCCTATGCGCTGTTCATCGCAGCCGGTCCTCTCCTCTCGATTCCGCTGGCGGTGATCACCGCGTCGCCCGCACTCGGACGCGCGCTGATCGCGCTCGGACTCGACCGCTTGCCCGAGGAGACGGAACCGCCGCCCGAGCTGCGAGCCCTGAACTTGCCTGCGATCGTGCTGTCGCGGCGCGTGCCGTAAGCTTACATGAGCGACATCCTGCGCACCGTTCGAGGGGTCGTGCGCTCGCTGCGAACCTATTACGGCGACGCCGAGCGGCGAGCGGCCATGGACCGTCTGTACGGCCGGTTCGTGCAACCGGGCGATCTCGTGTTCGACGTCGGCGCACATGTGGGCGATCGCATCGCCGCCTTCCGCCGCCTCGGCGCGCGCGTGGCCGCAGTCGAGCCGCAGCCGGCGCTCGCCAGAACGCTCAAGCTCCTTTACGGATGGGACCGTGCCGTTGCGATCGAATCCGTCGCGGTCGGGCGCTGCAAGGGGATGCTCGATCTCGAGCTCAATCTGGATAACCCGACGGTGTCGACGGCGTCGCGCGCTTTCGTGCAAGCCGCCGACGGCGCTCCCGGCTGGGAAGGACAAAGCTGGATCAGGACCATTCGCGTGCCCGTCACCACCATCGATGCATTGGTCGCACGGCACGGAACACCGTCCTTCATCAAGATCGATGTCGAAGGCTTCGAAGCGGAAGCATTGGCCGGACTGACGAAGCGCGTTCCGGTTCTGTCGTTCGAGTTCACCATCATTCAGCCGGGCGTGGCGCGAGAATGCGTCGAGCGCTGCGGCGCGCTGGGATACGACCGCTTCAACGCAGTGATCGGCGAGAGCCAGGTTCTCGTGCACCCGGATTGGGTGAGCGCGGAAGAGATCGCGGCGTGGCTCCGCGCGCTGCCGCAACAAGCCAATTCCGGCGATATCTATGCATCGTCATCTCAACCTTGCAGGGCGGGTTAGCGTCTTCGCGCAACCCGCCAGCTTCGCACGGCCGCGTGGGCAACGGCGAAGCCGTTGCCCACGCGGCGTCAATGCGTCCACGGATCGCGGCGCTTGAACGAAAAATTCTCGGCATAGGAGATCGTGCGGCGCGCCGATGGCGTTGGCTCGGAAACCTGATAGGCGATGCCTTGGCGCTCGCAATAGGCGATGGCTTCCTCGAGCACTGTCGAAGCGCAGGCGCACCTGGGCACGCATGTCGCCCGAACTCGTCCAACCCATGAGCGGCTCGATCTCGCGCGGCTGCTCGGGCTCGTAATCGAGCACCCAATCCTTGGTGTTGGCGTTGCCGGACTGCATCGCATTGCGTGCGGGCTTGTAGATGCGTGCCATCATGAGAACCGTCTGTCGGAATCGCGTCAGCATCGCAAAGAAAACCGATGATGAAGCAAGGTGTAGCGTGGTCGGGGCAGCAGGATTTGAACCTGCGACCTGGAGTACCCAAAACTCCCGCGCTACCAGGCTGCGCTATGCCCCGGCTCTGCACCGCGCGCGCCCTCGATACACGGTTCGGTTTTAACCAGCAAGGTGGATCGCTTGCGCCGATATCACTTCCTTCGAGCGTAGGGGGCGCGGCGCATTCCTCGACGCGCGGGCAAAACCGTTTCGACGCCATGCCCACGCGTCACCGCAACCTGAATGGTTTTGCCCACCCTACCTCCGTGGCGAATAGCGAGCCGCCGCTCAACGGCCGCCGAAGATGGGATGTGCGACGCGATCGCCGGCGGCGATTCCGAGCTTCCTGGCCGTTCCGGCAATCACCTCCAGCACGGCACGCACCGGTCCGCCGGAGGAGACCAGCGCTTCCGAAAGCGGCACCGTGTTCTCGGCAATGCGCAGGATCCGTCCATCGGCCCGGATGAAGATCATGTCGAGCGAGATGTACGTGTTCTTCATCCAGAAGCTCGCCGGCTGTTCCCTCTGGAAATCGAACAGCATGCCCTGGCCTTCCGGCAGCTCGCGCCGGAACATGAGGCCTTTCGACTGCTGCTCCGGCGTAACCGCCAGCTCGACCGCAAACACGTGCACTCCCGTTTTCGTCGCGATCTCCAACGGTTGCAGGTGTTGCGCGGCGAGGCTGCCGTAGGAATCGAGCTGCGGCAGCATCAGGAGCAAAAGCAGCGAGAGGAGGAGCAGACGACGACGCATGGGGGGCCTCGATCGAAACGGCCCGGTAGAATTAGCAGAACTGCGGCTGCCGATGTCGCGGATCTGTTGGGCCAGTCAAGGGCGCCAGGGTCTCGTGTTCCGGCCGCGCGCTCAATGTGAGGCGGGACCGACCAGGGCGCCTTCGGGGCGGACTTCAGCCGCCATCAATCCCTTTGGACCGGGCCCGAAGCGCACCAGCACGAATTGGCCCGGCCGCAACTCGGTCAGGCCGAACCGGCGCAAGGTTTCCATATGCACGAAGATGTCGGGCGTCCCCTCACCGCGGGTCAGGAAGCCGAAGCCGCGCAGCCGATTGAACCATTTCACCTGCGCCCGCTCGAGCCCGCTGGTGGCAGTCACGCTGACGTGGGTGCGCGGCGGCGGCATCTGCGCCGGGTGCACGGCAGTCAACTCGTCCATGGAGAGAATGCGGAACGCTTGCAGGCCGCGCGGGCGTTGCAGCACCTCGACCACGATGCGCGCGCCCTCATACGCGACCTGAAAGCCGTCGCGGCGCAGGCATGTCACGTGCAGGAGGATGTCGGGCATGCCGTTGTCGGGAACGATGAAGCCATAGCCTTTGGAGACATCGAACCACTTGATGACGCCGGTGAGCTCGATGACGCTCGCGGCCTCATCGCCGATCTCATCACCGGCAACGCGTTCGATCCCCAGACCGCCGCCCGGCCCCTTCGGTCCCATTCCATCCGACGCCATGACGCCCCAACGCCGCCGCTCAACACTGGCGCTTCTTGTGTGCGCTTCGAATCTGCTCCATCACGAAGATAGCATCCGGCGACCGATGGGGAAAGACCAAAATGCAGTTGTGGGAAAAAGAGCTGAAGGTTGTGTACATCTTTATCACTGTTCCAAATTCAGTGGACGATGAAAGGAGATAGCACCGTTCCGATGTCGTCGCGAACGACGAGGTCGGCAATTTCGTCGAATTCGGTCGCTTCGCGATTGATAATCACCAAACGAGCGCCGTTTCGTTTGGCAAGCAAGGGAAACCGGCAGCCGGCCACACCACCAGCGAGGAACCGACTGCGAGGAAAAGATCACAGTCAAGCGTCAGCTGTTCCGCGCGACGCATCTCGCGCTCGGGCATCGCCTGACCGAAGGAGATCGTCGCAGTCTTGATGTGACCGCCGCAACCGGCGCAATCGGGCGCGCGCTCGCCGGCATCGGTGAACCTCTGGCGCACCCACTCGAGCTCGTAGCGCTGGCCGCAGTCGAGGCACAAAGCGTAGCTGTTGTTGCCGTGCAGCTCGATCACGTGTTCTGCTGCAATTCCGGAACTTTGATGAAGATTATCGATATTCTGCGTGATCACCGCCGGCACCTTGCCGGCGCGGTAGAGGCTGGCGAGCGCGAGGTGCCCGCGACCGGGCCGCGCCGCCGAGAACTGAGCATCCATGGCGAAGCGCCGCCGCCATGCCTCGTCGCGCATGTCCTGGCTGGCGACGAACTCATCGAACGGAATCGGCTTGTTTTTGGTCCACAGACCGCCCGGGGAACGAAAGTCCGGAATGCCACACTCGGTGGAAATTCCAGCGCCGGTGAACGGCGCGATCACGCGCGCCGTTGTCGACCAAATCGTTGCAAGGTGTCGATGGCGGTCCCCAGATCAGACGCGATCATGTATGCTTCTCTCACCAGAAATTTCTCGCCAGGCGATGCAAAGAGGTCACACCATGAGATATCTGCACACCATGCTGCGCGTGCGCAACCTCGATGACGCGCTCGACTTCTACTGCAACAAGCTCGGGCTCAAGGAAGCGCGCCGCCGCGTCGACGAGAAGAACCGCTACACGCTGGTGTTCCTGGCTGCCCCGGAAGACGAGGCACGGGTCGAGGAAAGCAGGCGCAGCGGCCGCGACGCGCCTTTGGTCGAGCTCACCCACAATTGGGACAGCGAAGACTACGGCGAAGCACGCTATTTCGGTCACCTCGCCTACGAAGTCGACGACATTTACGCGCTATGCGAAAAGCTGATGAAGGCCGGCGTCACCATCAACCGGCCGCCGCGCGATGGAACCATGGCTTTCGTGCGCTCGCCCGACAGGCATTCGATCGAGCTGCTGCAGAAGGGCGCAGCGCTGCCGCCGAAGGAGCCGTGGCTCTCGATGCCGAACGCGGGAAAGTGGTGAGACAGCCCTTGTGCAGCCGTGGCAGGCTGTTTCTTGCCGCATGCGGCAAAGCCCTCTATATGTCCGCCACCTCCCGCGCCCTTCGTCTAGCGGTCCAGGACGCCGCCCTTTCACGGCGGTAACATGGGTTCGATTCCCATAGGGCGCGCCAAGGAAATCAAACACTTAGGCGCGTCATAGCGATTGGGCTGCCGGCGTTTGGGGAATTTTTTTGGGGAGTAAGCAGCGGGCGTCTGCCACTTCGTTAGCGTGAATGCGCTGCGCGAGATCAATCGAGCGCCGCGGAACTCCTGGACCGGCCCGGTACACCTGGGTGGATTCGAACCACCGACCACGACTGGCGCGGATGCAACAAGGCGGCTGTGTTCTGATTGAATTTATTTCGCCACCGGCTTGTGTAATTTTGATGTGGATCAATCGGCTTCGTTGTTCGAACTTTATACTGGCACTCATCGTTCGACTTCCAAGTCAGGGAGAGTAAACATGGGAAGGAAACTGAATTTTACGTTGTCCATCGTGGGCTTCGCGGGTGTGGCATTGTTCACGTTGCCGGCGATGACTGCGCCTATTGCAGCCTCCAAGGGCGTTGCCGCAATTCTTGCGGTTGATGGGAATGAAATTGTGCAGGTCAGGGCCGCTCGCGGCGGCTACCGAGGGGGAAGCGCCGCTGTTCGGCGAGGTGGCGCTGTTTATCGAGGGGGAGCAGTGGTTAGACGGGGAGCGGTGGTTAGACGGGGAGCGGTGGTAGGCGGGGGCTACTATGGCGGCTATTGTGATCCGAACTATCAATATTGCGGCACAGGCGGCTACTATGGTGGCGGAGGGGGCGCGGTCGTCAGAGGGCGCACTGTTGTGCGAGGCGGAGCTGCAGTACGTGGGCGGGGCGCGCATGTTGCCCATCGTGGTTATCGTGGTGGTGGACGTCGACGGTAAACACAACTGAGGGCGCCGATTAGTGAGCTTCTGGCACTGAGCCGCTTCGAAGGTGCTTTCAAGATGGGGGATTGAACGCCGATAACTCGGTATGCCGCGTAGCGGCGGCCGCCGGACTGCCAGCGACTACGGAGTCGCTCCTGCAGTTCCGGATCGTGGAGAACCTTGCGCAGGCTGTCGCCCAGCATAAGCACGATTGGCTCCGGCGTCCCCCGGCGCACGGTGAGCGCTTGCCAACCGATCGAGGTGAAGCCGGGAACGGTCGTGGTCGCCACCGGCAGTTTGGGAAGCAGAGTGGTCGGTTTCGGCGACATGTCGTTGTTGACGTCGAACGGCAGCTTCTCGTGCTGCGCCGGCAGGATCATGTAGATCGATGCCAAGGCCGCAAGCAGCGTATGAGGCGCCGAGATTTCATTGCGAGGATTGCAAGCTTACCGCTCACGTCAGCCACGGTAAGCACAACACAGCGTGATGCCGCTCATTGGGTTTTTGAGCAGCGTGTGTTTCGGCAATCAGGGACGGCGTCGCGCGTCCGCACCACAGTCCGGCTGGTGCTCGGAACCCGCAGTGCTCCTGCAAGAGGCTTTTACCGGTGCGGCGGCAAGTCGTTACTGCGTTCAGAAGCGATGTAGCCGGCGAGCAACGATCCGACCAGGGCGTATTTGTGAGAGAACAACTCCATCGCATGCCGCGGGTGGTGGGCAAGCGTCAGCCGGGTCGACCCGGCAACCAGAGCAGCGTTTCGAGCAACGCTAGCGGCTAAGATTTCTCCCGTCGTTTTAGGGCGGCCGAACTCGTGCCCGGTGATGTCCCCAATACTCAAAGGGCTACCCCTTCAGTAGCCCTTCAAGTATCCTGCCCAGATTGTTGGACGGATACGGAACTACTTTTTCTTTTTCTTCTTATAGCGCCGATCCTGACGTCGATCACGTCGATTCGCGCCGGCAACGCTCACGGCCGAGGCTGGATTACCAACGCGGGCATCGGCATCCGTTACGGTTAGCACCGTCGCCGGTATTGCGAGGCTCGATGCAACCGCCGCCAACCCAAAAACGCGAAATACTTCTCGACGCGAAACGCATTCCGATTTCAGCTTTTCACTCATAGTGACCTCCAGGTCGTCGACCTTAGCTAAAATAGCTGCTGTCGATTTAGAGAGAGGGCGCGACCGTGCTGCGGCCAGGGCCTTCTCCTTTCACCGTGTCTCATCAGGCCGGAAGAAGATATTATACGTATCGGTGTGTGTAGATACTATGGTTTAGGCGTTATCATTTGCCACGAGGAATTCGCAGGACATCGGCCATTCTCACCAGTTCGGCAAACGACCTCGCGTCGCGCTTCTTCATGAGATTGTGGCGATGAACCTTTACGGTGACCTCGCTCAAGCCAATTTCCGCCGCAACCTGTTTATTCATCAAGCCAGCGCACACCAAGCTCATGACCTGCCGCTCTCGGTCGCTCAGTGAATCGTATCGAGATCGCAGGGATTGCAACTGCATCTGCAGCTCGCGACCTGCACGATCGCACTCCAACGCGAAGGCAACGGCATCCAGCAGATCCTGGTCACGAAACGGTTTCGTCAGGAACTCGACCGCGCCCGCCTTGATGGCTTTCACGGTCATCGGAATGTCGCCGTGCCCGGTAATGAAAATGATCGGAATGTCGTTTTGCGTCCTGGCCAGCTCGGTTTGAAAATCGAGCCCGCTCAACCCCGGCAATCTTACATCCAATATCAGGCAGCTCGGCCCCTGCGAACCCTTGTGGGTCAGAAATTCCACCGTCGAGCTCAGGGCAACAACCTTCAACCCAACGGATTGAAGAAGCGCACTCACTCCCTCACGCACGTCGGCATCGTCATCGACAAGGTAGACGATC
>CAWHPT010000082.1:0-64424 GCA_963831225.1 uncultured Alphaproteobacteria bacterium
CTGTTTATGTCGTCTACTCGTTCAGTTAGGTGTTTGCTCATGGCGCAGCAACGTCTCGGCATCATCATGAACGGCGTCACCGGCCGCATGGGCATGAACCAGCATCTGATCCGCTCGATCGTGGCGATCCGCGCCCAGGGCGGCGTCGCGCTCCGCAACGGCGACCGGGTCATGCCGGATCCGATCCTGGTCGGCCGCAATGCCGCAAAGCTCGAGCGACTTGGCCAAGGCGCACGGCATCGACGCGCTGGACCACCGACCTCGATGCCGCGCTCGAGAACAAGGACGACACATTGTTCTTCGACGCCGCCACGACCAAGCTGCGCGCCAAGCTGCTGCACAAGGCGATCGCGGCCGGCAAGGACATCTACTGCGAGAAGCCGATCGCCGAGAACCTCGAGGACGCGCTCGACGCTGGCGCGCGCCGCCAAGAAGGCCGGCGTCAGGCACGGCGTGGTGCAGGACAAGCTGTTCCTGCCGGGCCTGCTCAAGCTCAAGACGCTGATCGATTCCGGCTTCTTCGGGCGCATCCTCTCGGTGCGCGGCGAGTTCGGCTATTGGGTGTTCGAGGGCGACTGGCAGCCGGCGCAGCGCCCGTCGTGGAACTACAAGAAGAAGGACGGCGGCGGCATCATCCTCGACATGCTCTGCCACTGGCGCTACGTGCTCGACAATCTGTTCGGCGAAGTGGAGAGCGTGTCCTGCCTCGGCGCCACCCACATCCCGAAGCGCTGGGACGAGGACGGCAAGCCCTACAAGGCCGACGTCGACGATGCCGCCTACGCCACCTTCCAGCTCGCGGGCGGCGTCGTCGCGCATATCAACAGCTCCTGGTGCACGCGCGTGCGGCGCGACGATCTCGTCACCTTCCATGTCGACGGCACGCATGGCTCGGCGGTCGCCGGCCTGCAGAAATGCTGGAGCCAGGCGCGGGTGAACACGCCGCGGCCGGTCTGGAATCCGGACGTGCCGCAGCCGATCAAGTTCTTCGAGACCTGGAGCGAGGTGCCGGACAGCACCAATTACGACAACGGCTTCAAGGCCGAATGGGAGATGTTCATCCGCCATCTCTACGACGGCGCGCCGTTCAAGTGGACGCTGGTCGAAGGCGCCAAGGGCGTGCAGCTCGCCGAGGCCGGGCTCAAGAGCTGGAAGGAACGGCGCTGGATCGACATTCCGCGCCGCTGAAGGTGTGACGATGCCCACGCTCAATCTTCCCGTCGCCGGCGGCAAGCTCGCGCCCTACACCACCAGGCCGGCGCGCACATTTCCCGCCGCCAAGCCGCCGTTCAACCGCATCGCCTATGCGGCGGCGCACGTCGTCGCCGATCCGATGGCGGATGGCGATCCCTGGCTCGACGCCGCGATCGACTGGGAGCGCACCATCGCATTCCGCCGGCACCTGTGGTCGCTCGGGCTCGGCGTCGCCGAGGCAATGGATACCGCCCAGCGCGGCATGGGCATGGACTGGCCGGCCTCGCTCGAACTGATCCGCCGCAGCCTCGATGCCGCGCGCGATTTTCCCGGCGCGCTGATCGGCTCCGGCGCCGGCACCGATCATCTCGAGGCGGGCGCCGAGCGTGACCATCGACGACGTGATCCGCGCCTACGAGGAGCAATGCGCGGCGATCGAGAAGCTCGGCGGGCGCATCGTGCTGATGGCGAGCCGCGCGCTGGTGAAGGCGGCGCGCAGCGCGCGACGACTACGCCAAGGTCTACGGCCGCATCCTCGGGCAGGTGAAGCGAGCCCGTGATCATCCATTGGCTCGGCGAGATGTTCGATCCCGCGCTCGCGGGCTACTGGGGGCACAAGGACCACGGCAAGGCGATGGACGTCGCCGTCGACGTCATCGCCGCCAATGCCGCCAAGGTCGACGGCGTGAAAATCTCGCTGCTCGACAAGGACAAGGAGATCGCCATGCGCCGCCGCCTGCCGCAGGGCGTGCGCATGTATACCGGCGACGATTTCAACTATGCGGAGCTGATCGCCGGCGACGCGCAGGGCTATTCCGACGCGCTGCTCGGCATTTTCGACGCCATCGCGCCGGCGGCTGCGGCCGCGCTCGGCGCGCTTCAGCCGCGGCGACGCCAAGACCTTCCACGACATCCTCGGCGCCGACGGTGCCGCTCTCGCGCCACATCTTCAAGGCGCCGACGCGCTTCTACAAGACCGGCGTGGTGTTCATGGCCTATCTCAACGGGCTGCAGGATCATTTCACTTTGGTCGGCGGCCAGGAGAGCGCGCGCTCGACGCTGCATCTCGCCGAGCTGTTCCGGCTTGCCGACGCGGCCGGCCTGCTCGCCGATCCGGAGCAGGCGGCGCGCGCGCATGCGCGGCGGTGATGGCGCCGCGCGGCGTGGAGGCCTGATGCGCGACCTCTCGAACGACCGCTCGCTCATCTCGATCAACTCGATGACGGTGAAGCCGTGGTCGCTCGAGCAGCTGGTCGAAGGCTGCGCGCGCGCCGGGATCGGCGCGATTTCGCCCTGGCGCGACATCGTGCAGGCCTGCAGGCGTCGCGCAAGCGGCAAAGCTGCATCCGCGCGCACGGCATGACCGTGACCGGGCTGTGCCGCGGCGGCATGTTCCCGGCCGCCGACGAGGCCGGACGCCGCGCCGCGCTCGACGACAACCGCCGCGCGGTCGACGAGGCTGCCGAGATCGGCGCGCAATGCCTCGTTCTGGTGGTCGGCGGATTGCCGAAGGGCTCGCGTGACATCGGCGACGCGCGGCGCCAGGTGCGCGATGCGCTGGCGGCACTCCTGCCCATGCGCGGCAGACCGGCGTGCCGCTCGCGATCGAGCCGCTGCATCCCATGTACGCCGCCGACCGCGCCTGCGTGAATACGCTCGCGCAGGCCAACGACCTCTGCGACGAGCTGGGCGAGGGCGTCGGCGTCGCGGTCGACGTCTATCACGTCTGGTGGGATCCCGACTTGCAGCAGCAGATCGCGCGCGCCGGCCGCCGCATCCTCGCCTATCACGTCAACGACTGGCTGGTGCCGACCACCGATCTCCTGCTCGACCGCGGCATGATGGGCGACGGCGTCATCGATCTGCGCGGCGTCCGCGCCATGGTCGAGCAGGCCGGATATCGCGGGCATTGCGAGGTCGAGATCCTTTCCGCCACGAATTGGTGGACGCGCGATCCCGACGAGGTCTTGCGCGTCTGCATCGAGCGGCATCAGACGGTGGTGTGATCCATGACCACCAGCTATGACGCCATCGTTCTCGGCGCCGGCCACAACGGGATGATCCTGCAGGCCTATCTCGGCAAGGCCGGCCTGAAGACGCTCGCCATCGAGCGCCGTCCGGTCGCCGGCGGCGGCTTGAGCACGCTCGAAGACCCCCGGCATCCCGGCTTCCTGCACAACACCCACGCCTTCTTCCAGCGGGCGATCACCGCCATGCCCTGGTACGCCGACCTCGCGCTCGAGCGCCACGGTGCCCGCTATATCGAGCCCGAGCTCAACGTCGCCTTGCTCACCCGCGATGGCGGATGCGCTCGAGTGGTGGACCGATATCGCAAGGACCGTCGCATCGTTCGCGCGCTTCGCCAGCCGCGACGCCGCGACGCTGCGGCGCTGGCACGACGAATTCGTGCCGATCGTCGAGAGCATTCTTGCCCCGGAGGCGACGTGCGCCGCCGCTGCCGTCCGAGCATCGGCGCGCGCTGCTCTCGCGCACCAGCGCCGGCCGGCGCCTGCTCGAGGTGAGCGCGCTTTCCCCGCTGGAATTCGTCGAGCGGGAATTCGAGCATCCCGCCATCAAGGCGGGCCTCCTTTTCTTCAACGGGCTGCGCGAGGTCGATCTGCGGCTGCCCGGCTTCGGTCATCACATCGCGGCGCTGCTGGCATCCCCTGCCAAGGCGCAGATGTCGCGCGGCGGCTCGGCAGCGCTTGCCCGCGCGCTCGAAGCAGCCGTGCGCGAGAGCGGTGGCGAGATCCGGCTGATGACCGAGCCCAAGCGCATTCTGGTCGAAGGCGGCCGCGCCGTCGGCATCGAAACCGTCGAGGGCGAGATGATACCCGCCAGGTATCTGGTCGCCTCCTCGCTCAACCCGCATCAGACCTTCCTCGATCTGCTCGATGAAGCCTTGCTGCCGAGAGAGATTCGCGATCGTGCGCAGGCGTTCCGCTACAATCTCTTGGCACCGCTGTTTGCGCTGCATCTCGATCTGATGGAGCGGCCGCGCTATCGCGCCGAAGCCGAGCATCCAGAGCTGGCGCAAGCCTTCATGGTGATCATGGGGCTCGATCACGTCGACCAGTTTGGCGAGATCGTCCGTCACCACGAGGCCGGCACCATTCCGCCGACGGTGATGTGGGGCGCCTGCCCCACTTTGTTCGATGCGAGCCAGGCACCGCCGGATCGGCACACCGCCTTCATGTGGGAGAAGCTGCCGTACCGCGTGCATGGCGATCCCACGAATTGGGATCGCCTGCGCGACGAGCACGGCCGCGCCATGCTGCAGCTTTGGCAGGACTACGCGCCAAATCTCGCCGGGGCGGTCATCGATTCCTTCACCCGCACGCCGCTCGATGTCGAGCGCTGCCTGCCCAACATGCGCGAGGGCGATCTCCTGGTCGGCGCCTTCGCTGATGGTCAGGTCGGCTACCACCGCCCGTTCGCGGGCGCGGGAAACTATCGCACCCATCTGCCAGGGCTGTATCTCTGCGGATCGAGCAGCCATCCCGGCGGCAACGTCACCGGGCTTCCCGCCTACAACGCGGCGCAGGTCATCCTCGCCGATCTCGGGCTCGCGGCCGGCTGGCTGCCGGCCCCCTTCGCCGGGCGGCTCGCGGCAATGTGATCGGCGGATTTAATCAAGGGCTTGTTCTTACTGTTTCGTCGTCTCTGGCTTCCAAGAAGCTCGCGCATGAAATATCAGAACTGCGCAGAGCGGCGCGGGAGATGCACAGGTGGTCAGCAAGCGGGCGCAGCGGCGGCTCACCGCTATTCTTGCCGCCGACGTGGCTGGTTACAGCAGGCTCGTCGGCGTAGACGAGGAGGGCACGCTCGCGCAATGGAAAGCCCATTGGGACGAGTTGATCGATCCCAAGATCGCCGATCACTCCGGGCGCATCGTGCGCAGCACGGGCGACGGAATGCTGGTCGAGTTCGCAAGCGTGGTCGATGCAGTGCGTTGCGCGGTCGAGATTCAGGGCGGCATGGTGAAACGCAATGCCGACCTGGCGCCGGACCGCCGCATCGAGTTCCGGATCGGCATCAATTTCGGAGACATCGTCGTCAACGACGATGATATGTGGGGCGACGGCGTAAACGTCGCGGCACGGCTGGAGGGACTGGCCGAGCCCGGAGGCATTTGCGTGTCGGGCCGGGTGCAGGAAGACGTGCAGGGCAAGCTCGACGTCGACTTCGAGGATGCCGGCGAGCAGGAGCTCAAGAACATCGCGCGCCCCGTGCGCATTTTCCACGTGCGAACCGGCGGGACCATGCAGCCGGTGGCGACACTGACGCTTCCGGACAAGCCGTCGATCGCGGTCCTGCCGTTCCAGAACATGAGCGGCGATCCCGAGCAGGAATACTTCGCCGATGGTCTCACCGAGGACATCATCACCGGGCTCTCCCGAGAGCACTGGTTTTTCGTGATCGCACGCAACTCCTCCTTCACCTACAAAGGCAAGGCCATCGACGTCCGCGATGTCGCGAGTCAGCTCGGCGTCCAATACGTGCTCGAGGGCAGCGTTCGCAAGTCGGCCAACATGGTTAGGGTGACCGGCCAGCTGATCGACGCGACCCGCGGCAACCACCTCTGGGCAGATCGCTATGATCGCAGACTGGCGGACATTTTCGAGCTGCAGGACGAGATCACCAACAGCGTGATCGGTTCGATCGGACCGCACATCCTGGCGGCCGAGGCGGCGCGCGCCCGCAGAAAGCCGCCGCAGAGCATCGGCGCATGGGACTTGGTCATGCGGGCGCTGCCGCATATCTGGCGGCCGAGCACGCACGAGCATCAGCAAGCTCAGGAATTGCTGAAACGCGCGCTCGATCTCGATCCCGGCTACGCCCATGCGCATGCTCTGCTGGGATGGTCCTATCTCTGCATGTTCAATCTCGATACGAGCAGGCCGATCGGAGAGTTCACCGACCAGGCTCTCGCTGCCGGACAAGAAGCGGTTGTGCTGGACGATCAGGAGCCGTGGGGCCACCTCGTGTTCGGGCTTGGCCATGCGCGTCGCCGGCGACCGGAGCCGGCGTTAACCCATCTGTCGAGGTCGGTGGAGCTCAATCCAAATTTTGCGCTGGGCCATGCCGGGCTCGGATACGCGTTGGCCTGCGGCGGCCAGCCGGAACGTGGCCTCGAATCGCTCGAACGCGCGCTGCGGCTGAGCCCGCGCGATCCCTTCCTCGCGATCTATGCGCCGATCGTGCGCTATATGGCCCTGTTTGCCCTCGCACGTTACGAGGAGACGGTCGCGGTATGCCGGGCGACCGCTGCACTGCATCCCAATCACGCCGGCGCGTGGCGATTGATGACGGTCTCGTTGGGACTGCTCGGCCGGCTCGACGAAGCGCGAGAGGCGCTTGCGCAGACGCGCAGGCTTCAGCCCGATCTGTCCAGCGCCAGCGGCCACGTCGCGAACAATACGGTTTTCGCGGATCCCGCCGATCGCGCCCGCTTTCTGGAAGGTCTTCGCAAGGCGGGATTGGCGGATTGATCAATCCCCTATGGTTTGCGATCCGATATGTCCCGCTCCATCAGCTCGCGAATATAACGGGTGTAGGGGATGCCGCGCGACTTGGCGCGATCCTTCACAGCGTCCAACAACGGGCGCGGCACGCGCATGTTGAGCTGCGCTGCCTTCTTCTCGAATTCAACCGCACCGGCTTGAAGTCTGAAAGATCATATTCGGACAGGTCGGCCGTATCCACGAAGTGTTCGGCCTCCTCGTCGGTTTTAAAGCTGGGAATCTTCTTTTTCATATGACGCAATCTCCTTTCGGTGCATGTAGCGGGCACTGATAGGGCTAACGAGGCGTTGTCCGTGACGCGTCCTGATCGTGAAATCCAAGTCGTTTCGCCGAGAAAAATGTCAGGTTTTCCGGTCCCTTGCATCAGGTCCACAGCCACACTGCCGCGATTGCAATGAGCAGCATAGCGGCCAGCGCCAGCCACAAGGAGGCACGACCGGTCAGCGCCGCTACAAGGCGGCCGCGCGCCGCCTTGCTTTCAGTCGTCGTGACGCTTGCCGATTTCGCGGCCGCCTGGTTCAGCGTCTCCTTGAGTGCGAGATAGTCGAGCAGCCGGTTGCGCGTGAGATCGATCCTCGGCAGCGCTCGCATCCCCGCCGGAAGACTGCCGACATGCGTGGGCTCGCAAATGACCGGCAGGATGAATTTTCCCCGCTTGGCGCCATAGGAGAACTCGAGGCGGCAGAGATCGGATTCGAGCCATCGCGGAGTGATCGCGCAGAGAATGACATCGCAGGAGTCGAGACGGGCCGCCGCTCCGGTCCAATCCTCGCCCGATGCGAACGAGTGCCGGTCGTCGGCCTGAACCTGCCAGCCGCTGTCGTTGAGCCAGCGCACCAGCTGCATGACGCGAGCGCGATCGTCATCGGCAAAGCTGACATAGAGGCGAGCCCGGCCATCCTTGACCTCTGGAGACATGAGCCATCGTAGCCCTTCCGGACCACAAGGTGGACGGGCTCGAGCGGATTGTGATCTCGAGCGGGGCACGACAGCGCTCGCCGGAGCGCGTTCGGCGAAGCGCGCGAGCAACGAGAGACCCCGCCGCTGCTGCGGGCTTGCGACTATTGCGGAGCTTCCAGCGACAATGGCGCCCCACCGTTCTCGCGCCGTCGCGGTTCACGCGGCTCGCGCGGTTCCGGTCGTGCCGTGACTGGCCGTCGCGGCGGAGCCGCAACGGCATCATCTGGCCTCGGCTGGCCGTTCAGGCCGAAGCTCAAAGCGGCCAGGTCGGAATACCAATAGGCTGCTGAGCTCCGCGGTTCGTGCTCAGCGACCTTCAAGTCCGCGATGATGCTCGCAGCCTCCTGCTGGGCTTCCGTGAGCTCCCTGATCTCCTGCTGCAGGGCCTCGATCTGACGGGTAAGGCGACGGACCTGGTCACTGGATGCGTCACCACGCGCGGCCTGCGACGATGCGGACGCTGGCGCCGGAGCGTCGGAGCGGAACGGTCCGCCGCTGCCGGACCAGGCGACAGCAAGTGCGCTGATGATCGCGGCGACCACCACCAATCCGATGAACGTCCAAACCCGAGGTCGAGGCTTCGCAAGCTCATCGGGCGCAATTGCCTCGGGCTCGCGTCCGAACTCCTGGTCGAACACGTCGAGCCTCGGCATATCAGGCGCAGCACTTCGATCGGACATCATCTACTGCAATCAGCTGTATTATTTTCCGCTCACGCTAAACAATCGGCCAGGCTAGATGCCACAGGACCAGTCAAGATTACTGCAAAACCGGGTGGAGAGAAACCGGCAACCGTCGTTTTCGCAGCATCTGTGGCAAGCCTGCCGAAGGCGGAGGGAACAAAATGGGCCGCCAGTCGAGCACCGCCACTGCGAGCATAGCGCGGCCCCGCCGCAACCTGCCCTTTTTGCATGCTAGGCGTGACCTCCGCCCCCGGTCACCGTGAGGCCCGGTGTCCCCTCCCCGCTCGAAAGCTCGCCGGGTGCAGCGTCGTCCTGCGAGTGGCTGGGCTGGCCTGTTGCTGGTTTTCTGGCCACGGCCGGCCGTTTTTTCCTGTCCTCGGGCCTTTTATTGCCCTCGATTGATGCTGGTTTGGCTTTATCCATTGGGACCTCCCTCAGCGGCAACTGCTGCCTCGACGCAGAGTTCCCTCCTCGTCCGGGTCCGGGCCCCGCGATCGTGATGCCGGAGATTGCCTGCGCTTCGCGATCGGCGCAGCATGCGCCAGCAGCGGCCGCGGGGAGCGAAGGACATGGAGATCGGCTTCATCGGACTGGGCCAGATGGGCTTTCACATGGCCCGCCGCCTGGTCGAAGCGGGCCACCGGGTCGTGGTATTCGATGCGCGGCGCGAAGCGGTCGATCGGCTCACATGCATCGGCGCACATCCGGTCGACATCGGCGCGCGAAATCGCCGATCAGGTCGAGACCGTGATGGCGAGCCTGCCGACGCCCGACATCGTGCTCTCCGTTGCAACCGGCGCAGGCGGGGTGATCGAAGGCAAGCGCGTGCGCCGGTTCGTCGACCTCTCGACCACCGGCTCGGTCATGGCCAGACGCGTGTTCGACACGCTCGCGGCCCACAACATCGTCCAGATCGACAGCCCCGTGAGCGGCGGGGTCACCGGGGCGGCCAAGGGCACGCTCGCGGTGATGGTTTCCGGTCCGCGCGGCGAGGTCGCTGCGATCGAGCCGGCGCTGTCGGTGATCGGGAAGGTCTTCTTCATCAGCGAGCGGCCGGGCGCCGGCCAGACCATGAAGCTTTGCAACAATTTCCTGTCGGCGGCTGCGATGACCGCCACCTCCGAAGCCATGGTCATGGGCGTGAAAGCGGGGCTCGATCCCCGCATCATGCTCGACGTGATCAATTCCGGCACCGGGCGCAACACCGCAACCGAGGACAAGTTCGGGCGCGTCGTGCTGCCCCGCCTGTTCAACCTCGGTTTCACCACGGGATTGATGACCAAGGACCTCAAGCTGTGCCTGGCCGAGGGCAAGGCGCTGGGCGTGCCGATGGAAGTCGCGCAAGCCGTCACCCGCATGCTCGAGATCGCTTGCGACGAGATCGGGCCGGACCAGGATCTCACCACCGTGGTGCAGCCGGTCGAGCGCCGCGCCGGCGTCGAGGTGCGCGCGCCGCGCGAGGGCGAGCCGCTGCCGAAGTAAACCATGAACGGCAGACGACATCCACGAGGTCTATGCCATCCGCTATGGCCACCATGCGCGCAAGGCGTCGGCGAATTTCATCGACGGCGACCCGCACGACCTGCCGCAGCCGCTCGACTTCTATGTCTGGGCGATCGTCGGAAACTTTGGGGTCATCATCCTCGACACTGGCTTCGATCCCGCCATGGCGCGCAAGCGCCAGCGCGAGCTGATCAAGCCGGCGGGCGATGGGCTCGAAGCCATCGGCATCGATCCGGACACGGTCGAAACCGTCATCGTCAGCCACATGCATTATGACCACATCGGCAACCACGATCTGTTTCCGCGCGCGCGCTATCACCTGCAGGATCGCGAGATGGCCTATGCCACCGGGCGCTGCATGTGCCACACGGCGCTGCGCCTGCCGTTCGAAGCCGACGACGTGGTCGCGATGGTGCGCAAGGTGTTCGCCGGCCGCGTCGCCTTTCACGACGGCGACGACGAGATCGCGCCCGGAGTTACCGTTCACCATATCGGCGGCCACTCCAAGGGTCTGCAATGCGTGCGCGTCAAGACCGGTCGCGGTTACGTCGTGCTCGCCGCCGATGCCGCGCACCTCTACGCGCACATGCAATCGGGCCGCATCTTCCCCTTGACCTACAACGTCGCCGAAGTGGTCGAGGGCTACGCGACGCTCGCCAGGCTTGCGACCTCGCGCGACCACGTCGTGCCCGGCCACGACCCGCTGGTGCTCGCGCGCTATCCGGCGGCGAAGCCCGGCCTGGAAAACTGGGTGGTTCGGCTCGATGTTGAGCCGCAGCGGTGATTTAGCGTCCCAGCACGTCTCCCGAGGGGGCGCAGCTGCTTTACGGTCATTCAATCATCTTCGGTTTCTTGTTCGAGCTGCTCAGGGAACAGACCGGGCATCCAGCGCGCCGCCAACGCAGCCGGGAAAGCGAGAGACAGGGGTTCACGCGGTCCTTTCGAGCCCAGGACGCCGCGTCCAACGAGCGCAGAGACAATCCGGCGCGCATGACGCGGCGTCGAACCGAGCACGCCCGCGGCTTCGCTGCGTGACAATTCACCACGATAAAGCACTGCCTCGAGGAGACTGCCTGCCTTCTGCGGCAAAGCGTTCAGTCGAGTTTCCTCTTCGGCCCAAAGCAGGATGCGTGTGCGCAACCTGTCCGGCTGTACCAGCTGCTCCATGAAATTCACTTGATCGAGGGATGTCTCGAGAAAGAAGCCGGTGAATGCGGCCAGCGCCTCTTCGCTCAGATTTCCTCGCCCATCGAGATCATTGCGGCGCGGAAGATCACTCTCGGCAAGGTGCCTCTTATACGCGTCGACCTTGCGGGCGAGGCCGCGTGCTACTGACCAGATTCCGCCGGTGTGAAGAGCATCGAGCAGCATTGCGTGCGACATGAGACGTGTCACGCGGCCGTTGCCATCGAGGAACGGGTGAATCCACAACAGACGGTGGTGCGCCGCCGCCGCTGCAAGGATCGTATCGGTGCTTCCGAGCCGGCTGTAAACACGCTCGAAATGCGCAAGGAAGCGCGGCACGGCTCCGGGACTGACAGGTACGTGTCTGCCGACCTTGACGTCCCGCTGTCGCAATTGGCCGGGCGTGATGCGGAGGCGTTCATGGGTATCGGCATCATCCGTCCACAGCATTTCGCCCGGAAGCAATGAGCAGAACCGGTGGTGAACCTCACGCAATCCTTCGGCCGTGACGGCTCGCCCGCGAAAATTTCCGGCATCTATCCACTGCTGCACGGCAATGTGAGCTTTGGCCTCGAGCTGCAGATTGCGTTTGCGCGGATCGGCGCTGTAATCGTTCTTGAGCGCACGCTCGATGTCGACCGGATGCGTATCGTGTCCCTCGATGAGATTGCTGTAGTAGCAGTTCATTGCCCGCACGAGATCGGCAAGCGCATCGCGCACGCCGGGCGCAAGACTGCGCCGGAAGCCCGCGGACTTGGCTGCCAGCTCGACGGCAAAATCCGTCGCCAAGCCCCTGTGCCGCGACTCCTGCGGCATCAGCAAGGGTTCCATCAAGGCAACGGATTCACCGCGGTCCGCGAGCGCCAGAATGTCCGCTTCCTTGTCCGCAGGCTTGCTTTGCATAGTGACAACATTACCAGGACCTTAGCGGGGCCGCACGCGCATTTATAACCTCTTGCATGTCCGCTTCCAAGGCACACCGCTTCGCATGCCGCCCTTGCCTCAAATTTGGCCGTGTCCCAGCGACCCCAACCCCCTGGCACCCCCTATCGGGACACAAAAAATCCGGACAGATTGCGTTAGACCCTGGGTTTTCCTCGACTTCGGCCGGGGCATAGTAGGCCAAGGCCGAATGCAGGCGCTGGCAATTATAGACCTCCGCCGCGTGATCAGGCTGGCGCCATCACGCGGCTCGCGTAGGCGAGGGGACCGCACTCTGCGGAGCAGCGATGAAGTCGCCCTGGACACCGGCTCGCGACAAGAAGCTGCTGGCACAGCAGGCTGCCGGGCGCAGCGCTTCCCAGATCGCCAAATCGCTACGCACCACCCGCAGCGCGGTGATCGGCCGCTCCAAGCGTCTGCGCGGCATCGTCTACCAGTCCGACATCGACAGCTGGAACCGGGCAAATGCCAAGCGCACGGAGGAGGCCAGGATACGAACGCAGTTGCGGCGCGAAAAGCAGCGCAAGGCGGTGCGCACGATGTCGAAGGATCTGGCGCGCGGCATGCCCGAGCGCAAGGCGATGGCGCGGGCGCACATCGCCGGTGCAACCTGGAGTCAGATCGGCGATCATTTCGGAATTTCCCAGCAGGCCGCCTACGAACGGGCCAGGGAATGGACCGCCCGGTTGCGGCGTTGAGCGTGGCGATGCGCTATTGCCACGTATGCGAGGACCATCGGAGGGCAAATCCCGGGGGCCTCCGCCGAGCATCCTGCGGAGGCGTTGCCGATCTTATTGCGACCGCTGCATGAAGCAATAGCTCTGGATCTATGCGAGTGGGTCGATGAGCCAATACAAGTTCAGCGATGTTCCACCGGTCATACGTCATCGGATGTCCCGTATCCGAAAGGTCGGCACGCGACCAGAGCTTGTCGTGCGTACGTTGGTAACGCGACTTGGATACCGCTACCGTCTTCACAAACGAAGTCTTCCCGGAACACCAGATCTGGTTTTTTCCAGCAGGAGAAAAGTCATCTTTGTCCATGGCTGCTTTTGGCATCAACACGCCTGCGCATTGGGAAACAAGCAACCTGTTACTCGCCAAGAATATTGGCAACCTGAGCTTCAACGGAATGTGACCCGAGATCGCGCAAGCCAAAACACTTTGCAGGAAGCTGGTTGGAAAATCCTGGTGGTTTGGGAGTGCGAGATTGCAGATCAATCGATTCTCGCCACGAAGCTGAAACGTTTCCTAGGAGGCCTCGAGAATCATCGGTCGTAGAGCACGATAGCCCATGAGGTTGGGGTGAGCTCGGATGAGCCTCGGTGAAGAGATATTGGGCTTTTACATTCTTGGCGGCGTCATGGGCCAGCCGCAGACCCCGGACGCAGGAGAGAAGGGGATGAATTTTGAAATCGCTGCCCCAGAAGTTGCTTCCGTATGGCTCGGGCAAGAACTTCAGCCAGCAAGGAAGGCACGGCATTGCCGAGTTGGCGCTGGGCGTCAGCATATCTCCCCTCAAAGATCACGTCGTCAGGAAAGGTTTGCAACCGTGCCATCTCGCGCGCGCTCAGCCGTCGGTTATTCCAATGGAACGGACCGGTAGCGGGACCAGGCTGCGCTTGAATGGTCCATGATGGGAGGTCCTTTGCGAGCTTGAGCAAGAAAGACCAGTAACGGCGCCGCCATCCGAACAGCGGCTCTCCCCCGCCCCGCTCGGTATGCCAGAGGTAGTTCTGCCCTTCCGGTATTGTCGGCAGCAGCGCAGCCCACTTGCCGCGCAACTCGAGTGCCTCTTCTTGGGGCTCCTGGAGATCATGGAGCGCGTCCCAAGCGGTTCGATGTCGCTCCAGGGAATCATCGGCTGGGTAACTTGCCGGGTCACGATGTGTCGCCGCGGGAAACGTAAACGTGCTACCGTCTCGGGCACCGATCACGAACAGGCGACGACGTATCTGAGGGATGCCGAAATCCGCTGCGTTCAGAACACGAACAAACGCCTTATATCGCGTCCCATGCTCGGCATTGATTCGATCGAATTCAGCACTCACCAACCGCAAGCCCTCATCCTTACCTTTGAACCCTAAGCCCTCGACGTTCTCGAGCAGGAATGCCCGAGGGCGTGCTTCCTCCAATACTCGTAGATAGCCTTTCAACGTCGCTGCCCTGGGGTCATTCAAGCGGCCTGCCTCGCCCGTCGCCCAGAAACCAGACTTCGAGAATGGTTGGCACGGAGGACCGCCAATCAAAACGTCCGCTTCCTCCGGCTCGAGATTCTGCTTGCCGGAGAATGCGTTCGGTCGGAACGTCGGCAATATCATCGACGATGAGCGGCCATTCCTTTCGGTTTGCCGTCAACGTCTCAACGCATCGCTGATCCAGCTCCAAAGCCACAGCGGTGCGAAAGCCGGCTGCCTCGAAGCCATAGTCGAGTCCTCCGGCTCCGGTGAACAGGCTGATGACTGTCGATTTCTTGCTCACCGATCACCTCGCGGCATTCAATGCACTGAAGATTTTGCGGGGATCATCGCTCCAATCCAATCCCACGATGACATTGCTCCCGAGCTTTCCCACGCATTTCTTGTGACCCAAGAGACTGCCGGGAATAATGTACCGAACTCCATTTCTACGGCCGGCGATGAGGCGCGCTACAAGGCCGTGACCGGCAAGTATCGAGAGCATGGATCGGCCTTTGACGCCCGGGTGCGTTGGAAGTCCACTCGTGGTCGGCCCCTTGCATCGGTTTTCCGCAGGACGTTCTTGCATTCGACAGTGAGTGACCGCCCACCCTCGAAACGGACGCGCACGTCCGGTCCCCCTTCGATGTCGAGGCGCTCGCACTGCACTCCTCTCAGCTTGGCAAGCTGCCCTCGGAGATGCTCCTCAGCCACCCAGCCCCGAACCGCCATCTTGAGACGCCTGGCTCCGGCGATCACTCCAAGGATTTCTCGTTCTCCAAGGCGGAATTCGTTCACAAGCGGATGCAGTTCCGTGATTTTCAAGGGCTCCGGCCTGTCTTCGTCCGCATGCCTCCTGAAAAGGTGGGGCTTCTCTGCAAGGAGTTGCCGGTTGCCTGGATCAAGGCCCAGGGCGCTCGCTCGAACCTCACGAGGTCGAAAATTCGTTCGATCGTTCCGCCAACCAACATTCCTTTGGGTCGGCACTGGCTACTCGTCGCTCTCGCTCCGCCACGAGTGCCAGCCCTGGCGTTTGATCTCTGCAGCATCGTCATCCTTGAACTCAGAACGGATGAAGAACTTCGTCGGACTATGAAGGACTGGATCAGCAGCGACGAAGAATGTTCGTTGAGATCGATACCGATCAGCAGAGTGTGAAGAGGCCGAGCTGATCTTGCCATAGGACGTGAGAGTTATCGTCTGCGTATTCCTCTTTGCTTCCGTATTTGATCTGAAAGCTCCGTTCGTCGTTAGGCCTATTTCGCGTTGGTGTTCGTGTTGCTCTGAATGCATAGGCCACCACGCCCATACGCTCGCCAGCGCGGGTCTCATAGGTGATTACGAAGGGAGCGCGGATGAGGGCGAGGGGCAGAAATGATCCGACAACCGCTCGACCGCAACCCTTCCAGCATGAAGTCGATGAGAGGCGCGGTCAAGGCTGACGGCCTTGACTCTCGAAGTCATTCCGGCCGAGCAACGCCCGACCCTCATCAAGTCCGATCAACGCCTGACCGACCAGTCGATGACCGTGTGGGGAAGTCTTGATACGTATCGCATATCGGTCTATGTTAGTCCAAATGGGCGGAACTGATGATCCGGTCGTTCAGGTGCAAGGAGACGGAACGGGTCTGGCAAGGGTATTCGAGCCGCAAGTTTCCCGGTGACATTCAGGACCGGGCAGTCCGCAAGCTGCGCCAGCTGGATGCCGCAGCGACCATCGAGGACCTGCGCAATCCACCGGGAAATCGGCTCGAAGCATTGAAAGGAAAGCGGGCAGGACAGATGAGCATAAGGATCAACGACCAGTGGCGCATTTGCTTCCGGTGGTTGGCGGGCGACGCCGAGGATGTGGAAATCGTAGACTATCATTGAGCGCTGCAACGAAATCAAAGGAGCATCATGGGCCAGCTTCGCAATCCGCATCCCGGCGAGATTCTGAAAGAAGAGTTTCTCGACGAGATCTGCATGAGCCAGAACCAGCTTGCGCATGCGATCGGCGTGCCGGGCAACCGGATCCATGCCATCGTCAACGGCACCCGCGACATCACGGGTGATACCGATTTACGCCTGTGCAAGTTCTTCGGCCTGTCGGAAGGCTACTTCCTGCGTCTCCAGAACGCCTATGACACGCTGGAAGCCAAGCGCCGCATTGCGGCCCAGGTCGCCAAGATCAAGCCTTACAAGCCGAAGAGGGCGGCCTAGAGCAATGAAGGCGATCATCCTCGCGCGGGTTTCGACGACAGCCTCACATGATCGCAAGCTCGCTGTTCCTGCGATCCGTGACCAGCATGCTGCCGGGATAATGGGTGATGCAGAATTCCGGTTTCACCGTCGCCACGACCGATTGGGGCGTCACTCCGCAGGCCCAGAACACCGGGAGCTCGTCGTCGTTGATCGGGACCGCATCGCCGTAATCCGGCTGCTCGAGATCGGCGATGCCGATCAGATCAGGCCGTCCGATATGGACCGGCGCACCGTGCACCGCCGGAAAGCGCGTGGTGATCTGAATGGCGCGAATGGCGTCGGCCGGCTTCATCGGCCGCATCGACACCACCATCGGTCCGTGAAACGGACCGGCAGGCGCGGTCGCGATCGACGTGCGATACATCGGCACCGTGGCATTGCAGGTGATGTGGCGCAACTCGATCCCGCCGTCGGTGAGCGCCTCCTCGAACGAGAACGAGCAGCCCAGCACGAAGGCGACGAGATCGTCGCGCCAATGGGCGCGGATGTCGTCCGGCTCGTCGACCAGATCGCCGTTGCGAAAGACGCGGTAGCGCGGCACGTCGGTACGGATATCGAGGTCGTCGGCGAGCGAGGGCAGCCGGACATCGCCGGGTGCGGAGGCCGCGAGCAGCGGGCACGGCTTGGGGTTGAGCTGGCAGAAGCGCATGAAGTCGCCGGCGAGCACGCCCGGCAGGATGGCGACATTGCCTTGCACGAAGCCGGGCGCGATCCCGGCCGTCGCCCCCCTGAAGCGTCCGCCGCGGGCGGCGAGCCGCGCCTCGCTCCCGGTCTGCAGCACGGCGGAAAGGCGAGATGTCACAGCGACTGTCATGGCATGTCCTTGCTCGGCGGCGCGTCGGCCCCTGCGCGCCCGACCTTATCATCGCGCGAGCGCGGGAAAACCGGTTGAATATGGTGGCGGGATCGCGTTTGCTTGCCCGCCCGGCCCCTCGTGTCGCATTAGCCAAGTCGGGTTAGGGAGGAACAAAGAATGAGACATCAAAACAGACAACAGAGAACGGGACATTGCGGTGGGAGACCGGCGCTGGCACTGGCAGCGGCGCTGACCGTGGCGATGGCCGCGCAAGCGCCCGCCCAACAAGCCGCCGCGCCGGCGCCCGTCAAGATCGGCATCGTGACTTTCCTCACGGGTCCGGCAGCGGCGCCGTTCGGAATTCCGGGGCGCAACGCCGCCGAGATCCTGACCGAGAATCTCAATGCCGGTAAGCTCCCCGCGCCCTACAACCAGGTCGGCTTCGGCGGCGCCAAGATCGAGGTGAAGTACGTCGACGAGGCCGGGCTCGACCGCGCAGCAGGTCACGGAATATCGCAACCTGGTTCAGCGCGACCAGGTCGACGTCGTGCTGGGCTACGTCTCGTCCGGCAATTGCCTCGCGATCGTGCCGGTCGCCGAGGAATTGCAGAAGCTCACCGTGCTCGATGTCTGCGGGACGCCGCGCATCTTCGAGGAGAAACCGCGCAAATACGTATTCCGTGTGAACCCGCATGCCACCATGGACAATGTGGCGGCGGCCAAATATGTGCTCGACAAGAAGAAGGACATCACGGTCTATTCCGGCATCAACCAGAACTACGCCTGGGGGCAGGATTCCTGGCGCGACTTCACCCTCACGATGAAGCACCTGGCACCGAAAGCGACCGTCGACAAGGTGCTGTTTCCCAAGCTGTTCGCCGGCGAGTTCGGCGCCGAGATATCGGCGCTGCTGACCTCGAGGTCGCAGATCATCCATTCCAGCTTCTTCGACGGCGATCTCGAAGCGTTCATCTACCAGTCGGCCGCGCGCGGGCTGCCGCAACGCATCCCATTGGTGCTCACGACCGGCGAGACCTCGATGTTCCGGGTGGGAAACAAGCTTCCCGACGGCACCATCATCGGGGCGCGCGGTCCGCATGCCCTGATGGCGCCGGACAATCCGCTCAATCGCTGGATGGTCGCGGCCTACACCGATCGCTTCAGCGCACTGCCGATCTATCCGTCCTACCACATGGCGCAATCCATGCTGGGCCTGAAGATGGCGTGGGAGAAGGCGCAGGCGAAAAAGGGCGGCGCGCGCCCGACCACGGACGATGTCATCGCCGCCTTCGAGGGGCTCGAGTTCCCGACCCCGTCCGCCACGGTGCGGCTCGCGATCGGCAAGGGCCACCAGGGCATCACCGATACCGCCTATGCCACCTTCCGCTTCAACAAGGCGGAAGGAAAGCCAGAGCTTACCGACATCGTGCGCTATCCGGCCGGATGCGTTAACCCGCCCGCCGATGTCGACTCGGTTGCCTGGCTCGAAGGCGGCATGAAGGACGCCAAGTGCAGTTGAGCGTCGGACGGTGATCAGGCTGTTCTCAGCCTCCCCCTGAAAGGGGGAGGTCGGACCGCGAAGCGGTCCGGGTGGGGGTCCACCACACGGCGAAAACCCCCACCCCGACCCTCCCCCTTTCGGGGGGAGGGAGTCGCGTCTCGCAAGCCCGCGAAGCTTTGAGCACACAAGCAGGCCGCGTCATGCTGACCGCTTTCGCCATCCTCACCGATGGTCTCGTCTACGCGGCCTATCTGTTCGTGGTCGCGATCGGGCTCACCCTGATCTTCGGGGTGATGAAAATCCTCAACGTCACGCACGGCTCGTTCTATGCGTTCGGCGCCTTCGGTGCGGCCAGCGCCGTCGGCGTCTATTTCGAGAAGGGCTGGCCGGTGGCCGGCGGCTTCCTGCTCATGGTGCTGGTCGCCATGGCGATCGGGCTGGTGCTCGGCCTGATCATCGAGCGCGGCCTGTTGCGGCAGGTCTACGGCCGCGACGAGGTGATCGTGGTGCTGGTTACCTTCTCCACTTTCCTCATTCTCGAGGACATGATCCTGCTGATCTGGGGCACGCGTTCCTATCCGCTCTACCAGCCACTCGCCGCCCTCGGCAGCTTCGACGTCGGAGCGCTGGTGCTTTCCGGCTACGACATGGGCCTGATCGGGCTCGCGGTCACGCTTGCGGCCGGAGCGCATTGGGCGCTCACATACACCCGCTACGGCCGCCTGCTCACGGCAGTCATCTTCGATCGCGAAACCGCAGCCGCGTTCGGAATCAACGTCACCGTGGTGTTCACGGCGACATTCGTGCTCGGCGCCATGCTGGGCGCACTGGGCGGCGCCGCCATGGCGCCGAAAATATCGGTCACGCTCGGCATCGGCGTGGAGGTGATCGTGCTCGCCTTTGCGGTCGTCGCCACCGGTGGCATGGGCTCGATCGAGGGCGCGCTCATCGGGGCGATCATCGTCGGGCTGTGCCGCGCCGGAGCGGTGCACCTCGTTCCGCAACTCGAGCTGTTCGTCATCTATGCGGTGATGGCGCTGGTGCTCATTTTCCGGCCGCACGGCCTGTTCACCCAGGCCGCCCCGAGAAAGATTTGACATGAGGCGCGCCACCCTGCTCGGAGCGCTCGCCTTCATTGCAGTTGCAGCGGTCGCGCCCGCGTTGCCGGCCTGGCTCATCTCGCTCGCCACCATCGCCTTTGCCAACGCATTGGTCGTGCTCGGACTCGTCATCCTGTGGCGCTCGGGGCTGGTCCCGTTCGGGCAGGCACTGTTCTATGCGGCCGGCGCCTATGCGGTGGCACTGCTCGGGCGCTACGCCGGGCTGCGCGACGTCTTCGTGATGATTGCAGCCGGCGCGTTGGCGGCCGGCATTACCGCCTACCTGGTCGGGCTGCTGCTGGCGCGCTATCGCGACATCTTCTTCGCGATGCTCAGCCTCGCCATGTCGATGATCCTCTACGGCGTGCTGGTGAAGACCGAGACGCTTGGCTCGACCGACGGATTTCACGTCGAGGCAGGCTCGTTCCTCGGCTATCGCCCGCGCGGGCAGGAGCTTTATCTCGCGCTGTTCTGGCTGGTGCTCGGCTTTTCGGCGATCGCGGCGTTTCTGGTTTCCCTCTATTTCCGCTCGGTCGCGGGAAGCCTGGCTATGCCGGTGCGCGACAACGAGATCCGACTGGAGTTTCTCGGAATCTCGGTCAACCGCCTGATCCACCTCGAGCTGGTGATTTCGGGGATCCTCGCCGGCATCGGCGGCGCGCTCGCCGCGCTCGCGGTCGCCCATGTGGATCCGAACATGGCGTATTGGACCACATCGGGGGGGTTCGTGTTCGTCACCATCCTGGCCGGCGCCGGCTCGGTGGCCGCGGCTTTTGTCGGCTCGCTGGTGTTCGAGCTGGTGCGCTCGATCGCCGTCGACGTCATGCCCGGCACCTGGCAGATCATCCTCGGCTCGGTGCTGCTGCTGACCATCCTGTTCCTGCCCGAGGGGCTCGGCTCGCTGTTCTACCGCCTGCGCGGCTCGCCGGAGAAGGGATGATGGGCGCGATCCTGTCCGTTCGCGACCTGGAGAAGACTTTCGGCTCGATCGTGGCTGCCCGCGACATCACGCTCGATGTTCCCGGCCAGCAGACCATCGGCATCATCGGGGCCAATGGGGCCGGCAAGACCACCTTCATCAACTTGATCACCGGTCACCTCACTCCCAGCAAGGGAACGATCCGGTTCGAGGACCGCGACATCACGGGGCTGCCTTCGCGCGACATCACCCGCCTCGGTATCTCGCGGTCTTTCCAGGTGGCACAGATATTTCCCTCGCTTACCGTGTTCGAGAACATGTGCGCGGCAGCGGCGATCGCGCGCACCCCAGACAGCGCCCTCGCCTACCTGCTGACGCCGTTGCAATCGCCGGCGGCACTCGAGGAAGCCGAGGCGGCCATCGATCTGTTCCGGATCTCCTCCTACCGGCACATGCGTGCCTCGACCTTGCCGCAGGGGGTGCGCAAGCTGCTCGACATCGCCATGGCGGTGGTAGGCTCGCCGCGCCTGCTGCTGCTCGACGAGCCGACCAGCGGCATTTCTGTTGAAGAGAAGTTCGACTTGATGGACGTCGTCATATCGGCATTGCGGAGCCGAAGATTGACCGTCTTGTTCGTCGAGCACGACATGGAGATCGTGGCACGGTTCGCGGATCGCGTGCTCGCCTTTTATGACGGCACCGTCATCGCCGACGGGACGCCGGCCGTGGCGCTCGCGGATCCGCGCGTTCAAACCTTCATCAGCGGAACCAGGCCTTCCGGCGAGGCGATCGCTCACCATGCTTAGCGTCTCCGGCCTCGATGTCTCGATCGGCGTTGTGCCGATCATTCGCAACGCGTCGCTCGCGCTCGCGACCGGCGAGATGTGCGGGTTGATCGGCCGCAATGGCGCCGGCAAGACCACATTGCTGCGCGCGCTGATGGGCGCCATCCCGGCGACCGGCAAGGTCCTGCTCGGCGATGTCGATCTGCTGGCGCTGCCGTCCCACCGCCGCGTCCACCACGGGATCGGCTACATGCCCGAGGATCGCCGCCTGGTGCCCGATTTCACGGTCGAGCAGAACATCCTGTTGCCCACGTGGACCACTATGCCCGATGCGGTCGAGCAGCGGCTGCAATGGATATTCTCGGTCATGCCCGAGCTTTCCCCCTTTCGCAGCCGCGGCTCGCTCGAGCTTTCGGGCGGCCAGCAGAAGATGGTCGCGCTGGCGCGCGCGCTGATGGCCGGCACGCGCATGCTCCTGCTCGACGAGCCGTTCGAAGGGCTGGCGCCGGCGCTGGCACGCCGGCTCGGCGAAGTGATGTCGAACCTGAAAGGTCAGGGACTCTCGATCCTGATCGCGGAATCGAACGAGGTCCACATCGCCGGCCAGTTGTCGCGCGCCTTCCGCATCGAGCGCGGCGCGGTGGCCCCGGTGTAGCGCTGGCGCGGGCGAGCGCACTCCACTAGAGCGCGTTTCGATTAGGTCGAATCGGAAACGCGCTCGAGCTTCTTTAGCTGGTCGCATTTTCTGCGAAAAACCGGTGTCCACTTTTCCGGAAAATGCTCTAACATTCCGTCCGCAACCGATCACATCTTGAACAAAGGGCACGGGAAATGGCCAAGTTCGGCATCGGACAAGCTGTGCGGCGAGTGGAAGACCAGCGTTTCCTGCTCGGACAGGGACGCTATGTCGATGACATCAGCCTGCCCGGCCTTTGCCATGGCGCCATCGTGCTCTCCCCGCACGCGCATGCCCGCATCGTCCGCATCGACGTATCCAAGGCCAAGGCGGCTCCCGGCGTGCTTTGTGTGCTCACCGGCGCCGACGCCGCAGCAGAAAAGCTCGGCAGCTTCACCGCGCATCTGATGCCGGAGGACTTCGGCGCCCCCAAGGGGCATCGCACCTTCCAGCCCGTGCTCAATGCCGAGCAGGTGCGCTTCGTCGGCGACCGGGTCGCGTTCGTCGTCGCCGAGACGCTCGCCCAGGCACGCGATGCGGCCGAGCTGGTGGAGGTCGACTACGAACCGCTCCCGGCGGTGGTCGAGCTCGAAGATGCGGCCAAGGATGGCGCCGTCAAGGTCTGGGACGATTGCCCGCAGGGCAATGTCGGGTTCCGGCTGATGTTCGGCAGCAAGGACGCAACCGACGCCGTCTTCGCCAACGCGCGGCACGTCGTCAAGCTGCGAGTCGAGAACAACCGCATCCAGCCGGTGTGCATGGAGCCGCGCGTCGCAATCGGCGACTACAACGCCGCCGACGACTATTACACGCTCTACACCGCATCGCAGAACCCGCACGGCATGCGCATGGAGATGGCGCATATCTTTCACCTGTCGGAGAACCAGATCCGGGTGGTGTCTCCCGATGTCGGCGGCGGCTTCGGTCTCAAGGGCAATCCGTTTCCCGATGACGCGCTGGTGCTCTGGGCCTCGCGCCGCATCCACCGACCGGTGAAGTGGGTGGCGACGCGGTCGGAGAGCATGCTGACCGATCATTGCGGCCGCGAAACCGTCTACTACGGCGAGCTGGCGCTCGACGAGCATGGCAAGATCCTGGCGTTGCGGGCACGATGCCTGTTCCAGCTCGGCGCCTATTTCGTCGGCGCCGCGCTCGCGGCCGGAGCGTTCTCGGTGCGCTTCATTCCGGAGGCCTACGACATCCAGACCATGCACATCATGTCGCAGGGCCTGTTCACCAACACCTCGCAATGCGGACCCTATCGCGGCGCCGGACGGCCGGAGGCGGCCTATTTCACCGAGCGGCTGATCGAGCACGCCGCGCGAACGATCGGCATCGAGCCGGCCGAGATCCGGCGCCGCAACCTGATCCCGCCGGCGAAGCTGCCCTATGCGACGCCGACCCTGTGGACTTACGACAGCGGCGAGTTCCAGCGCCTGATGGACAGGTGCATCGAGCTCAGCGACTGGAAGGGGTTTTCCGCCCGCAAAAAAGCTTCGGAAAAGAACGGCAAGCTGCGCGGCCGCGCGGTCAGCTACTACATCGAGTTCGGCGGCATTTTCAACGAGCGCATGGATCTGCGCTTCGATCCCGGCGGCGCGCTCACCGTCCTGGGCGGCACGCATTCGCACGGCCAGGGCCATGCCACGGTATTCGCGCAGCTCGTGCACGAATTCCTCGGCGTGCCGATCGAAGTCGATCCGTTACGTGCAGGGCGACACCGCCGTGGTGCCGATCGGCCGCGGCACCTATGCCGCCCGCAGCGCCACCGTCGGCGGCAACGCGCTCAAGGCCGCGAGCGAGGCGATCATCGACAAGGGCAAGCCACTCGCCGCAACGCTGATGGAGGCGGATGCAGCAGATATCGAGTTCAAGGACGGGCAGTTCCGCGTGGTCGGCACCGACAGGACGATCACCATCATGGACGTCGCCAAGGCGGCTTACGCCCCGGCGGGGCCGCTGACCGAGAAATTCGGCGTCGGCCTGGAAGCGAGCGGCAGCTACAGCGCCAATCCGCCGAGCCACCCCAACGGCTCCCATGTCTGCGAGCTGGAAGTGGATCCCGAGACCGGCGAGGTCGTGGTCGACCGTTATTTCGTCGTCGACGACCTCGGCCGCATTCTCAACCCGCTGATCGTGCGCGGCCAGATTCACGGCGGGGTGGTGCAGGGGATCGGCCAGGCGCTGATCGAGCACCAGGTCTACGATCGCCAGTCCGGCCAGCTGCTTGCAGGCAGCTTCATGGATTACGGCATGCCGCGCGCCGACACGCTGCCGAACGTGGAAGCCGAGCTGGAAGAGATTCCCTGCAAGACCAATCCGCTCGGCGTCAAGGGCATCGGCGAATCCGGCACCATCGGCGCGCCGCCGACCGTCATCAACGCGCTGCTCGACGCGCTCGAGCCGCTCGGCGTCGACGATATCGACATGCCGGCAACGCCGATGCGAGTGTGGCAGAGCATCGCGCGCGCACGTTCCGGCGCAGCGGCAGGAACGGCGTGAGCACAAGTTCGGTGTCATCGTCCGCGTAGGCGGACGATCCAGTAGCCATGTGTTGGACTGTTGGACGGCCTCGTCCGGATCGAACATTCAGTGGTTACTGGGTCCCCGCTTGCGCGGGGACGACAATTGGCGTCACGCGCGCAGGCGCGCGGGCGCACTCGCCCGCAGCTTCGGCGCGACCTCGGTGGCGAACAGCTCGAGCGAGGCGAGCGCCTTGTCGACGCCGTACCACGGCGGGTAGTGCAGCATCACCGAGCTGGCGCCGGTCATGTCGCGCAACCGCTCGATCTTCTCGATCACGGTCGCCGGCGAGCCGTGCAGGATGATGTCGCGCGAAAGCATGTCGTAGTCACGGGCGCCCGTTGCGCCGCCTTCCGATACGGTTCCGAGATAGCCCGACGTGTGGCCGCTCGCGAAATGCCCGAGGTGGCGCATGATGGCGGCCTCGCTCTCGGCACGCGCCCTGGCATCGGTTTCCGCCACGTAAGTCCAGCGCGCAACGTCGATGTGGCCGCGCGCGGGATTGGCGCGCAGCCGCGCCGGCGTCTCCTCGAGATGCCTGCGGTAGGCGGCGGTCTGGCGCGCCAATTCCGCGAACGGCGTCCAGGTCGACAGCATGAGACCGAAGCCCATGCGTCCCGCCGTCGCGATCGAGCGCTCGGTGGCGCCGGCGAGGAAGATCGGCGGGTGCGGCTGCTGCAGCGAATGCGGAAACAGCTCGTACTCGCCGTCGACCTCGACCTTGAAGTGCCTGCCCCGGTGATCGGCGCGCTTGTTCGTGCAGCAGATCCATGAGCAGCGGCAGCGCTTCTTCCTGGATGTCGCGGCGGGCCTCGAAATCGACGCCGAACCCGTCGAACTCGTATTTGCGGTAGCCCGAGCCGAGCCCGAGCGCGAACCGCCCGTTGCTGAGGATGTCGACGAAGGCGGCGTTCTCGGCGACGCGCAGCGGATTGGCGAGCGGCAGCGTCACCACCGCGGTGCCGATCTTGATGCGCTTGGTGAGCGCGGCGAGATATCCGGCATATACGAAGACATCCGGCATGATGCCGTATTGATTGCTGAAATGATGCTCCGCGACCCAGGCATAATCGAATCCGAGCTCGTCGGCGCGCAGGATCTCGCGCGTCACCCGCGCATGCACGTCGCGGTGCGGATACGGCTCGACATCGGTGTTGGAGTGCGAGGTGAAGAGAATTCCGAATTCCATGCGGCATGCCTCCTGTTTCGGGCAACCTATCAATTTCGTTCCCACGCGCTGATAGCAAAGCTCGCAATCGCGACGTGATCGCAGCCCATTCGTGCATGCTTGTGCCGGTGGAGCAGCTGCGCCTGCGCGCCGCGCGCTTCTTCGGCGATCGCCGCCGAGATTTTTTCCGCCAGCATGATGGTCGGGATGTTGGTGTTGCCGCGCGGCGCCGTTGGCATGATCGAGGCGTCCACCACCCGCAAGCCGGCGATGCCGCGAACGCGTCCGCAGGTATCGACCACCGCATCGCGGTCGCCGGCTGCGCCCATGCGGCAGGTGCCGAGCGGATGGAACGTGCCGGCGACGTTGTCGCGGATGTGCTGCGCCAGCGCCGCATCGTCCTCGACCAGCGCGGCGAGATCGACGCGCCGATCGGCGAGCGTGGAGAACATCGGACCGGCCAGCGGCGGGAAAAGATCGATGAGCCCGGCGATGACGGCGCTCTCGAGCTTGTTGGCCGGAGTGATGCGGTTGAGCCGCCGCAGGCGATCGGTGAACTTCACGGGAAAGGTGATCGCCGCTGATGGCGCGCACCTGCTCGTGCGCGAGGATCGTCCACCGCCCGCCGGAACCCCTGCATGAACCGCTGCAAGTCGAGCTCGTGGCCGGTGAAGTTGAACTCGACGCAGGGCGGCCGTGCGTCGGCGCCGTCAGCGAGACCCGCCCGCGCGCCATCGGCTTGAGCAGGGTGGGCGCGAGATTGGCGACTTGCAGACCGAGCGGGCTCCACGAGGTCTTGCACTGCACGTTGATGTACATGTCGGCCGGCGGCGCGCCCGCAAGTCCGGAGGAATAGCGGAACGCCGTCATCGGGTGCGGCCGCAACGACGGCAGCCTGGCGCGCCTGCGGACGCTGCAGCAGGCCGACGAACACGATGGCGTGGTTGGAGAGATTCTCGCCGACACCCGGCAGATCGGCGCGCACCTCGATGCCGAGCTTGCGCAGGTCGGCGGCCCGCCCGATGCCGGATCGCAGCAGGAAGTCGGGCGAATGAATGCCCCCGGCCGAGAGGATGATCTCGCGCGCGCTGAAACTGCTTGCTGTCTCCGCCGATGATCGCTTCGACGCCGGTGACCCGTCGCCCCTCGAAAACAATCCGGTCACGGTGGCACCATGCATGATGGTCAGATTGCTGCGCGCGCGCACCGAAGCGTCGAGATAGCAGATCGCCGCCGAGGCGCGCTTGTGCGGCCAATTGCTCATCGGCACCGCGCCGTAGCCGTCGCGGAAATCCGCGTTCATGTCGGCGATGAAAGGGATCTGGCGCTCCTGCGCATAGACGTGCACCGCCTTCGACAGCGGCGCCCAGTCCTGCGGCTTGGTGCGGCGGATCGGCACCGGACCATCCTTGCCATGCAGGTCGCCGCCGAAATCCATCTCGTTCTCGAGCTTGCGGAAATAGGGAAGCACGTCGTTCCAGCCCCAGCCGGCCGCCCCCAGCGCTTCCCATTCGGCGTAGTCGTCCGGCGTGCCTCGATACGCCACCATGCCCATGACGGAGGAGCCGCCGCCCATGATGCGGCCTTGCGAAAACCCGACCGGCGGCGAGTTGTCCTTGCGGCGCCAATGCACCTTCAGATCGGGCCAGAAATAGGCGTCGTTGTAGTAGGACGTGGCATAGGTATCGAGCACGTCGGCAGGCTCGTTGCCGGGCGGCGTATCGCGGCCGGCTTCGAGCAGCAGCACGCGATGGCCCGACCGTGCCGAGAGCCGGTTGGCCAGCACGCATCCGGCTGCGCCGCCGCCCACGATGATGGTGTCGAAGCCCGCCGTCATCGCCCTCCCCTCTTTGACGTGTTCCAGACCGATTGAAGCATTTCAAGCGGAAGCAGCAAAGCTCGGGTGCACCTGGCATGATGGCGGGCAGAGCCCTGGACTGCCTTCCCCTTGTGGGGACTTTTCGGTAAGGGCTTTCCGAGCCAATCCATATGCCGGCGCGTTGAGGCGAGCAGGTCGAGGTGTTAGCCTGCGGATCGATCCCGGCCTGCGCTCGCTTCCCTCGATTCCGGCGGCTCAATGTCTCAAATGAGATCGGAACTCCGCGACGGCATGCGCATCGAGTGGGACGCGCCGATCGCGATGGACGACGGCGTGGTGCTGCGCGCCGATGTGTTTCGTCCGATGGCCGTCGGGCCGGTATCCGGTGATCCTGAGCTACGGCCCCTACGCCAAGGGGCTCGCGTTCCAGGAGGGATACAAGAGCGCCTGGACGCGGATGACAAAGACCTATCCGGAAACCGCGCACGGCTCGACCAACAAGTACCAGAACTGGGAGCTGGTCGACCCGGAGAAGTGGGTGCCGGACGGCTATGTCATCGTGCGCGTGGATTCGCGCGGCGCCGGGCAATCGCCGGGCTATCTCGACGTGTGGTCGCCGCGCGAGGCGCAAGACCTGCACGACTGCATCGAATGGGCGGGCACGCAACCCTGGTCGAGCGGCAAGGTCGGCATCAACGGGATTTCCTATTACGCCATGAACCAGTGGCACGTGGCGCCGCTGCGACCCGCCGCATCTCGCCGCACTATGCATCTGGGAAGGCTCATCCGATTATTACCGTGAGCTGGCCCGCCACGGCGGCATTCTCTGCGACTTCCTGGAGAACTGGTCGCGCCGGCAGGTCACCAGCGTGCAATATGGCGTCGGGGAACGCGGGCCCAGAAGTGCGGTCACCGGCGAGCCGGTAGCCGGCGACGAAACGCTGCCGGAGCAGGAGCTCGCCGGCAATCGCGCCGATGTCGGCGCCGAGGCTTTGCGCCGCAAGACTGATCGACGACTATTACCGCGCGCGCACGCCCGAGCTCGGCAGGATCGACGTGCCGCTCCTCTCGGCTGCGAATTGGGGCGGTCAGGGCCTGCACCCGCGCGGCAATTTCGAAGGCTATCTCGCCGCCGGCTCGAAGCAGAAATGGCTGGAAGTGCACGGCGATACCCACTTCTCGCATTTCTACACGAATTACGGCGTCGGCCTGCAGAAGCGCTTCTTCGGACATTTTCTCAAGGGCGAGAACACCGGTTGGGAGCAGCAGCCGCCGGTGCTGCTCAACATCCGCCGCCCGGGCGAGAAGTTCACGCACCGCGCGGAGAGCGAATGGCCGCTGGCGCGCACGCAATGGACGCCGTTGCATCTTCGACCCCGGCGACCATTCCCTGCGCAGGGACGAGCGCCAGGGAAACGGCCCACGCTCTCCTACGAGACCACCGGCGACGGCCTGACCTTTCTCACGCCGCCGCTGGCCGAGGAGATGGAGATCACCGGCCCGGTCGCCGCCAAGCTGTTCGTGTCATCGGACACCTCCGACGCCGATATTTTCCTGGTGCTGCGCGTGTTCGACCCGCAGGGCAAGGAAGTCGTCTTCATCGGCACCAACGATCCGCGCACTCCGGTGGGGCTGGGCTGGCTGCGCGCTTCGCATCGCAAGCTCGATCCGCAACGCAGTCGGCCTTATCGGCCCTGGCATTCGCACGACGAGGAATGGCCGCTCACGCCCGACGAGCCGGTCGAGCTCGATATCGAGATCTGGCCGACCTGCATCGTCGTGCCGCCGGGCTACCGCGTCGGGCTTACCGTGCGCGGCAAGGACTACGAATACGACGGCACCGACGCGGCGCTGCCGCATGCCGCCTATCCGATGAAAGGCGTCGGTCCCTTTACCCATACCGACCCGCGCGACCGGCCCGCGGCCATCTTCGGCGGCGTCAATACGCTGCATTTCGGCGAGAGCCGAAGTGCCCTATCTGCTGCTCCCGGTCATCCCAGCCGAGGTAGAGAATGGTTCGCGCAGCGATCATCGGGCTGGGACGCTGGGGACGCTCGCTGGTGAACTCGGTGCAGGGCAAGAGCGACCACATCCGCTTCGTCATTGCCCACACTCGCACCCGCGCGCCGGCGGAAGAATTCTGTCGCGACCACGCGATCACCCTGGTCGACAGTTACGAGCAAGCTCTCTCCGATCCGAGCGTGGATCGCGGTCGTCCTGGCAACGCCGCACAGCCTGCATGAGCAGCAGATCATCGCTGCTGCGGCTGCCGGCAAGCACGTTCACGTCGAGAAGCCGATCGCACTCGACCGCGCTGGCGCCGACGCAGCGGTCGACGCCGCGCGCAGCGCGGGCATCGTCCTGGCGGTCGGCTACTGCCGCCGGTTCCATCCGTCGGTGGTCGAGCTGCGACGGCGCCTGCACGATGGACGGCTCGGCACCATCGTCGCCATGGTGGCGCAGCACATCACCAGCACCGGACAGTTCGTCCCGCCGGACAATTGGCGCGCTACTCCCGAAGAATCCCCTGCCGGAGCGTTGACCGCGGTCGGCGTGCATGCCCTCGACCACATGATCGAGTTCGCCGGCCGCGTGTTCGACGTGCGCAGCATCACCGCGCGAACCATTCCGGGTCCATCGGACGACACTACCAGCGTCCTGCTCAATTTCGAAAGCGGCGCCACGGGCTCGATATTCTGCTCGGTCGCGACCGCAACCAATTTCAACTTCACGCTCTACGGCAGCAAGGGCATGGCGGAGATTTCCAGGCCCAACCTGCAGACGTTGCGCTTCGTGGCCGTCTCGGACCAGCCGCCCACCGGACAGGTGGCGGCGCCGCCCGACGAGGTGGAGGAGCATCCCGACTTCGACATGCTCCACGCGGAGCTCACCGAGTTCGCGCGCTGCATCCAGGAACGGCGCCCCTACCCGGTGGCGATCGGCGAGATCCTGCACGGAATGTCGGTCTTCGACGCAATCGTCGAATCGGCACGGACGGACACCATCGTCCGGGTCAGAGAATGATGTCAGAGCAGCGAGCTCGATGGCTCCCTCCCTCATAAGGTAACATCCTCGCTCGGAAGGGACCCAAGGTCATGCCCGACAGGCAGTACGATCGCTCGACCCAGGACACCGGCAACATCGTCAATCTCGGTCATGTCAATATGCGCATCGCCGACCAGCACCTGACGACGCACTACTACATCAGCGGGCTCGGGCTCTGGGCCATGGCCTGAGGCAGCGCAGCCGCATTCGACCATGCCGACCCGACGTGCCTTGGTGATCGGCGGCTCGCTCGGCGGGCTGCTGGCGGCGCATCTCCTGCGCAGCGCCGGCTGGGAGGTGATCGTATTCGAGCGCAACGCCGAGGATCTCACCGGCCGCGGCGCCGGCATCAGCACGCATCCGGAGCTGATCGACATTCTGCAAAGCCTCGGCATCGCCTTCGATGAATCCATGGGTGTGCAAGGTCGACACCGTCATCTGCCTCGACCGCAACGGCGACACCTATCTCGAGACCGAGACCGCGCGCATCATGAGCTCATGGGGCCGGGTCTACCGCTCGCTGCGCGATCCGCTGCCCTCGCCGAGCTATCGTCTCGGCAGGTCGCTGCGCCGCGTCGAGCAGGACGCCGACAGCGTCACCGCCGTCTTCTCCGACGGTTCGCGCGCGTCCGGCGACCTGCTGGTCGGCGCCGACGGCATACGCTCCACGGTGCGGGAGCAGTTCCTTCCCGACGTTCAACCCAGCTACGCCGGCTACGTCGCCTGGCGTGCGATGCTCGACGAAAGCGAGGTCCCGCCGCGCGATCCGGGCGGAGATCTTCGAGCGCTACACGTTCTGTCTGCCGGAAGGCGAGCTGTTGCTGGCCTATCCCGTCCCCGGCCGCAACAACGAGACGCAGGTCGGCCGGCGCGCCTACAACATCGTCTGGTACCGGCCGACGGAACCAACGAAGGAGCTGACCGATCTTTGCACCGACGCCAGCGGCCGATGCCATGGCACCGCCATTCCTCCGCCGCTGATCCGGCCCGAGGTGGTCGCCGAGATCAAAGCCGCTGCGCGAGTGCTGGTGGCGCCGCAGGTCGCTGAAATTTTCGCGCGCACGGCGCAGCCGTTCTTTCAGCCGATCTTCGATCTGGAGGCGCCGCAGACGGTGTTCGGACGGGTGGCGCTCATCGGCGATGCCGCCTTCGTGGCGCGGCCACATGTCGGCGCCGGCGTGACCAAGGCCGCGCTCGACGCCGCCAGCCTCGCGGAGGCGGTGAGCGTGCGCGATCTCGCAACCGGACTGCTGCGTTTCCAGCGCGAGCAGCACCGGTTCGGCAGCGGGCTGGTTGCGCTCGGGCGCCAGGAGGGCGCCTATCTCAGCGCCCAGCTCAAACCGTTCGGCCAGCGCACGAAAGCCGAGTTGCACCGCGACGTCGCGACGTGATCGCCAGCCACAACTCGCGCAGCGAGAGCTTGCGCAGCGTGCTCGTGGGCGCGCGCGGCGCGTTGTGACGATGAGTGCGGTCGCGCCTTCTCACTGCGGCTCGAGCCTGGCGATCCGGATATAATCGCCCCAGGCCGCAATGTCGCGAACGAGCCGCGCCTGCGCTTCCTCGGGCGTGGCAATCCAGGGATCGCCGCCATAGTTCTTCAGGAACGTCTGCGTCTCCTGGCGCCGCCACGACCTCACTGAACCATTTGTTCAATTGATCGACGATCGGCCTCGGCGTTGCGCTCGGCACCATGGCCGCGAACCAGCCCACGAGATCCATGGCGACGCCCAATTCGGTCATCGTCGGCAATTCCGGGTGCGACTTGAGCCGTTCCGCCGAAGCCACGCCGAGAATGCGCAGCCGGCCCTCGCGATGCTGGCTGAGCGCAAAGACCGGATCCTGCAGCGCGTAATCGACGTTGCCGCTCGCCATGTCGTTGAGTGCGTCCTGGGCCATCCGGTAATGGACCTGCACCGCCGCAAGGCCCGCGCGCTCCTTGTAGATCGCCCCCATTACCACGCCCGAATTGGCGGATACCGCGTAGGTCGCCTTGTCGCCTTTTTCCTTCAGGTAGGCGGTGAGCCCGGCCACGTCCTGCCATGGCCGCTTGGCGTCGACCGCGAGCATGAAGGCCTGCTTGTTGATGGTGGCGGCGATTTGAACGGCCTTGGCGGCGTCGAACGGCGGCCGCTTGATCAGATGCATGTTCGACGCGACGGTATTGCCGGCGTGGATGAAGACGGTGTGACCGTCGGGTTTCGAGCGCACCATGTATTCGGCGGCGATGTTGCCGCCGGCGCCGGGCTTGTTGTCGACGATGACCGTGCGCTTGACCAGAGGACGCAGCTTCTCGGCGAAGTACCGGACGATCACGTCGGCGCCGCTGCCGGCAGGAAACGCACAAATCAGGCGAATGTCCTGGCTGGGGTACTCCTGCGCGCGAATACCGGTCGGCACCACCGAGAGCGCCAAAGCGAGCAGGAGTCCCGGCGTCGCCGAATGCACGCGCCTTGCCGAGCTGACCTTCATCTGTTCCTCCCTCGATACGGACGCGGCAATACGCGCCCGAACCGTTCATTGCGGCTCGATCCTGGCGGCTTTCACGTAGCCCTCCCAGTCCTTGACGTGCTGTCGAAACAGCGCCTGTCCCTCCTCAGGGGTGGCGATGAAGGGATCGCCGCCGAAGCTGTTCAAGAACGTCTTGGTCTCCTCGGTGGCGAGGACCTCGTTGAACCATTTGTTCAGCTTATCGATGATCGGGCGCGGAGTGGCAGAAGGCAGCATGGCCGCGAACCAGGTGAGAAGCTCCACGCCGGAAACCCCGGCCTCGGCCATGGTGGGCAGGTCCGGCACCGCCTGCATGCGCTGCGCCGTGCTGACGGCGAGCATCCGCAGCCGCCCGGCCCGCGCCTGGCTGAGCGCGAACACCGGATCCATCATCCCGTAATCGATGACGCCGCTGGCGAAATCGTTCAAGCTGTCGTTGGCGGTTCGATAGGGCACTTCCACCGCCGTGACGCCGGCCGCCCGCTTATAGAGCTCGCCCATCACCTTGCCGCTGGTGTTGGACTGGGCGTAGCTCGCCTTCTCGCCTTTTTTCTTCATTGCCTCGGTCAGCGCGGCCAGCGTCTGGTACTGACTGTTCGCGGGGACCATCACCATGAACGGCTGCTTGTTGACGCCGGCGGCGATCTGCAAGTCCCTGGCGGCGTCGATGGGCGGCTTCTTGAACAGATGCATGTTGGCTGCGATGGCGCTGGCGGCGTGGACATAGACGACATGGCCATCCGGCTTCGATCGCGCGGTATACTCGGCGGCGATGTTGCCGGCAGCACCCACCTTGTTCTCGACCACGATGGTGCGGTTGGCGATCGGGCGCACCTTCTCGCCGAAATAGCGCACCAGCACATCGGCGCCGCTTCCGGCGGGGAAGCCGCAGATGAAACGGATGTCCTGGCTCGGATAGTCCTGCGCCTGGGCGCCGATGGTTGCAGCTGCAATCGCAACAGCAAAAGCGGCGACTGCCGCAAGATCACGCAGCAATCGATGGGGTATGCGCTTCATGAGAGTTGCTCCGGCGATGCTGCGGCAGACGCAATCGCGCCCGCGCATGACTACTGCGGTGCGATCTTGGCCATCCGGACATACTCGCCCCATTCCTTGATCGCGGACTCGAACATCTCCTGGCCTCGTTCTGGAGTATTGACCATGGGATCAGCGCCGGAGGCGTTGAGGAATTTCTTCGTCTCCTCGGTGCGCACGATCTGCGAGAACCACGCATTGATCTTGTCGATGATCGGCTTGGGCGTGCCGGCCGGCACCATCACGCCCCACCATGACGTCGGCACCGCTGCCGGGCGGAAATCCGCAAATCAGCCGGATATCCTGGCTCGGATAGTCCTGAGCCTGGGCAGTTCCCGCGAAGGCGCCCGATGTGGCAGCCAGCGCGAGCGCCAGCCGAAAGGATCGCACAGACCAATTCGTACCGGTGTTCATTGCCGCTGCTCTGCTTGGTTTAGGTCGCGCATCGGTCGACCTGATCGGGTCATGCCGGCACGCTTCGAGGCCATGACGCGCCAGCATCAACCCTGCGGCACGATTTTCGCGATGCGAACATAGTCGCCCCAATCCTTGATCGCCTTGAGGAACAGCTCCTGGGCCTGCTCCGGCGTGTTGATGAAGGGATCGCCGCCGAAGCTGTTGAGGAACTTCTTGGTCTCCTCGGTCGACACGATCTGCACGAACCACTGGTTGATCTTGTCGACGACCGGCTTCGGCGTGCCGGCCGGCACCATGGCGGCCCACCAGCCGGTCAGGTCCATCGGGATGCCGAGCTCGGTCATGGTCGGCAGTTCGGGCATCGCCTGCAGCCGCGTTGCCGGTGCTCGACCGCCAGGATGCGCAGCCGGCCCTCGCGCTGCTGCGCCAGCGAGAACACCGGGTCGTGCATGCCGTAGTCGAGCTTGCCGCTGAGCATCTCGTTGAGCGAATCCGGCGCGGTCTTGTAGTTCACCTCGACCGCCTTGATGCCGGTGGCGTTCTTGTAGATCTCGCCCATGATGCGGCCGGTCGGCGCGGCGGTGGCGTAGGTCGCCTTGTCGCCCTTCTTCTTCATCGCCTCGGTCAGTTCGGCGACGCGTCTTGTACGGGCTCTTGGCGTCGACCACCAGCATGAACGGCTGCCGGTTGATGGTCGCGGCGACCTGGATCGCCTTGCGCCGCGTCGACCGGCGGCTTCTTGAACAGGTGCAGGTTGGCCGCGACCGCGGTGCCGGCATGGACGTAGATGGTGTGGCCGTCGGGCTTGGCGCGCGCGACGTATTCGGTCGCGATGTTGCCGCCGGCGCCGGCCTTGTTCTCGACGATCACGGTGCGGTTCGGCGATCGGGCGCAGCTTCTCGGCGAAGTAGCGCACCAGCACGTCGGCGCCGCTGCCGGGCGGAAACGCGCAGATGAAGCGGATGTCCTGGCTCGGATAGTCCTGCGCCTGCGCGCCGGCGGCATCGCCGACGAGCGCGGCCAGCGCGACGGCCAGCGCCAGCGGACGCAGCAATCCGTTGTCGATGCTGATTTCATCTCGTTCCTCCCTGGTCGATCGTTGGCGTTAGCCATGTCGCGTGCGCGCTGCCGCCTGATTCTGTCGCGCGGCTAACGCGATGCGCAGCGGCATGTCTCATTCCTGGAACGCCTCCTCGCGCGTCTTGCGGAACTGCGGCAGCACGATCAGCGCGATCACGGCCGCGTCATCGCCAGCAGCGATCGCCGAGATCGGCCGCTCGAGGAAGACCATCGGATCGCCGCGCGAGATCACCAGCGAGCGGCGCAGGTTCTCCTCCATCAGCGGCCCGAGGATGAAGCCGAGCACCAGCGGCGCCGGCTCGCAGCCGAACCGCAGCAGGACATAGCCGAACACCGCGAACACCGCGCGTGAGCACGAGCTGCGCGACGTTGGTGTTGGTGCTGTAGACGCCGATCACGCAGAACAGCAGGATCGCCGGATAGAGCAGCCGGTAGGGCACCGACAGCAGCCGCACCCAGATGCCGATCAGCGGCAGGTTGATGACCAGCAGCATCAGGTTGCCGATCCACATGCTGGCGACCATGCCCCAGAACAGGTCGGGCCGCTTGGTCATCACCGCCGAGCCCGGCTGGATGCCCTGGATGATCATCGCGCCCATCATCAGCGCCATGATGGCGTTGGACGGCAGGCCGAGCGTGAGCAGCGGAATGAACGAGGTCTGCGCCGCCGGCGTTGTTGGCGGATTCCGGGCCGGCCACGCCCTCGATCGCGCCCTTGCCGAAGCGGCTCGGGTCCTTGGCGACCTTCTTCTCCAGCGTGTAGCTCGCGAACGCCGCGAGCACCGCGCCGCCGCCCGGCAGGATGCCGAGCAGCGAGCCGAGCCCGGTGCCGCGCAGCACCGCGCGGCCAGGCTTCGCGGAAGTCCTGCATGCTCGGCCAGAGGTCGCGCATCCTGGCGCTGAATATGCGGTGCGCGGCAGCGTCGGCTGCTCGAGGTTGCGGATGATCTCGACGATGCCGAACATGCCGATGACCAGCGGCAGGAAGTCGATGCCGTCCCACAACTCCGAAACGCCGAACGTGTAGCGCGTCAGCCCGCTGTTGACGTCGGTGCCGACGAGCCCGAGCAGCAGGCCGACCAGCACCATGCCGACCGCCTTGATCACCGAGCCGTGCGCCAGCACCACCGCGGTGACGAGCCCGAGCACCATCAGCGAGAAATAGTCCGGCGAGTTGAACTCCTGCGCGATGGCGGCAAGCGGCGGCCCGAACGCCGCGATGAACACCGTGCCGACGCAGCCGGCGAAGAACGAGCCGAGCGCCGCGACGCCGAGCGCCGCGCCGGCGCGGCCCTGCTTGCGCCATCTGGTGGCCGTCGATGCAGGTGACGATCGAGCGCCGCCTCGCCCGGCATGTTCACCAGGATCGAGGTGGTCGAGCCGCCGTACTGCGCGCCGTAGTAGATGCCGGCGAGCATGATCAGCGCGGACAGCGGATCGAGCCCGAAGGTGATCGGCAGCAGCATCGCGATGGTCGGGATCGGGCCGATGCCGGGCAGCACGCCGATCAGCGTGCCGAGCAGGCAGCCGAGCAGGGCAAAGCCGAGATTCTTGAACGAAGCCGCCGCGCCGAAGCCGGTCGCGAGATTCTGGAACAGGTCGAATTCCATCTCAGCGGCCCCACCAGGCGGGCAGCGGCTGCCCGAGCGCGTAGACGAACACGACGACCGTGAACAGCGCGAGGCCGATGCCGAGCAGCAGCGTTTCTCCCAGGTTCACGTCGGGACGCGCATAGGCGGCGAGGATGGTCAGCAGGGCGGCGGTGAGCGCGAGCCCGATCCGCTCGATCAGATAGCCGAAGACCAGGATGGCCGCGATGACGAAAGCGATCGGGCGCAGTTGAATGGTCTCGATCGGCGGCCCCTGGAGTGTCATGCCGCGGAACGCGACCAGCACGCCGATGGCGATGATCAGCACGCTCAGCAAAGTCGGGAAATAACCCGGCCCCATGCGCGCGGCGGTGCCGAACGCAAGGTCGCTGCCGAAATAAAGTCCGGCGATCCCGATGAGCATGAACACCACGCCGGCCCCGATATCCTGCGGGCTTTTCACCCGCAGCATGCGGCTTCCTCCATTGCCCGGCAGTTCTGCTCATGCCTGCGACGACTGTACGCTGATCCGATGCGCGACAAAAGTTCGAGGCCGCTGCTGGGATGCGCGATTGGGATAACGCCCACTCGGCACGCCCGCGGCTCAGCCGGGGTAGCCCGCATGAAGCGCAGCGCAATGCGGGGCGATCACGCCGCGGCCAAGGAACCGGATTTCGCTGGCGCTGCATCCGGGCTACAAGCTATCGCTCGGTGACCATCGCTCTTGCGCCGAGATTGCGCAGGCGCACGATTGGAAGGCACATCATGACCGAGGTGGACACCGACAAGTTCCGCCTGCGCCATTTCGTCGAGAAGCTGGTGCAGCAGGGTGAATGCATCGTCCATGATGATCCGATCGATCTCATCGACGTCGCCTCGGTGCTCGATGGCAATCGCAATGCGGTCTGGTTCCGCGCAGCCGGTCCGGAGCAGACCCAACTCGTGGGCAACGTGATGGGCACGCGGCGCCGGCTTGCGGCGGCGCTCGAAACCGATGAGGCGGGATTCCCGGCAGTCTTGCGCGAGCGGCTTCTGCATCCGGTTGCCCCGATCGAAGTGCCCTCGGCGCAGGCGCCGGTGCACGCGGTCGTGCTGACCGGCGATGACGCCGATCTCACGGCATTGCCGGTGCACCTGCAGCACGGGCTCGACGGCGCGCCCTATATCTCGGCCAGCATCGATTATGCCCGCGATTCCAATTCGAGCTTCACCAACATCGGATGCCGGCGCCTGATGCTACGCGGGCCGCGCGCGGCCGGTATCGATCTCAACGCGCCGAGCGACCTGCGCGCGCTCTACCAGGCGGCAGTGGCCAAAGGCGAGCGCATGCCGGTGGCGTTCGCAGTCGGCAGCCACCCCGCCGATTTTCTAGCCGCCGTTGCCTCGACGCCGGCGATGGACGAGCTCGAGGTGATCGGCGCGGTGCGCGGCACGCCGGTGCCGGTCGTCAAATGCGTGAGCGTCGACATCAGGGTTCCGGCCGATGCCGAGATCGTGCTGGAGGGCTATATCGACGAGCGCGGCCTCGTCGAGCCGGAAGGACCCTATGGCGAATATATCGGCTACTACGGCTTGCTCAAAAGCAACCCGGTCTTTCACCTCACCGCGATCACCAGGCGGCACGACGCGCTGTTCCAGACCGTGACCATCGGCGGCGCGCGGCTCTGCTTCACCGATACCGCCCAGCTCGGCGCCGCCAAGACCGAAGCCGCGATCTGGAACGTGCTGCGGCAGGCGATCCGCGAGCCGGTGGCGGTATGCTGCACGGCGTCGTCGGGCGGCATGTACAACGTGCGCGTCTCGCTGCGGCAGCGCAATCCAGGCGAAGCGCGCAACGCCATAGCCGCCGTGTTCTGCTCCTCTGGCGACGTCAAGCACGTGTTCGTTGTCGACGACGACATCAATGTCTTCTCGGATGAGCAGATCGACTGGGCGCTGGCCACGCGTTTTCAGGCCGACCGCGACTTCGTGGTGGCGTCGGGCTTCCGCTGCGTGCCGCTCGATCCCTCGCTGCAGGGAAGCCGCACCGGCGCCAAGGGCGGCTTCGACTGCACCAAGCCGTTCGGCAAAGGCAACAGCGTCGAATTCACGGTGCCGCACGCACCGCAGATGCCGCAGCGTCCGCGCCAGCCGCTGGAAACGGCACTGGCACAGGAGCCGGTTACTTTCCTCGAGCTGATGGCGGCAGTCGGCACCCGCGACGGCCGCGAGATCCTGCGCGACTTCGGCAAGCTTTACGAGCAGGGCCGCCTCCAGCGGCTTCCCGACGGACGCTATACGCTCAATGGAGCAGCCTGAAAGGCAGCGTGCCTCTCCGTTGTCTCGGGGTCATGACCCCGGCGCAAATTCGCGCAAAGCAGGCATCCAGTCATCAACGCGTTGGCGTTGCTATGCCACGCTGCGGCGGTAGTCCGTCGGCGTTTCGCCGGTGAGCTTGCGAAAGGCGGCAGAAAAAGAACTTGATTTGCTGAAACCGACTTCAAATCCGATTTCTGTCACAGACAATTTACGTCCCACCAGCAAGCTCTTGGCGCGCTCGATTTGCCGGCTGGTCAGATATCGGTGCGGCGGCATGCCGAATGATTGCTTGAACGCTCGGGAAAAATGGTACGGGCTGAGCTGTGCCAACTGAGACAAGCACAGCAGTGAAATTTCCCCAGCAAGATGCTCTTCGATGTATTGCGCCAGCTTCTTTTGCTGCCAGTCGGGAGTTCGCCGCGGATGCCAGACGATAGCGGTGAGACTCCGTCGTTCATGCGCACGAGCTCGTGCGCCAATGCGACGCTGAGCGCTTCGACATAAGCTCTCTGGGCCCGACATGGATGCTCCGCCTGCGCTTTCAACTTGAGCGCAGTCTCCCAGAGATCTATCAAAAAGAACAGGCGCGGCCTGAGCTCGATCTCGGAAAAGCGAAGCTCCGGGTGCAGCGCATCTTGCGGGTCGATCAATATGAAAGTGGAGCGCGTCAACGCGCGGGGCTTCTGCCATCCATAGAAGCGGCATCCCGCGGGAACAAAGGTCATCTTCCCATTCCAGTTGCGAAGATGTGACCTTGGCAACCCGTCGACAAGCGTCTCGCCGTCGTATCGCTCGGCGCGCTCGGAGGCGATCAGCAAATGACCGGGCGCCTTGACTTCGTAATCAAACGGCTCATGCCGAACGAGCTCGACGTTGTCGACATGGATACCGCCCCAAGCCGCAGTCTGCTGCCGAACGAGTGAGAGGGGAGCAATCGCGACGACCGGGGTGCTGGTCGCAGATGTATCGAGACCACCCATGACTGTCTCCTATATGAAGACCGCTTACGTCTCGGCCTCGAAGACCTCGTCGCTTCGTGCGTGCGCTGGTACGAGCGCACCTCCTTACTTTGCCAGCTCGCATGACGTGCGGGACCAGGCGACGCAATGCCTTGTCGAGGATATGAGCGGATGATTCGAATTTCATTGCGCAAGATCGAGCCAATTCAGCAACACTGAGCAAGCATCATCGTCGTGGCGTCGATAAATCTCGCAGCGACGTAGGACGAGGCGATCAACAGCAATCAATCATCTCCGACGGCAAATCATGTCTGATTTGTGACGAAAGCCGAGTCTGCTCAGACTTCACCACCGTAAAGCGAGCCTTGTATACCTCCGACACGTCCGAAATTGTAACGAAAGCGTGAGGGAGAGGAGGACGACCCCGATGAACGCTGAACCTCATGTCGGGGTGCGCGTGACCCGCCGCTTCAACGCATTGCCGGAGCGCGTGTTCGACGCCTGGGCTGATTGCCAGTTGGCACGCAAATGGTTGTTTGCGGCCGCCAGGGAGCAAATGATGTGCGTGGAGATCGACGCGCGTGTCGGGGGCTGGTTTTACATCAAGGAGCGCCGGCACGGCGAGCACGTCGAGCACGTTGGCGAATTTGTCGAAGTGGATCGGCCGCGACGTCTTGTATTCCGGCTCTCTGTTGAGAAATACGCACACGACTTCGATCGCGTGACGGTGGCGATCGACCGGGTTGGAAGTGGGTGCGAGCTCAATCTGACCCAAGAAACAAAGCCGGAAAGGGTGGAGGGTGCGAGTCGTGGCTGGACTAGGGTCCTCGATGGGCTTGCCGCGACGATCGGTCAATGCTCCGCACTTGCGTGATGTAGTCGTAACTCGCCATCAGATCATCGACCAGCCTTGTTGAACTCGCCCCAGTCGGTCTCGCGATAGGAATGATTGCGGACGATGAACGAGGCGCCGGCGTAGAACTTCTCGTATTGCTGGTGCCGGCCGGCGAACTCGGAGCCGACCATGTCCCAGGCGAGCTTGAACAGCTTCATGCGGGTCACCGCGTCGGCCTGCGGCGTCTGCCAGAAGGTCGCGAACTGCCTGGCAAGCTCCGGGTCATCCATCACCGAGATGTCGGCCGGCATCTGGAACACGCCGCCGCCGCAGAGCTCGCGCAGCTCGTCGACGAAGCGTGCTGTAGTTCTGCGTGCACCAGTCGAGGCCGGCATACATGATGCGGCGGTTGAAGCAGACATAGCCTTCCGGCCAGCTCTCGCAGGCGTTGATCTGGCCGTGCACCAGCCCGCCGATCGTGCTCTCGACCGCCGCCATCTTGCCGAGCGTCTCGCGCACCGCCGGCACCTGGTCGGCGCCGGTCGCCTGCGCGATCTTGCTGCACAGGCCGAGCAACAGGCGCATCTTCGACCAGTAGCGCACGTTCGACTGGTGATTGCCGAAGCAATGGCTCGGCGTCTTGATGTAGATGTCGCGCGAGAGCAGCGCGTCGTCGTGGACGAACACCTTCTCCCACGGCACCTTCACATCGTCGCACAGCACCATGCTGTCGCTTTCGTCGTAGCGCCAGGCGAGCGGCGAGTCGAACTCCGAGCGTGCAGCGCCGAGCACCGCCGGCTTGCGCGACCACAGCGACAGCCCCGGCGCATTGCAGGCCACCGCGCAGGTGATCGCCTCCTTCTTCTGGTCGGGCGCAAGCGGGATGCACGTTGCCGATCCAGATCTCGTTGGCGTAGAGCGCGCCGGTCGCCAGCATCTTCATGCCGGAGATGACCACGCCGTCATCCTCCTCGCGCACCACGCGCAGCGTCGGCACCGGCAGGTTCTGCTTGTGATAGAATTCCGGGTTGCGCGCGGCCTGCGGCGGCACCACGGCGTAGACGACATAGACGTCGTTGTCGCGGATGTGGCGGTAGTAGCGCAGAAGGTTCTCGGCATGCGCATGCGGGGCCGGCAGCTCATCCGGCTTCATCGCCATGCCGGTGACGAACGAGGCGACGTGGTCGGGGGAGCGGCCGAACATGCCGAAGGTGAGATCGGCGATCCTGCGATGCCCCTCCATGCGCCGCTGCAGGTCGTCGCGGTTGCGCGGTCGCAGGTAATAGATCGAGTGCCGCGCGCCGTCCTCTTCGTAGCTCATGGTCGCGCGGTTCGCCGGGTCTGCTTTCAGGTCGTAAATGGCGGCTACGGTTGCGGCGGCATTGGCGAATGCGGGATGCCGCGTGACGTCGTCGATCCTTTCGCTGCCGACATAGACCACGCGGCCGTCGCGCAGCGTTTCCAGATGTTCCTTGCCGGTGCGCAGCATCGCCCGCTCCCTATGGCGGCAGGACCTTATCATGATGGCTCGAGGCAGAAACTGCGCGTTTTCTCTCCGGACTGGCATTGCGGCCGTACCGGGCTGCGAGCTGGGCGCGAGGGTGCGGCCGTTCGCTTCTCGCGCTATTACAGTAAGTTTCAAGCCTGACGGAGCGACCTCGGATTCGAATGACCTCGCCGATCATCCAGCCCGCGCGTACGCCGGCCTTCTTGTGAGCAGAACTTCCCTTAATTCGGCAACGGAGGTTTCGCCCTGCTGATCCCCAGTGCCAGGATCCGGCTCAGCAGGTCGGCATATGAGAGCCCATCATGAAGCGCCGCCGAGGCAAACTCTTCGATTCTGGCAATGTCGGGATTGGGATTGGCTTCTATGTAGTACGGAGTGCCATCAGCAGAAAGGCGGAAATCGATGCGGGCATAGCCGTCGAGCTCCAGCGTCCGATAAATCCGCTTGGCAGCACTCTTGATACGAGCGGTCAGTTGCGGTGAGAGATCCTTCGCCGGCCCTGCCGTTATGCCACGGCGCTCCTGATATTCGAGATCGTGCTTTACCTTTTCCGTGGCGATCGACCTCCCGCCTTGTGCCATATCTCCGAACCAAAGCTCCCAGATTGGGAGCACGCGCAGCCGGTCATTGCCGAGGATGCCGACGTAGAGCTCACGGCCCTCGATATACTGCTCCGCAATGGCCGCCGTACCGATGCGCTCATGGATGAAGGTAACGCGCTCTGCAAGCTTCTCGTCGGTGTCTACCACGGACGCCTGGGCGATACCGTACGAAGCATCCTCGCTCAAGCTCTTGACGATGAGAGGAAGCCCGAGGCGCGGGGGACGCCGGATCTTGCGCCGCAACGGGAAGACGGCGAAAGACGGCAGGGGGACACGATGGTAGGTCAGGAGCTTCTTGGATAAATCCTTGCCACGCGCAAGCATAAGGCCGCGGGGATTGCAGCCGGTATATGGAATGCGAAGCAGCTCGAGATAGCTCGCGACGTTCTGATCGTAGACCGCCTCGCCATGAAATTGCTCGAGCAAATTGAATGCTACATTCGGTTTCCAGCTCTCGATTTCGTCACGAATCGGCTTGAGCTCGTCTTGCACCCCGAGCGGTCGCACGTCGTGGCCGGCAGTCCGCAAGGTGCTCACGACATCGTACTCGGTCTTCCACGAGTGAACTTCCTGATCGCTGGATCCTTCGAGCGAGTCTGGGGGCACCAGGTCCGGATGCAAGAGCACCAGAACACGAAGTCGCTTCATAACGCGAGCCATTGTCTCCGCGACGGACTGTACAGAAAATGTACCGTCCTCGCCGTCAACAATACCATAAAGTCCATTTTCAGTTGCCGCTCGGAACCGACGGCGCGCAGCTTCAGCTCGCGACAGCGGCCGATCATGTCGTCGAAAACGGAATCCAAGGTCACTTGGTATTCCCCCGTCCATCTCGAAACTATCTGCCTGATCTCCGCACGATTGCGTCGGAGGAATGTGGAAGCCGCCGGCGATTGGCGATGCTTCGGATCGTCGGAGAAGATGCGACGAAGATCTCCATCATAGATCTCCGGATAATCGACCGCATAGTGCGCCTGCTTTTTTCTGTAGTGCTCGGCAAGCGTTTCGGTGAGCCGGCTCAGCGGGTCCGCTTGCAATCGGCGTGTCAGCAATGGCCGCTCCGCGGCGACTTCGGCCATCAGCTCGTCGACATATTCGAGCTTCTTGAGAGCCGGCCAGCCGGCGTATCGCTTGCGCCAGTTCGAGCGAGGCGTGAGCCAGACTGCGAAAGTCTCGGCGAAATCCTCGTCCGGATGGCTCTGGGCGTACCAGAGCCGCAGATGATTGACGTAGCGCTTGCTGGCCGGATTCGGTCGATAATAATTCGGATAGCGGACCGAAGACCGGCCGAAAAGCTCCTGCCATCGTCGCCGGCGCTGCAACCGATAGGCATGCTGCAGCGCATGCCCAGCTTCGTGACGGAGAATGCGCATGCACTCCGGCACGGTTCCCCCTTCCACGTCGATCATCATCTTTCGCTCGAGCCGCATGAGGCGGCGATGAGTTAGGTAAAACGGAATTGCGATGCCGGGGGTGTCGTCGGGACTGAACCACTCGTTCGAAATCCAGGCATGTGGCCGAATCCGAAACCCTCTTTGGTCGAGCTCATCGTGAAGGTCTTCCACGCACCGCTCGAGCCAGGTGCCTTCGACGGTCACCTCGAGGTCCTTGAGGCGTAGCTGCAGGAGTTGCTCATCGGGGAGCGAAGTCCAAGCAAACTTACGTGGCATGGCGTTTGGAAGCTCGAGCAGGGATCATCATTTCAGTGGTGCCACGTGGTACCAGCGAGACACGACGGCGAAGCCTGCTACAGCAACGCAGGCGGCTCGACCAGGTTCAATCGAGCGCCCGACGTCTGTCGCCCTTGCCTATCTAACCTTCGCTGGCACTCTTCGAAGGCGCGTCGTTGTTACGAGCCGGCGGGATGGGTGCCGATCAGGTTCCAGCGGCCACCCTGCATCTCGATGACATAGACCGGCTTGAGCGCATCGCCGTTCTTGCCGAACGAGATCGGCCCTTCGAGCGCGGGATAGTCATGCATCGCGCGCAGGATGTCGCGCATGGCCTTGCGCTCGGCCGCGAGCTTGGCCGGCTCGCCCGTGACCTTCGCCTCCTTCATGGCGTGGGCGTAGAACAGCACGATGTCGTAGGTGGAGGCGTCGAATTGCGACGCCCCCGAACGCTCGATGCCGGCGGCCTTGGCGCGCTTGATGAATTCTTCCTCGAACTTCTTCGCCTTGTCGCTGATGCCGGAATAGAACGTGGTCGGGATCACGGTGCCGTCGCCGTCGTTGCCCATGCGCTTGGCAAGCTCGGAATCGGCGATGGTCGAGCCCGCCACCAGCCGGCCGTTGTGGCCCTGCCGGCGCAATTCCTGCGCGAGTCGCGTCGCGACTTCCGGCCCCGCGCCAACCCCGATCAGGTCGGTGGGCTGGCCCTTGAGCTGCGACACCTGGGCGGAGAGGTCGAAGGCCTGGGTCTGGAACGTGACGGAAAGCTTCACGTCGACCCCGTTCTGCTTCATGACGCCCGGCAGCACGTTCTCGCCCATCACCTTCGAGATGGTGTCGTCGGTGGCATAGGCGATCGCGCCGGTCGCAGTTCCGGTAAGTTCTTGTCTTTCAGCGTCCGCATCACCCGCTCGAACATGTAGCCTTCGTCGGAGGTGTTGCGCAGTCCATAGGTGAACGGCTCGGCGAGCTTGGGCGCCGACGACGCCATCGCCATCGACACGATGCCGGCGCGCTCGGCCGCCGGGAAAACCACCCGGCACTCGCCCGAGCTGAACGGGCCGATCAGCGCCATCACCTTGTCGTCCTCGGCGAGCTTGCGCAGCCCGACCACCGCCTGGTCGGGCTTGCCCGCGGTGTCGAAGGCGATGGCGCGGATTTTCTTGCCGTTGACGCCGCCGGCGGCGTTGATCTCGTCGATCGCGATCTGCGCCGCGATTTCGTTGGTCCGCGAGAAGGTCGCAAACGGCCCGGCCAGCGACGGCAGATAGCCGAGCAGCAGGTCCTGCGCTTGCGCCGGTCCGCCGGCCAGAACCGCGAGCCGCCGCAATCAATGCCAAGAACTCTCGTCTGCATGGTCGTTCTCCTCTCTCACAATTCTCGCACGGCGCGATCGGCCGCAGTTATCACCCCGCCCTCTGCTCGGCTCGGCTGCTCGGCTCGGCCGAGATAGGCGTCGCGCAAGGAGGGGTCGGCGCGCAGCTGCGCGGGCGCTCCCTCCATGACCTTGCGGCCGAGCTCCAGCACATAGGCGCGGCTGGCGAGCTCCAGCGCCTTGTGCGTGTTCTGCTCGACCAGCAGGATCGCGATGCCGCGCGCGCGGTTGAGCTCGCCGATCAGCGCAAACACCTCGCCGGTCAGCCGCGGGCTGAGGCCGAGCGAGGGCTCATCGAGCATCATGATCCTGGGATTCGCAAGCAGCCCGCGCCCGATGGCGAGCATCTGCTGCTCGCCGCCGGACAGGACGGACGCCGGCAGCTGCCGGCGCGCCGCCAGATTGGGGAAGCGCTCGTAGATGCCGGCGATCTCGGCCTCGACCGCGCGCATGTCGCTGCGCGGGAACGCGCCCATCAGCAGGTTCTCGTGCACGCGTCAGGCTCATGATGATGCGCCGGCCCTCCGGCACCAGCACCAGATTGTGTCGCACCCGGCGGCTCGGCGACCAATGCGTGATATCGTCCCGGTCGAGCAGGATGCGTCCGCCGCTCGCGCGCTCGAGCCCGAGCAGCGCCTTGCAGCAGCGACGACTTGCCGGCGCCGTTGGCGCCGAGCACGGCGACGATCTCGCCGGGCTCGACCCTGAGCGATACGCCGCGCACGGCATGAATGCGGCCGTAGCGCACGTCGAGATCGTGGACCTCAAGGCGCATGATGCCGTTCCGTCTGCGCATGCTCGGCGGCCGCGCTGTCCAGTCCGAGATAGGCTTCCCTGACGACGGCGTCCTCGCCGGATCTCGTCGGGAGTGCCTTCGGCGATCTTGCGGCCGAAATTGAGCACGACCACCTGCTCGCACAGCGCGCCGACGAAATGCATGTCGTGCTCGACCACCAGCAAGGTGATGCCGCGCTCGCCGCAGATGGCGGCGAGACGCGCGCGCAGCGCCTCGGTCTCGGCCGGCATTGAGCCCGGCCGCCGGCTCGTCGAGCAGGAGGAGCCGCGGCGCCGCCATCAGCGCGCGCACCAGCTCGATCCGCTTCTGCAAGCCGTAGGGCAGGCTGCCGACGGTCGCGCGCTCATAGTGCGCCAAGCCCGGCCTCGGCGAGCGCCGCGCGCGCTTCCTCGCGCCAGCGGTTGCCCGGGACGAGATTGACCGGCTGCAGCACGCCGCGCAGTCCGCTGTTGCGGCAGTGCTGGCCGATCAGCACATTCTCCAGCGCGCTGAGATGCGGCATCAGCCGGATGTTCTGGAAGTTGCGGGCGATGCCGTGGTGGATCCGGCGCCGCGACGGAATGGCGCTGATGTCGACGCCGTCGAGCAGGATGCGGCCGGCATCGACCGGGAAGACGCCGGTGATCAGATTGAACACCGTGGTCTTGCCGGCGCCGTTCGGGCCGATCAGTGCCGGTGCGGAGCCGCGCCGGACCGCAAAGCTCAGGTCTTCGACGACCCGCAGGCCGCCGAACTGCTTGCTGACATTTTCGAGCGCCAGGATCGGGATCGGTCAGGCCGCCTGCGCTTTGCCGTCGCGCTCGCGAGCGGGCGTCGCGAGCCAGCCGAGCAGGCGCCGCAGCTTGCGCGCCGGTGACGAGACCCTGCGGCCGCGACGCCATCAGCACGATGAGGACGGCGGCGAACAGCACGTAGCGCCAGCTGCGCGCTGGCGCGCAGCAGCTCCGGCAGCAGCGTGAAGACGGCCGCGCCGAGCAGCGGGCCGATGCACGGTCTGCGTGCCGCCGAGCAGCACGTAACAGCACGATCGTAGATGCTGAGCGAGATGTTGAAATACTGCGCTTCGATGTAGCTGAAATGATGCGCATAGAGGCCGCCGCCGATGCCGGCCATCACCGAGCCGAGCGCGAAGGCGGCGACCTGGAAGGCGCGCACATCGATGCCCCATGAGATCGGCGACCCGCTCGTCGTCGTGCACCGCCGTGACCGCGATCCCGAAGCGGGTGGCGAACAGCAGCCATACCAGCGCGATCACGATCGACCGCAAAGGCCGCGACGGTCGGGAAACCGGATGAAGGCGGCCACCGGATAGCCGGCGGCGCCGCCGACCACTTCGAGATTGAGGATCGATGCGCCTGCACGATCTGGCCGAGCGCAAAGGTCGCAAGCGCGAGATAGATGCCGCGCGTGCGCAGCACCGGCACCGCCACGGCGAGCGCGACCAGCGCCGGCCGCGAGCGCTCGCCGAGCGGAATCGCGATCAGCGCGGAGACCGCCGCAGGCGTTGCTCAGATAGGCCGACGACATAGGCGCCGATGGCGGCGAAGCCGGCGACGCCCGAGATTGAGCTGCCCGGCCGCGATCGGCAGGAACGCGCCATAGGCGAAGACGACGTTGATCGCGAGCAGGACCAGGATGCCTTCGAGATAGCCGCTCATACGCGCGCCTCCCGCGGCGCCGCCGGCGAACAGGCCGGTCGGCCGCACGAACAGGATCAGCGAGCAGAAGCCCGTAGACCGAGATGTCGACGAAATCGGCGCCGAAGAAGTCGATCGAGAACACCTCGACGAGGCCGATGATGAGGCCGCCGGCGATCGCGCCCCAGATATTGCCCATGCCGCCGACGACCATCGCGGAGATGCCCTTGAGCCCGACCGCCTCGCCCATGAACGGGATGCACCTGGCGGTAGTTGAGCGCGAACATGATGCCGGCGAGCGCGGCGAACAGGCCGCTGATCACGAACACGACCGGCACGATGCGGTTGATGTCGACGCCGAGCAGCAGCGCGGTGTCGGAATCCTCGGCGATGGTGCGCAGCCCGCGGCCGATGCGCGTGCGCGTGAGCAGCAGCGACAGGCCCCAGATCAGCGCCGACCGAGCAGAGCAGGCCGACGAGCTGCGGCACGCTGATCACGAGGTCGCCGATGCGCCAGATCGACGGTGGCGAACAGGCGCGGCAGCGCTTCGCAGGTCCGAGCCCCAATAGACGACGGCGAGATTCTCGAACAGGATCAGAAACGCCATCGAGCTCACCAGCGGGACGAATTCGTTCGGCCATGCGCATCCAGCGCCAGGTGAAGCGCTCGACCACGAGCGAGGCGGCGGCGCCCACGATGAGCGCGGCGCCGGCGGCGAGCGGCCACGGCATGCCCTGGCGCACCAGCGCCCAGGTGACCATGCCGCCGATCATGAACAGGCCGGGAATGCTGAAGTTGAGGAACTTCAGGACGCCGATGCTGAGCGTCAATGCCACCGCGACCATCGCGTAGATGGAGCCGAGCATCAGGCCATTGACGATCTGCTGCGAGAAAATGGCTGGCCCCTCGGTGCCGTCCGCCGGTCGCTGCGAGCGCCGGTCAGAACACCACTTTGCCGATCATGGCCTCATGTGTCACGTCGCCGCTGAACTGTTCGGGAATTGCCGCAGCATCGGGGCGTGCCGGGTCTCGTAATAGGCATGGAATGCCTCCGGGTCGGGGGACGCCCCGCGATAGCGCACGAAATACGACACCATGCCGTTTTCCCCGTCGCACGCGTGGTGCAATACCACGAGGCATTGCACTTATGACATCGCCTTGCCGGCCGCCCGCGCTGCGCTACCGGCGGCATCGATGTAGCGCACCGCGTCGCTCGAGCTCTGCACCAGCGCTGCGCCGCGGCGCTCAGTGCGACGAAGGAGCCGGCATCGAGCGCGCCGAAGAACAGATCGTTGATGGTCCTGATCTCGGCGCCGATGCGGTCGATTTTCGCCCGGCCGGCCGGCGCCAGGCTCAGCAGCACCCCGCGCCGGTCCTGCGGATTGGGCTGCTTGAGCAGCAGCCGCAGGCGCGCCATCTTGCCGGTCTCCGACGCGATGAAGGCGCTCGACACGTGCATCGCCTGCGCGAGCGCAGCCGACGCTCACCCCGCGCTCGCCCTGCAGATGGGCGATTGCGATCAGCAGGCTGTATTGCGGTCCGCTCAATCCCCATGCGCCGCCCCAGATGGGTGCGGATGATCTCCATCCGGCTCGCGATCGTGAAGAGATCATTGACCAGCGTCCGGAAGCGGCGGTCCGAGCCCTTGTCGAGCAACGCAGCCGCGGAAACGGTTGGCGGCAGCGCATGAGCTGGCGTGATCGTTGCCGGCCGGCACCGCCCGCCTGGCGCGGGCGAGCCTAGAGGTCGACATATCCGGTATCGCCGAGGAGCGACGATTCGACCGGAATATGCAGGCTGTCGTGCACGGCGTTGTAGAACTTCCAGAACCCGACCACGCAGGCCAGCTCGACGATCTGCGGCGGCGAGAGGTGCTGCTTGAGCCGCTGCAGGATCTCGTCCGGCACCGATGTGGGATCCTCGGAGGCCGAGCGCACGTAATCGAAGCAGGCGCGCTCCATCTCGTTCTGCGGCTCATAGGCGCCGGTGATGATCTCCTGCAGCTCGTCCTCGCTGATCCCCCAGCCTTCCGACCCCGCCTCCTTCGGCTTCTTCAGCATGGCGCAGCTGTGCGCCGTGCAGTAGGCGCAGCCGTTGGTGGCGCAGGCCACGGCCGCGAGCTTGCGCTTGAGCAACTGGTCGAGCGTCGAGCTCGGATCGCGCATGACGTTGCTGTTGAGCTTCCACAGCGTCTCGGCGATTTCCGGCCGATAGGCGTAGAGCTTGAGCGCATTCGGCAGGAAGCCCATGCGCTTCTTGTAGGGCTCGATCACCGGCTTGAGCCGCGGATCGAAGTCCTGCTCGCGCATGTACGGGATGAAGGGCTCGGCTTCGAACAGGACCTTCGGCTTGGGCGGAGCGATGGCATCCATGACGGTTCTCCTGTCATGAGAGCTCGGCGTCCGCGGCGATGCTACAGATAGTCTTCCAGCTTCACCTTGCCCCAGTTGCGGGGCCAGGCGCGTTCGAAATCGGCGGGATCGTGACGCGACTTGATGGTGGCGTCGATCCCCATCTTGCCGACGATCCGCCAGGGATTCTGCCCTTCGAGCGGCCGCGCCGACGGGTCGTAGGGCGAGCCGCGCGTGTTCGGCACCACGATCACGTCGCGCGCCGGATCGCAGCGCGTTGCGATCGCGTGGTAGACGTCGCCGGGATCGTCGAGATTGGTGTCGGGCGACACCGCCACCACCAGCTTGGTGTTGAGCCAGGGCGCGCCCATCGCCAGCATCAGCGCGTCGTTGACCATGCCCTCGCGCGCGATAATCGAACTGCAGGATGCAGGAGAGCGCCGCACCCCAGGTCGGGAAGCGCACGTCCTTGACGTCGAGGCCGATCTCGCTGAGCCGGTTGTAGAGCACCGCCTCATGACAGAGCCGCGGCAAGGGCTGATGGTCGGTATCGGGACAGGTCTGGTGGTTGCGATAGATCGGGCGATCCGCGCGCATGGTGATGGCGGTGACCTCGACCTCCGGCAGGTTCTCGAAGCGCGGCAGATGGTACATCGAGGGCGACGTGACCTCGCCGACCCTGAAGCGCTCCTCGAGATTGACGCGCGCCTCGACCACGATCTCGGCCTGCGCCGGAACATCGAGATCGAGCGTCTCGCACGCCACCATCTCGACGTCGCGGTCCATGATGGTGCCGACCATCTCCATCTCGCCCCAGGCGTCCATGTGCAGGCCGGAGAAGTTGGCCATGATCTCGTAGGCCGGCGGCACGCCGAACACGAAAGCGATCGGCATCGCATCCATGCCCATGTCGCGGTATTTCCTCATGATGACGTGCGAGTGCGGGGTCACGAAGCTGATCAGCCCGCGTCGCGGCCCGACGGCATGCGTGCCGGCATGGCACGAATTGTAGAAGCCGGTCTCGGGATCGCGGATGATGTTCATCGCCGTGACATAGGGCGCGGCATCCTTGTCCTTGTGGAACGGGATCGGCAGCTCGGTCCAGTCGGCCTCGTTGTGCAGCCGCACGACCTCCTTGACCGGTCCGGTCTCGACCCTCTTGAGCCCGCGCGGCGGCTGCCGCAGCCGGTAGGCGAGCGTGCGCAGGTAGTTCTCGCGCGTGGTCCCGAGCGCGCGCGCCTGCGAGCGGCGATTCTTCACCAGGATGTCGCAGAGCCGGAAGCCCGGCTTCTCGACGATGTTCTCGAACAGGATGGGCTGGTCACTTTGCGCCGAGAGCGCACCGATGTCGTCCATGCGGACCGGCTTGCTGATGCGCGTGACGATGTCGGAGTTGGCGGCGAGAAACCCGCGCAGCGAGGCGTCGAGCGGCTTGCCCGCCGGCGGCGGGCGGTGGCTGATGGAGAGCGCCATGGCGATCCTCCATTTTGTTAAGTAACTTTACTATTCGGCGGGATCGAGTCAAGCGGCCGGAACTCAATTCGTGAGCCTGAACGATAAGTCCTATCGAGCTCGGGCCGCTAATCAAACGCTTGGCGCCGGCTATCTTTACACTCGTCACAACAGGCTCACTCGAGGGGTGCAGCGCGTTCTTCTCGGCGATGCCCGTTGCGAAGGATGTATTCGAGAAACGTCCCCGCTAATTGGCACTCCAGGAGTTGAGGGGCGACAAGTTGGGTTATCCGAACAGCCGTTGCTCAGGCGTTCTGTCGCGGCGCGCGGCTTGCGCATGAAACTGGAGCGAACAACAGTTGGCCATACACTCAAAAACTGGAGTTCAGAAAATGCGGGAGCGTAAACTTGGAAGCCGCAACCTTGCGACCTGCGCGCTATTTTTGGCGAGCTTTACATCGCTATCTTCCCTCAGCGCCTACTCTCAATCGCAGGTCGAGGTTGCCACGACGGTCGCGCTGCTCGAGGGTCCAGCATCCGACCGAAGCGGTAACGTGTACTTCAGCGATCTCGTGAATCAACGCATCCTGAAGCTGGGCTCAGATGGCATGCTGTCGGTCTACCGTGATCCCAGTAATATCGCGGTCGGCCTGCTGATCGACCCTCGAGGCCGGCTGATCGCCTGCGAGGGCGGCAATTTCGCGGGTTCCGGCGTCAAGCTGAGGGGCACGCCTCAAGTCACCAGAACAACGATCGAGACCGGCACGATCGAGGTCCTGGCCGACAGCTTCGGCGGCAAACCGCTGGTGGGTCCGAACGATGTGACGATCGATGGCAAGGGGCGCCTGTATGTCACGGACATGGGAGGCGCGGCCGTCTACCGCATCGACGGACCGGGGAAGGTCGTTCGTATCCTGGCGGCTCCGGATGTCGGAACCCCCAACGGGATTCAGGTCTCGCCCGACGACCGCACTCTGTATCTGGTGGAGTCTGGCCAAGGGCCATCCGATCGTCGAGAGATCCGCGCCTTCGACCTGTTGCCGGACGGCTCCGTCCGCAATCCCAGAACCCTGTACGACTTCTTTCCGGGCCGAAGCGCCGATGGAATCAGCATCGATGTCGACGGCAACCTCTATGCGTCCGCCGGCATCAATGCGCTCAGGGGCACGTCGGAAACGCTGGCTACCAAATCCGGCGTGTACGTAATATCGCCGGCGGGTCAGCTGCTGAACTTCATTCCGATTCCGGAAGGCCTGATCACGAACAATACGTTCGGCGGAGCGGACATGAAAACCCTGTACGTCACGTCTGGCCCGACTCTGTACAAGGTTCGCACGGCTGTGACCGGCTTACCGCGGTAGGACATCTGTTGGACAAGGGAAAGGTAGCATCATGACCAGCCTTGACGCGACACGACGAGAGTTCCTGGAGACGACCGTGGGGACCGGCGGCGTTTTACTCGGAGGACTGCTTCTCCCTGGCGGGATTCCTCCGACAGCAGCGCAGGAGGCCAAAGCGGCGGCGACAGAATGGCGGAGCTATGGCGGACACAGCGCCAGTTCCAAGTACTCGCCGCTCGATCAGATCGGCACAGACAATTTCAGCCGCCTGAAGGTCGCGTGGACCTGGCGCTCCCCCGACGAAGCCATCACGAAAGCGCATCCTGAACTGAAAACCTGGGTGTGGGAGTGTACTCCGCTGATGATTGACGGTGTGCTGTACGTCATCACCTCGATGTCCCAGGTCGCCGCCATCGACGCGGCCACGGGCGAGAAGCTCTGGGTCTACGACCCCGAAACGTGGAAGAACGGGACGCCGTCCAACAACGGGTTCGTCCAGCGCGGCGTGGAATACTGGGCGGACGGAGACGACCGACGCATCCTGTTCGGCACCGGCGACGGCTACCTGATCGCCCTGAACGCGAAGACCGGCAAGCCGATCCCGACCTTTGGACAAAACGGGCGCATCGACCTGACCCAGGGGTTGGGTCGCCCGGTTGAGCGGCGTCTGTATGGCGTTTCCTCTCCGCCCATCGTCTGCCGCGACGTCGTGGTGATGGGGTCGAAGGTTCACGAGGATCCCGTTCAGAGGGAGATGCCGCGCGGCGACGTGCGAGGCTTCGATGTCCGCACCGGCAAGCAGTTGTGGCAGTTCCATTCCATCCCGCGAGAGGGCGAGTTCGGCAACGAAACATGGGAGCAGGGTTCCTGGAAAACGACGGGTGCCGCCAACGTCTGGACGCTCATGAGCGCAGACGAGGCGCTCGGCTACGTCTATCTGCCTTTCGGCACGTCCGCCAACGACCACTACGGCGTTCACCGACCTGGCGACGAACTCTTCGGAGACAGTCTGGTCGCCCTGGATGCGCGCACCGGCAAGCGCATCTGGCACTTTCAGATGGCCCATCATGGGCTGTGGGACTATGACCTGCCCTCGGCCCCCAACTTGATCGACATCCGGGTGAATGGGCAGCCCGTCAAAGCCGTCGCGCAGGTGAGCAAGCAGGGCTTCGTTTACGTCTTCGACCGTGTGACGGGCAAACCGATCTGGCCCATCGAAGAGCGCCCCGTCCCGCAGTCCACCGTGCCCGGCGAGAAATCATCCCCGACGCAGCCCTTCCCCACCAAGCCCGCGCCCTTCGACCGGCAGGGGGTCACGTCCGACGACGTGATCGACTTCACGCCGGAGCTGCGCAAGCAGGCGCTGGCCATTCTGGAGAAATACAACTACGGCCCGATGTTCACGCCGCCTTCGCTGGAGAAGCCCGCAATTATGATGCCCGGCATCGCCGGCGGCGCGAGTTGGTCGGGCGCAGCGTTCGACCCCGAGAGCGGGAGCCTTTACGTCTCGTCGATCACCCACCCATACGCGATGACGCTGTCGAAGTCGCCAGTGCCCGGCATCGGCTATGTCGGGACGAGGGATCCCGTGGAGACGATTGGGGGCATCCCGCTTTGGAAACCGCCTTACGGGCGCGTTACCGCCATCGACATGAACACGGGCGACCACCGGTGGATGGCGCCCGTGGGCGACCTGGCGGAAGACCTGGCGAAAGAAAACCCCGTGTTACGAGAGCTTGGTCTCTCTTCGCTCGGGCGCCCCGCGCGCGGTCACTTGCTCCTGACGAAGACGCTGCTGCTCGTCGGGCAGGAGGGCAGCACCAACCGCGAGTCAACCGAGACCGAGATTAAGCCCGAGGTCCGCGACCCGAAGCTCGTCGCCTACGACAAGACGACCGGCAAGCTCGTGGGCGAAGTGGCGCTTCCCCGCAACGCGACGGCAGCGCCGATGACCTACCTGCTGAACGGCAAGCAATTCGTCGCTGTCGCGACCGGGGGCGCCAATCTGCCCACGGAACTGATCGTGTTGTCCCTGCCCTGAGAAAGGCGGCTTGTATCACTTGGCCCTCAGCCCCCGGTAGCGCAGCGCATCGCGGGGCTTCTATCCGATCCCCAACGGTAAGTCAGGGATTTCGGGAGCGCCATACGGAATCGCGGCAGCAATCTCGAGGGCCGCGCTTGCGCGCCGCAACCAGGGTTCAGCCGCAACGCCGCTTGCCTGGCTCGGCAGCTACACGAAGAGCGTTTACGAGCCGAAGCCTGCCGATTTCCGGCGCCTGCGCGGCTATGTCAGCAAGCATCGCAAAATTTACGCCGACAAGTACCGGCCTCTGCGCCACCAGGTGTTTTGCACAAAAGGGGCTCTCCGACGCGGGGGCGGTGTCGGCGCTGTTCGCGCGCACTTGTCTATGAGGCCGAGCGCTATCTGAGCGCCGCCAGCGTCCGGAAGTCGCCGAATCTCTGAAAAGGCGGGTATTTGCCGCTAATTAAGGCTATAGACTGATTTTATCTGCTGTAGAAACAGGTTATAGCCTGATATTTATCCATGATAGTTAGATTGCGACATGATCTGAAGGCTCAAAAATCAGGTTGGAATATGAAAAAAGACATCCTTCAACGTGCCCGCCAGCGCCTCGACGAGCGCCTGGCGCCGCTCAAGCCGGAAAATCGGTTCCGGCCGCCGCCCAAGGGGTGGGTGCGGGCGATCCGCGATGCCCTTGGCATGACCGGGGTGCAATTCGCGCGCCGGCTCGGCATTCGTCCGCAGAGCGTGGCCGCGCTTGAGCAATCGGAAGTCAACGAATCGATCCAGCTCAAGACGCTGCGCCGCGCCGCCGAGGCGCTCGACTGCACGCTTGTCTACGCGCTTGTGCCGAACGCGTCCCTCGAAGCGGCGGTGCGTGAGCGCGCGCGCAAAATCGCCATGCGCGATCTCGGCCGCGTGGCCCACACCATGAAGCTGGAGGCGCAAGAAACCGGAAATGCCAATCTCGACGCGCGCATCGAGGCGTATATCCGGGACGTTCTGAAAGAGCGCGATCTCTGGAATGACTCATGACCGATCTGTTTCAGGAACCGGACGACGCGACGCCGCTCGATCCGGCACAACGCGCTGCGCTGCTGCAGACCTGGATTACCACGCGCAACGACCTCAACGAGGCCGAACAGGAAAACATCGTCAAGGGCGCGGCCTGGGCGCGCCGCCGCCGCGGCGCAAAGCCTGCCGACATGCTGACCGACGACTACGTCAAGACGCTGCACAAGCAGATGTTCGGCGAGGTCTGGAAATGGGGCGGCACCTACCGGCAGAACGAACTCAACATGGGCATCGCTCCGCATCTCGTCCCGGCCGAGATGCCGGCCATGCTCTCCGACATGCAGTTCTGGGTCGACAACAAGACGTTCGAGCCAGACGAAATCGCAGTGCGTCTGCATCATCACCTGACGCAAATTCATGCCTTTCCGAACGGCAACGGACGCCATGCGCGCATGATGGCCGATCTGCTGATCGAGCGCCTCGGCGGCAAACCGTTCAGCTGGGGCGGCGGCAGTCTCAAGGACGTGGGAACGCTACGCGATCAATACGTGGCCGCGCTGAAGGCGGCCGACAATCACGACCTGGGGCCGCTCATGGCCTTTGTGCGGTCGTGAGAAAGGCCGACGCCCCGCTGCACGCCGCCGCGTTCGCGCGCATCCTTCGCCACTTGCTCCCCGCTTCGCACACCGGCGTCATAGCGTTGGGCAACGATGTCGGTCAGGCCGTAGTCGATTGTGAACCTGAACCTTGATATCGGGATATTCCCGCAGAAATTTCGCGAGGGAGTTTCAGCGCAAAACAATGGTTTTGCATACCTACTGGTAGGATTACGTATTGCTCGCGAACCTCGCGAAATTTCTGCGGGAATACGCCGATATCAAGGTTGAGGTCACAATCGACTACGGCCTGACCGACATCGTTGCCCAACGCTATGACGCCGGTGTGCGAAGCGGGGAGCGAGTGGCGAAGGATGCGCGCGAACGCGGCGGCGTGCAGCGGCGCGTCGGCCTTTCTCACGACCGCACAAAGGCCATGAGCGGCCCCAGGTCGTGATTGTCGGCGGCTTTCAGCGCGGCGACGTATAGATCGCGTAGCGTCCCCACGTCCGTGAGACTGCCGCCGCCCCAGCTGAACGGTTTGCCGCCGAGACGCTCGATCAGCAGATCGGCCATCATGCGCGCATGACGTCCGTTGCCGTTCGGAAAGGCATGAATCCGCGTAAGGCGATGATGCAGACGCACTGCGATTTCGTCTGGCTCGAACGTCTTGTTGTCGACCCAGAACTGCATGTCGTAGAGCATCACCGGCATCTCGGCCGGGACGAGATGCGGAGCGATGCCATGTTGAGTTCGTTCTGCCGGTAGGTGCCGCCCCATTTCCAGACCTCGCCGAACATCTGCTTGTGCAGCGTCTTGACGTAGTCGTTGTTGAGCATGTCGGCAGGCTTTGCGCCGCGGCGGCGGCGCGCCCAGGCCGCGCCCTTGACGATGTTTTCCTGTTCGGCCTCGTTGAGGTCGTTGCGCGTGGTAATCCAGGTCTGCAGCAGCGCAGCGCGTTGTGCCGGATCGAGCGGCGTCGCGTCGTCCGGTTCCTGAAAGAGATCGGTCATAAGCTAATTCCAGAGATCGCGCTCTTTCAGAAGGTCCCGGATATACGCCTCGATGCGAGCGTCGAGATTGGCATTTCCGGTTTATTGCGCTTCCAGCTTCATGGTGTGGGCACGCGGCCGAGATCGCGCATGGCGATTTTGCGCGCGCGCTCACGCACCGCCGCTTCGAGGGACGCGTTCGGCACAAGCGCGTAGACAAGCGTGCAGTCGAGCGCCTCGGCGGCGCGGCGCAGCGTCTTGAGCTGGATCGAACCGTTGACTTCCGATTGCTCAAGCGCGGCCACGCTCTGCGGACGAATGCCGAGCCGGCGCGCGAATTGCACCCCGGTCATGCAAGAGCATCGCGGATCGCCCGCACCCACCTTTGGGCGGCGGCCGGAACCGATTTTCCGGCTTGAGCGGCGCCAGGCGCTCGTCGAGGCGCTGGCGGGCACGTTGAAGGATCTCATTTTTGATTTTCCAACCTGATTTTTGAGCCATCGGATTATGTAGTAATTTAACTATCATGGATAGATATCAGTCTATAACTTGTTTCTACAGCAGATAAAATCAGTCTATAGCCTTAATTAGCGGCAAATACCCGCTTTTCAGAAATTCGGCGACTTCCGGACGCTGGCGGCTCTGAGATAGCGCTCGGCCTCATAGACAAGTGCGCGCGAACAGCGCCAACACCGCCCCCGCGTCGGAGAGCCCCTTTGTGCAAAACAGCTGGTGGCGCAGAGGCCGGTACTTGTCGGCGTAAATTTTGCGATGCTTGCTGACATAGCCGCGCAGGCGCCGGAAATCGGCAGGCGTCGGCTAGTAAACGCTCTTCGTGTAGCTGCCGAGCCAGGCAAGCGGCGTTGCGGCTAAACCCTGGTTGCGGCGCGCAAGCGCGGCCCTTGAAATTACTGCCGCAATTCCGTATGGCGCTCCCGAAGATCCCTGACTTACCGTTGGGGATCGGATAGAAGCCCCGCGATGCGCTGCGCTACCGGGGGCTGAGGGCCAAATGATGCAAGCCGCCGTATCAGGGCAGGGACAACACGATCAGTTCCGCGGGCAGATTGGCGCCCCCGGTCGCGACAGCGACGAACTGCTTGCCGTTCAGCAGGTAGGTCATCGGCGCTCCCGTCGCGTTGCGGGGAAGCGCCACTTCGCCCACGAGCTTGCCGGTCGTCTTGTCGTAGGCGAGCAGTTTCGGGTCGCGGACCTCGGCGCTTAATCTCGGTCTCGGTTGACTTCGCGGTTGGTGCTGCCCTCCTGCCCGACGAGCAGCAGCGTCTTCGTCAGGAGCAAGTGACCGCGCGCGGGTCGCCCGAGCGAAGAGAGACCAAGCTCTCGTAACACGGGGTTTTCTTTCGCCAGGTCTTCCGCCAGGTCGCCCACGGGCGCCATCCACCGGTGGTCGCCCGTGTTCATGTCGATGGCGGTAACGCGCCCGTAAGGCGGTTTCCAGAGCGGGATGCCCCGAATCGTCTCCACGGGATCCCTCGTCCCGACAAAGCCGATGCCGGGCACTGGCGACTTCGACAGCGTCATCGCGTATGGGTGGGTGATCGACGAGACGTAAAGGCTCCCGCTCTCGGGGTCGAACGCCGCGCCCGACCAGCTCGCGCCGCCGGCGATGCCGGGCATCATAATGGCGGGCTTCTCCAGCGAAGGCGGCGTGTACAGCGGGCCGTAGTTGTATTTCTCCAGAATGGCCAGCGCCTGCTTGCGCAGCTCCGGCGTGAAGTCGATCACGTCGTCGGGCGTGACCCCCTGCCGGTCGAAGGGCGCGGGCTTGGTCGGGAAGGGCTGCGTCGGGGACGATTTCTCGCCGGGCACGGTGGACTGCGGGACGGGTCGCTCTTCGATGGGCCAGATCGGTTTGCCCGTCACACGGTCGAAGACGTAAACGAAGCCCTGCTTGCTCACCTGCGCGATGGCTTTGACGGGCTGCCCGTTCACCCGGATGTCGATCAAGTTGGGGGCCGAGGGCAGGTCATAGTCCCACAGCCCATGATGGGCCATCTGAAAGTGCCAGATGCGCTTGCCGGTGCGCGCATCCAGGGCGACCAGACTGTCTCCGAAGAGTCCGTCGCCGGGCCGATGAACGCCGTAGTGGTCGTTGGCGGACGTGCCGAAAGGCAGATAGACGTAGCCGAGCGCCTCGTCCGCGCTCATCAGCGTCCAGACGTTGGCGGCACCCGTCGTTTTCCAGGAACCCTGCTCCCAGGTCTCGTTGCCGAACTCGCCCTCTCGCGGGATGGAGTGGAACTGCCACAACTGCTTGCCGGTGCGGACATCGAAGCCTCGCACGTCGCCGGGCGGCATCTCCCTCTGAACGGGATCATCGTGAACCTTCGACCCCATCACCACGACATCGCGGCAGATGATGGGTGGAGAGGAAACGCCATACAGACGCCGCTCGACCGGACGACCCAGCCCCTGGGTCAGGTCGATGCGCCCCTCCTGGCCAAAGGTCGGGATCGGCTTGCCGGTCTTCGCGTTCAGGGAGATCAGGTAGCCGTCGCCGGTGCCGATGAGGATGCGTTGGTCGTCTCCGTCCGCCCAGTATTCCACGCCGCGATGCACGAAGCCATTGTTGGACGGCGTTCCGTTCTTCCACGTCTCGGGGTCGTAGACCCAGGCTTCTTGCCGGTGGCCGCGTCGAGGGCAGCGACCTGGGACATCGAGGTGCTGACATACAGCACGCCGCCGACCATCAGCGGGGTGGACTCCCACACCCAGGTTTTCAGCTTAGGATTGCGCTTTCGTGATCGCTTCGTCGGGGGAGCGCCAGGTCCACGCGACCTTCAGGCGGTTGAAATTGTCTGTGCCGATCTGATCGAGCGGCGAGTACTTGGAACTGGCCTTGTCGCCGCCATAGCTCGACCATTCCGTCGCCGCCGACTTTCCCCGTCTGAGCTGCTGTCGGAGGAATCCCGCCAGGGAGAAGCAGTCCTCCGAGTAAAACACGGGCGGTCCCCACGGTCGTCTCCAGGCACTCTCGTCGTGTCGCGTCAAGGCTGGTCATGATGCTACCTTTCCCTTGTCCAACAGCCGGTCCTACCGCGGTAAGCCGGTCACAGCCGTTCGAACCTTGTACAGAGTCGGGCCAGAAGTGACGTACAGGGTTTTCATGTCCGCTCCGCCGAACGTATTGTTCGTGATCAGGTCTTCCGGAATTGGAATGAAGTTCAAGAGCTGACCCGCCGGCGATATTACGTACACGCCGGATTTGGTAGCGAGCGTTTCCGACGTGCCCCTGAGCGCATTGATGCCGGCGGACGCATAGAGGTTACCGTCGACATCGATGCTCATTCCATCGGCGCTTCGGCCCGGGAAGAAGTTGTACAGGGTTCTGGGGTTGCGGACAGAGCCGTCTGGCAACAGATCGAAGGCGCGGATCTTCGACGGTCGGATGGCCCTTGGCCGGACTCCACCAGATACAGGGTGCGGTCGTCGGGCGAGACCTGAATCCCGTTGGGGGTTCCGACATCCGGAGCCGCCAGGATACGAACGACCTTCCCGGTCCGTCGATGCGGTAGACGGCCGCGCCTCCATGTCCGTGACATACAGGCGCCCCTTGCCATCGATCGTCACATCGTTGGGACCCACCAGCGGTTTGCCGCCGAAGCTGTCGGCCAGGACCTCGATCGTGCCGGTCTCGATCGTTGTTCTGGTGACTTGGGCGTGCCCCTCAGCTTGACGCCGGAACCCGCGAAATTGCCGCCCTCGCAGGCGATCAGCCGGCCTGGAGGGTCGATCAGCAGGCCGACCGCGACATTACTGGGATCCCGGTAGACCGACAGCATGCCATCTGAGCCCAGCTTCAGGATGCGTTAATTCACGAGATCGCTGAAGTACACGTACCGCTTCGGTCGGATGCTGGACCCTCGAGCAGCGCGACCGTCGTGGCGACCTCAACCTGCGATTGAGAGTAGGCGCTGAGGGAAAATAGCGATGTAAAGCTCGCCAAAAATAGCGCGCAGGTCGCAAGGTTACGGCTTCCAAGTTTACGCTCCGCATTTCTGACTCCAGTTTTTGAGTGTATGGCCAACTGTTGTTCGCTCCAGTTTCATGCGCAAGCCGCGCGCCGCGACAGAACGCCTGAGCAACGGCTGTTCGGATAACCCAACTTGTCGCCCCTCAACTCCTGGAATACCAATTAGCAGGGGACGTTTCTCGAATACATCCTTCGCAACCGGCATCGCCGAGAAGAACGCGCTGCACCCCTTGAGTGAGCCTGTTGTGACGAGTGTAAAGATAGCCGGCGCCAAGCGTTTGATTAGCGGCCCGAGCTCGATAGGACTTATCGTTCAGGCTCACGAAAATCCGGCCGCTTAACTCGATTCCGGCGAATAGTAAAGTTACTTAACAAAATGGAGGATCGCCATGGCGCTCTCCATCAGCCACCGCCCGCCGCCGGCGCGCAAGCCGCTCGACGCCTCGCTGCGCGGGTTTCTCGCCGCCAACGCCGACATCGTCACGCGCATCAGCAAGCCGGTCCGCATGGACGACATCGGTGCTCTGTCGGCGCAAAGCGACCAGCCGATCCTGTTCGAGAACATCGTCGAGAAGCCGGGCTTCCGGCTCTGCGACATCCTGGTGAAGAATCGCCGCTCGCAGGCGCGCGCGCTCGGCGACCACGCGCGAGATTACCTGCGCACGCTCGCCTTCCGGCTGCGGCAGCCGCCGCGCGGGCTCAAGGGGTCAAGACCGGACCGGTCAAGGAGGTCGTGCGGCTGCACAACGAGGCCGACTGGACCGAGCTGCCGATCCCGTTCCACAAGGACAAGGATGCCGCGCCGTATGTCACGGCGATGAACATCATCCGCGATCCCGAGACCGGCTTCTACAATTCGTGCCACGCCGGCACCATGCCGTCGGGCCGCGACGCGGGCTGATCAGCTTCGTCACGCCGCACTCCCACGTCATCATGAGCAAGTACCGCGACATGGGCATGGATGCGATGCCGATCGCCTTCGTGTTCGGCGTGCCGCCGGCCTACGAGATCATGGCCAACTTCTCCGGCCTGCACATGGACACCTGGGGCGAGCTGGAGATGGTCGGCACCATCATGGACCACGACGTCGAGATGGTGCCGTGCGAGACGCTCGATCTCAATGTTCCGGCGCAGGCCGAGATCGTGGTCGAGGCGCGCGTCAATCTCGAGGAGCGCTCAGGGTCGGCGAGGTCACGTCGCCCTCGATGTACCATCTGCCGCGCATCGAGAACCTGCCGGAGGTCGAGGTCACCGCCATCACCATGCGTGCGGATCGCCCGATCTATCGCAACCACCAGACCTGTCCGATACCGACCATCAGCCCTTGCCGCGGCTCTGTCATGAGGCGGTGCTCTACAATCGGCTCAGCGAGATGGGCCTCGAGGTCAAGGACGTGCGCTTCCCGACCTGGGGCGCGGCGCTCTCCTGCATCCTGCAGTTCGGTTATGCGCGCGAGGGCATGGTCAACGACGCGCTGATGCTGGCGATGGGCGCGCCCTGGCTCAACACCAAGCTGGTGGTGGCGGTGTCGCCCGACACCAATCTCGACGACCCGGCGACGTTTATCACGCGATGGCGACGCGCTGCGATCCGGCGCGCGACATGATCGTCGTGCCGAACACCCGCGGC
>CAWHPT010000083.1:0-70925 GCA_963831225.1 uncultured Alphaproteobacteria bacterium
TGGTCCCAGGAATGGCCACCCGGATTGGGCAGATTGATGGAGGATGCGACCATGAACCGCTGGCTGGGATTATGCGCGCTTGTCTTGACCGCAACCGCCACTGCTGCTCGAGCGCAGCCCTTCGAGGTCACGACCCGCGCCAATGTGGACTATGCGGAGCACGACGGCGTCAAGCTGAGCGGCGACCTCTACCTTCCGAGAGGCCTCGAAAAAGCGCCCATTCTGGTCGCTGTCCACGGTGGCGGATGGCAGGCCGGCAGCCCGATATTCTATCGGTACTGGGGTCCTTTTCTGGCCAAGAACGGCATCGGAACATTTGCCATCCGCTACCGCCTGTCGAAGCCGGGCGCCAAGTCCTATCCCGGCGCGGTCTACGACGTCAAAGCTGCCGTTCAGCATGTGCGTGGCAATGCGAGCAGTTGGGCATCGATCCGGATCGCATCGGGCTCATCGGTGACTCCGCCGGCGCGCACCTGACCGCATTGGTGGCGCTTGCCGGCGACGAACCCTTGTTCTCGGCCGAGCACCGTGCCAGCCCGCACGCCTCGACACCTTCCACTGTGAAGGCGGTCATCGGCTTCTACGGCGTCTACGATATGCAGGCGCAATGGCAGCACGACCAGATCACCCGTCCGCTCGACCAGATCACCGAAAAGTTCCTTGGCGTATCGCCGATGCAGAGCCGCCGTACCTATTTCGAGGCTTCGCCGATCAGCTATGCCACGCTCGACAAGAACGAGAAAACCAGGACCCGCTTTCTGCTCATCTATGGCACCGATGACGACATCGTCGATCCGCAGACGCAGGCGCAACCGTTCCTGACCGCACTGAAGCAGGCGAGGTTCTTTGCGCGCACCATCGTCGTGCCGGGCTCCGGGCATTTCTGGTCGGTCGAACCGGTCGAGGAACCGGGTAGCTACGGTGCGCAGGCGGCGCCGCAGATGCTGCGCTTCCTGCGCAACGCATTCCAAGTAGGCGACCGCTAGCAGCTGCAGATCAGCAGTTGAAATCTACCAGGCTGCATGCTAGAACAAAAAGAGAACATAGTCGCATTGTGGAAAAGCGGGAAGGCGTCCGCCGCGACGGCGACGTGGGTTCCTGCTTAGGGTACTGAGGCGATTGAGCAGGAGACGGTCATGGCAGGTTCGGTCAACAAGGTGATCCTCATCGGCAATCTCGGCAGGGATCCCGAGATCAGGCGCACGCAAGATGGACGGCCGATCGCCAATTTTACCGTGGCGACCTCGGAGATCCTGGCGCGACAAGAACACCGGCGAGCGCAAGGAAAAGACCGAATGGCACCGGGTCGTCATTTTCAATGAAGGACTTTGCCGGATCGCCGAGCAGTATTTGAAGAAGGGCTCGAAGGTCTATCTCGAAGGACAATTGCAGACCCGCAAGTGGCAGGACCAATCCGGCCAGGACAAGTACACCACCGAGGTGGTGTTGCAGGGTTTCAACTCGCAACTCACGATGCTCGACCGGGCCGGCAGCGGCGGTGGCGCTAGCGACGTCGGTTCCGACGACCGCGGCGATTTCGGCTCCTCCGGTCCGACCGCGCGCGAGAAGAAGCCGGCCATGGCCGGCGCCGGCAATCGCGGCGACATGGACGACGAAATTCCGTTCGCGGGCCTCCGACGATGCGACGTTTCAGGCCGGCGGGACGCACGGCAACGTTCGCGCGAGCTCGGCCAGCGCACCAGCCCGGCGCCAGCCGACACCGGGCTCTGCACGCCGATGCGCCACGCTCGCCACACGTATCGCTGCTGCAAGGCCTCAAAGACCACGGTGCCCGTGAGATATTCGGCATTCCCGGCGACTTCGTGCTGCCGTTCTTCCAGGTCATCGAGGACAGCGGGATCCTGCCGCATTTCACGCTGAGCCACGAGCCCGGCGTCGGGTTCGCGGCCGATGCGGCAGCGCGCTTCCACTGCGGCCTCGGCGTCGCCGTGGTCACCTACGGAGCCGGCGCGTTCAACCTGGTCAATGCCGTGGCGGGTGCCTATGCGGAGCGCTCGCCGGTCGTCGTCATTGCGGGTGCGCCGGGCGCGCGCGAGCGCGCCAGCGGTTTCGTCGTGCACCATCAGGCCCGCTCGCTCGACACCCAGATGGCGGTGTTTCGCGAGATCACCTGCGATCAGGCGGTGCTCACCGAGCCGGAAACCGCGCCAGCGGATATCGCCCGCGTGCTGCGCAGCGCCCGCGAGCGCTCGCTGCCGGTCTATATCGAGCTGCCGCGCGACCTCACTGCGGCGCCGGCTGACGCCGGTGCCCGTGCTGCCGCGGCGGTCGGCCGATCCGGAGGCGCTCGCCGAATGCGCCGACGAGATCATCGAGAAGCTGGCGCAGGCGAGACGCGCCGGTCATTCTGGTCGACGTGGAGGTCCGCCGCTACGACCTGGAGCAGCGCGTGACTGCGCTGGCGCGCAAGCTCGGGCTGCCGGTCGTCACGACATTCATGGGACGCGGTCTGCTGGAGGATGCGCCGGACGTCCTGCTCGGCACCTATCTCGGCGCTGCCGGCGATCCCGCCATCACTCGTCTGGTCGAAGATGCCGACGCGCTGCTGCTTCTCGGCGTGATCCTCTCCGACACCAATTTTGCGCTGTCGCAGCGCCGGCTCGATCCGCGACGGACCATGCTCGCCTTCGACCGCGAAGTGCGCGTCGGCCACCATGTCTATCCCAACCTGCCGATCGACGATCTCATCGACGCGCTCTCGGCTCGCGCCCGCAGGCTGGCTGGCGGCGATGCGCGCGTCGATCGGCCGGTGGTCGATTATCCCGCGAGGCCTTCCAGCCGACGACCATCCGGTCGCTCCTTCCGACATCGCAACCGCGATCAATGATCTGTTCGACCGCCATGGGCCGATGCCGATGACCGCCGATATCGGCGACTGCCTGTTCACCGCCATGGAGATCGAGAACACGGCGCTGGCGGCGCCCGGCTACTATGCCGGAATGGGCTTCGGGGTTCCCGGGGGGATCGGGGTTGCTGCCGCCACCGGGCGCCGGCCGCTCATTCTGGTCGGCGACGGCGCCTTCCAGATGACCGGCTGGGAGCTCGGCAATTGCCGGCGTTACGGGCTCGATCCGATTGTCGTCCTGTTCAACAATGCAAGCTGGGAAATGTTGCGCGCATTTCAGCCGCAATCGCGTTTCAACGACCTCGATGACTGGAATTTCGCGGCCATTGCACCTTCGCTTGGCGGCCATGGTGAACGGGTGCGGACACGACGCGAGCTCAAAGATGCCCTCGAGCGCGCCGTGACGCGGCGTCGGCAGTTCTCCCTCGTGGAGGTGATGCTGCCGCGTGGCGCGACCTCGAGAACGCTCGCGCGCTTCGTCTCGGGCTTCCAGGTGGCTCGGGCGCGCCCGGCCGCACCATGAAGGTTCTCATGAAGGTTCTCAAGAGATTTTGACCGGAGTTGCTCCGGTGGCGGGAACGATTGCGAAACAATCGGGGCCGGCTCGCGTTACCAGCCATCAGCAATGGAAAATCGGAGCATGCCATGCGTAAACTCGCCGCCACGACCATCGCGGCCCTTGCCCTGCCGCTTGCGGCCTCGTTGCCCGGATTGGCGCAGCAAGGAAGCACCCCGGCGCAACAAATGCAGCCCGGCGCCAGCGAAAGCAAGTCGGCGGTAAACCTCAACCCGGACCAGATCCGGCAGTTGCAGCAGTCGCTGAACGACAATGGGTTCGATGCCGGCAAAGTTGACGGCGTTTTCGGGCCGAGCACCCGTGCAGCCCTGCGTCAGTTTCAGAGCAAGGCCGGGCTTCCGCCGACCGGCGAGCTTGATGCCCAGACACTCACAGCCGTCGGGCATGGCGACAAAATCGGGGCGCCCGGCAGCAGCGGGACGATGGGCCAAGGCGGCAGTCAATTCCAGCAAAGCGCTCCCGCCGCTGGCGATCGGACGACCGGACAGCGAGACACGAGTGGGCAGCCAGCAGAACCGGCAAGCCCCAGTCGATCTCCGAGCCAGCAATAGCATGACGATGTGGCGCGTCCGGAGAGGCCTCCTCCGGGCGCCACTGCCCGCCCGCGAGCAGCTTTCACGCGGTCCCGGAGATGAGTGCAATACTTGACAGTAAAGTACTGAATTCCCATATAAAATTGGCCTGATCGCGGCGCACTTTGGAGTGGCGCGCCGGATGTGAATCAGCTAAGCATTTTGCCCCACGTCGCACGGATTTCTCCTTTGGCCGACAACGACGATCAGCAGCCGGAACACCCCGGCCCATCCGGTATTCGCCCCGTGTCGATCACGGAGGAGATGAAGCGCAGCTACCTCGATTACGCCATGAGCGTGATCGTGGCGCGCGCGCTGCCCGACGCGCGCGACGGTCTCAAGCCCGTGCATCGGCGCATTCTGTTCTCCATGCACGAGAACGGGTATACGCCCGACAAGAAATACGTGAAGTCGGCGCGCGTGGTTGGCGACGTCATGGGCAAGTATCACCCCCACGGCGATCAGGCGATCTACGACGCGCTGGTGCGCATGGCGCAGGACTTCTCCATGCGCCTGCCGTTGATCGACGGGCAGGGCAATTTCGGCTCGGTCGACGGTGATCCACCGGCGGCGATGCGTTACACCGAATGCCGCTTGGGCAGACCGGCGATGGAGCTGCTCCAGGACATCGACAAGAGTACCGTCGATTTCCAGGCGAACTACGACGGCAACGAAAACGAGCCGGTGGTGCTGCCGGCGCGCTTTCCGAACCTGCTGGTCAATGGCGCCGGTGGGATCGCGGTCGGCATGGCGACCAACATTCCGCCGCACAATCTCGGCGAGGTCATCGATGCCTGCATCGCGCTGATCGACAATCCCGGCCTCGGCATCGACGAGTTGATCGGGATCATTCCCGGCCCCGACTTCCCGACCGGCGGGGTCATCCTCGGCCGGGCAGGCATCCGCGCCGCCTACCATCTCGGCCGCGGCTCGATCGTGATGCGCGGCAAGGTGGAGATCGAGACGCTGCGCGGTGATCGGGAAGCAATCATCGTCAGCGAAATTCCCTTCCAGGTGAACAAGGCAGCGATGGTCGAGCGCATCGGCGAGCTCTGGCGCGACAAGAAGATCGACGGCATAGCTGCGCTGCGCGACGAGTCCGACCGTCACGGCTACCGGGTCGTCATCGAGCTCAGGCGCGATGCCATGGCGGACGTGGTGCTCAACCAGCTTTACCGGTACACCCCGCTGCAATCGACCTTCGGCGCCAATGTGGTGGCACTCGAAGGCGGCCGCCCGCTGGTGATGACCCTCAAGGACTTGTTGACCTCCTTCATCGCCTTCCGCGAGGAGGTGATCTCGCGGCGCACCAAATATCTTTTGGGCAAAGCACGCGACCGTGCCCATGTCCTGGTCGGGCTGGCGATCGCAGTGAGCAATATCGACGAGGTGATCAGGCTCATCCGCGCCTCGGCGGACGCCAACGAAGCGCGCGAAACCTTGATGGCGCGCGATTGGCCGGCCAGGGATGTAGAAGCGATGATCACGTTGATCGACGATCCGCGCCACAAGGTTTCTACTTCAGGCGCCTACAAGCTGTCCGCCGAGCAGGCCAAGGCCATTCTCGATCTGCGCCTGCAGCGCCTCACTGCGCTCGGCCGCGACGAGATCAAGGCCGAGCTCGACAAGCTCGCCGATGAAATCGCCGATTATCTCGACATATTGCGTTCGCGCGCCCGCATACAGACCATCGCCAAGGACGAGCTTGCCGCCGTACGGGCGAAGTTCGCCACCCCGCGTCGTACCGTCATCGTCGAGCACGAGGGGGAGGTCGAAGAAGAGGACCTGATTCACCGTGAGGACATGGTGGTCACTGTCTCGCATCTCGGCTACGTCAAGCGCGTGCCGCTTTCGACCTATCGCGCACAGCGGCGGGGCGGCAAGGGCCGTGCCGGGATGCAAACGCGCGAGGAGGATTTCGTTTCGCGGCTGTTCGTGGCTTCGACCCACACGCCGGTGCTGTTCTTCTCGTCGCACGGCCGGGTCTACAAGGAGAAGGTTTGGCGGTTGCCGCAGGCGGCTCCGCAGGCTCGCGGCAAGGCGCTGATCAACCTCTTGCCGCTGGAGCAGGGCGAGCTGGTGACGACGGTCATGCCGCTGCCCGAGGACGAGAGAACCTGGGGCGACCTCGACGTTATGTTTGCCACCACACGCGGCACGGTGAGACGCAACAAGCTCTCGGACTTCGTCGACGTGCGCCGCTCCGGGATCATCGCCATGAAGCTCGACGAAGGCGAAGCGATCGTCGACGTGCAGATCTGCAGCGATGTCCATGACGTGCTGTTGACCTCGGCTGGGGGACAATGCATCCGTTTCGCCGTCACCGATGTTCGCGTGTTCCAGAGCCGCACCTCCATGGGCGTGCGCGGTATCGCGCTCGCCGAAGGCGACAAATTGATCTCGCTCTCGATCCTGCGTCATGTCGATGCGACGCCGGATGAACGGGCAGCCTATCTCAAGCGTGCGAGCGCGGTGCGTCGCGGGCTCAACGGTGAACCCGACGAAGTGGCATCCGATGCCGAAGAGGCGCAGGAACCTCCCGTCAACGACGCGATCGAGCTGGGTGAGCAGCGTTACGTCGAAATGTCGGCGGCGGAGCAGTTCGTGCTCACCATTTCCGAGCGCGGTTATGGCAAGCGGACCTCGTCCTACGAGTACCGGATCACGGGCCGGGGCGGAAAGGGCATCGTTGCGATGGATGTTCGCGAACGCGATGGCACGGTCAGGAGAAAGACCGGAAAGCTGATCGCCTCGTTTCCGGCGGACGACGAGGACCAGCTCATGCTCGTCACCAACGGCGGCCAGCTCATCCGCACCCGCGTCGAAGGTATCCGGATTGCCGGACGCTCGACGCAAGGCGTGATCGTTTTCGACACGGCGGAAGGCGAGCGCGTGATGTCGGTCGAGCGGATCAGCGAGGAAGGCGAAATGAACGGCGCCGGCTGATCCGCTTCGAACGCAGCGACAAGCGCCGTTGCTCATTCGACCTCGATTCCGGCGGCGGCCGTCACTGCCCTGATATCGAAGAACCTTATCGCGTCCCGGTCGAATTGGAAAAACCACCGGTTCGGCGGATTGAATCTAAGTCCTGCGGTGGAGTCATGCATGAATTGGGAGCTGTTTGCCGCCTTCCTATTGATCACCATGATTCTGGTCGTCACGCCGGGGCCGATCGTGACCCTGGTCATCGCCACCGGCGCAAGCCAGGGCATTCGTGCTGCGCTCGTCACCGTGGCCGGCACAACGCTGGGCAACGCCATGCTGCTCGCAGCCATAACCTTCGGCCTGAGCTGGGTGCTGCGCAATGCCGCTGTGCTGTTCGAGATCCTGCGCTGGGCAGGCGCCGCTTACCTTGTTTGGCTCGGCATCCAGGCCTGGAGGCACGCTTCCCGGAGCGACGCCGTGGCAGCGCCGAGCAAGCAGGTGAATTTCTGGCGTGGCTTTGTGGTCGCGATGTCGAATCCGAAGACAATCGCGTTTTTCACGGCGTTCCTGCCACTATTTGTCGATCCAAGCCTGCCAGTCGAGCGTCAGCTGGCGGTGATGTGCGCCGTCACCGTGGCTCTGGCGGCGTGCTGCGATGCCGCCTGGGCGGCCGCTGCCGGGCTCGGTCGGACCTGGTTCATGCAAGCTTGGCGCGCGAAATTGCTCGGCCGCTGTTCCGCTCTGGCGCTGATTGGCGGCGGCATCTGGCTGTCCCTGACGCGACGTCCGGCGTAGCCCACCAGTTGCGCTTCGCATCTTTCCGGCTCGACCCGGTTGACGCGAGCGATCTATCCGTTACGACAATGCATGCCGAGCGTCCGCCGTCACGCAGTGCGGAACCTTTTGCTCGGTGCCGATGTTGGTCATGCTCGGCGGCGGCTTGGGTCATGAGTTCTGAGGTAGGCCGAAGCGGAATGGCGTTGCCCGACCACAAAAAAAATGGTGACAACGTCGTTCGCCTGGGTACCGAGACGTTGTTCGCAATCGCCGAGGAATTGCGCCGCATGTACGACGCCGATCTTCGCTCCAAACCATCGGATCAGCTCGAACGGCTGATGCACCGGATCGAACGAGGCGAGAACTTGAAATAATCCGAGCTGACAAGAGTAACGCGTCAGACCACGTTTTCCTCGCCGACCCCGCGGCAATCCATTTCGAACTTCGAGCTCGCGCACCGGCGGCCGCGCATAGTGCCAGGTCAGCCCGGAATGCGCCGCGCCGCGCCGCACGATCTCGTCGGCCAGAAACGGATAGAGGTCGTGCACCGTATAGACCTGCGTCGCGGTAGTGTCGGCCCAGCCGAGACCGAACGCCGCGAGCCGGCGCTCCATCTCGCCGAGCACGTAGCGTGCCTTTCTCGCGCATAGCGTCGGGGCCGGTTTCGCCGCGCCGGATGGTGCGCTCGCCATAGCTCGCGCCTCCCTCCCTCGCCTCGGCACCGCCCGCGATCACGAAGCTCGGCGCGGCGCCTGCGGCGGCGACCGTGAAGGAAAAGGCGTGGAACGAGGGTTCTGCCGGCGGAGCGAGCTCGGGACACACGTTGCTGCGCGCAACCGGATTCACTTTGCCGTCGAACAGGCCCCATCGCTCGAGCGTGACCACGTAGATTTCATTGAAGGCGCGAAAGCCCTGCTCGGTGAACGGAGCCGGCGAACGCAGCTCGCAGGCGCAGAACGACGTCAAGCGGACGGCCGGCCTCGGTGATGAGCCGCTCGATCTGCTCGAAACCCTGCGCTCAGCGGCACCGGCGCCTTGAACCGCACGCGCCGGATCGCATGACCGGGCAGCGCCGCGACGCCGCCCGAATACTGGAACACGCTCGGCAAGAAGCGATAGCCGCCCGCGGAAAAATCGAGTGACACCAGCCATGCCGTGCCCGCCCGTCGCCAGATGTTACTGCACGCCGAACTTGAATTCGGCCTGCTTGATGTAATCCGGGAAAGATCACGACCGGCTTTCCGCCCTGCAATTGGAACACGGGCGGCTCGAGCGAGCTGATCTGGCCGGTCGGTCCGAACTTGATGCGTCCGAAAAAAGTCTCGGAATTCATCGCGGCAAGCGCATCGCGAACCTTGGCGGGGTCGATCGCGCCTGCGGTCTCGATCGCGAGTTGAAGGATTTCTCCGGCGGCCGCGGCCGACGCCTGTGCGTAGTCCGGCTCGTCCTTGTATTTTGCGCTCCACAGCCGGTTGAAATTCTCGGTCGTTCCGAATACGCCCGTGCCATTGTAGCGCGCGGCCGGATGCCACCAGGCCGCGCTCGAAATATTCTCAGCCAGCGGTCCGACCGCGTCGACGAACTCCTTGTAAGCGGGGCCGGCGATCATGGTGACCACCGGCGCACCGACGCCGAGGTCCTTCATCTGCTTCCTGATCAGGATCAGGTCGTTGATATATCCGGTCGCGAATACCCAATCCGGCCGTCCGCGCACGCATCTGGGTGATCGCCGAGGCATGATCCAAGGTGCCGATGGCATACTTCTCGAACATGACGACGTCGAGATTGCGCTTCTTGGCGGACTTCTGCATCTCTTCGCCGATTGCCAGCGGGAACAGATCGTTGCGGGCAAGGATCGCGACCCTCTTCACATTGGCATTGTGCTTGGTCACGATGTTCGCAAGCGGCTCGGTGAGCGTGTCGTTCGGCGTGAACGTGCCGAACAGGTACTTGTAGCCTTGGTCATAGACTTGCGCCGATGATGCCGTGGCGGCCACTGTCGGAATGCCATACTTTTCCGAGACGCCGCTTGCGGCCTTGGTCGCGCCCGATCCGAACGGGGAGAACAGCAAGCTGACCTTGTCGTCAGTGATCATGCGCTCGGCCGTCTGTACCGCGCGCGGAGTATTGGACGCGTAGTCGGCATAGACGATCTCGACCTTGTAGGTCTTGCCGCCGGCCTTGATCCCGCCCTTGCCGTTGGCGGTCTCGGCCCAGAGGTCATAACCCTGTTTTTGCTTGACGCCTTCGGGCGACAACGGCCCGGTCAGCGGGAGCGGGGCGCCGACGCGGACGACGTCCTGGGCGCAGGCGAGCGGAGCCCGCCAGCAGCGACCCCGCTAACGAAAGCGCCGGGACAAGAGCAAATTTTCGAGACTTACAATCGATCATGGCGACCACCGTTCTGTTGGATTGCCGCAAGTGTGCCTGCAGCGGAGGTCGTTCGATCAAGGGCAAATCGCCGGCGCGGCGACGCTAATCCGGTCTCGCCGGCCATCGTCGTTCCCGGCGGGCGCTCGCGCCGCAACGCTGCGCGGCGTCAGCGGGCGCCGGCGCGCTCCAGGATGCGCGCGATCTGGGAATAGCCGCGCATGCGGGCATGCCGCAGCGGCGTGGTGCCTTGCCGGTCCGGGATGTTGACGTCGGCGCCGGCCTTGACCAGGGCCTCGACCGTCGCGGTGTGGTTTGCTGCCGCCATTTCCGAGCACGATCGCCTCCATCAAGGCCGTCCAGCCGAGGTTGTTGACATGATCGAGCGGTGCTTTGGCCTGATCAGTGCTCCGTACGATCTCCACATGGCCGAGATGAGCGGCGGCGATCAGCGCCGTGCCGGCATAAGGACTGGTGATCGCCCGCGCGTTGCCGCCGCCTTCGAGAGCGCGATCTTCAGCATCTCGAGATCGTCGTTCACGGCCGCGATGGTGATGATGTCGTAGCGTTGCGCATCGAGTGCATTCGGATCGGCGCCGAGCCGCAGCAGCGCGCGCGCGGCAGCGATGCTGGCGAAGGAATGCGGCGACGTGCAGCGGCGTGCGGCTGTTCGCGTCTTGGATGTTGGGATTTTCGCCGGCGGCGATGAGCGCTTCGATTGCAGCGACGTCGCCGCGCGCCGCTGCATCGTGCAGCCCGGCATAGATGCGCAGTTCTCGCTCGCTCGGAGGTGTTTGCGCCACTCCAGGAACTGAAAATGCAGCCAATCCCATGGCGCTCGACGCGATCAAAGGGAGGAACCGTATCATGGCAGCCCCGGGACGCGGTGCGGATTGTGCACTCAGATCTAACGTCGCACGTTGTGATGATATTTCAAATCAGCTTTGGGTCGCTGCAATCCTGGGACCGCCGCGGTTGACCGGTCTTGCGGTTCCCCAGGTCGCAGGCTACACCCCCCGTCCATGCTGCGGACCGCGCTGTTTCCAGGTTCATTCGATCCCGTCACCAACGGCCATATCGATCTGGTCCGCCAGGCATCGAGGCTTGCCGACCGGCTGGTGCTCGCGATCGGAACCCATCCCGGCAAGACGCCCCTGTTCGGCACGCAGGAGAAGCTCGCCATGATCGAGGAGACGTGCGGTCCGGTCGCACGCGCTGGTGGCTGCGATTTCGCCTGCATCACATTTGCCGACCTCGTCGTTGCGGCCGCCAAGCGCGAGGATGGCCACGCTTCTGATCCGAGGGCTGCGCAGCGTAACCGACTTCGACTACGAGATGGAAATGGCGGGCATGAACGCGGCCATGGCCCCTGCCGTCCAGACCGTATTTCTGCCGGCCTCGCCGATTGTCCGCCCGATCACCGCCACACTGGTACGGCAGATCGCGTCCATGGGCGGCGACGTTTCGCAGTTCGTTCCGGCCTCGGTCGTTGCCCGGCTGAAGCAGAAATTCGCCCGAAGCGACAGCCCTTGATGCCGAAGCTCGGCGCTTCCTCGGCTGCAGGATCGAAAGGACGCAATCTGATGCTCGTCGACCAATTCATGGATTCGTGCAACGCCGCTCTAAAACGCCGCCGCAGAGCGTGTTCAGGCTTCGGCCGGCAGTCGTCGTTCTCGGTTCGGCGCTGGTTTGCGCCGTTCTCGGCAGCCCGGCATTCGGGCAAGCGGGCAGGCTCGCCGATCCGGCGGCCCTGAACGAGAAGGCGCCGGCCAGCTACAAGGTGCGGTTCGATACCAGCAAAGGTCCGATCGTGATCGAGGTGCGTCGCGACTGGGCACCCAACGGTGCTGACCGTTTCTACAATCTGGTGAAGAACGGATTCTATGACGACACCCGGTTCTTCCGCGTCGATCAGCGGATTCATGGTGCAGTTCGGCATCAATGGCGACCCGAAGATCTCCGCCCCTTGGCGTTCGGCGACCATCAAGGATGATCCAGTCACGCAGAGCAACAAGCGCGGATACATCACCTTTGCCACTTCCGGGCCGAATTCCCGCACCAGCCAGGTCTTCATCAATTTCGCGGACAATGCCGGGCTCGATCGACAGGGCTTCTCGCCGTTCGGCCAGGTTATCTCGGGGATGGAAATCGTCGATTCGCTGCACGGCGGCTATGGCGAGGGCGCGCCGCAGGGCAGGGGCCCCGATCAGGGACGAGTCCAACGCGAAGGCAACGACTACCTCAAGAAAGACTTCCCGAGACTTGATTTCATCAAGAAAGCCACCATCGAAAAATAGCCATTCGGTGACGTCGGCTCGCCGCGCTCGAGCCGGCCATGGCGCCTCGTTGGAAATCGGACGTGAGCGGGGAAATGCGTGCAGTCTGCGTGCTCGCCGCAATAGGTGCCGCCATGGCCTCGATGCTCGACTCGATTGCGGCGGACGCCGCCTGCAGCGTATTCGATCAACGGCCATGTGCGCCTACGGTATGCAGCGTCTTTCATCGCCAGCCTTGCATCCCCGAGGTCGAAAGCTCGATCGGGCAGGACTTGCGGTTGACGATCAAGAGTGCGGCGAGCGAACAGTCCAAGCATTCCGCCGATCACGGATGACATCGAGGCATCGACTCCCGAACTCGACACCTTGCGCGCCGTGTTCGATGCGTTGCGCGCTGTTGGATTCCGCCCCGGAACGACGAGGCGCGCTCCGGCATGGAAATGTCGGTGCGGGTTGCCTTCAAACGCAGCGGCCAGATCATCGCCCCGCCGCGCGTCACCTACGTCAGTCCCAATGCGCCGCACAGGGTAAGGGAAAGCTATTTCAATGCCATCACAGCGGCGCTGGACCGCTGCACGCCGCTGCGCTTTACAACAAGGCTGGGAGGCGCGCTTGCCGGCCGGCCGATCGCCATCCGTTTCATCGAAAACAGGGTCGAGCAACCGACCACGGAGTAGCCATGAGCAATTCAGAAAACACGATGATCCTCGATACGACCAAGGGCAAGGTGTCCGTCGCCATGCGGCCGGACCTGGCTCCCGGCCACGTTGCCCGCATCAAGGAACTCGTCCGCGATGGTTTTTACGACGGCATCGTCTTCCACCGCGTCATCGACGGCTTCATGGCGCAGACCGGCTGCCCGCAGGGCACCGGCTCGGGCGGCTCGGGCAAGAAGCTCAAGGCCGAGTTCAACAAGGAGCCGCACCGCCGGGGCACGGTATCGATGGCGCGGGCGCAGAATCCGAATTCCGGCGACAGCCAGTTTTTCATCTGCTTTGCAGACGCGGCTTTTCTCAACGGCCAGTACACCGTTTGGGGACAGGTGACCGAGGGCATGGAAAACGTCGACAAGATCAAGCGCGGGGAACCAGTGCAAAATCCTGATCGCATCATCTCGGCAAAAATGGCTGCAGACGCTTGAGCTAAGACGTGGCAGGTTCGGGATGGGACTCGCAAATCCAGGCTTCCTTTGCGAACCATTCATGCTCGTTCCCGCAGATCGGGCACTGGACTCGTGCGAAAAAAACCGCCGTGGCCTCGAAGGTTCGGCGATCGGTTACGATTCCGGTTGGAATGTCTCGTCCCGTCTGCGGACATCTGATCATGACGACGCCCACCAGCACCTCCCTGCTTTCGTTTTCGTTGCAACGGCACGTAGCAGCCACGTGCGAAGATTGTTTGACGGGACGGCGACGACATCGCGATTAAACGAGCCGGCGAATGCTTGCGGCTTGTCCGGCCGCATAGATTTTGCATCAACCAGTGGAACAAGCCCGGCGCGGGCGGGTTACCTTTCTCCGACTGCACGATCTTACCGAAACGCCTGCATTTCTCGGGAGCATGCCTTGATTAAGGGAATATGACCGCCATGACGTGACGCATGAGCCTATGTAAGAAGGAGCATGCGCACCGACCTGTTCGATTTCGAGTTGCCGCCGGAGCGGATCGCCTTGCGACCCGTCATTCCGCGCGATTCGGCCCGCCTGCTGATCGTGCGCCCGGGAGTGCCTCCGGAGCTCCAGGATCGCAGCGTGCGGGATCTGCCCGAGCTGCTGCGCCCCGGCGATGCTATGGTCGTCAACGACAGCAAGGTCATTCCTGCGCGACTGCACGGCCGGCGCATCGGGCGCGGCGCAACCGAGCCGCTGATCGAGGCGACGCTGCATCAGCGGCTCGACGGCGCCCGCTGGCGGACATTCGTGAAGCCTTCGAAGCGGCTCGTGCCGGGTGACGTCGTGCGTTTTGGGGACGAAGGGAAAGTCTGCTTCCTTGGCCAGCTGGACGCGACCGTGGAGGAGAAATTCGAGGGCGGCGAGGTCACGCTCGCTTTCGCTTTTCACGGACCCGTGCTCGACCAGGCGGTGGAGGAGCGCGGTGCAATGCCGCTGCCGCCTTACATCGCGGCGCGACGCGCGCCCGACGAACGCGACCGCACCGACTATCAGACCATGTTTGCGCATGAGGAAGGATCAGTTGCTGCGCCAACCGCCGGCTTGCATTTCACCGAGGCGTTGCTCGCGCGCCTGCAGGAGCGCGGCATCGCCCTGCACAAGGTGACGCTGCACGTCGGGGCGGGCACGTTCCTTCCGGTAAAGACGGCTGACACAGCGGACCACCACCTGCATCCCGAGCACGGCAGCGTGAGCGCGGAAACGGCAAAGGCGCTCAACAGGGTACGCGGCGCCGGGGGCCGTATCATCGCGGTCGGCTCCACCTCGCTGCGGCTGCTCGAAAGCGCGAGCAGCGAGGATGGCACATCCGATCCATTCACGGGAGAGACCTCGCTGTTCATCACCCCCGGCTATCGCTTTCGCGCCGTCGACGTGATGATGACCAATTTCCATCTGCCGCGCTCGACTCTGTTCATGCTGGTCGCGGCATTTTCCGGCCTCGACGTGATGCAAAATGCTTATGCGCATGCGATCGAGCAGGGCTATCGGTTCTATTCATACGGCGATGCGTGCATGCTGTTCCGCGCCTGAACCGCACGGGGCAGGGCGGACTGCGGTCATTCGCGCGTAGAGCGGCGAGCGGGTCATTCCGGCCGAGGTCCCTGGATCAGAGTCCTGGGCTTGATCCGGGTGTCCGAGCGGCCGGAATCTGGTAACCACCGAATTCGTTGTTGGACGACCGCGCAACCAAAGCCACGACTGTGGTTACTGGATCCCCGCTTGCGCGGGGATGAGCGTTGGGGAACCAGCCCAACACTGATGGCGATTTTCAAAACGTAGAAAAGTTGGTCTTTTGCGTCAGATTCTGATGTACCAAGCATTCTCCAAGGAAGGGAAATGATTTGCTGCTCCTGGCCCTCGTTCTCGTGGCTGCATTGCTCGCGATCGCCGTCCTGGCCGTATTTCGTCGCGAATGCTCGGCGGGGTCACGAAGCTGGTCTACGGCGCGAGCCTGGTCGTCTCGATAGCGCTGCTGCTGATTGCGCTTCCTGCTTTGCTCGACCCGTCCGATGTTGCGCCGGTTGCCCGGCTTGCGCTCGGTATCCCGTGGCTGGGTGCTCATTTCCGCCTCGATGCGCTCTCCGCTTTTTTCCTTGCCGCGGTCAATCTCGGAGCTGCGGCGGCAAGCCTGTTTGCGCTCGGATATGGACGCCACGAGCCCGCTCCAGGTCGAGTTCTGCCGTTCTACCCTGCATTTCTCGCCGGGATGACGATCGTCGTGCTGGCCGACGATGCATTCACTTTTCTCGTGTCATGGGAGTTCATGTCGCTGTCGTCCTGGGCGCTCGTCATGGCCCATCATCGCATCAGCGAAAACGTCCGCGCGGGATATGTCTACCTGGTCATGGCGAGCTTCGGCACGCTCGCTCTGCTGCTCATGTTCGGCCTGCTGGCGGGTCCGGATGGCGGCTACGCATTTGCCGAGATCCGTGGTGCCGAGCATCCGGCCGCGCCGCTCACGGCCGCCATTCTCGTGCTGGCATTGATCGGCGCCGGCTCCAAGGCCGGTCTGGTGCCGCTGCATGTCTGGCTGCCGCTCGCGCATCCAGCGGCGCCGAGCCACGTCTCCGCGCTGATGAGCGGCGTGATGACCAAGGTCGCCGTCTACGGCTTCGTCCGCATCGTGTTCGATCTCGCCGGCGAGCCGGCATGGTGGTGGAGCATGGTGGTGCTTGCGCTCGGCGGCGTCACCGCCGTCATGGGAGTGCTTTACGCCCTCATGCAGCATGACCTCAAGCGTCTCCTTGCCTACCATACGGTAGAGAATATCGGGATCATCTTCATCGGCCTCGGGCTTGCGCTCGCGTTCAAAGCCTACGGCATGGCATGGGCAGCGGCGCTCGCGTTGACCGCCGCGCTCCTCCACGTTTTCAATCATCTGGTGTTCAAGAGCCTGTTGTTCTTCGGCGCCGGCGCGGTGCTCACGGCAACCGGCGAACGTAACATGGAGCACCTCGGCGGCCTCATCCACCGCATGCCGCAGACAGCCTTCGTGTTCCTCATCGGCTGCGCCGCGATCTCGGCGCTCCCGCCGCTCAACGGGTTCGTTTCCGAATGGCTGATTTTCCAGGCGATCTTGCAGAGCCCGCAGCTCCCCTCCTGGGGTCTGAAGTTCCTGGTGCCGGCCGTGGGGGCGCTGCTGGCGCTTTCGGCGGCGCTCGCCGCCGCCTGCTTCGTCAAGGCGTTCGGCGTGACGTTTCTCGGCCGCGCCCGGACTGCTGCGGCCGAACGCGCGCAGGAGACCGACCGGCTGTCGCTTGCAGCCATGTTCTTCCTGGCGGCGCTTTGCCTGGTTGCCGGCGTCCTGCCCGGCTTCTTCATCGATGCATTGGCGCCGGTGGTGCAAAGCCTTGCCGGAGACCGCATGCCGATGCAGCGCGGCCTCGACTGGCTGTCGATCGTGCCGATCGCCGAGAGCCGCAGTTCCTACAACGGCCTTCTGGTCTTCGGCTTCATGCTCGTTTCAGGCACGCTCGCCGCCTTCGCAATTCACCGGCTCGCCTCCGATCGGATCCGCCGCGCGCCGCCCTGGGACTGCGGATATCCCGATAGCGATCCTGCGACCCAGTACAGTGCCTCGAGCTTCGCTCAGCCGATCCGGCGCGTGTTCGGCACGCTCGTGTTTCGCGCCCGCGAGCATGTCGACATGCCGGCGCCAGGGCAGACCCGGCCGGCTCGCCTGACGGTGGAATTGCGTGATCTCATTTGGGATGCGCTCTATGCGCCGATTGCCGTCGCAGTCGGCTTCGCTGCCGATCGGCTCAATCACCTGCAGTTCCTGACCATCCGCCAGTTTCTCAGCCTGGTCTTCGGCGCGCTCGTGCTGCTGCTGCTGGTGCTGGCGATATGGCAGTGATTTTCGATTTCGCTGTCCAGATCGTGCAGATGCTGCTCGTGCTGCTGCTGGCGCCGCTGCTCACCGGCTTCGTGCGAAAAGTAAAAGCGCATCTCCTGCGGCGGCAAGGACCGCCGCTGATCCAGCCTTACCGCGATCTGGTTCGGCTGTTGCGCAAGGAGGTGGTGCTCGCCGAGAACGCTTCCTGGCTGTTCCGCGTAATTCCCTACCTGATCTTTGCCGCGACGTGGGTTGCGGCGTCGCTGGTACCGACCTTTCGCACCGGTCTCCTGTTCTCCTGGTCGGCCGATCTCATCGCCATCATTGCCCTGCTCGGCAGCGCGCGCTTCTTTCTGGCGCTGGCGGGGCTGGATGTCGGCACCAGCTTCGGCGGCATCGGCTCCAGCCGCGAGGTGATGATTGCCTCGCTTGCGGAGCCGGCGACGATCATGATCGTGTTCACGGTCGCGCTGATCGCAGGCTCCACCCAGCTTTCCAGCATGGCCGCATTCCTGCTCTCCTCCGAGGTAGGACTGCGCGTCTCGCTCGGGCTTGCGCTTCTCGCCTTGATCATCGTGGCGATCGCCGAGAATGCCCGCATTCCGGTCGATAATCCGGCCACGCATCTCGAGCTCACCATGGTGCATGAGGCCATGGTGCTCGAATATTCCGGACGCCACCTGGCGCTGATCGAGCTTTCCGCATCGTTGAAGCTCTTGCTCTACATGTCGTTGATTGCATGCTTGTTCGCGCCCTGGGGATTGGCTCGTCGCGGGACCGGGCTGGCCGCGCTGGCGATCGGCGCCGGGGCTTACATTGCCAAGCTCGCCGTCGGCGGCTTCCTGCTGGCCGTGTTCGAGACTTCGTCGCCAAGATGCGCGTATTCCGCGTGCCCGAATTCCTGGGCGCCGCACTGATGCTCGGCCTGTTGGCCACGCTTCTCCTGTTCGTGTCGCGGAGCTTGTGATGCGCGGCCTGACCTTCGACATCGCCCATCATGCTCGCGGGTTCGCTGGTGCTGGTGAGCTTCATGCAGCTCTACCAGGACCGGCTCTATGCGCTGCTCAATGTGTTTGCGCTGCATGCCTTCGTGCTGGCGCTGTCGGTTGCCTGGCAGGCCTACATCCAGGATGCACCGCACCTCTACGTGACGGCAGCGATCGCGCTGGTCTTCAAAGCAATCATCATCCCGGTCGCGCTGCACCGGATCATCGTGCGGCTGGGCATTCATCGCGAGATCGAGAAGGTGGTCGGCGTCGGCTTGGCCATGCTGCTCGGCATGGGCCTGGTCGCCCTGTCGATGGTGGTCATGTTGCGGGTCACCCACGGGGCCGATCCCCTTGCGCGTGAAGATCTCGCCTTCGCGCTTGCGGTGGTGCTGCTCGGTCTGTTGATGATGGTCACGCGCCGGAACGCTGTCAGCCAGGTCGTCGGCTTCATGTCGCTGGAGAACGGCCTGGTGCTGGCCGCGACGGGGGCCAAGGGCATGCCGCTGGTGGTCGAGATCAGCGTCGGCATTCTCCATTCTCATCGCCTTCATCGTGATCGGCATCTTCCTGTTCCGGATCCGCGAGCGATTCGATTCCGTCGACATCCAGGCGCTCGACCGTTTTCGCGGAGAGCGTCGATGAGCTTCGAGCCGGTCATCGCCATTCTCGCCGTTCCGGCCCTGGCGGCGGCGCTGCTCGTGGCACTGCCCGGATACCGGTTGACCGCTGCTCTCAACGTGATAGCGGCTTTGCTGACCTTCTCCGCTGCAGTCTCCCTGCTCTACGAGCGGCCGCAACCGAGCTCATTGCTGCTCGTCGACGACCTCAACATCGTGTTCATCGTGCTCACGACCTTCGTGGGCTTCACCACCAGCGTGTTCAGCGCAAGCTATATCGGCCACGAGTTGGAGACCGGCCGGCTGAGCCCCAGGTTCCTGCGTTTCTACCATGCGATGTACCAGGTGCTGATGTTCTCCATGAATCTCGCGCTCCTCGCCAACAATATCGGCGTGATGTGGGTCGCGATCGAGCTGGCGACGCTGACGACCGTGCTCATGGTCGGCATCTACCGAACCCACGAAGCGCTCGAGGCGGCATGGAAATACTTCATTCTCGGCAGCGTCGGGATCGCGCTCGCTCTGTTCGGCACCATCCTCGTCTACATGGCGGCGCGTCCCGTCATCGGTGAAGGCATCGACGCCATGGTCTGGGGCGTGCTGGTCATGCGCGCCGCACAATTCGATCCGGCATTGCTCAACGTTGCCTTCGTGTTCCTGCTGCTGGGCTATGGGACCAAGGTTGGACTGGCGCCGCTGCATGCATGGCTGCCCGATGCTCATGCCGAAGGGCCTACCCCGATCTCGGCGGTGCTTTCGGGGCTGCTGCTCAACGTCGCGCTCTACGCGCTGCTGCGCTTCAAGATGCTGCTTGCGCTCAATCCCGCAGCGCTTGCACCGGGCCCGCTGATGGTGACGATGGGGCTGGTCTCGCTGATCTTCGCGGCATTCATGCTGTATCGCAGGCGCGACATCAAGCGCATGTTCGCCTACTCCTCGATCGAGCATATGGGGATCATCACCTTTGCGTTCGGCATGGGAGGGCCGATCGCGAATTTCGCCGGGCTCCTGCACATGACGATGCATTCGTTGACGAAATCGGCGATCTTCTTCGCCGTTGGGCATATTGCGCAAGTCAAGGGTACCCAACGCATTGCCGACATGGGTGGCCTTACCGAGACCAATCCGGTGCTCGGATGGGGTTTGGTGCTGGGGGTCGTGGCCATCGCCGGGCTGCCGCCGCTCGGGATTTTCATGAGCGAATTCCTGGTGGTGACGTCGACCTTTGCACGCGAGCGCCTGGCTGGCGATCATGCTCGTGTTCGGCATCTTGATCGGAGTCGCGGCCTTGTTCCTGCGCTTGAATACCATTGCATTCGGCGAGCCGCGCGGTCCAACCGCGCAGGCGAAGGCATCCTATGTGCCGATGTTCGCGCATCTCGCCTTGGTGTTCGTCGCCGGCATCTATATCCCGCCCGCCTTCGTCTCCTGGTTTCAGAACGTCGCCAGGCTCTTGGGATAGAAGCGATGCGAGCGTTCATCCAGGCAGATTCAAGGCAGGAGGGTCGAGGCGCATCGTCCCTGGCCGCGCCTGGTCGTGCAGGAAGACGGATGGCATGCTGCAATCGATCAGCTCGCGGCTGGCCAGTGGACGCTGCTCGGCTTGTGGATCGATGCCGGCGTGGTGCACATGGCCGTTCTGGGCGAGCGTGAGATCGCCGTCGTCAGCCTCGCGTGTCCGAGCGGCCGTTTCCCGTCGGTCGGGGCCCGGCACGCGCCGGCCATCCGCCTGGAGCGTGCGCTCCAGGATCTTCGTGGCGTCGAAGCTGTAGGATTGCCCGATCCGCGGCCATGGCTCGATCTCGGCTTCTGGGACGTCCGGCATCCGCTTGCAGCGGACGTCGGCGGTGCTCCGCCGCTGCGGGCGGCTTACAGCTTCCTGCCGGTCGAAGGGTGACGACCTCCACCAGATTCCGGTTGGTCCGGTTCATGCCGGAATTATCGAGCCCGGACATTTCCGTTTCACCGCCAATGGTGAGACGGTGGTGCGGCTGGAGCAGCGGCTCGGCTACGTGCACAAGGGCATCGAAGCGCTGATGACCGGTGCTCCACTCGACAAGGCCGCGCGTTTGGCGGGCCGCACGTCCGGCGACAGCACGGTTGCCTACGCGCTCGCATTCGCCCTGGCAATCGAGGCGGCGAGCGGGATCAGCGTGCCGGGCCGCGCACGCTATCTGCGCGCGCTGATGGCGGAGCTCGAGCGCCTTGCCAATCATTTCGGAGACTTCGGCGCCATCTGCAACGACGCGTCATTCTCGATCATGCACGCGGAATGCGGCGTGCTGCGCGAGCGCACCCTGCGCTGCGCCAATTCCTGCTTCGGTCACCGGCTGATGATGGATTGCGTGGTCCCGGGCGGCGTTGCCGGGGATCTCGATGCCGACCGCGTGGGCACGGTGTCGGCATTGCTGGAAGAGGTCCGGCGCGTGTTCCCGAAACTGATCGAGCTCTACGACAACACCGCTTCCCTGCAGGATCGCACCGCCGGCACCGGGATCCTGAGCGCCGAGCTGGCGAAACAGTTCGGCGCCGGCGGCTATGTCGGGCGCGGCAGCGGCCGGGCATTCGACGCGCGCAAGGCGCTCGCCTACGCGCCATACGATGCGCTCGATTTCGAGGTGCCGGTGCTCGATGCCGGCGACGTCGATGCCCGCGTCTGGGTTCGCATACGCGAGATCGAGCAAAGTCTGCGGCTGATCGATCAGATCCTGCGGCAGCTGCCCGGCGGGGCGATCCGGGCAGACGTCGATCCGGGTCACGACACGCGCGAAGGCATCGGCATCGTGGAATCGTTTCGCGGCGACGTGCTTGCCTGGGTGCGGCTGGAAGGAGGTCGTGGTTGCACGCTGTCACTTGCGCGACCCGTCCTGGTTCCAATGGCCGCTGCTGGAAGCCGTGATCGAAGGCAACATCGTGGCCGACTTCCCGCTGTGCAACAAATCGTTCAACTGCTCGTATTCGGGCCACGATCTCTAGGACCGCGCATGCGCAACATCCCGGCAAGGCTGTTCCGCCGCCCGCTCACCGAAGCCGCGCCGGATCCGGACGAAGAAATGCTGGCCGAGCTTGCAGCGAGCGTCGATCGCGCGGCCTACCGCCGGCTCGGCCGCAGCCTGTCGATCCGCCAGGTCGATGCCGGATCCTGCAACGGGTGCGAACTGGAGATTCACGCGCTCAACAACGCCTTCTACGATCTCGAGCGATTTGGATTGCGCTTCGTCGCTTCCCCACGGCACGCCGACGTGCTCCTGGTGACCGGACCGGTCACCAGGAACATGCGCCAGGCCCTGCAGCGCACCTATGACGCAACGCCCGCTCCCAAATGGGTCGTCGCGACCGGCGACTGCGCGGTCGACGGCGGCATATTTGCTGGAAGCTACGCAATCGTCGGCGGGGTCTCCGGCGTGATACCCGTCGACCTCCATATCCGCGGTTGCCCGCCGCGTCCCGTACAGTTGCTCAAAGGGCTGCTGCTCCTGCTCGAGCCGGGGCACGACAAGGACGCAACCAGGGACTGAACAGGACATTCCCGCCATTTCTCGCGACATCGCCGACAACGCAAAGGCAGAGGCCACATCGGGCGCGGCGCTGCCCGAGCCCTTTTCCTTCCGTCTTCTCGCCACGCAAGGTGGCGCCCGCCACGGCGAGATCATCACGCCGCATGGCGCGGTGGCGACGCCGGCCTTCATGCCGGTCGGGACGCAGGCGACCGTGAAGGGGCTTGCGCCCGATGCCGTGCGCGTCAGCGGCGCGGATATCGTCCTGGCCAACACGTATCATCTCATGCTGCGCCCCGGCGCCGAACGCATCGCGGCGCTCGGCGGCCTGCACAGATTCATGAATTGGCCATTTGCGATCCTGACCGATTCCGGCGGCTTCCAGGTCATGTCGCTGTCCGCATTGCGCAAGGTCGAGGATGAAGCTGTCACCTTTCGCTCCCACCTCGACGGCGCCATGATCGTGCTGTCGCCCGAGCGCGCGATCGAGGTCCAGCACCTGCTCGGCTCCGACATCGCCATGCAGCTCGACGAATGCCTCCAGCTGCCGGCGCCGCGCAACGAGCTTGTTCGTGCCATGCGGCGCTCGCTCGCCTGGGCGGAGCGGAGCAAGCGTTCCTTCGAAAACGTGCCGCAGGGGAGGGCCTTGTTCGGCATCGTCCAGGGCGGCGATGATACGCGGCTGCGGATGGAGAGCGCACAGGCGCTGATCGACATCGGGTTTCACGGCTATGCCGTGGGCGGGTTGGCGGTGGGCGAGCCACAAGAGGTGATGCTGCGGACGGTCGGGGAGCTGGCTTCCGTGCTACCCGCAGCTCAACCGCGCTATCTCATGGGCGTGGGCACGCCACAGGACATCATCGAGGCGGTGGCGCGCGGCATCGACATGTTCGACTGCGTGATGCCGACGCGCAACGCGCGCCACGGGCTTGCCTTCACCCGCTTCGGGCCGGTCAATCTCAGGAATGCCCGTCATGCCGACGATCCGCGGCCGATCGATGGGCAAAGCGCATGTCCCGCGGCACGCGACTATTCCCGGGCGTATCTGCATCACCTCGTGAAAGCGAACGAGATGCTGGGGGCAATCCTGCTCACCAGCGTCAATCTCGCATACTATCAGGAGCTGATGGCGGGCATCCGCTCGGCCATTTCGGCCGGCATATTCGAGGATTTCCGCTCTGCAACCGCCGAGGTCTGGGAGCGCGGCGATGCCCGCTCGTCTTGAAACGGCGTCGAGGCTCTCGACGCCGTCCGGATGCCGGCGCAAGATAGTGAGCAAGAGACGAGAGCATTATTCATTCGGGATCGGACTCGTGTCCCCGGGAGAGCGACCCGGACTTGATCCGGGGGAAGAGCCGCGTCCAACGCCAACGGAGGCATGCAATGACCTGGAAGCGTGGCTTCGCACTCGCGCTGCCACTCCTGCTGATCAGCCTGGACGCGAATGCGCAGCGTTCGCGTCCGATGGAGATGATCATTCCGTTTCCGGCCGGCAGCGGCGTCGACGTGATCGGCCGTTCGATCGCGACGGCGCTCGCCGAGCAACTGGGCCAGCAGGTCGTGGTCACCAATCGGGACGGCGCGTCCGGAACGATCGGCTTCAACGCGCTCGCGGCCGCCGCTCCCGATGGGAATACGATCGTGTTCGGCCCCACCACCCCGATCGCCAACGCGCCTTATCTGGTGAAGGGCACGCGCTATCAGGTCGATTCGTTCGACTATCTCTGCCAGATTTTCGAGAACGTGTTCACCGTAGCCGTGCCGCCGCAATCGAAGTTCAAGTCGATGCAGGAGCTGGTGGCGGCAGCAAGAGAGAATCAGGGGAAGCTGAGCTACGGCCACGCCGGCAATGGCACCATTCCCCACCTCTCGGTGGAGAACTTCGCCGATGCACTGAAGCTGAAATTCCAGCCGGTGCCGTTCCGCGGGGATGCCCCCGTCATCCCGACCCTGCTCAAGGGCGACATCGATTTCGGCGCCTCTGCCGTGTCCACCATCCACGGCCAGAATATCCGGGCGTTGATGGTCTTCTGGGACAAGCGGCATCCGGCTTTTCCCGACGTACCGACGGCGCGCGAGCTCGGCGCCACCACCGACGTCCCGCCGGGCCATAACGGCCTCTACGCACCCGCTGGATTGCCGGCGGCGGTCAAGGCATCGCTCGAGCGCAATTGCGTCGACGCCATGAAGAGCGATGTGGTCCGGCAGATGATCGCCAATACCGGGCAGACCTTCCGCTATCTCAGCGGAGACGACTTCCGCGCCCAGACGGTAGCGGACTACAAGGCGAAAGGGGAATTGATCCGACGTCTCGGCCTGGCATCCCAATAGGGCCTCGACGCCAGGGCGTCCCGGGCGCAAGATAGGACAGTTCCAAACAACGGCGGCACGGCGAACGTACACCCGGACGGAGGACGGGCGCCAGACACCGACCGATTGCGCAACCACCGGACGGCTGTTCTCGAGCGTCCGTCAACGATCGTCTCTTGCAAGGAGGAGACCATGGCCATCAACTTCACTGTGAACGGCAAGGCGGCGTCGACCGACGCGCCGCCGGCAACGCCGCTGCTGTGGGTGATCCGGGAGGACCTCAAGCTCACCGGCACCAAGTTCGGCTGCGGCACCGGACTATGCGGCGCCTGCATGGTGCATATCGACGGCAAGCGCGCGTTCTCCTGCCAGACCCAGGTCTCGGAGATCGCGGGCAAGTCGGTCACCACCATCGAAGGGCTGTCGGCGGATTCCTCGCATCCGCTGCAGAAGGCCTGGCTCGCCGAGCAGGTGCCGCAATGCGGCTACTGCCAGTCCGGGCAGATCATGAGCGCGGCCGACCTGCTCAAGCAGAACCCCAAGCCGACGCGCGATCAGATCGTCGAGCACATGAGCACGAACATCTGCCGCTGCGGAACCTATCAGCGCATCGTGCGCGCGGTCGAGCGCGCCGCGCGGGAGGCCTGAGCCATGACACAGCATGCAATCGAAAGTCTGCACGCAACGCCGTCACGCCGTCGCGGCCTGTCCCGTCGCCAGGTGATGATCGGCGCGGCCGGCCTCAGCTTCGCCATTGCGTTCGACGTCGACCGGCGCGCCGAAGCGGCGACGCTGGCGGCGCGAGCGCACCGGCAAGGCGCTGAGCCCGTGGGTGAGCATCGCCGCCGACGGCACGATCACCATCATGTCGCCGGCGACCGAGATGGGGCAGGGGTCGATGACCTCGCTGCCGCTGATCATCGCCGAAGAGCTCGACGCCGACTGGAGCAAGGTGCGCGTCGTGCCGGCGCCGCCGATCGATGCGATCTACGGCAATCCCGGCTTCGGCGGCATGATGTACACCGCCGGCTCGCAACGCGGTGACGAGCTATTACCGGCCGCTGCGCACGTTCGGCGCGCAGGTGCGCCGCGTGCTGCTCGACAACGCCGCCAAGCAGCTCGGCGTGCCGGTGGAGGAGCTGACCACCGAGCCGAGCGTGGTGGTGCATGCGAAGTCCGGCCGCAAGCTCGGCTACGGCGAGATCGCCGCCTTCGCCGAAGTGCCGGCCAAGGCGCCGGAGATCAAGCCGGAGCAACTCAAGCAGCCGAGCCAGTTCCGGCTGATCGGCAAGGACGTGATGCGCGTCGAGCTGCCGAGCAAGGTCAACGGCAGCGCCCGCTACAGCATCGACGTGCAGGTGCCGGGCATGCTCTACGGCGCGGTGCTGCGCGCGCCGGTGGAAGGCTCGGTTCCCGACAAGATCGACGACAGCCAAGGCCAAGGCGATCGCCGGGCGTCGTCAGGATCGTGCGGCTGCCGTACGGCGTCGGCGTGGTCGCCGAGACGCCGTGGGCGGCGTTCGAGGCACGCCAGGCGCTCACCCAGTCCGTGACCTGGACCAGGACCGGCACGGCCTGGGGCTTCGACAGCGACAAGGGCATGGAGCGGTTCGCCGCCGATGCGCAAGAACCTCGCGCCGAGGGGCAACGGACTGGAGCCGGGTCGGCGACGCTGCGCGGCGAGATGCCGAAGGCCGCCACCATCATGGAGGCGGAGTACCGCTGCGACTACGCCTATCACGCGCAGATGGAGCCGCTGAACGCGGTCGCCTCGGTCGTCGCCGGCAGGCGATGCGGTCGAGATCTGGGCCGGCACGCAGAGCCAGACCATCGCGCAGCGAAGCGCCCGCCAAGCTGCTCGGCATCCCGCGCGACAAGGTCAAGCTCAACGACATGCTGATGGGCGGCGGCTTCGGCCGGCGCGGCAACCGCGACGTCGATTTCATCATCGACGCGGTGATGCTGTCGAAGGAGGCCGGGCGGCCGGTCAAGGTGATGTGGACGCGCGAGGACGACGTGCACAACGGCCGCTTCCGGCCGATCTCGGCGCACTATCTGCGGGCCGGCTTCGATGCCTCCGGCAAGCTCGCCGCCTGGCATCACCGCATCGCCGTGGACCGCGTCGGGCCGTTCATGGATCCGGTGCGCTACCAGATGAGCGGCGGCAAGGACTTCATCGTGATGCTCGGCGCCGAGCTGCGCGGCTACGACGTCCCGCACCAGCTGGTCGAGCAGCTCTACCGCGACACCGGCGTGCGCACCAATCCGCTGCGCGGGATCGGCTTCATCGCCAACAAGTTCGCGACCGAGTCGTTCATCGACGAGATCGCGCGCAAGCGCGGGCATCGATCCGGTCGCGTTCCGGCTCGAGCTGCTTGAAGAACACGCCGCGCGCACGCAAGGCGGTCGAGCGCGTGGCGCAGATGGCGGACTGGGGGCGCAAGCGCGACGGCCGCGCGCTCGGCTTCGCCTATCATCGACTATTCCGGCACGCAGGTCGCCGGCATCGCCGAGGTGTCGCTCGATCGCGCGAGCGGGCAGATCAAGGTGCACAATTTCTGGTGCACGCATCGACTGCGGCATCGCGGTGCAGCCCGACAACGTGGTGGCCCAGACCGAAAGCAGCATCGTCTACGGCCTCGGCATGGCGCTGACCGAGCGCATCTCGATCAAGAACGGCGCGGTGGAGCAGTCGAATTTCTACGACTACCACGTGCCGCGCATGAACGAGGTGCCGCAGATGCACATCGAGGTGATCGCGACCGACAACCATCCGACCGGCGCCGGCCAGATGGCGACGCCGCTGGTGGCGCCGGCGATCGCCAACGCGGTCGCGCAGCTCACCGGCGTGCGGCTGCGCCACACGCCGTTCACGCCCGAGCGGGTCAAGAAGGCGCTGGCGTAGTTTTCTACGATCGGATCACCCCAGGACGCGCCGCCAGCGACGCGTCTTGCGGGCGAGGTTCTGGTTGCAGCAAGCTTCTCCGGAGAGTTCATGCAAGCAAACGATGGGAGTTTCGGCGGGCTCGCCATGAAATTGATGACCGGTGCCGCGAGCGCATTGCTGGTCTTGGCCGCCGCCCCCGCACTTGCTCAGGCACCGAAGATCGGCGATCCGCCGGAAGCCAGGAACATGCGGCTCGCCGGTTACAATGACCTGCAGGCGCGCAGCGCCTATCAGCCCGTGATCCATCGCCAGGGCAGTCGATACATCGCCTATGTCGGCCATCACGGCGGCACCCAGGCGGCGCCGAAGCCGGTCAATCCGCTCAACGGGCAAGCCGAGTTCAACGGCACCTCGATCATCGACGTCACCGATCCAAAACAGCCCAAATACCTCGCGCACATTCCCGGCATGGAAGGGCTGGGCGAGCAGGGCGGCGGGCAGATGGTGCGCTTGTGCGACGGCAGGACGCTGCCGCAAGGGCGATCCCAACATGGTCTATTTGTTGCGCACGTTCGGAGGACAGGCGCACGAGATTTGGAACGTGGCCGATCCCGCGAATCCCAAGCTTCTAGCGCGCCTGCCGAGCGGCAAGGACACCCACAAGAACTGGTGGGAATGCGAGACCGGCGTGGCGTACCTGGTCTCGGGTCTGGAGAGCTGGCGCATCCGGCGAATGACCGAGGTCTACGACCTGAGCGATCCGGCCAAGCCGATCAAGATCCGAGAGTTCGGATTGACCGGACAGGAGCCCGGCTCGTCGGGGGCAGTGCCGACCGAATTGCATGGCGCATTCTCGACCGGCCCCCAGGGCAACCGCGTCTATTTCGCTTATGGCACCAACAAAGGCGGCATCTTGCAGATCATCGACCGCGAAAAGTTACTGAGCGGTCCCAAGGCACCGACCTCCGAGAACCTGAAATATCCCGAGATCGGGCGCCTCGATCTGCTCCCGCTCAACGGAGCTCATACCGCCATTCCCCTCGGCAAGGTGAAAATTGCCGAGTTCGCCAAGGATCTGGCGGGCGGCATTCGCGATGTCGTCATGATCGTCAACGAGTCGCTCGTCAATGAATGCCAGGAGCGCGAGACCCGCCAGATGGTGTTCTTCGTGGACGCGACGGTGGAATCACGGCCGATGGTGGTGTCGAACTTCAACGTCCCCGAGGCGAGCGGAAATTTCTGCACCCGCGGCGGCCGCTTCGGCGCGCATTCCGCGAACGAGAGCACGGCGCCGGTTTTCCATAGCAAGCTCGCCTTCGTCACCTGGTTCAATGCCGGCGTGCGCGCCATCGACATCCGCGATCCCTACACGCCGAAGGAAGTGGGCTATTTCATCCCTTCGATCACGGAAGCGACCGTTCAGCGCTGCATCAAGGTCGAGGGCCAGGATCGCTGCAAGGTCGCGATCCAGAGCAACAATGTGGAGACTGACGAGCGCGGCTACATTTATGTTGTCGATCGCGCCAATACCGGCATGCATATTCTGGAGGTCACCGGCGAGGCACGCTCGATCGCGGGGCTGCAGTGAAAATTGATCTCGGGTGGAACCCGAGATCGGCGAGCCAGGCTCGCGCCGGTGCGACGAGTCACAGAATTTCCCTGTCAGTAGATTTCCCTGTCAGTAGAAAACGCTTGACACGCGTTACAGGAGTTGGTAGTAAAGACCATTCTCCAAAACTCTGGATCACGTTCGGCGCTATCGGTGCCGCGTGTACAATCGCGACTGCCTCGGCGCGCGAGAACGCCTGCGGTGCGCGTTTGGCGTCGCTCCGGCTGGGACAATTTTAGCTTCCTTGGACAGCTGACGGGACAGCAGAAATCGAGCGGCGGCAAGGATTTGACGCCATGTGTCCCGCTGTCCCACCCCCTCCGCGCCGTGGGGGCCTGGGCCGGCTCTCCGCCTGAACGAACCCAACGCAGGAGCATGCAATTTTTTCAGGGAATGGGCGCCCGCCTTGGGTGATCCTGCGCGCCGCCAGCGGCCCCGTCGCGCTGCAATCTCGTTGTGCCGCTCTTTTCGCATTCCTGTAGCACCAGCCTGTGGTGCTTGCCTTGGGCGCTGCTATCATCAGCTGCAACAATGGACCGATCGCATGGTGGCGCGATGGGGCCGTTCACCAGGACGAGTGGTGATCAGCAGGAGAGCGAAGATGAAACGGATTGGAGCTTTACTCGCATTGGTGCTCGGCTCGGCTGCCCTGGCTCCGGCAAACGAAGCGCGGGCGGCCGATATCATCCGCGTCGGCGAGGGCCCATTCATAAGCGGGGGCGGCTTTTTCGTCGCCCATGCGAAGGGCTACTTTACCAAGCTCGGGATCGAGCTGCAGATACGCGAATTCCAGGACGGAGCGCTGGCCGTTCCCTCGTTCATCTCGGGCGAGCTCGACATGTCGTTCATGACCGCGAATGCGAGCCTCTTCAACAGCATTGCGAAAGGCGCGCCGCTCGTCATCATTCTCGACCGCGGCCACAACCGGGCCGGCCGCGCCTACACCGTGATCAACGTCACCCAGGCGATGGCCGACCAGGGCGTCCGCTCGCTGGCCGATTTCGGCAAGCTCAAGGGCAAGCGCTTCGGCGTCGGCGCCCTCGGGAGCATCAACCAGTTCAACGCAGCCAAAGCCCTGCTCAAGGCCGGGCTCGATCCCGCCAAGGACGTGCAGTGGGTCGTGAACGTGCCGCAGCCCGACCTCATGCGGATGCTCGGCCAGAACCAGGTGGATGCAACCGATCTCGCCTATCATTTCGGCTACTTCGCGCAGAACAACAAATGGGGCCCGATGATCGCGCCCGGCGACGTCCTTGCCCCGAACGGGCAGATTTCCACCTTTGCCATACGCAGGGAATTCCTCGCAAAGAACCGTGATGCCGTGATCCGTTTTGCCATGGCCTATCTGCAGGGCGTCAAGGAATTCAACGCTGCAGCGGAAGCCCCCGACAAGCACCTGGAAATCGTGGACATCCTCGCCAAGAGCACCGCCTTGAAAAATCCGGCGGTCATTCGCGCGATTGCCCCAAACTGGTCCTATTCCAACGAGGACGGGATGCCGGTCGTCGAATCCATCATGGAGATGCAGGATTTCTGGAGCGGGCCGCACTTCACGTTCGTGGAGAAGAAGGTCACGCGCGAGCAGATTTTCGATCTCAGCATTGCCCGGGAGGCCAAAACGCGGCTGGATCGGGAAAAGCCCTTCTGATGCCTATAATACCAACCCACGCCATGATCTACGCTCCCTCCACGTCATGGCCGGGCTTGTCCCGGCCATCCACGTCTTTGATTTGACTCGCGATTTTAAACGTGGATGCCCGCGACAAGCGCGGGCATGACGAGTTAAACACCATGACGGTTGGTATAAGTCGAGAGCAACCGAATTCCTCCTGATCCGATGAAAGGACATTCCATGGAAGCAGCTTCCGAACAATTGCTGACCAGCCTCGAGCAAAAGGCATCGCGGGAGCACGCGGCACTGGTGGTGGTCGACGTCCAAAACGACTTTGTCGCTGACGGCGGATACTTCCATCAGGTTGGCGCGGATGTAAGCGCCATCCAGAAGTGTGCGATCCCGCCGCTGTTACGCCTGGTTGACGCGGCCCGGGAGGCCGGCGTTCTCGTCGTATTCATTCAGGCAATATATGACGCACGGTATCTGTCAGCGCCCATGCGCGAACGTGATCTGCGGACAAAAAGAGAGATGCCGCGATGCCTGACCGGTTCATGGGGGGCCGAGTTTTTCGCTGTGCGCCCCATCTCCGGAGAGCCGGTTGTCATCAAGCATCGCTACAGCGGGGTGATCAACACCGGCCTGGACGCGCTGCTGAAGCAGCACGGTATCAAGAGCTTGCTGCTGACCGGTGTTGCCACCGATACCTGCGTCGAGGCAACGGCACGAGACGCCTACTTCATCGATTACTATGTCACGTTGGTTGCGGATTGCTGTGGTGCGGTGAACGAGCATGACCATCTCGGTGCCCTGAAACGGTTCGAGCGCGACTACGGTCACGTCGTCACATCCTCCGATGTCATTGGCGTATGGCAGCGCGGCGGCCTGCTTGCCGCAAAGCCTGCAGCCGAGCGTGTGCTCGCTTGATAGGGGCAATCGCGCCATAGCGGTTAGTGCCGCCCTTATGGACGGTGGCAGGTCACGGATTGCGCGAAGATTGTCGCAAGCACCAGGTACGCGCCTCGAAGGGCATCGGCCTTGCAATCGTGATTTTTGACAAAACAAAGCTAACAGGCAAAAGATCAGAGCAGTCATGGGGTTGAACGCCGTGCTTACTGCGACTTCTTCGGCAAGCCCCGCCCGGATGCGACGCGTGAGGTCGCGCGGATCAAAATCCGCCGTAGAGCCAGGCGATGCCGTCGTAGGATTCCTCCGGCGTGCGCGGGCCCAGCATCATGTTGCGCAGCTCGGCCGCGGGCCCGCGCGCATGATAGAAGTCGCCATAGACCCGCGCCATGATCTGCACGCGCGCGGTGCGCAGATAGCGCTGCTGCACATAGGCGCTGGAAGGCTGCCGGCAGGTCGTCCGGCGCTTCGCTCACCTTGTCGGCGAGCACAACGGCGTCCTCGGTCGCCATGCAGGCGCCTTGCGCGAGGTATTGCAGCATCGGGTGGGCGGCGTCGCCCAGCAGCGTGACGCGGCCCTTGGACCATTCCTTGACCGGCTCGCGGTCGCACAAGCACCCACATGCGCCAGGTCTCGATGCGCTCGAGCATGCGCAGCACTTCCGGGCCGCTGGCCCTTGAAATGCTCCCACAGCGCGCTGGCGTCGGCTTCCGCGTTCCAGCCTTCGACATAGCGGTCGGAATGGAACACGGCGACGAGGTTGTAGAGTTCGCCGCGGCGCAGCGGATAGTGCACGAAATGCGTGCGCGGCCCGGCCCACAGCACCACGTCGGGACTCCAGAGATCTTCCGGCACCTCCTCGCGCTTGAGCACGGCGCGATAGGCGATATGGCCGGAGACCCGCGGCTTGCCGTCGCCGACGATCTTGTCGCGGACCTTCGACCACATGCCGTCGCAGCCGATCAGCGCGCGGCCGCGGATGCGCTCGCCCGATTGCAAGGTCACGGTCACGCCGTCGTCGTCCTGCTCGAAGTCCTCGACGGTGCGATCGGTTTCCAGGGTGACGAGGTTGTTGCTTCTGCACGCATCGATGAAGACCGAGTGAAGATCGTGGCGGTGGGTGACCGCATAGGGCTGCTTGAACCTGTCCAGGAAACGGGGGTCGTCGAGGGGAATGCGGGTGACGCTTTCGCCCGACAGCGCGCAGCGCATCTCCATTGCCGGCGGGCCGATGAACGTCGGCAAGGACCGCATCCTTGAGGCCGAGCCGTTCAAGCGCGCTGAAGATATTGGGCCCGAGCTGAATGCCGGCGCCGATCTCGCGGAATTCGGGCGCCTGCTCCAGCACCCGGACCGCCAAGCCCTTGCGCGCCAGCGCATAGGCCGCCGCCAGTCCGCCGATGCCGCCGCCGGCAACCAGGATCGGCAATTGTTCACCGTTGCCCTTGGCCATCACCGCTCCAATGGGATCACACCGTCACCGCGGGAACACACGTGGCTGGCCGGCGAATGGAGCCGCAAGTGGTGAGCCCGCTGGGACTCGAACCCAGGACCCCTTGATTAAAAGTCAAGTGCTCTACCGGCTGAGCTACGGGCTCTTCCGACAGCGATGCGGGATCCAGCAATGGCTCATTCCGCGTCGCGTTCCGCGTGTGTAGGGGCGGCCCTGCGCGCGGTCAATAGCCGGACCGAGCCGCGATGCCGTGCCTCGGCAGGATTGTCCTGTCCAATCGGCCGCAATGGACTTATCGTCTGACCCGGCAGGCGCGCGGCCGGCGCGCCGCGCGAGGAGCACAACGAATGCCGATCGTCAACCGCATCGCCGACCTGCATGGCGAGATCACCGCCTGGCGGCGCGACATCCACGCCCATCCGGAGCTGCTCTACGACGTGCACCGCACCGCGGCGTCGGTGGCCGACAAGCTCAAGAGCTTCGGCTGCGACGAGGTGGTGACCGGGATCGGCCGCACCGGCGTGGTCGGCGTGATCCGCGGCGGCAAGGGCGGGCGGCGGCGGACGGGTGATCGGGCTGCGCGCCGACATGGACGCGCTGCCGATCGAGGAAGCGAACGACGTGCCCTACAAATCGACCGTGCCCGGCAAGATGCATGCCTGCGGCCATGACGGCCATACCGCGATGCTGCTCGGCGCCGCGCGCTATCTCGCCGAGACGCGCAATTTCGCCGGCACCGCGGTGGTGATCTTCCAGCCGGCGGAGGAGGGCGGCGCCGGCGGCAAGGCCATGGTCCAGGACGGCCTGATGGACCGTTTCCGCATCGAGGAAGTCTACGGCATGCACAATTATCCCGGCCTGCCGGTCGGCGAGTTCGCGCTGCGGCCGGGCCCGCTGATGGCGGCGGCCGATCGCATCACCATCGAGATCGAAGGCCGCGGCGGACATGCCGCGCGGCCGCATTTCTGCGATCGATACCGTGCTGGTCGGCGCGCAGATCATCAACCAGATGCAGTCGATCGTGTCGCGCAACGTCGATCCGCTGCACGCGGCGGTGGTCTCGATCTGCGTGTTCCAGGCCGGCACCACCGACAACGTCATTCCGCAGACCGCGCATGCTGCGCGGCACCGCGCGCAGCCTCACGCCGGAGGTGCGCGATCTCCTGGAGCGGCGGCTGCACGAGGTGGTCGACGGAACCGCGCAGCTCTACGGCGCCACGGCGAAGCTGACCTACCAGCGCGACTATCCGGTCACGCGCAATCACGAGCGGCAGGCGGCGTTCGCGGCGTCGGTCGCGGCGGAGGTGGTCGGCGACGAGCGGGTCGACGACCGACGTGGCGCCGGTGATGGGCGCGGAGGATTTCTCCTTCATGCTGGAAGCGCGGCCCGGCGCCTTCATCTTCGTCGGCAACGGCGACAGCGCCGGCCTGCACCACCCGGCCTACGACTTCAACGACGAGGTGATCCCGATCGGCACGTCGTATTGGGTCAAGCTGGTGGAAACGGCGTTGCCGTGGACGAGCGGATCGTCGTAGATCAGCGATCCGTGACGCTCGGGCGCCGGAGCCGCCGATGTCTGATCGTCTGATTGCTGATTGCCGACTTCTGATCAGCGGGCCGCGGCAGGGTCTCGGCCATCTTGGCCTCGACGCTCCGCCAATAGGCGAACTCGTTGAAGCGCGAGCCTTCGAGCGCCGCGATCGCGACCGCCGCCAGGAACGGCAGGCTCTGCACCACCAGCACCAGCGCGAAGATATTGATCTCGTGGATCTGCTTGTAGTTGGTGGTCACCACGATGATCGCGCCGATCAGCAGCAGCGCCGCCAGCACCGCCTCCCAGAACGCCGGGAAATCCGGACCCTTGCGGGTCGCGCCGCCCTTGGCGGTGCGCGTGAACGGCAGGCTCTCCTTCCACACGCCGAAGCCGACCGCGCGCGCCACCGTCCACTGCACCGACATCGCGGCGACGACCGCGCCGAGCATCTGGCCGAGCGGGATCGACACCCGCAGGCGATAGAGCGCGATGAAATGCGCGAGCGAGACCGCAAAGGCCGCGAGGATCGGAATGGTGAGGATCTTGTCCGGGAATGGCGATGCCGGCGAACGCGACCACCGGCACCCAGATCAGGTTGAGGATCGCGACCACGACGCCGATCGATTCCGCGCCGAGCCAGTTGAGCCAGCCGAGCGCGAATTCGCGCTTCTGCTCGCGCGTCAGGCCGCCGCGCGCGCGGCAGCAGATGGCGCCAGTGCTTGCGCAGGATCTGGAAGCCGCCATAGGCCCAGCGATGGCGCTGCTTCTTGTAGGCCTCGAAGGTGTCGGGCAGCAGGCCGTGGCCGTAGCGCCGGTTGGTGTAGTGGATCTGCCAGCCGTGCTCGAGCACGATGAAGCCCGAGATCGGCAGTCCTCGACGATGGTGTCGCTCGACCAGCCGCCGGCCGAGGCCAGCGCCGTGCGGCGGATCAGGCACATGGTGCCGTGCACGATGATGGCGTTGGCCTCGTTGCGCTGGACCATGCCGATGTCGAAGAAGCCGGCATATTCGCCGTTCATGGCGTGGTGCATGAGCGAGCGCTCGCCGTCGCGATGGTCCTGCGGCGCCTGGATCATCCCGACCTTGGGATCGGCGAAGGCCGGCACCAGGTCCTTGAGCCAGTCCGGACGCACCACGTAGTCGGCATCGATGACGCCGATGATCTCGGCGTCGTCCGCGGTGTGGGCGAGCGCGAGGCGCAGCGCGCCGGCCTTGTAGCCCGCGACATTGTCTTCGTTGACGAACTTGAAACGCTCGCCGAGCGCGCGGCAATGATCCTCGATCGGGCGCCAGAATGCCGGATCGGGCGTGTTGTTGATGACGACGACGCATTCGAAATTCGGATAGTCGAGGCGCGCGACCGCATCGAGCGTGGCCTTGAGCATCTCCGGCGGCTCGCGATGGGCCGGAACATGGATCGACACCTTCGGCGCGAAGCCAGCCGGCGCCGGCAGCGGCGGCACGGCAATCAGGCGGCGCGGGCCGCGCCCGAAAGCGATCGCGGCGATCTCCTCGATGCGCGCCAGCGCGATCACGACCAGCGGGATCAGCAGCACGATGCCGAGCCCGAGCGCGAAAGCGGCGCCGGGCACGAAGTAGTGGCTGTGCCAGAACGCGAACACGGTCGCGAACCAGGCGCCGACGACGTTGGCCGCGACCGCCAGCGTGGCGGCCTCGATCGGCCGTGACGCGCGGTCCTGGCCAGGAGCGGCAGCGACAGCAGCAGCCCGAGCAGGACCGCAAGACCGCCGAGCTTCCAGTGATCGGGATCGCTGCACCGGTCCGGTCCAGGCGAATTTGGCCTGGCGCGAGGCGTCGAACATGCCCCAATACATGCCGACGCCGCCTTCGTTGGTCTTCCAGGGCTGATCGAATGCCTCGATGATGTTGTAGTCGATGCCGTAGGCTTCGGCGCGCGAGACGAAGTCGCGCAGCACCGTGGCCTGCTCGATCGCGGCCGGGAATGGCCTTGAGCATGTTGTAGCCGGCGCTCGGCCAGCCGAACTCGGCGATCACGATGCGCTTGCCGGGATGCGTGCGCCGCAGCTTGTTGTAGAATTCGATCGTCCTGTCGACGGCCTGGCCGGTGGTGAAGCCATCCCAATAGGGCAGGATGTGAGCGGCGATGAAATCGACCGCCGAGGCAAGTTGCGGATGGTCGATCCAGACCGTCCAGATTTCGCCGGTCGTGACCGGCACCGGGCTTTGGCGCTTGACCCGCTGGATGAGGCGGACGAGCTCGTCGACCGTCTTCTCCGCGCGCAGGGTCGTCTCGTTGCCGACGACGATGGCGTTGATGTTGCTGTAGCGGCGCGCCAGCGCAATGCCGGCCTGGATTTCGCGCTCGTTGCGGGCTTCGTTCTTGTCGATCCAGATGCCGAGCGTGACCTTGAGCCCGAACTCGGCGGCAATCGCCGGCACCAGCTCGCCGCCCGCCGTCGAGCTATAGGTGCGGATGGAGTGAGTGTAACGGACTGAGAAGTTTCAGGTCGGCGCGGATCTGCTCCGGTGTCGGGCGGTCGCCGTAATCAGGATGCTGCGATCGCGCGTACGGAGAATAGGAGATGCTGGCAAGGGGAGCGTCGATGTTGGCGACCGCCTGTTGCCGTTGGAGCAAAGTCCAAATTCCGGCATGCACGCAGACGACGAGCGCCACCACAGCAGCGACGGAGCGCATAGGAAGAGCCAACCACGCGGGGCAGAAAACAGGGACCCGAACCCGTCCCCTAGGTTCAACTAAGGACTTCGATAACGTACCTTAGCGAGCGGCAATTTTGCAAGTAGCGTTCAGTGATGGCAGATTCAAGAGCAACAACACCGCAGCAAAAAAAATGTTCCAACCAATCTAAACAGTCATTCTGAATATCTGTACAGCTTAGTGCGCCGACGCTGAACGCTTGCACAGATCAGCGCATCAGCGGTTGGTGGTGCCGCTGGGCGCGGCCGCGGTGCCTTGCAACTCGGCGCTCGGATTGACCCAGCAGGCATGCACCCGGCTGTGCAGGGTGTCGGCCGCCTTGGCGTCGAACTGTCCGTGCCTGACCAGGCAGCGGAACGTCGCCTGGATGTGTCCGGCGGGACATCCGAACCGATCATACAGGTCGAGATGGCGGAACGCGGTATCGAGATCGTCACGCCAGAGCAGACTTACCACCCGGCGGCCGAGCCAGAGGCATTCCGGATTGGCGGCAGGACCGCCCAGGAGCTTTTCGGCCTCGGCAAATTCGTCGATTTTCTTCTGAGCGTCCTTGCCGTCGCCGGTCTGTGGCTTTTCCGACTTTTGCTCGGTGCCTTGAGCGAAACCGGCATCGACCTCGACAAAAAGAACTGCCGCGCTGAGGAGGGCGACAAGTAAACGCATACCGGGAAAACGCATGACTGCTCTGGTTTGGTGGGCCTTGGCTGATTTCTTCACATGCGGACCTGATTCCGTCAGCATTGCGGCGCGCGACTTTGTGGTTCGTGATTAAAGCAGCCGCGCGCGGCGTCGCCAATAGGCGAACCGCGAAAAAACGCTGCGACGGCGCGTGCCGGCGGGGGCTCGCTGGGACGGAGGTTGGCACCGCCGTACCGGCGCGATAAGTGCCGGCTGCGCCGCTCCGAGCGAGTAGCCCGCATGGAGTGGCGATGCGGGGTTCCTGCCGCACGGCACGAAGCCTTGGGTTTCGCTGACGCTTCATCCGGGCTACGCGAAGGGGGCATATCGTCAAGTGAGACGGCTGCGGGATTGATATTCATGGTTATTGCGACCGGGTTGTTCGCGCTCGCAGCATCGGCGATCGTCGCTGCCTGGGCCTGGCTCGGCGGTGCGGTGGCAATGCCGCCATCGCCGCTGCAACCCGGCGAGAAGCTCTACTGCATCTCCTATGCTCCATTCCGGGGAGCGCAGAATCCGTTCGGTCCGGACGTTCCCATCGATCCCCGCCAGATCGAGGAGGATTTGGCACAACTCAAGCAGATCACCGATTGCGTGCGAACCTATTCGACCGATCATGGGCTCGATCAGATTCCGCGGATCGCCCAACGCCACGGCTTGAAGGTATTGCAGGGCTTGTGGCTCTCGAGCCTGCCGGAACTGAGCCGTAAGCAGGTCGAGAGCGCAATCGATCTCGCCAAGCGATTTCCCGACGTGATTGCAGCAGTCATCGTCGGCAACGAGGTATTGCTGCGCGGCGAAATGTCGGCCCCGGCGCTCGCCCGCACCATCCGGGAGGTAAAGGCTCGGGTTTCGATGCCGGTCACCTATGCCGACGTATGGGAGTTCTGGCTGCGTCACCGCGAGCTCGCGACGGAGGTCGATTTCATCACCATCCATATCCTGCCCTACTGGGAGGACTTCCCGATCCCCGCTCGGGAGGCGGCGCGACACGTCGATGCGATCCGGCGGCAAGTCGTCGCGGCATTTCCCAGCAAGGACATTCTCGTCGGCGAGTTTGGATGGCCGAGCGCCGGGCGCATGCGCCAGGGCGCCTTGCCTTCCCCGGTCAACCAGGCACGCGTCGTCCACGAGGTGCTCACCGTCGCCAAGCGCGAGAGTTTTCGCGTAAACCTGATCGAGGCCTATGATCAGCCCTGGAAGCGCCGGCTCGAAGGCACCGTCGGCGGCCATTGGGGGCTGTACGACGCCTACCGGCGGCAAGCCAAGTTCGCCTGGGGCATGCCCGTCTCCGATCATCCCGATTGGCGGTGGCAGGCCGCGGGCGGCGCGGCGCTTGCAGCGGCCATTTTCGCGGTCGCTTTCGCCGCGGCCCGCGGCCGTGCCTCCGCGGGTTTTGCGGCGTTCTGGCTGCGCATCGCGGCGATCGCGATTTGCTGCGGGAGCGTTGCATCGGCTGGACGATCGAGAATGTTCCGCTCGAAAGCCTCACCCTCGGCGACTGGCTGCGTTCGCTGGCATGGGCGGCGGTCGCGCTGATGTCCCCGATCGTCGGCGCCGTGGCGCTGGCTTGCGGCACCAGGCTGCCAAGCCTTTGCCCAAGTGGTGGGGCGCCGGCCGCAGCGGCCAAACGGCTGGCTTTCGCGGTCGCTGGGGCTTGCGCTGATCGCGCTCGCCATTCTCTCGGTGCAGGCTGCGCTCGGGCTGGTTTTCGATCCGCGCTATCGAGATTTCCCGTTCGCGCCACTCGCCGGGGCAGTCGTCCCGTTGCTGCTGATCACCACGCCATGGCGGCTGCGACCCAAGGCCCCGACGGCAGAGACCGCCATGGCGGCGACGCTTGCGGTCTCGGCGGGCTATATCATCGTCAACGAGGGCTTCGCCAACTGGCAGGCGGCTGTGGTTCGCCGCGGGCCTGTTGGCGCTGGCACTCACTCTGTGGCAGGCGCGGGGCGCGCCAGACTGAGGAGCAGCGATGCGGCTGCCAATCCGGCAAGATGGGCATTGTGCAGCACCAGGCCGAACGCGGTCGCGGCAAGCGAGATCGAGACCAGAGCGATAGAGGGACGCAGGAGATTGAGCAGGGCGGTGCCGAGCGCCACGAAGCCGAACACCGAGTGGTTGTAGAGCACGATCGCGAGCCGGAAAGTTGCGCAGAGCCAGGTATCGAGGCTGCCCTGACAGGCCAGCGAAACCTGCGCATTTTCGATGGCGAGATAGCGCAGATAGAGCGCTTCGCCGAGCGAAAGGAAGCCGACGATCAGAAGCCAGTTGATCTGGCGCGGGCTCGGGCATGAAGAGGCGCGGCAGCATGGGTAGCCGCCACTATGCGGCCGTTGCGCAATCCCGGCAACACATCATGCAAGCAGCCGTTGCTGCGATTGCAGTCTGTATCCGTGCATTTGCCCTTTTTCGACATGGCGCAGTCGGATATGAGGGCGCCGGTGGCCAGTTCGTGCCGCGGAGGACGTCGTTTGACCCGTGAACGCTCTTGCCTGGCGATCGTGCTCGCGGCCGGGGAGGGTACGCGCATGCGTTCGGCGCGCGCCAAGGTGCTGCATGCGATCGGCGGCCGATCTTTGCTCGGGCACGTGCTCGAGGTCGTGCGCGCGGCCGGTGACAGCAGGACCGCCATCGTAGTCGGCCCCCGCGGCGAAGCGGTTGCGGCCGAAGCGCGGCGGGTGTCGGCGGGCAGTGACGTCTTCGTGCAGGCCGAGCGCTGCGGTACCGCGCATGCGGTGCTTGCGGCGCAGGGGGCGATCGCGCGCGGCCCGGACGATGTGCTCATCATCTTTGGCGATACGCCGCTGCTTCGCCCGCAGACGCTGATCCGGATGCGCGCGGCACTCGTTCCGGGCACCGCTGTGGTGGTGCTGGGCTTTCGGGCAAGAAATCCCGCCGGCTATGGACGCCTCCTGCTGCAAGGCGACGAGCTCGTCGGCGTTCGAGAAGAGCTCGACGCCAGTCCTGCCGAGCGTGCGATCGACTTGTGCAATGCCGGCCTGATGGCATTCGACGGCGGTACCGCGCTCGCAATTCTCCAGCGCATCGGCAATGACAATCGCAAAGGCGAATATTATCTGACCGATGCCATCGCGGTTGCGCGGGCTCTGGGGCTCAAGGCGGTCGTCATCGAGACCGAGGAGGACGAAGTGCGCGGCATCAACACCAAGGCGCAGCTGGCGGAAACCGAAGCCACGCTGCAACAGCGCCTGCGCAGGGCAGCCATGGAGGCCGGCGTCACCTTGGTCGCTCCGGAGACAGTGTTTCTCTGTTCCGACACCAGGCTGGGCCACGACGTCGTGGTCGAACCTTTCGTCGTATTCGGGCCGGGTGTCACGGTCGAGGACAATGCGGTGATCCGATCCTTCTCGCATCTCGAGCAGGCACATGTCGGCAAGGGGGCCCAGGTCGGCCCGTACGCGCGACTTCGGCCTGGCGCCCGCCTCCAGGCCGACGTGCGCATCGGCAATTTCGTCGAGGTCAAGGAGGCGGTCGTCGAGACCGGCGCCAAGGCCAACCACCTCAGCTATATCGGCGACGCCATCGTCGGTGCCGGCACCAATGTCGGCGCCGGGACCATTATCTGCAATTACGATGGTATCGCCAAGCATCGCACCGAGATCGGCAGCAACGCCTTCATCGGTTCCAATTCTTCCCTGGTGGCGCCGGTGAAAATCGGTGACGGCGCCTATGTCGGCTCGGGCTCCGTCATCACCCGCGACGTGCCGGCGGACGCGCTGGCGATCGCACGCGGGCGCCAAGCCACCAAGGACGGCTGGGCGCTGCGTTTGCGCGAGCGCAAGTCGGCGGCAAGAACAAGGTCGCCGGCAAAGTAGAGACATAGAGACATATAGCCACTCGTAAGCCTTAATTGACGCAAGTTGAGAGGTATCTTTGGTTCCCTCCGGTGATTCACCGCCGGTACATCGTCGCGGCCCATGCAAGCCGCACAATCAGGCATAGGAGGCCGCCGCTGGCATGTGCGGCATTGTGGGAATTCTCGGGCGGGAGGCGGTCGCTGGTTCACTCGTCGACGCACTCAAGCGGCTGGAATATCGCGGCTACGATTCGGCCGGCGTGGCGACGCTGGAAGGCGGACAGCTGGCGCGCCGGCGTGCCGAGGGCAAGTTGCGCAATCTGGAGGCCCGATTGCAGCGCGAGCCGCTCGGGGGAACCATCGGGATCGGGCACACGCGCTGGGCCACCCACGGCCGGCCCACCGAAAGCAATGCGCACCCGCACGCTACCGATCGTTTGGCCGTGGTTCACAACGGCATCATCGAGAATTTTCGCGAGTTGCGGGAGGAACTGGAGAGCAAGGGGGCCACATTCGGGTCCGATACCGATACCGAGGTCGTCGCCCATCTCGTCACTCAGGAAATGAAGGATGGCCGCTCGCCGGCCGACGCTGTGGCAGCGGCGCTGCCTCGACTACGCGGAGCATTTGCACTGGCCTTCCTGTTCAAAGGAGAAGGCGATCTTCTCATCGGCGCGCGCAAAGGTTCGCCGCTTGCGATCGGCTACGGCGACGGAGAGATGTATCTGGGCTCCGATGCCATCGCGCTCGCACCCTTCACCGATACGATCTCCTATCTCGAGGATGGCGACTCGGCCGTATTGACGCGCAAGAGCGTCGAAATCCACGATGCCAAAGGCAGCAAGGTCGAACGCGCCGTGCTGCGATCCTCGGCGTCGGCCTTCCTGGTCGACAAGGGCAACTTTCGCCATTTCATGGCAAAGGAGATTCACGAGCAGCCCGAGGTCGTGGGCCACACGCTCGCGCATTATCTCGACATGGCGAATGAGCGGGTGCGGCTGCCGGTCGACATGCCGTTCGACTTTCGCTTGCTCGATCGCATCTCGATGTCGGCTTGCGGCACTGCCTACTATGCCGGGCTGGTCGCGAAATACTGGTTCGAGCGGTTTGCGCGACTGCCGGTCGAGATCGACGTCGCATCCGAGTTCCGCTATCGGGAGGCCCCGCTGCAAGCGGGCGGACTGGCTATCTTCGTCTCGCAGTCGGGCGAGACCGCCGACACGCTTGCGACGCTGCGCTACGCCAAGGCGCACAAGCAGCACGTGCTGGGGGTGGTCAATGTCCCCACCTCCACGATCGCACGCGAAAGCGACGTCGTGATGCCGACCCTCGCCGGCCCCGAGATCGGGGTCGCCTCTACCAAGGCCTTTACGTGCCAGCTCGCGGTGCTCGCCTGTCTGGCGGTCGCTGCCGGCCGCGCGCGCGGTGTTCTCTCGGATGTGGATGAGCGAAGTCTCGTGCGCTCGCTGATCGAAGTGCCGCGGCTGATGACCGAGGCGCTTGCGCTCGAGCCGCAACTGGAGCATCTCGCGCGCGATCTCGCCAAGAGCCGCGACGTGCTCTATCTCGGCCGCGGCACCAGCTACCCGCTCGCCCTCGAAGGAGCGCTCAAGCTGAAGGAAATCTCGTACATTCACGCCGAGGGTTATGCGGCGGGTGAGCTCAAGCACGGGCCGATCGCGCTCATCGATGAAAAAATGCCGGTAATCGTCATCGCGCCTCATGATCGTGTGTTCGAGAAAACCCTCTCCAACTTGCAGGAGGTCGCAGCGCGCGAAGGACGGATCATTCTCTTCACCGACCCCAAGGGCGCCCACGAAGCGCACTTGGATTCGGCGTTCACGCTCACGCTTCCGAGCATGCCTGCTACGGTGACGCCGTTGGTGTACGCCATCGCGGTGCAACTCATCGCCTATCACACGGCCGCCGTGATGGGCAAAGACGTCGACCAGCCGCGCAGCCTCGCCAAGTCGGTCACGGTGGAGTGACCCGATTGAAACTTTTGTATATATCGCCTGCGGCGTTATCCGGCCGTTGAACTTATCGAGCTGAGTACGATTCGAGATGAACGACGTCGCATGAGCGAATTCGACCCAAGCGTGAGGACGGTGCCGCCGTCGGGCTCCGCTCCTTTGGAAGCGGATAAGCATGCCCCCCGCCACGGCCTTGCCGGGCGTCTGCGCAATTATTTCCTGACCGGGCTCGTTCTGGTCGGTCCGGCCTACATTACCATCGGCCTGACTTGGTGGTTCATCAACTGGGTGGACGATCTGGTTCGTCCCTTCATTCCCGTCGCCTATCGGCCCGAAACCTATCTGCCGTTGAAAATTCCGGGCACCGGCTTGATCATTGCGTTGGTAGCGTTGACCCTGCTCGGGTTCCTGACCGCGAATTTCGTGGGCCGCAAGCTGGTCGAGGCGAGCGAGGAGATCCTCAACCGCATGCCGGTCGTGCGCCCGATCTACAAGAGCTTGAAACAGATCTTCGAGACTTTATTTGCGAAAAGCGGGTCCAGCTTCCGTCGGGTCGGCCTGGTCGAATTTCCTTCGCCGGGAATGTGGTCGCTGGTATTCCTGTCGAACCCCGCGAGCCCCGATATGGCGGCGCGACTGCCCGACACGGAGCACGTGGCAGCATTCATGCCCTGCACTCCGAATCCGACCACGGGATTCTTTTTCTACGTGCCGCGCCGAGACATCATCGATCTCGACATCACTGTGGAGGCGGCGATGACCTTGCTGATGTCGGCGGGGATGGCGCAGCCCGGCGCGAACGACCAGCAAAAAAAGCTGTCGACGCTGGCCGACACCGCGCGTGCTGCGCGTACCGCGACGTCGAACCGCAGCGCGGCGCCGGCAGAATGACATCGTTTCGCGTCTCGCGATGCTCGGCGATGTTTCATGTTTTGAACGCAGCCTTGGAAGTTCATCCCGCTCGAATGAGCCTGATTGCCTCGTCACGCTCGAACAGGTAGAGCAGGTGGCGTAGCGCCTGTCCGCGTGAAGAGGCGAGCTTTGGATCGCGCACCAATATCAGCGAGGCGTCGTCGCGAGCCGGCCCGATCAGCTTGCCGTGCAGGTGGATGCGCGCGACGCGAAATCCCGGCATGCCCGACTGGCGGGTGCCGAGCACATCGCCTTCACCGCGCAGTTTCAGGTCTTCCTCCGCGATGCGAAAGCCGTCCTCGGTCGCTCGCATGATCTCGAGCCGCGCCTTGGCGCTGTCGCCCAGCGGCGGCTTGTAGAGCAGAAGGCAGGACGAAGCCTCGGCGCCGCGACCGATGCGTCCTCGCAGCTGATGAAGCTGCGCGAGCCCGAAGCGCTCGGCGTGCTCGATCACCATCACGGTTGCCTCCGGCACGTCGACGCCGACCTCGATGACGGTCGTGGCAACCAGCAGCCGCGTTTCGCCTGCGGCAAAGCGCGCCATGGCCCGATCCTTTTCAACACCCTTCATGCGGCCGTGCACGAGAGCGACCATGGCGCCGAAGCGCTGTTCGAGCGCGGCAAAACGGTCTTCGGCCGCCGCCAGATCGATATTCTCGGATTCCTCGACCAGCGGGCACACCCAGTAGACGCTGCGGCCCTCCGCGAGCGCGCGCCCGACTGCCTCGACGATCTCATCGAGCCGGCTGAGCGGAACCGCTCGGGTGTCGACCGGCCGGCGGCCGGCCGGCTTCTCCCGCAGCTCGGACACATCCATGTCGCCGAAATAGGTGAGCACCAGCGTGCGCGGTATTGGCGTCGCAGTCATGACCAGCACGTCGACCGCGACGCCCTTGCTCGCGAGCGCGAGACGCTGGTGCACGCCGAAGCGGTGCTGCTCGTCCACCACCGCGAGCGCGAGGTCGCGAAATTCGACGTCCTCCTGAAACATCGCATGCGTGCCGACGAGGACGTGGATTTCGCCGAAGGCGAGCCGCGCGAGAATGTCGCTGCGCTCGCGGCCGCGCTCGCGGCCGGTGAGGATCGCTACCCTGATGCCGGCGGCGGCGGCGAGCGGCGTGATGGTATTGAAATGCTGGCGGGCGAGAATTTCGGTCGGCGCCATGAGTGCGGCCTGGCGGCCGCCTTCGATCACCGCGGCGCACGCCAGCAAAGCGACCACGGTCTTGCCCGATCCTACATCGCCCTGCAGCAGCCGCAGCATGCGCTCGGGCTTGGCGAGATCGGCGACGATTTCGGCCACGGCGCGTGTCTGCGACGGCGTGAGCGAATAGGGCAGGGCCTCGATCAGCGCTTTGCGCACATGTCCGGTGCCCTGCGTCGCCCGGCCGGCGGGCCGCCGCAGATGCGCACGCACCAGCGCGAGCGCCAGCTGGCCCGCCAGCAACTCGTCATAGGCGAGCCGCGACCACGCCAGGCCTTCGGGTAGCACATCGGCCGGATCGCGCGGCCGGTGCAGGATGCGCAGCGCTTCGCGCGAAAGGCGGGTAGCGCTCGCGCGCCACCCAGCCCGGCTCTTGCCATTCCGGCAGCTCCGGGAGTCGCGTCGAGCGCCGCGTCGGCAGCCTTGCGCACCTGATTGTGGCTGAGCCCTTCGGTGAGCGGATAGACCGGCTCGACCAGCGGCAGCTTGGCAAGATCGGCCTCCGCAACGACGCGGTCGGGATGCACCATCTGCAGCATGCCGTCATACAGCTCGGCCTTGCCCGACACGTAGCGCCGCTCGCCCACCGGCAAGAGCTTCTGCAGGTAATCCTTGTGCGCGTTGAAAAAAGTGAGGATGAGATCGCCGGTCTCGTCGCTGGCATAGACCTGATAGGGCGCGCGCGGCCGGTGCGGCGGCGGCGGCCGGTGGCGGTCGACGGTGACCGCGACCGTCACCACTTTGTCGGGCTCCACGTCGCGCAGCTTCGGCCGCGCGCGCCGATCGATCGCGCCGGTCGGCAAGTGAAACAGGAGATCGACCACGCGCGACGTCTGGTCGCGGCCGAGCAGGCGGCCGATAGAGCTTCTCCAGCTTCGGTCCGACGCCGGGGAGAGTCGTGATGGCGGCAAACAAGGCGTTGAGCAGGCTCGGCCGCATTCGGGAATCCGGATTTGGTTGCGCCAATGCTGGCGCGGAAGCGATGGATAGGCAATGCACCCGCAATCGCCGCCATCATCGACGCAAGCGGGCGCATGGTCCTGCTGGCGTCGGCGGACTGTATGCGGACCGCATGCCCGCTGACATTGCGTCCTCGCCCGGGTATATCCCGCTCGCCCTGGTGAATATCGGCGATCGTCCGGCTGATGCCGAATGATGGTCGAAAACGACCACAACAACCGCGGACGCGGGGGGACGCGTCGCAATATCAGCTGAGGAACCGATGACCGGCACGGCACGTTCGAGCGAAGGACTGGATGTGCGCCGGCGCCAGCTCCTGTTCCGGGCATGGCATCGCGGCATGCGGGAAATGGATCTGATCATGGGGCGCTTCGCCGACGTCACGGTTGGTAATCTGGCGGACGATGAGCTCATCGCGTTCGAGCATCTGATCGAAGTGCCGGACCCAGAGCTGCTCGCATGGGTTGTCGGTGAAGTGGAGGTGCCGGCAGCGTACGACACGCCGATGTTTCGGCGGCTGCGCGATTTCAACCGTAGCGGTAAGGCGGCGGCAGGCTGAGAATGGCGCGCAATCCCGCACAATTTTTGCTGCCGGGCCAGCCGCTGACGCTCGCCGGCGTCGCGGAAGGTGCGCAGGGGCTCGTCGTTGCCGATCTCGCCCGTGCTGTGGCGGCGCGCGCCGATGCGGCGGCGACCAGCCTGCTCGTCGTATGTCGCGATGGGCCGCGCATGGCGGCGCTCGCCCGGGCGGTCGGGTTCTTTGCGCCTGAGGTCATCGTGCTGGAGTTTCCCGCCTGGGATTGCCTGCCCTACGATCGGGTCTCGCCGCACGCCGGCTTCGTCGCTCAACGCATGCTCGCGCTGTCGCGGCTTGCCCACGTGAAGGGCCGCGACCGACCCTCACTGTTGCTCACCACCGTCAACGCCGCGCTGCAACGGGTGCCTGCGCCTGACTTTGTCGCCAGGCAGTCGCTTTCGGTGGCGCCCGGTAATGTGCTGGCAATGGACGGCATCGTCGGCTGGCTGGAGCTCAACGGTTTCATCCGCCAATCGACAGTTCGCGAGCCGGGCGATTATGCGGTCCGTGGCGGCATCATCGATCTCTACGCCCCGGGCATGGTCGAGCCGGTGCGACTCGATTTCTTCGGGGACACGCTCGAGACCATTCGAAGCTTCGATTCTGAAAGCCAGCGCACCATCGACCAGTTGCGCGGACTGGACCTGGTGCCTGTCGCAGAGCTCCAGCTTACGACGGACACGATCAAACGCTTCCGATTCGGCTATGTCGAGGCGTTCGGCGCGCCCGCGCCCGATGACCTGCTCTATCACGCAGTGAGCGAAGGCCGGCGCCATCCCGGCATGGAGCACTGGCTGCCACTGTTTCATGACCGGCTAGCCACGCTCTTCGACTACGTCGCTGGCTCGCCGGTGGTCCTGGAGCCTTTGGCGGAGGATGCCGCGCGCGAGCGTCTGGGCCAGATCCAGGACTATTTCGATGCTCGCCAGCAGGTGCTTACGCAACGCGGCTCCGGCCCGCCTTACAGGCCCCTGCGTCCCGATCGGCTCTACCTGAATGAGGGCGAATTGCGAGAGCGGCTCGATGCCGCCGCACTGGCACGCCTGACTCCATTCACGGTCCCCGAACAGCAGGGCGCCGTCATCGATGTCGGCATCAGGCAGGGCCACAACTTTGCTGCCGAGCGCGCCGAGCCGGGCCGCAATGTATTCGAGGCCGTGACGAGCCATGTTCACGCGCTGCAAGCTGCCGGCAAGCGCGTCATCATCGCGCTCTGGAGTGAAGGCTCGCGCGAGCGCATGAGCCATGTGCTCGCCGACCATGAGCTCGCCAATCTCTCGGCGATCGGGTCATGGCAGGACGCGCTCGACGCTGCCCAAGGCGCAGGTGGGCCTTGCCGTGCTTGGGCTCGAAACCGGATTCGAGACGGCCGACACGGCAGTGATCGGTGAGCAGGACATACTGGGCGATCGCCTGGTACGTCCGCGCCGGGCAGGCGCACGGCGCGCCGAGAATTTCATCGCCGAGGTGACCAGCCTCGCCGCCGGCGACCTCGTGGTTCACGTCGACCATGGCATCGGCCGTTTTGTCGGGCTGCGCGCGATCGAGGCCGCCGGTGCGCCGCACGACTGTCTCGAGCTGCACTATGCCGGCGGCGACAAGCTGTTCCTGCCGGTGGAGAATATCGAGCTGCTCTCCCGGCTATGGTTCGGAGGAGACCCAGGTCGATCTCGATCGGCTCGGTGGCGGCGCCTGGCAGGCGCGCAAGGCGCGCATGAAGAGCCGTATTCGCGAGATCGCGAGTGAGCTGATCAAGATTGCTGCCGAGCGGCAACTGCGTGAGGCACCCCGGCTGGCGATCGAGCAGGGACCCTATGACGAGTTTTGTGCCGGCTTTCCCTACGAGGAAACGGAGGACCAGCAAGCCGCGATCGATGTGGCGCTGGGCGAGCTGGCCTCGGGAAAGCCGATGGACCGGTTGATCTGTGGCGACGTCGGCTTCGGCAAGACCGAGATCGCGCTGCGGGCGGCCTTCGTGACCGCGATGAACGGCAAGCAGGTCGCGGTCGTGGTGCCGACGACTTTGCTGGCGCGCCAGCACACGAAGACCTTCATCGATCGGTTCCGAGACTTCCCGGTGAAGATCGGGCAAGCCTCGCGGCTTGTTTCGGGCAAGGCACTGGCAGCCGTGAAGAAGGGCATGGCTGACGGCGATATGGATGTCGTCATCGGCACCCACGCCCTGCTCGGCAAGAACATCAAGTTCAGAGATCTCGGCCTCGTCATCGTCGACGAGGAGCAGCACTTCGGCGTCGCGCACAAGGAGAAGCTCAAGCAGTTGCGCGCCGAGGTGCATGTGATCACCCTTACTGCGACGCCGATCCCGCGCACTCTGCAGCTGGCTCTCTCCGGCGTACGCGATCTGTCCATCATCGCCTCGCCTCCGATCGATCGGCTCGCTGTTCGCACTTTTGTCGCGCCATTCGATCCTGTGGTCGTGCGCGAGGCGCTGTTGCGTGAGCGCTATCGCGGCGGTCAGGCCTTCTATGTGTGCCCGCGCATCGAGGACTTGGCCGGCGCCAAGGACTTCCTGGACCGGCATGTTCCGGAAATGCGCGTTGCGGTTGCCCATGGCCAGATGCCTGCGAGCGTGCTCGACGACATCATGTCGGCGTTCTACGACGGCAAGTACGATACATTGTTGTCGACCACGATCATCGAGTCCGGGCTCGACATTCCGAGCGCCAATACTTTGATCGTCCACCGCGCCGACCGGTTCGGGCTGTCCCAGCTCTATCAGTTGCGCGGGCGCGTTGGTCGTTCGAAACTGCGGGCCTATTCGCTGTTCACGCTGCCCGCCGATCGCAAGATTACGCTTCAAGCCGAACGGCGGCTCAAAGTTCTGCAAGCGCTCGACACCCTCGGTGCAGGTTTCCAGCTGGCCTCTCATGATCTCGATATCCGCGGAGCCGGAAATCTTCTCGGTGAGGAACAGTCCGGTCATATCAAGGAGGTCGGTTTCGAGCTTTACCAGCAGATGCTGGAGGAAGCGGTGACAAGTCTCAAGGCCGGCATCACTGCCCCGGCCGCAGACAAATGGTCGCCGCAGATCACCATCGGAACGCCGGTGATGATTCCGGAGGACTATGTCGCCGATCTGCCGGTGCGGCTCGCGCTCTACCGCAGGCTTGCGGAGCTCGAGGACGAACGCGCCATCGATGCCTTTGGGGCCGAGCTGGTCGACCGGTTCGGTCCACTGCCGCAGGAGGTTGGGCATCTCCTGCGCCTTGTTGGCATCAAATTGCTGTGCCGGCAGGCGAACGTGGAGAAGATCGAAACCGGACCCAAGGGGGCGGTGATCTCCTTCCGCGACAGCAGCTTTGCCAATCCGGAACGGCTGGTTGGATTCATCCATCAGCAAGGTCGGTCAGCCCGGGTCCGGCCGGATATGAAGGTGGTCTTCTTCGACGATTGGGAAGAGCCTGAGCAGCGCCTGCGGGGGACCGCAAACATCCTGAGGAATCTGGTGGAGCTCGCGCAACCGGCCAAGGCGGCCTGATCGGTTCAGACGCACGCTGCCGCGCAAGCCTCTCCGAGAAGACATCCGGCTGACACACTGCGGTCATCGCCGGGGGCTTCACGTCGTCCGAATCGGTGTTCGCGGAATCATCCCCTCCCCCTTTGCCGGGGGAGGGAACAGGTTCGCATAGCAGTGCAATCAATCCACAACCGCAAACATCTGGATTTCGATGAGCTGCTCAGGTTCTCCCAACTCGAGGACCGCAACGTTGGTCGAGGTCGGCTTGTGGTTGAACGGCGCGAAGTACGAGTTGATCACAGCGCTCGCTTTGCCGATATCTCCCATCCGCGGCCGCGCCCTGAGCACGAACACGTGCACCACGTCCTTGAACGAAGCGCCGGCTGCTTCCAGCGTCTTCTTGATCCCTTCCATCGTCGCGCGGGTCTGCGCCTCGAGGTCGTTGGGCATGTGCTGCAGGATCTGTTCGCGCTTGTGCGGATGGTCGTGATAGACCGGCAGCGCGGTCGTGCCGGCGAGCCAGAGGATCTTTCCGCTCTTGATCTTGATCGCCGGCACAAACGGCATGAAAACCGTTGTGTCGTAGTTCGGGTGATGGATGATGTCCATGTGCTGGTTCTGTGCCACGGCCGGTGTGGAGCCGAGAGCCGTCGCAGCCATGCCGAGCGCGACCAGTCCAAACGCGATGCGGAGCGACCTTGTCATCTGATTTGTCTCCAGTGTGCGTGGTTGCTAACGGGAGCAATCATAGCGCCCCGGCCGGCTTCGGTCCCGGCCTGGAAGGCACCTCGCTCGGACGGCTGATCTTGTCGTCAGAAGCCAGGTCAGTTGTGCGGTGTGGGTCGCAATCGGCTGCAGGAAAATGTGGGTTATCGGATTGAAATGGTCGTAATGGGTTCACTCGGGCGTCTTGCAATTCGATCCCTGGCGGCGGCGCTGTCGGCAGCGATTCTGCTTTCCGGCTCGCCGGCAACCGCTCATACCGGAAGCGCCAGTGGAGACTTCGCCGGCGGCTTCGCGCATCCGTTGTTCGGGCCGGATCACCTGGTGGCGATGCTGGCGGTCGGTCTCTGGGGCGCGTTCCTCGGACCTCCTGCGATCTGGTTGCTCCCGATCATTTTTCCGCTGGTGATGGCCCTGGGCGGCGTACTGGGCATTCTCGGCGTGCCGTTGCCGGGCGTCGAGCTCGGCATCGCCCTGTCGGCGATCGTGCTCGGCGTCATGGTGGCGTTGGCGGCGCGCCCGCAGCTCTTGATGGCGGCGTTGCTGGTCGGCGCGTTTGCGATCTTCCACGGCTACGCCCATGGCGCCGAGCTTTCGCCTGGAAATGAGCCTGTCGTCTATTTCGTAGGGTTCGTGGCTGCGACCGGATTGCTGCATTTGACCGGCATCACCTTCGGCCTGCTTGCGCGCTGGCCCACTGGCCGCATCGCCGTGCGAGCGGCCGGTGGTGCGATCGCCGTTGCCGGGTTGGCGTTCCTCAGCGGCATCGCATGAGCGGCTTTGCCGGTGGAATGCTGCATCCACTGATCGTGCCGGCGCATGCGTTGTCGCTGCTTGCCGTCGGTCTCCTCATCGGCCAGCAGAATCCAGGCCGACGGCTGATCCCGTTCATGTTGTTCGGAGCCGGATTGGCAGCCGGGCTTGCAGCGATTGCCTTGGCCGTTCGCCAGACATTCGCGCTCAGTATTCTGCTCGCCGCGACAGGAACGAGCGCCAGCCTGGTCGCGCTCGCCCGCCCGTTGCCGGCGCTCTTGTGCGCCGCCCCAGCCGCCGTGACCGGCCTTGCACTCGGATTGGATTCGCCGCCGCAGGTCATTTCGCTCGTGCAGGCAATCCACATGCTGATCGGCACCGGCCTCGGTGCATGCGTGATCCTCGCCGCTGTCGTGGCCGGCACGATGAACTGCATCCGCGAGTGGCAGCGCATCGGCGTGCGCATTCTCGGCTCGTGGATTTCCGCGAGTGCGATTCTGGTGCTGGCGTTGCGTTTCGCGCGCGGGCAACTGTTCTGATCGATGCCGGCTATTCCGCTGCGGCTTTTTTGGCGTGCTCGTTCGCCGCGCGTTCGATCGCTTGCGCAAGATGCTCCGGCGACTGCGCGCCCTGCACTGCGACAATGCCGCCGAAGATGAAACAGGGCACCCCGTCGATTCCGGCCTGCTTGGCGGACTTTGCTTCTCGCTCCACCTGCGCGACGTCGTCTTCGCCGCCAAGGCGATCGCGCACGCGATCGGCATCGAGTCCGTTCTCGGCCGCGGCCCCGATGAGCACTTCACGATCAGTGAGATCGGCGCCCTCGGCAAAGTAGAGCTCCATGAGCCGCTGCTTCATCGCCGAACCGTTGCCGATCTCTCCGGCCCAAAAGATCAAACGGTGACAATCGATTGTATTCGGCTGGCGCTTGATGCCGTCGAGCCGGTAGCTCAAACCTTCTTCCGAAGCTGCCGCGGCGACGCGTTCCGCCATGGGGCGGTAGCGCTCGGGCGAGCCGAATTTGGGGGTGAGATATTCTTCCCGGCTGATGCCTTCGCGCGGCACCCACGGATTGAGAAAGTAGGGCCGAAAGCGCACCTCAACCGGAATGTCGGGCCGCAGTGCGATGGCCTTTTCGAGCCTGCGCTTGCCGATGAAGCACCAGGGACAGACGACGTCGGACACTACGTCGATCGGCAGGATCATGAGCGCCTCCTGTTCTCACGGCGCCACCCTACAGCATGATCCCGAACGATGCAGGGTAATTCGGAAGCGCTATTTCGCTCCAGCTCGCTGGGATTCAGCTCCGTGATGCGCGCCTACTCGCGGACGCAAGACGCGCATAATGTGTTTCAGGTCATCGTCAGTAGGCTGCAACCTTGGGACAGGAGCCGACCCGCGCTACCAGCGTGCTGAGATTATCGCTGGGCTTCAGCGTCGCCAACGTGATCGTTGGCTTGATCACGCGGCGGTCGTTTCCAGGCGACACCATGGTGTCCCTGAGCACGCTGGCGATTCGGCGCGCGACGACATGAGCGCTGCGCAGGTCGGTTTCGGTGAACGCGGCAAGAATCGATCCATCCTGCTCGCAGCAGGCGAAATCGATGTTGCGAACCAGGCGGCTGAATAGCCGGGCAGCGTCGACATAGGCGCGCCGTTCGGAGATGCCCTCGAACGAGAATCGGGCCACCGAGAGCGCGCCTCCAGCCTGCTCGGTCTCCTGCACGGCACGATCGAGGTCGCGCCAGAATGCGATGCAGTCGAGGAGGCCAGTTTCGGGATCGATCGCCCCTTCGGCGTCCAGCGATTTCAGCATGCGTTTGAGATGGCCCTCGAACGCTTGCAGCCGTACGAATGGAAGGACCCGTTCGACTAGCCGCACGGGACTGCCCTCGACGCGCACCAGATTCGGCAGCCGTTCATCGTCGGCCGCAGCGTTGTTGAGCACGCCGATCGGGAGATCGCGGAAGCGTGCGTCCTCGGCGAGCACGGTGAGAAGCGCATCGATGACGCGCACTCCGAGGCCGTCGCCGAGGATCACACCGCCGATCTCGCGGGAATTGAGAAAGCGTGCGGCGGTCTCGACACTGAGCGTGCCGATCAGCCCGACGCGTTCGCCGATAGCCACCGACAGCGCCGGATACGATCCCCCGCGCCCAACGCACAGCACCGTTGCCTCGTCGAGCAGGTTGGCCGGCAGAGACGCCGAAAACGTCGTTTTCGCATCTGCCATGCGGGCGCGCCGCAGCACGGTCGCATGCAATGTCCTGATGCGCAGTGCCGAGCGAATTCGAGCAACCAGCCGGTCGACGGAATCGTCGAGCGCAATCGTCAATGCGCCTGGAATTGCCGGCGTGCCGTCGTTTTCGACCAGCGCAATCACCGGCATCACGGGGCCGCTGCGTGCTTCGATGCATTGGCTAACAGCGCGCACATGCCGAGGCGGGGGCGTGCCTTCCGGATCTGCAATAGCGAGAGCAACCGGTTGAATCTCGGCGATGGCGGCCGGCGCATCGGCCCAGCGCGTCTCGATGATCGGGAAGGCGCCGGCCTTGCCGAGCACGTCGACCAAATCGGCGGCCGAGGTCTCGGCGACCACGACCATCGGACCCAAAAGCGCCATTGTGAAAAGCCGTTGAAGCGGATGGACAACGCACCATCTTAGTGGATGGCTATTAACGGCTCGTCAATGAAACGGAGGACGGACGAAAGAGGAGATGCTCGAACGCGCGAATTGGTCATCTGCGCCAGCGGCGCTGGTGGTACCTCGTTGGGGCGGCCAGCCAGTCGCTGTACCCCTCGGGGCATCAGTCGTGCAGCGTTGCACGTCCGCCGAGGAGGAGGGGGTGCTCGGAAGTGCTCGGAGCGCGCAGATCGTGGAAATCAGCGCGGCGCGCTTGCAATATCCTGCCGCCATGACGTCTCGAACAGGTAGCCGTAGAGCGATATGGCCGTCGGTCGTGCGATCGTGCGCCATCGCACGATCCACTGCTCCGGAAGGTGAAAAAGGGGAATCGTGTAAAAGCCGGAGATCAGCACGCGATCGAGCGCGCGCACGGCCGCGACGAATTCCGCTCGTTCTTGCGCTTGGAGCAGCGCCGCGATCATGGCGTCAACTGCGGCACTTTTTACGCCCAATGTAATTGCGCGTTCCAGGCTGATCGGCGGCAGCCGAGCCCCAATAAAACGTTTGCTCGTTGCCCGGCGACAGGGATTGATCCCAGCGGTTCTCGATCATGTCGAAATCATAGACGAGCCGGCGCCCTTCGAATTGAACCGCATCGACCGCACGGACGCGGGCCGTGATGCCGATCCGCTTCAAGCTCTGCGAGAACAGCAAGGCCAGCCGCTCATCGTCGCGGCCGGTGACCATGATCTCGAATGTGAATGGCCGGCCGCTGTTGCGTTCGATCAGCTCGGTGCCCCGCAGGTCGTAGCCGGCGGCAGCAAAGAGATCGAGAGCGCGCTTGAGCGCGGTGCGATCGCGCCCGGAGCCGTCGCTGGTTGGCGGCGACCACGAGCCGTCGAGCACATCGGCGCGAACTGCGTCGGCGAACGGCGCCAGCAGCGCCCGTTCATGCGGGCTCGCCGGGCGCCGATGCGATGACAGCTCCGAGCCCGCGAAATAGCTTGCCGTACGTTGATACAGACCGAAAAAGTAGTTGTTGTTGATCCACTCGAAATCGAACAAGAGAGCTATCGCCTCGCGCACGCGCACGTCGGAGAAGATCGCCCGGCGGGTATTGAAAACGAAGAAAGAGCTCGCCTTTGGCAGGCCGGTCGGGAATCAATTCCTTGATTACCCGGCCCTCGCGCTGGGCGGGAAAATCATATGCCGTTTGCCATCGTGTCGGATCATGCTCGACGCGCAGGTCGTAAAGGCCGCGTTTGAAAGCTTCGAGATGGGAATTGGCTTCGCGGTAGAAGTCGAAACGGATCTCGTCGAAATTCCAGAAGCCCGCGGTTGATCGGGAGGTCGCGGCCCCAATAGCTCGGATTGCGCTTGAACGTCACGCTCTTGCCCGGATCGACTTCGCCGATCAGGTAGGGGCCGCTGCCGAGCGGCGCCTGAAACGATGTTTCCTCGAAACGCTCTGGTCGAATTCGCATGCTTGGCGAGCACCGGCATCAGCCCGAGGATGAGCGGAAGCTCGCGATCGTTGCTGCCGGTCAGGTCGAAGCGTACTGCTCGTTCCCCGATCGCCTCGGCCTTGACCACCTTGGCATAATAGGTTCGGTGGTTGGGCCGACCGCGGTCGCGCAGGAGCTGCCACGAGAAGATCACGTCGTCCGGGGTAATCGGAGCGCCGTCTGCGAACCGCGCGGCGGGATCGATGTTGAACGTCACATAGCTGCGCTCCGCGTCGGTTTCGACCGAGCGCGCGATCAGGCCGTAGAGCGTGAATGGTTCGTCGTAGCCGCGCGCCATCAGGCTTTCGACCACGAGACCGCGGACCGCCTGCACGGCGATGCCTCTTACGATGAGGGGATTGAGGCTGTCGAACGTGCCGAGCACACCTTGCACCAGCCGGCCGCCCTTGGGCGCGGCCGGATCTGCATAAGGCAATCGGTCGAAGCCGGCGCGGCAGAGCCGGTTCACCGTGCATGGCGAGGGCATGCCGCACCTCGGCAGCATCTGCAGTGCTGCAGAAATTGTTGAGGATAGCGAGGCCTAGCAACAGCGCCGATCTGGCGGCAATTGCGGACCGGGCGGCAGAATACAAGGACAAACCGGCCTCAATGCGCCTGATCGAGGCGATGATGCAATTCTTGTTGCAGGAACTGCATCACTTTTTCAACCTGGGCGCGGTTTAGGCGCCCACCCCAAGCAGGCGCTAATTGTTCGGCTGCCTGCTTATCACCAAAATTTCGTACGATAACGGCTTACTTGCGGCAGCGCTCACAAGCGACCGCTCGTCACGCTGTTGCCGCATTTGGTGCCGACACAACTAGTATGGGGCGACCGTTCCGGCCCGGGGCGCCGTGGGAGCGGTAAGCAAGAGGATCTGTTCATGGATCACCGGTTGGTTTTGGGGCCGGCCCGTCCGGTCGCACGTGCGTTTGCCGTGTCAGCGGCAGCGATGATGCTCACTGCATTGATCGGCTCCGGCGCGTTCGCGCAGGCGCCGCCGGCGCCGCCGGCGCCCAAGGCCGCGCCCAAGGCTGCGCCGAAGGCGCCGGCGCAGAAACCGACCGAGGCTCCGGCCGCCCAGCAGCCGCAGGCGCAGGGCGCCGAGCAGCCGCAACTGATCTTCTCGCCCTGGACCAAGTTCTGTCTCAAGGGCCAGGAGGCCAATGCCAAGCAGGTCTGCTTCACCGGCAAGGACGGCCGGGTCGAATCGGGCATGCCGGTGGTCGCCGCCGTGCTGATCGAGCCGGAAAACGAGCCGAAGAAGGTCCTGCGCGTCACCTTGCCGCTCGGCATGTCGATCCAGCCTGGGACGCGCGTGATCGTCGACAACGGCCAGCCCATGACCGGACCCTATGTGATCTGCTTCAACAACGGCTGCATGGCTGATTACGAGGCCAGCGCCGAGTTGATCGGCAAGCTGAAGAAAGGCCAAGGTCTCGTCATCCAGGGGATCAATGGGTCCGGCCAGCCGATCAGCCTGGTGGTGCCGCTCAACGACTTCGCCAAGGCCTATGACGGTGCCCCGACCGATCCGAAGGTCTTCGAGGAGCAGCAGAAGAAGCTGCAGGACGAGTTGCAGCGCCGCGCCGAGGAAGCGCGCAAGAAGCTGGAGGGTCAGCAGGCGTCGCCGACGCAGGTAAACGACCTCGGCAGACTCGAGGGTGTTCAACGAGGCGCGCCTTGGGCGCGCCTCGTTCGTTTTGGAGGACAGAAGACGGACGACAGAGCGGACAGAAGACGACGCCTGTCTCGATATCGTTTCCGTCCTGTCGTCAGTTCAGCAGAGAATGGCGCGGCCGGTAGCTGCCTTTTTCGTCCTGCTCGAACACCTCGGCGACCTGCGGGTGGCGCATCGGCTCGCCCGAAGTGTCGGGCAGAAGGTTCTGCTCCGAGACATAGGCGATGTATTCGCTCTCCGCGTTTTCGGCGAACAGATGATAGAACGGCTGATCCTTGTGCGGGCGCACCTCGGCCGGGATCGACTGGTACCATTCTTCGGTATTGTTGAACTCCGGATCGATATCGAAGACGACGCCGCGGAACGGGAACAGCCGGTGGCGGACCACCTGGCCGATCTTGAATTTGGCATTTCGCATTTTGTTCATGCTCACGCCGACATAGTGCGGAATTGCGGCATGCGCCAGAGGTCAGAGCCGATAGCGCGCCGCCAGTTCGGGGTCTTTGGCTGAAACCAGGCGGGCGAGCTCGATCATCACTTTCGCCTGCTTCCAGGTGGCGTCGTCCTGCATCTTGCCATCGATCATGACCGCGCCGGTTCCGTCGGGCATAGCGTCGAGGATTTTCCTGGCGAAGGCAACCTCGGCCGGATCAGGCGAGAACACCCGCTTGGCAATCGGCACTTGGTTCGGATGCAGCGTCCAGGCACCTGCGCATCCCATGAGGAAGGCGTTGCGGAACTGCGCTTCGCAGGCTTCTGCGTCGGAAAAATCGCCGAAAGGTCCGTAGAACGGCTTGATACCTGCGGCGGCGCAGGCGTCGATCATTTTGGCGAGCGTGTAGTGCCAGAGATCCTGCTGGAATCGCTGCCGCGCAACGTCGCTGCCGATCCGGGACTTGTCGGGGATAGGCTCTGAGCCCGCAGGAAGGCGAGAGCCGACCGGCAGTGCGTCCGCGAGCACGGCATAGTCCGGGATGCCCGCCGCCGACACGGGTCGTTTTCATCGCGCGCGAGGCGGCGAGATCGGCGGGACCGAGACTAATTCCATGCATGCGCGGTGACGCCGTCGCGATCGCCGCGACGTTATCGACGCCTTCGGCGGTCTCCAGAATGGCGTGGATCAGGATCGGCCTCTTGATCGCGTGCTTGGCCTCGAGCTGCGCGAGCAGTTGGTCGAGATAGTGGATGTCCCATGCGCCTTCGACCTTGGGCAGCATGATCACGTCGAGCTTGTGGCCGACCGCGCCGACGATTGCGATCACGTCGTCGAGCATCCAGGGTGAATTGAGCGCATTGATCCGGGTCCAAAGGCCGGTTGCGCCGAAATCGCTGGTCTTTGCCATCTCGATGAAGCCTGCTCGCGCTGCTTCCTTGGCGCTGGCCGGGATCGCGTCCTCCAGATTGCCCAGGACGACGTCGACTTGGCCGATCAGCTCGGGCACCTTCATTCGCAGCTTCTCGATCTGTGGCGGCACGAAATGGATCATGCGCTCGAGCTTGACTGGAAGCTCACGCAGCGGTGCCGGCGCGCCGATCGCAAGCGGCTTGAAGAAGTTGCGTGGCAGCTTCATTCTGCGTTCCCCGGTGAACGTTGCTCGGCGTCTCTCGCAGGTGAGGGTTGTCCTGGAGCGATGATCGAGACGGCAGTCCTGAAGCACCGCTGTCGTCACAGTCGCAGACTACAACATCTGTCCGCGCATCAAACGTGGTGAGGATGCCGAAGGTGCAACGCCCTCTCGCATCACGGCTCGGCGCAATGGACCGATCCGATCCATCAGAAGGAGGCCGAGACTGCGTGCGCCCTGCAGTGGCAGGAAGTCCGACAGCAGGCTTCGATTGAGCAGATCGACCGCGAAGATTCGGCTGGTGACGTCGGCGCGTCGCAATTCGTCGTAGCGGTTCGTCAGTTCCGGAGCACCCACATCGCCGCCGGCACGGTGGGCCGCTACGACGAGCTCGCCGATGGTGGCGGCATCGCGCAGGCCGAGATTGAGGCCTTGCGCGCCGATCGGCGGCATCACATGCGCGGCCTCGCCGATCAATATCACCCGGCTGGCGCCGAAGCGTGCCGCGGATTTCAGCAGCAAGCGGAAACAGGCCGCGGGACGCCTCCAGGGTGATCTTGCCCAGGATCGAGTGCGAGCGCCGCTCGATCTCCTCTGAAAGAGCTTCCGCGGGAAGTGCCGCCAGCCGAGGGGCCTCGGCCGGATCGACCACCAGCACCAGGCTCGAACGCTGCCCCGGCAGCGGCACCAGAGTGAACGGACCGGTCGGCGTATGAAACTCGGTCGATGTGTCTGGTGTGGGCGACTATGGCCGAGGTTGAAGGTGAGCGCGGTCTGCGGATAGCTCCGGCCGCGCGTTTCGATGCCTGCGGCGGCGCGGCAAAGCGAGCGCCGGCCCTCGGCGCCGATCGCCAGGCGCGCCGTCACCGCAGGGCCGTCCTTCAGTCGCACCGTGACTTTGTCATGCTCGATCTCGACCGCTGCGGCGTCCTGATCGATGAACGCGAGCGCCGGCAATTCGCGCGCGCGCGCTTCGAGCGCCGCGACAACGAGCCGGTTCTCGATATTGTGGCCGAACGCATCGAGCCCGATCTCGCTGGCCGCGAAATGAACCTCCGGCGCCCGCATCAGCCGCGCGGTGTCGTCGACGATGCGCATGACCCGCAGCGGCGCGGCGTGTTGCCGGCAACGCTGCCACACGCCGAGCGTTTCGAGCGCGGTGGTCGAGCCTGCGAGCAGCGCGGTGGTGCGGTTGTCGCCGTGCGCGCCCGTCCGGCGATGACCGCGGTCTCGACGCCTGCCGCCGCGAGCGCGATCGCCGCGGTGAGGCCGGCCGGGCCGCCGCCGACCACGACCACCTCGCTCCCGCAGGCTCGCATCGGTGAGACCATGGACGTTCCGCTTCCCCGGTACCGGACTATGTATAGTGTCCATCGAGAGATTGGAGGGCAGTTCTCTTGCCTCGGCTCGCCACCGCCCGCGCCTTCGCGGTCCACGTTTTCACCGCCGCTGGCGCCGCGCTTGCGCTGGGCGCGTTGATTTATGCTGTTCGTGGCCAGTGGGCGGCGATGTTCGTCTGCCTCGGCGTTGCGCTGATCATCGACGGCATCGACGGCACGTTCGCCCGAGCCTTCAGGGTCGCCGAGCTGCTGCCGCGCTGGTCGGGCGACGTGCTCGATCTCGTGGTCGATTTCACGACCTATGTCTTCGTGCCGGCCTATGCGATGGCCGTCAGCGGCTTGCTGCCGGAGCCGCTTGCGCTGCCGGCGGCGATGCTCATCGTGGTCACCGGCGCGCTCTATTTCGCCGACAGCAGATGAAGACCGCCGACAATTATTTCCGCGGCTTCCCGGCGCTCTGGAACGCTGCCGCGTTTTATTTGTTCTTGCTGAGGCCGGCGCCCTGGGTTACGGCGGCAGTCATTCGTGATCTTGGCGGTGCTGACCTTCGTGCCGTTCAAGTTCATCCATCCGATGCGGGTGAGGCGGCTGCGCGGGCTGAACATCGCCGCGCTCGTCGCTGTGGTCCGTGCTCGCGCTCATCGCCATGCTGCGCGATCTCGACCCCGGACCATGGGTCGCATCGGGCCTTGTGGTCATCGGCCTCTATTTCGTTGCGATCGGTCTCGCAGACCAAACAGGCAGCCATGATCGAACTCCTGCTCGATCCCCACGCCTGGGCCGCGCTCGTCACGCTGACCGTGCTCGAGATCGTGCTCGGCATCGACAATCTCGTCTTCATCTCGGTGCTGACTCGCGGCTGCCCGAGGCCGCAGGCCGGCGCGCCCGCCAGATCGGCCTGTCGCTCGCGTTCGTGTTCCGCATCATCATGCTCGTCGGCCTGACCTGGCTGATGGGTCTCACCGCGCCGCTGTTCTCCATGTTCGGCATGGGAATCTCCTGGCGCGACATCATCCTGATCGGCGGCGGCACTGTTCCTGATCGCCAAGGCGACGCACGAGATCCACGCCGAGGTCGAGGCGCAGCGACGAGCACGAGACGACCAGCAACCGGCGCACGGCGTTCGGCTTGGTGGTCGCGCAGTTGGTGGCGATCGACCTGGTGTTCTCGCTCGATTCGATCATCACCGCGATCGGCATGGCGGAGGATATCGAGATCATGATCGCCGCCGTGGTCATCGCGATGATCGTGATGTACGCGGCTGCCGGTCCGGTCGGCGACTTCATCGCCGACGCATCCGACCACCAAGATGCTGGCGCTGGCCTTCCTGGTGCTGATCGGGGTGGCGCTGGTCGCCGACGGCTTCGACTTCCACATCCCGCGCGGCTACATCTACTTCGCCATGGCGTTCGCGGCGCGGTGGAGGTCTTCAACGTGCTCGCCAGGCGCAACCGCGCAACGCAGGCGCCAGGTGCTGCGCTCGCCCGGCCGCCTGAAGGCTTGATCCGACGTCCGCTGCTGAGGGACATTGCGCGCCGCCGGCCGGTTCGCGGCGCGTGCAGGTCGAGAGAACGGGAGTGACAGCATGGTCGCAGCAGTGCGAGTACACAAGACCGGCGGTCCCGAAGTGCTGACCTACGAGGACGTCGAGGTGCCGGCGCCGGGCCCGGGCCAGGTCAAGATCAAGAACCACGCCTGCGGCGTCAATTTCATCGACACCTATTTCCGCATGGGCATGTATCCGTCGCCGGTCGGGCTGCCGTTCGTCTCCGGCAACGAGGGCGCCGGCGAGGTGATCGCGGTCGGGCCCGGCGTGACCGACATCAAGGTCGGCGACCGCGTCGGCTATGTCGTCGGCGCTCGGCGGCTATGCGGCCGAGCGCCTGCTGCCGGCCGACCGCGCGGTGAAGCTGCCCGGACAACATCAGCTACGAGCAGGCCGCCGCGCATGATGCTCAAGGGCATGACCGCGCAATATCTGCTGCGCCGCACCTACAAGGTGCAGAAGGGCGACAACGTCCTGATCCATGCCGCCGCCGGCGGCGTCGGCCTGATCGCCTGCCAGTGGGCGCAATCATCTCGGCGCCAACGTGATCGGCACGGTCGGCTCGAAGGACAAGGCGCGAGCTCGCCAAGGCGAACGGCGCCCACCACATCATCCTCTATCGCGACGAGGATTTCGTCGCGCAAGGTGAAGGAGATCACCGGCGGCAAGCTGTGCGACGTGGTCTATGACGGCGTCGGCAAGGCCACGTTCCCGGCCTCGCTCGATTGCATCAGGCCGCTCGGCATGTTCGCGAGCTTCGGCAGCGCGTCGGGCCAGATCGAGGCCTTCAACATCAACATCCTGCAGACCAAGGGCTCGCTGTTCGCGACGCGCCCGACGCTCAACAACTACGCCGCCAAGCGCGAGGACCTGCTCGACGACCGCCAACGACCTGTTCGAGGTGGTGGCGAGCGGCGAGGTCAAGATCCCGGTCAACCAGAAATATCCGCTGAAGGACGCGCAGAAGGCGCACCGGGACCTGGAAGGCCGCGACACCACGGGCTCGACCATCCTGGTGCCTTGAGCCGATTCCGGCCGGCGACGTGCGCAGGGGAGGCGATCGCCGCGCCCCGACCGCAATGGCCGCACGCGCAGCCTGACCGCCTGGCTGCTGCGCAGTCGCCGCCATGTCATCAATTGCGCGGCAATGCGCGCGAAAGCGGGATGATCGCCGGTACCCGGCGCCAGACGCGGAAGGCCCACCACCTCGATAGAGTCCGCGAAATGCGCGAGGGCGGCGACGGTATCGTCGAGCGAGGCTGCGCTGCTTTCGCTTTCGCTGACCACGACCGCGGCGATATCGAGATTGCGCCGGGCCAGCACCTCGAGCGCGGTCAGGGTGTGGCTGATGGTGCCGACATAGCTGCCCGCCACCAGAATGACCGGGACGCGCAGCACCGACATCCAGTCGAGCACGGTGCGGCGATCGTCGAGCGGCACCATGATGCCGCCGATGCCCTCGATGAGGAGAGACGCCGCGGCGCGCGGCCGCGGCGCGGCGGCAGAACTCGACCACTTCCTGGAAATCGATCGCGCGGCCCTCGCGCCTCGCCGCCAAGTCGGGCGAGAGCGGCGCCTTGAACCGCCAGGGTGAGATGCGGTCGACCTCCGGCGAGGCAAGAGGACGCCCGAGTGCCGCGAGCAGGACGGCCGGGTCGCTCTCCTGCCACGCGTCGGGATCGAATCCGCTGACCACCGGCTTGATGGCGTCGACCGGCCGCCCGGTCCTGCGAAAATGCCGGACCAGTCCCGCGGTGACGAAGGTCTTGCCGATGTCGGTCCCGGTCGCGGTGACGAAGACGGCGGTCATTGCGCTGGCGGCGAAACTTGCTGCCATCGGAGCGAGGATGCGCGTGCGCACGAGTCGGCCAGCCGCTCGATCTCGTCGTCGGGATGTTGCGCGGTGAAGGTCAGCCGCAGGCGCGCGGTGCCCGGCGGCACGGTCGGCGGCCGGATGGCGGCGACAAGAAAACCGTGCTCCTCGAGCAGCCGCGAGGCCGCCAGAGCGCCTCGGTTCGCCGTGCCGAGAATGATGGGCACGATGCGGGCTTGCCGGCGAGCCAGCCCTGCGGCGCGCGCAAAGGCCTGCGCCTTCTCGAGCGGCAGTGCCGCATAGGCGGGCTCGCGCTCGATCAGGTCGAGCGCGGCGATCGCGGCCGCGACGATCGCGGGCGGCAGGCCGGTCGAATAGATCAAGGTGCGCGCGCGGTTGCGGATCAGGTCGACCACCGCGGCCGAGGCGCAGACATAGCCGCCATAGGCGCCGATCGCCTTGGAGAGCGTGCCCATCTGCAGCGGGACATCGGCCTTGGTCGCCTGCACGAAGCTCGAGCCGCGGCCGCCGCCGACCACGCCGAGGCCATGGGCGTCGTCCGACATCAGCCAGGCGTCGTGCTGCTGCGCCAGCGCCGCAAGCCGGGCAAGGGCGCGATGTCGCCGTCCATGGAAAAGACGCCGTCGGTCGCGATCAAGGCGCGCTGGTGGCGTCGGACGCAGCGCCGCCAGCAGCGCCTCCACATGACCGACATCGGCATGGCGGAAGGGCATCACGGTCGCGCGCGAGAGCCGGGCGCCCGCCCACAGGCAGGCATGGGCGAGCTCGTCGATGAGGACGAGATCGTCGGGACCGACCAGCGCGGGGATGATGCCGAGATTGGCGAGATAGCCCGAGCCGAAGACGCAGGCGGCTTCCGTGTCCTTCCAGCGCGCCAGCCGCGCCTCCAGCTCGGCGAAGAGCGGATGATTGCCGGTCACGAGGCGCGAGGCGCCGGCGCCGACGCCATAGATGCGCAGCGCCTCGATCGCGGCTTCCTTGACCGCGGGATGATGGGTCAGGTTGAGATAGTCGTTGCAGGAGAACGAAAGCAGCCGGCGCCCGTTGCGCAGCGCCCAGATTCCGCGTCACCCGGGTGGTGTCGACGAGCGCGCGGCGTAGACTGCTGCGTTCGAGCTCGGCGAGCTTGGCGGTCGCGAATTCATCGAGTGAACGCATGCTCGCATCGACCGGGTCAGATTCCCCGCCGGGCAGAATGGCGGCAATGAACGTCGAATGGAAGCGCTGAATGTCCGGCAAGCACGAGCAGGACGACGAACTCGCACCCGCCTGGTACGAAGCCGGGCTCGCTCATGTCTGGCTGCCCTATGCGCAGATGAAGACGGCGCGTCCGCCGCTGCCGGTCGTCCGCACGCAGGGCTGCCGCATCGTGCTCGCCGACGGACGCGAGCTCATCGACGGCATCGCGTCATGGTGGACGGCCTGCCACGGCTACAACCATCCCCATATCCGCGCGGCGGTGGAGCGCCAGCTCGCGCTGATGCCGCACGTCATGTTCGGCGGCCTCGCCCACGAGCAGGCGTTCACGCTCGCGCGCCGGCTTGCGGCCTTGCTGCCGGGCGATCTCGACCGCGTCTTCTTCTCCGAGTCGGGCTCGGTCGCGGTCGAGGTCGCCATGAAGATGGCGGTGCAGTTCTGGCTGAACCGCGGCGTGCGCACGCGAAAGAAGTTCATCGCCTTCGCCGGCGGCTATCACGGCGACACGACCGGAGCGATGGCGGTGTGCGATCCCGAGGCCGGCATGCACATGCTGTTCCGCGGACTGCTGCCGGAGCAGCACGTGATCGACCTGCCGCACGACGATGGAAGTGCCGTCGGCCTTTGATCGCCGTTCTCGAACGCCATGCCGAAGAGACTCGCCGGCATCATCGTCGAGCCGCTGGTGCAGGGGGCAGGCGGCATGCGCTTTCACGACGCGCAGGTGCTGCGCCGGTTGCGGACGGCCGCCGACCGCTACGAATTGCTGCTGATCTTCGACGAGATCTTCACCGGCTTCGGCCGGACCGGCGAGATGTTCGCCTGCGAGGCTGCCGGGGTCGTGCCCGACATCATCACCCTGTCGAAGGCACTGACCGGTGGAACGCTGCCGCTGGCCGCGACCATCGCCCGCACGAAGGTCTTCGACGCATTCTGGTCGGACGATGAGCGCCACGCCCTGATGCACGGCCCGACCTACATGGCCAATGCGCTCGCCTGCGCCGCCGCCAATGCCTCGCTCGATCTGTTCGAGCGCGAGCCGCGTCTGCAGCAGGTCGGCGACATCGCAGCCGCGCTCGATCGCGGCCTGGCGCCTTGCCGCGGCCTTCCGGGCGTCAAGGACGTGCGTGTGAAGGGAGCGATCGGGGTGGTCGAGCTCGACCGCATCGAGGACCTCGACGGCTTGCGCGCACGGTTCGTGGAGGAGGGGGTGTTCATCCGCCCGTTCGGCTCGGTGATCTATCTGACCCCGTCATTCACGATCAGCCGAGGAGGAGCTGGCGAAATTGACGAGCGCGGTTGTCGATGTCGTGACGGGCCGGTGAGCGTCAAAACCCCACCGCAGTCCCATGCAGGTCGTATTCGTCGGCGCGCTCGATCTTGACGGTGGCGATCTCGCCGACGCGCAGTGGGCGGCGGGACGCCACATAGACCGCGCCGTCGATCTCCGGCGCGTCGCCGCGGCTGCGGCCCTTGGCGACCGTCGCGGCGACCCCGCGGGCCGGCCTCAGCCCGTCCCGAGGGTAGACCTCGTCGATGATCACCTGCTGGCGGGTGCCGACCTTGCGCTCGAGGCGCCTCGTCGAGATCGCCTGCTGGCGCTGCATGAAACGATGCCAGCGTTCGTCCTTCACCTCGTCGGGAACGGCGGCGGCGAGATCGTTGGCGGCCGCGCCCTTCACCGGCTCGTAGCGGAAGCAGCCGACGCGATCGAGCTCCGCGGCTTCGAGCCAGTCGAGCAGGACCTGAAATTCGCTCTCGGTTTCGCCGGGGAAGCCGACGATGAAGGTGGAGCGGATGGTGAGGTCGGGGCAGATCTCGCGCCAGCGCGCGATGCGCTCCAAGCGTCCGTTCCTGCGCCGCCGGCCGCTTCATCCGGCGCAGCACGTCCGGGCTCGCGTGCTGGAACGGGATGTCGAGATAGGGCAGCACCTTGCCCTCCGCCATCAGCGGGATGACCTCGTCCACATGCGGGTAGGGATAGACGTAATGCAGCCGCACCCAGACGCCGAGCTCGCCGAGCGCGCGGGCAAGGTCGATGAAATTCGCCGCGTACCTCGCGGCCCCTCCACGCGCTCGACTGGTAGCGAAGATCGACGCCGTAGGCCGAGGTATCCTGCGAAATCACCAGGAGCTCTTTCACGCCGGCGGCAACCAGCCGCTCGGCCTCGCGCAGCACGTCGGCGGCCGGCCGCGAGACCAGGTCGCCGCGCAGCTTCGGGATGATGCAGAAGCTGCAGCGATTGTTGCAGCCTTCCGAGATTTTCAGATAGGCGTAGTGCCGCGGCGTGAGCTTGATGCCCTCGGGCGGAACGAGATCGAGGAAAGGATCATGCCGCGGCGGCACTGCGCGATGCACGGCCTCGACCACGCTCTCGTATTGCTGCGGGCCGGTGACCGCGAGCACGTTCGGATAGCTCGCCATGATCTTTTCAGGCTCGGCGCCCATGCAGCCGGTCACGATCACCTTGCCGTTCTCGTCGAAGCGCCTTGCCGATGGCGGCGAGCGATTCCGCCTGGGCGCTGTCGAGAAAGCCGCAGGTATTGACCACCACCAGGTCGGCGCCGGCGTGCGCGCGGGAAAGCTCGTAGCCTTCCGCGCGCAGGCGCGTGATGATGCGCTCGCTGTCGACCAGCGCCTTGGGGCAGCCGAGCGAGACGAAGCTCAGCTTCGGCGCGCGCGCGGCGTCGGGCGTCGGGTGTTCCATGGCGCAGGGGCTAGCCGACGCGACCGCCGCGGGCAAGCGGTCTCTCGTGCTTGCAACCTTGCAAGGACAACCGCTTGCAATCATGGGCACCTTCGCCCATTCAGGGCAGAGGCCGGAAGGGTGGCCGAGTGGCTTAAGGCAGCGGTCTTGAAATTCGGTTGTGGCCGTTTTGTTCTGCCCTAAGCCATCTCATCCAGCCTGACCATCAATATAAATCGATGCCTGGGCTGCCTTGTGTGGCCCCGTCCCGTTTCGTGCTACCGAGTTGGGTAGCAAACGGGTAGCAAGCCGTTCGCCTAACGTTCGGCTCTGATGCGTGCTGTTAGCAGAAGTCCGGTATAGGGAAGCCCGGACCAATTCAGTGGCAGCGTGGCCCCAATGACAAAAGATCCCCGCCGCAATACGACTCGACTAACGGCCGTTCGCGTCGCCATTGGTGTTCCCTTTGAAGTCCGCCGCGGTCAAATCGCCCGACTCGACAAGAAAGCGAAGCAAATCGTCGTCGGTCCAATGCTCGGCCCCTGGTGTCTGCCGGCAAGGGCCAATGCGCGGACCGGCCAGACGCTCGATCTTTAGCCAAGCCTCATCGGTAAGGCTTTCAAGCGTAAAGCGTCCCCACCGCCGAACCGCTATCGCGTCAATGCGCCGTGTAAGACGGTCTATCGCGTTCCGAGTTGCCATAGCTCGGGGGCGTTCCTTCCAATTGGTTAAGCCGATCCTCGATCCGTTGCAGCGCCACCGTTTCGAGGCACGCACGCATGATGCCGAGCCCATTGCAAATGCGGGCGCCGTCCTGGCTGTTAAGCTCGCCGGACGCCATGCTGCGGATTGTCTTGCCGAGCGCCTTGATGACTTGGTTAAGGTTGCCGAGCGGCCCTAGGCTAAACCGGCCCTCTCTTGCGGATGGCGCTTTCGGACGCCTGGGGGGGCCTCTGCCTTTTTGCTCGGAATTTTCAGAGTCTTGTTTGCGAATCTTCACTCATATTTGGCCTCAATATCGACGCGCTCAAATCAGCAACGCGCCGCGAAACTACACCAAAACGCGACATGATTGCAGCAAAGCAAAAGAATCCAGCAAGCACGCATAATCGAACTGCTCTTATCTCGCGTCCTCTCGAACATATCGCGTGAGGGCGTGGTTGACGCTGCGTCGAGAGAGGCAGGAGGGGAATACAAGGCTCCAGCCGACTTATCCCGTGGGCAACAATCCGAAGCTGAGCGCCAAGCGCATCGGACCGGATCATTAAGCCACCGCTGACTGCCGTGCGCGCTTTGGCGGTCATTTGCTTCTCCTCCTTTGATTGATGATCAGCGATCTGAAGTGATCGAATTGTCTAACCGCTCCGATGACCTCACTGGATGCGGCCGAAGCGGCGTTTAAGGTTGCAACAACAAAGCCCGCAGAACCGGCTCCGAAGAGACCGTCTCTTCCAGGCGCCAAAGAACAAGTCTCTTTGCGCATCGATCGCGATGTTCTTGATCACTTCCAAGAGTCCGGGCCGGGTTGGCAAGATCGGATCAATGGCGCGCTGCGACGGGCGGCCGGGAAGTGATTTACTCCGATCTGGCCGGCGGCAATTTTCATTTCCGCGAAGCAAGTCGAGAAGTGGTTCGAGAAGGAGCAGAGACGGGTTTGCGCGACGCAATATTGCGCCGCCGGCGCACGCGGCGGTACGTCACGCCTCAGGATGCCGATCGCCCTAAATATGCTCCCTGCCGACGCAGTTGCCTCGACGGCCGAGGCTTTAGGAGTATTGATCAGTTTCGCGGCTCGACGTAGGCGGCCGCTCGGCGCTGCTCGTCGGCGCAACCCGCTTCGATGGTCAGCGGCCGACTAGCGTTGCGCGTGCCTACCAGTCAAATTCCAGCTTTGAGCCGAGAGTCGCCGCCGTGATTATTGCCGGTATGCCCATCGCAGCAGCGGCTAGTGCGAAAATCAGGGCATCGATCATTATATTCCCCGTCATTTTGCCCGCAAGTTTCGCGGCAAGGAGCTTTGGGTCACGGTTCGCGGCGAGGACCGGGTCGCGATCATCGATGTCGATGGTGCCCGAAGCTGTTCTGAGGTGCGTTCCAATAGTAGGACCACCCGAGAACGTGGCACGAAAAAGCAACTTTTTGGCCTCGGGGAGCAAGACAAAGCTGGGCGGCCGCCCCAAACAGCACTTGGCTCGAGCTCAAACGTTTCGGAAACAGCCCGCTCCTGACCATTCCCCAAACAGGAGGACTTCGGCCAGTTAGTGGCCGAACTCGAGACGGGATCGTTTCCAAACATGATGAAGTGAACTCGGTCACGACGCTTGCAGCGTCGTGGCGGAGCGACCGTGTCTGCGACGGTGCAGGCACGCAGGACAACGGATTA
>CAWHPT010000084.1:0-33957 GCA_963831225.1 uncultured Alphaproteobacteria bacterium
AACGCAGCTGTCCTACGGCTACCGCCCCCGCCGGCGTAAGCGGACTAGCCCTGACGCCGAGCATTCCGCGAAATCCGCCAGACGCGCCGCTCCGGTCGTCAAGAACGATCACAAACTCAAGGCCCTGGCGATTAAGAAGAACCAGATCCACGTGGTCGGAGCCCCGTCGGTAAAGTTCGCGGGCGTCCCGATCTTCCTCGACGTTGAAGGGATGCCGGACACGGATTTCGATTACCTTGTCGGGCTTCGGTACGAATGCGGCGGAGAACAGGTTGAGCGCTCGTTCTGGGCCGATGGATTGGATGGTGAGCGCGTAATATGGGAGAACTGCCTGCAGGCGCTCAAGGCGATCGGGAATGCGCAGATCGTCAGCTACGGCGCATACGAAAGCCGATTTCTCAGGCAAATGAAGGAGCGTTACGTTTCGGCGGCCGATGAAATGGAATTCGTCGATCGGCTTATAGAAACGTCGGTCAACCTGGTCGGCTATATTTACGGGAAGATCTATTTTCCGACGTTTTCGAACAGCCTCAAGGAAGTCGGGCGATACCTCAGGTTCGAGTGGACCTGGTCGCGGGCTTCGGGCGCAGCAGCGCCACTCCTACGGCGGGCCTGGGAGCTCGGCGCGGACGACGGGCTCAAGCGCGAACTGATCGGCTACAACATGGACGACTGCCGTGCGGCGGTGATAGTCGCGGACGCCATTACGCGCATCTGCGGCGACGGCGCGTCCGGCCTCAATGCCGTCGACGTCGGTTCGTTGGAGGTCGGTTTCCAGCGGACCTACGGCAAACTAGACTGCGCCCTGCCGGAGTTTGAGAAAATCAACAACGCGGCGTACTGGGACTATCAGAGGTCCAAGGTATACGCGCGAACTGACAAGACGATCCGGCGGACCGTCCAGAAGTCCCAAGATAGAAGCAAAAACGTAGCCGTTGATAAAGAGGTGATGGTCGGAGTCATCCCTGAAACGTGCCCAAAGTGCGATGCGGCAAAACTTCAGATGTGCCGTGAAGGTTCATACCTCGCTTACGACCTAAAATTAATGCGAAAGGGAATAAAGCGCTGGGTTGTGCGGTACCGTTACAGTCGATATCGGTGCTCCGAATGTCGCGCAGAAATGAGCACCTATTCGGGGAGAGCGTTTTATGGCCCGAATCTGCGAGCGTTTGTAGTCTATCTTATGATCGAATTGCGCCTCTCGAACCAAAAGGCGGCTGAGCACGCGTCATTGTTGTTCGATTTGCCGCTAGATGCACACAAAGCCTTCCATATGAAGTCGACAATGGCCGAGAAGTACATGCCGACATATCGCGGCATCCTCCGCCAGATTGCGAAAGGGACGCTGATCCACGCCGATGAGACCAAGGGCGTCGTAAAAGGCGGAGGCCATTACATCTGGGTGTTCGCGAACCTTACCACGGTTGCATACGTGTATGCCGAATCGCGAGAGTCCGCGATCCTAGAGGAAGTGCTGGACGGGTTCAGCGGCGTACTCGTCTCGGATTTCTACGCTGCGTATGATTCCGTGCCGTGCGCTCAGCAGAAATGCCTGATCCACCTGATGCGCGACATCAATGAGGACTTGCATAGGAACCCCTTCGATGACGAGTTAAAGGAGATCGCCGGGCGATTTGGCGCGCTGCTCCGAGAGATCGTCGAGACTATAGACACATACGGCCTGAAAGCGCGACATCTGAGCAAGCACAAGAAACCGGCCGCAGATTCATCAGCACGTCGTCGCCATGAAATGCGCAACAGAGGCCGGGCTTGCGCTCAAAAAGCGAATTGAAAAGAACAAGGACAAACTGTTCACATTCCTCGATTACGACGGCGTGCCTTGGAACAACAATAATGCCGAGCATGCCGTGCGCGCTTTTACACGTGTGCGGAACGTCATATTTAATAGCACCCCCAAGGGGCACCGCGAATATGCCACGCTCTGACTATCCAGCAGACGTTGCGGTGCCGTGGGATGGGTCTTGGAATTCATGCGATCGGGCAGAATGGAGATTGATGGCTGATTGGGACGACGGGACGGCAGCGAACGATCGGAATCGTCGCGGAGCCCACCAGCCGCTTCAGGCCGGCGTCTATGTCGGCCGCGTTCTCCAGGGTGCCAAACCAGCCGACCTGCCGGTGCTGCAGTCGACCAAGTTCGAGTTCATGATCAACCTCAAGACTGCCAAGGCGCTCGGCCTCGAAGTGCCGCCGAAGCTGCTCGCGCTCGCCGACGAGGTGGGTGATCGAATAGCGGCGAGGGTAGCTTGCTGCGATGCAGCGATGTCGGCTGTGGGTCATCAGCGCCGTTTCCGCGATGTCCGCAGTACGTCCGCTCTGCCTCCAATACTCGCCGTGACAGCGGACATTCCGGAATGGCGGCCCCGTGCCATAGCCAACTCATGCGCTGAGCAAACTGTTGCTTATTCAAGCAGCGTGTCGGCTCGAAGCAAGAACGATTCTGGAATCGTGAGGCCCATTGCCTTCGCAGTTTTAAGGTTGATGGCTAGCTCGAACTTCGTGGGCTGCTCGATAGGTAACTCGCTCGGCTGCCGCCCTTGCAAAACTCTATGCACAAACCTGGCGCCGTGTCGAAACAAGGCGGGGCCGTCCGCGCCGTATGACATCAGGCCGCCGGCATCCACAAAGGCTCGGGTGCTCGAGGCCGCTGGCAAGCGGTGCTCGCGGGCAAGATCAGCTATACGCTTGGTGGACAAGCTGCCTTAAATCACGATGGCATTGGACTGTTCTCTCGTGATGGCCGCAAAGGCAGCGTCCAGTTCCTGATCAGGTCCGCGCAACATGATCGGCTGAATCTTGATACCTGTAAGGCGGCCAGCAACCTCAACATGATCGAGAACTAACTTCGCGAATAAAGCATCCGCCGCGTTGGTGAGACGGCTACCTGCCGCGTGGTCGCGAGCATCTCACGAAACAGCTCAACGCATTTTCCAACGAATACGGCAGACATCAGAGATACGCCGGTAATATTCCCGCCAGGGCGTGCCAAGCTGGGAACTATGCCGGTTTCGACCGGGTCGGCCGCGACTATCACAATAGGTATTTCACGCGTTGCCTGTTTCGCCGCCAGCGCGCATGGCACGTAGAGCGCCACGATCACATCGACCTTAAGCCGGACCAGTTCGGCCGCAAGCTCAGGAAGTCGCTCCAGCTTTCCTTCCGCGGAGCGAAACTCGAAGGCAATGTTTTGCCCTTCTATATAGCCAAGTTCAAGCAGTCCCTCCCGGAGTTCCTTCTTGAACAAATCCGCGTCCGCCAGGCCTATGTAGAGCGCCCCTACTCGAGCCACCTTGGACTGTTGCCCGCTCGCCGACAGCGACCAAGCGGTCGACGCTGTCGCGCCGCCGAGCGCACCGAGAAATTCCCGCCGTCTCATGTGTCCACCCCAGCATCGCAACTGCCAGACTATAGCACGCTGGAAGGGACACGAGTGGCTTCCGATGCCTCCGCGAGCCCCGGAGCACCTCAACAACCGGACTGTTTCCCGAAACGGCCCGGCCACCGCGGCTTAGTGCCCACAAGCCGACATCGGCGTTCCTATTCGATCACCTCGTCGGCGCGGGCAAGCAGCGATGGCGGCACGGTCGAGGCCGAGCGCCTTGGCGGTCTTGAGGTTGAGCCAGCTCGTACTTGGTCGGCGCCTGCACCGGCAGGTCGGCCGGTTTCTCGCCCTTGAGGATGCGGTCGACATAGCCGGCCGCGCGCCGGTACTGGTCGACATAATCGGCCCCATAGGAGACCAGGCCGCCAGCGGCGACGAAGAAGCGTTCGTAGTAGACTGCGGGCAGCTTGTGCCGAGCCGCAAGCGTAATGATCAGATCGCGATGCAGTTCGCCAACCCGCTCGGCGTCAGGATCAGGCCGCCATTCGGGACCCGCGCGAAGGCCGCGATGGCGCTCTCGATCTCGCTGGCGTCGCGCATGTTAATCGGGTGATCTCCATCCCGAGCGACGGCGCTGCGGCCTGGATGATGCCGAACTGAGCGGGGCCGGACGGGTTGGCAGGATCCCGAAGGACGCCGCTCGCGTCACGTTTGGCGAGATCTCTTTGAGCAGCTCCAGCCATTTGCCGCCGATGCCGAATTCGACAGTCATGAAACCGGTGGCATTGCCGCCCGGCCGCGCCAAGCTGTCGACGAAACCGGCGCCGATCGGATCGACGACGACCGGGAACACGACCGGTATGGTGCGCGTCGCTTGTAGTAAAGGCCCCACGGTCGAGGCGCCATGGGCCAGGATGACATCAGGCGCGAGCGCGACCAATTCCGCCACGTGTTTGCGAATTCCAGTGGGATCGCCTGTGGCCCAGCGGGTCTCGATCCACACATTGCGGCCGATGGTCCAGCCTAAGAGCGCCAGCCCCTGCAGAAACGCCCCAATCCAGGCCGGAAATCGCGTATCGTCCGCGGCTGCGGGCAGCAGCACGCCGATGCGACGCACTCGCTCGCGCTGCTGCCCGCGCGCCGCGAGCGGTATTGCCGCCGCGCCGGCAAGGCCTACGATGAATGCGCGCCGCCTCATACCCGCCCCACGCTTAGGATCGGTCATCGTAGCGGTTTAGACGCGCTCGGGACACAGCTTGTTGCAAGTCCGGCCCATGTCCTAGTCGGGTCACTTACCGCCGATCCCAGACACGTGCGCGCCAGTCCGGAGCACCTCAACAACCGGACTCCCGCGCAGAGTGAAGGAACCGGGGAGGCGAATGGCTTATGGCTGCTGCTGCGCGTCGAGCGACGTGACGAACGCAAATGCGGCAAGCGCCGTGCCAAGCACAAATTGTCTAAACATGATGTCCTCCCTGCTATCCGCGGACGGTAGTCCCGCGCTGTGAAGTTTCAATCGATTGGATGGGGGCGCCTGCATTCAGCCACGCTCAAAATTCGTGTCACCTCGTCCTAACGTCTGCTCCGGGTCAATCGCGTCATTTCGCAGGGACGCTGGGCACGTCTGCTTGACCCCCGATCAGCAGACCTATCCGACACTGATCTGCTCTTCCGGGTAGTGCCATAAGCGGCTGTGAGCAATCGCAGCAAAGCAGCCTCTATTCGACCACCTCGTCGGCAAGCGCGAGCAGCATGGGCGGAATGTCGAGGCCGAGCCCCTTGGCGGTCTTGAGATTGAGCGCAAACGCGATCTTGGTGGACTGTATCACCGGCAGGTCGGCAGGCTTCTCACCCTTGAGAATCCGCCCGATGTAAACGCCACCCTGGCGCCACGAATCTGCAGCGTTGGCGCCGTAGCCCATCAAGCCGCCAGCGGAGGCGAATTCGGGCCAGGGGTAGCTTGCCGGCAGCGCGTGGCGCGCTGCCAATCCGATCAACTGTTCAGGCTGGCTCCGAAAGAACGCATCGGCGAGGACGAAGACTGCCGCAGCGCGGTGTTCGACGAGGCGCGCAAAGGCCGCCTCGATCTCGAACGCCGTACTGGCTTTCAGCACGATAAGTTGCAGCCCTCGCTTCTTCGCCGCCGCATGCGTTTCCTCCAGGTCGGGCCAGACGTTGGGGCTGTTTGGATTGATGAGCGCCGCGACCATGCCGGCCTTGGGCAGAAGCGTGTGGAGCAACTCGAGCCGTTTGGCCGAGAGGAGATTGACGAGGATGGATACGCCTGTGACGTTGCCGCCCGGCCGCGAAAGGCTGGCCACAAGCCCGACAGCAACCGGATCACTGCCGACCGTAAACACGATCGGTATCGACGCCGTCGCGGCCTTTGCCGCCAGGGCGGCAGGCGTGCTGGAAGGTGCGAAGATTATGTCAACCGGCCGCCGAACGAGGTCCGCCGCGAGCGCGGGCAACCGATCGTAGCGGCCGTCCGCCCAGCGGTAGTCGATCGTCACGTTTTGATCTTCGACAAAGCCCCGCTCTTTCAGACCCTCACGCATCGATGCGAGCGTGGGTGCGTCATTCTCACGCGATGACGCACCGAGATAGCCAATCACCGGCAGCGCTGGCTGCTGCGCCCCTGCGGCGAGCGGCCACGCCGCTGATCCAGCAATTCCTCCGATGAAATCGCGCCGTCGCATTGGCTTCCCCAGGCTCAGGACCACGCCATCAGAACAGAAATTTTCGACCTGCGAAACCAGGGCTGTTGGTCAATTTGCACTGCGGAAATGCCGAGCACTCCATGTCTCAGTTGGGTCACGACCGGCCCAAAACGCGCCGTCGGCATTGAGTCCACTATACCCCACTCTGCAGACATTGGTCGGCGTTGCCTGCAGGCCACCAATAAGGCCTGTTCTCATTAGGAGAGTTCGCCCTGGTGGATGCAGCTTCGGCTCTTGGACGGCTGCGATCTCCGCCCACAGCCGGGCACGGCCGGGCGCCGTCGAGCCCTGTGACGACATCATCAGCAGAATGCCCGAGTTGGTAGGGCGACAGGCTCATTTCGAGTAGTCTCGATGCAGGTGGAACGAGTGGAACGTTGTCGAGTTGTCGTGAGCGCGGTTTCATAAAGACTTAGCGATGTGCCGACAGCGGTATTCGTCTATGAATCTCAGTTAAAACTCCTCTGCCATATGCAGCAATGCCGGGGGCGGCGTCCCATAGCTTACAAGCTTCACATCAAGATCGAATTCCGACATCATCTCCAGGGCCCGCCGCATGGCGGCATGAATCCAGTCTTCGTCATTGCCAAAGGCGCCTCCGCCAAGCTGTGTGAGCAGAACAACGTTCGATGCGCCGCGTTGTGCGTTCAGCACGGCGGCCCACATCGTGGCTTCGTACGCCGCTTGCAGAACCAGCGATGGCGAACGGTTTCCAGTGGGAAGGTGGCACACGGGCTGTACGCCACCGGGAGAGCCGAGCAGAAGGCCTGCGAGACCAGCGGCCGATGCTCCCCTGCGGCATCGGTGACTTCCACGTCGCGGTGTATTCCGATGCGCAGTTTGCCGCGCAGGATATCGAGCTGTTCCGGATTGCAGCGCGCCGAGATGTTCCGCAATGGCGTCGAGCCCGGCACGGGTGCATAGCGCGTAGCCGTTTTGCATTCTCCATAAGGCCTTGACCGGCTGATTCAAGGCGCCGCTCAGAGCCTCGCCGAGGTCGGCCAACCCGTCGAACTGGCGTCCGTCGTCTGGCCATGGCTGCCGCCTACCGGCGCGAAGTAGTTGCGGTAGATCGTGGCCGCGCCGGCGGCGATCGCGCACGCCGGGCCTTGAGTGCGGTCGTGTTGGTAGCGGGTGACGCCGTGCTCCGGCGTCACCGTGGGCGAGACCATCTCCAGCAAGTTGAACTGGGATGCGACTTGGAACAGCGCGCCGGCGTTCTCTGGCGACTGATGCATTTGCCGCACGTCGCCGGTCACCACGCTTACCTTGAGCCGCCCGGGCAGTCCGCTCGCCGGATTTCGCCCTTTCGCGCAGGGCTTGCAACGGTACCAATTCGAGCTCTCCGATGCCATAGCTTTTCCCGTTGATCAGGGATCGCAGTCGGCTGCCCTCGACCACGAGTTTGGCGCGGGTGTCGTCGTAGTCCGTTTCGCGAAATCCCGTAAGTCTTTCAAACCAGTCCATTGATCGCTCCTGACGATCATTGTCGCGCCGTGCCAATGCCTAGGACAAACTTCTCTTGATCACTGGTTTCGATCGCGCCCGGTCGTACCGCGCGCACAGCTTGCGATCGCTTTCCTCGGCTCCATGCCGAGTTCGACCAAAAGCCGTGCCGCTATCGTACCGGCACGTCCAAGCCCTCCGCGGCAATGGACCAGCACGTCGAGCCCGCGACGCAGCATCGAGCGCAACTCTTCACCGGCGACATCCCACTGCTGCTCGAATCTGCTCGTCCGGAATTGACACGTCAACGATTGGAAGATGAAACCACAGCATCTTTCGGCGCAATACTTCTTCGCCGAGACGTTCCACCCTCAGCAGGGTTAGCTCCTTTGGCTCCAGAAGCGTAACGACCGCGGCCGCTCCCCAATCGCGGATTGTGTCGAGATCAAGGGCGAGATCGCGATCCCACTCTCCGCTCATCGCATGTCGGTCATATTTTCCCGGGCAGAAAGTGATTCCTACCCGTCCGAACTCGGACCCAGCAGTTACGGCTGCGATCTGCAGAGGGTGGGTCAAGGATGTTCTTTTCATTCGTAATGGCAACAGGTTCGAGGTAAAGGTCCTACCCTCAAATCCAAAACTGTATCCCGCAGGCTTGCGGCGTTATCGCGCACGATGCCCTCGACATTCTCGGGGAAGCCGTCGGCGGCCTCGAGCACTTTTCCGCTTTACTCGCGCATTACATGTGGGGTTGCGCCCTTGCGGGACTACTGTTTGGCCACCGGGACTGTACATACTGAACTGCTTGTCTGCCGGTACTCGATGAAGTGGTAGCGACCCGAATAGAGTTAATGAAAGCGCTAAGCGTGTCCGCCAATCCTTCGCTCCTCTGGCTTTAAGCGCGAGGTACGCGGTGGAAAAGAGAGGACTGCGCTGACCTCTTCCGGCCACGTCCGAGGGTTCGATCTCGAAACGTCCAAACTGCTGTCGCAAGGACATCGAGCAGTTGTTGTGCCGAACCGCCGCCACCTGGATTAGCGGCTAGAGTCGGAGTCTAGAGTGGATTCGCTGGACCCGCTGTAATGCCCCCGAGAATTTGCGATCGAGAACCATCGGCGCAGATCGCGTTCCTCCGCCGGTGAAATGCGGTACTGGAGTCTCTGTGCCAAATACCCAATACAAATCAAGAACGACGAAGAGGAGAATAAGCTTTTCATCTTCGACTGCTGGCATTCGCCCGCATGAAGTTGATGGAAAATCTCAGCCCCTCCTTGGCCCGCTCCCATCCCTCCTTCAACGCACCACCGGGATCGTTCCGGCGGTCTTGAATCGACTCTGGCCCGTTGTAAACACCACCAAGGCGCGCACGATGAGGCCAAGGTCAAGAGTGAACCACTTCTCTTCACATTCTTCTTGGAATTGCTCAAAAAGCGTCAGGGAATTTCGCCACCGGGAGGTGATCTGAGCCATCGCCAAGTCGGAGCTTCTGAGCTTTGTACCCAGGGAGTTCACGCGTACAAAAATCTCGGCCACCTCCTCGTAGATCAGGTTTTTGTCAAGCACGTGCATGACGTACGGGTAGTCCCTGATTTTGCGGACCGCCTGGATTCGCTTCGAATATTTGTCAAAGAGCGGATCGTCGAACGACTTCACAAGACTTTTGAGGAGCTGAGCGTCCGTCTTGTCTGGGTTAAAAATGTCAGAGACCTTCACCCACCGCGGGTCGGCCGACAGCGTCCTACTTGCCACCACGAAGGTGCGTAACTTGAGCCGTTCCTGCAGAGAAAGGTTTTGCTCCTCTTCATTTTCGATAGCATCAAGATCGGTGTCATTTGGATCCTCAGGCGCCTCGTCCTCCACCTCCAGCACGCTCGATCGGTGGTCCGTCGGGATGTCCAGATTGAACAGAATGTCGATGGGCCTCTTGCGGCCGCGCACGTCGATCGGCTGAGCCCTGAAGACGGCTGATAACGACGTTAATCGCTGCTGGCCGTCCAGGAGAAGGCGATGCCCTCCGAAGGCCCCTTTCTCCTGTCCAATATCGAGATCACGGCTCGGCATCTCCCGATCGGTTTCCCAGACGAGAATCGTGCCAGAAGGATACCCGCGATAGAGGGAATTGAGCAGGTCCCGCACGCGCGTAGCTGGCCAGACGTAGCGACGCTGCATCTCCGGGCAGACGCAAATCGCCATCCTTGATCATGTCAACCAGCTTGCCGACCGTGGTGTCAAATTCCGGCGATAGAGCCAGAGGGGCCCGCCCCTTCCTCCTGTAGAACGAATTCCATGAACTACGCGCGACCATGCTGAGTTATGAAGGCGTTACGACCGCGCTGTTCTACCAAAGTTTCAGCGCGCTCGACGATGGCGAGCAGAAGTTTAGTTTCGTGGGCATTTTACAGCGTGCCTTCGGCGAGATTGGTCCTGTCGAACTAATGCGGTCAAGAGCTTTGCTAAGTCGCTGCAATCTGCTGCGGATACTGCTTCCGTGTCTGTTATAAGTTCTGCCCTTCAGGACTTTGCGCCCATTCCGACCAATCGAAGTTCGGAGCCATCCAGCCCTCGTCATAGAGCATCTTGCTGAACCGGGTGGCGCGACCTTACTGTGATCCAACCACGGGAACGTGAAAGGCCGGTGCCGGCGTCCAGATCCTCACTTCCGCACGCAGATCACCCGCACCAGCGATGCCTTGGCGGCATCGAGCCCGCTGCGACCGCTTGCCGGCGCGAGCTTGTGCCGTTCGAGAAAGGCGCGGATCGCCGGCGCCGGCACCACGATCGCCTGCGGCTGCGGGGTTGCTGCGCTCGCATCGGCAACGATCGGGTTGCCGAGCCCCACCAACATGCCGATGACGCTGCCGCGGCTGTCGAGCGCGGCGGCGCCGGAAAAGCCCGGTTGCGGCGCCGGATCGGCGACATTGCCCTTGAGCTTCGCCGCCACGGTCGAGATCGCGCCGCCGCCGCCCTGCGCTTGCGGATCGGCGATCCCCATCAAGGTGACGTCCGGTGCTCTGAGCGGCTCGCTCGCGAACGCTGCGGGTACGAGATCGAACGCTCCGTAAACCCGCAGGAGCGCAAGCTCGGTGGACTGATCCTCGGCCTGCCGCTCGGCATCGCCATGGCCGCTCACCGCAATGACGTTGCAGCCATCGACCGCGCGGCGGTCCGTCAGATATGTGCCCGGCGGCGCTGACCACGATGCCGGTGGCGTATTCCACCTTGCGCCGCGCCGGCGGGCCGAAGTGCGAAGCACCGGCGACTCCCGGAAAGGCGGAGAACGTGCCCGCCATCGCGACCGCGACCGCATCCATGATGGTGTCGGTGGCCTGATCGTAAAGGACGGTCATGCCGCGCACCTCGCCATCCTTGATCGCGGCCCGCACATGGAATTTTTTCAGTCCCTGCATGCCCGCAAGCACGAAGAAATCCGGCCGCAGCACATTGACCCACACCTTGCGGGTCGAGGGGTCCTTTCTCTGCTGCTCGTGCACCAGCGCAAGCGTGGTGCCTGGTTCACGTATCCGGAAGGTCTCGATCTGGACCTGGCCCTGCGCCGACGACCAGCGGGTGCCGCTCGCGCCGGCCGCCTTGTTCGGGGCCTGCCTGATCGGCACGCCGAGCCGCGCGCCGGTGACGGCATCGTCGATGACGGTCCAGCCGACCTGGCTCTGCTTGGCCTTGACGGCGGCGGCGAGGAGCGCGCGCTCCTGCGCATTCAGCAGGCCGGTTTCCTTGAACTTGTTGTTGCGCTGGAACGCCTTGACCGCGGCGATGGTCTTTTCGTCGAAATCGCCGTCGATGAGCCCGCTGAAGTCGCCGCTCCAGGCGAGACCGAGTTGAATGTCGATGCGCTCGGCGAGCGGCAGGTCGCGACCTGGTGGCGGGTGGCGGCGGCGGCACGCGTTTGGGAATGGGCGGCTTCGCCTTCACCCGCGGCTGCGGCTCGACGTCGTCTCTCTGCGCGGACGCCGGCAGCGCCGCGAGAAGAACGACGAGAATGGCGCCGATCAGCTTCATGCGAGCTCCCGCGCTGCCCACCTTCTCCACGCCCGTAAATCTAGCCGATCATCGGCAGTGCGCAAATGTGAGTTGCTCGAAGTGAGAGCGCGCCTATGCTCTCGTCAGGCGTGCAAAAAGAGCCTATGCTAGGGTCACGCCTTGAACATCGTGTTCCACACACGCCGGGAGGAAATCATGCGGAAATCGTTGCTCGCCGCCAGCGTCAGCATTGCGGCACTTGCACTGTCATCGTCGCAGCCGCTGGTCGCCCAAAGCGACGTCGATCAGCAGCTCGGCACCGTTCACTTCAAGACCTCGTGCAACGAGGTGGCGCAGCGCCGCTTCGACCGCGCCATGCGCTATCAGCACTCGTTCTGGTACCTCAACGCGAAGGAGATATTCGAGGAGGTGCTGAAGGCCGACCCGACCTGCGCCATGGCGCAATGGGGCATCGCGCTCACGCTGCTCGACAATCCCGCATAACGCGATCCCGCCGTCCAACCTCGCGCCCGGCCTCGCCGCGATCCAGAAGGCCAAGGCGATGGACGCCAAGACCGAGCGCGAGCGCGACTACATCGACGCGCTGCTGCTGATGTACGTCGACCACGACAAGCTCAGCCATGTCCAGCGCATCCGCGCGTTCCGCGACGCGCAGGAGAAGATCGCGGCGAAATATCCGGACGACGACGAGGCGCAGATCGCCTACGCCATCACGCTCAACACCTCGGCCGACCTGAACGACAAGACCTACGCCCAGCAGACCAAGGGCGCCGCGATCCTGGAGCCGATCTCCCAGCGCCTGCCACGGCATCCGGGCGTCACGCACTACCTGATCCACCTCTACGACTATCCGGAGACTGCCGCGAAGGGCCTCGAAGCAGCCAACCGATACGCCAAGGTCGCGCCGGCCGCGCCGCACGCCCAGCACATGCCGTCGCACATCTACACCCGCGTCGGCTACTGGAAGCAGTCGATCGATTCCAACATCGCCTCGGTGAATGCCGCGAAGGCGGAGAAGTCGGTCGGCAACTATCTGCACGCCCAGGATTACATGGTCTATGCCCACCTCCAGCTCGGCCAGGACAAGCAGGCGCGCGCCGTCATGGACGAGATGATGCGGGAGTACCGATTTCAAAGCGACCGTGTTTGCGGCCCATTATGCGCTGGCGGCCGTCGCCGGCGCGCTATGCGGTCGAGCGCGGCGACTGGAACGGTGCGTCACAACTGTCGATCCGGCCGAGTACCTATCAACTACGTGACGGCGATCTCGCATTTCGCCCGGGCGCTCGGGGCCGCGCGCTCCGGCAAGCCGGAGGCCGCCAAGGCCGACATCGCCAAGCTCGCCGAGCTGAGCGACAAGCTGCGTGAGGCCAAGGACGCCTACTGGGCGGAGATCGTCGACATCCAGCGGCAGGTCGCCGCCGCCTGGGTGCTGCACGCGGAAGGCAAGCACGACGAGGCGCTCAAAGCCATGAGCGCGGCGGCGGACGCCGAGGACAAGACCGAGAAGCATGCGGTCACGCCCGGACCGCTCGCACCGGCGCGCGAGCTTTACGGCTATATGCTGCTCGAGCGCGGCATGGCCAAGGAGGCGCTCGCCGCCTTCGAGGCGACCAAGGCGAAGGAGCCCAACCGCTATCACGGCTTCGCCGGCGCGGCTCAGGCCGCGGAAAAGCTCGGCGACAAGGCCAAGGCGCAAAGAAAACTACCAGAAGCTGATCGCGCTCACTGCGAACGCCGATGCTGATCGGCCGGAGATCGCGGCCGCTCGCAAGTTCCTGGCGAGCAACTAGGACGCATTGCCGGATGCGCGGTGATGCGATGAGGACGACCTCCGCGATTGCCGCGGCTGTCGCCGTCGGAGTAGGCGGACTGGTCGGCGCGTTCGCATTGCTGGCGGGCAATCGGACGACCGATGACGGCGCGGCGGCGAATCCGCCCCGCGCCGTCTGGACCGAAGTGCAGTGGCCTTTCCCCATGGATCAGTGGGGCAAAGGCAAGGCGTTCCGGTGCAAGGCGGCCGACTGCGGCACAGAGGTGAAGCTCTATCTCCGCGCCAAGCTCGGCTCCTGCAATTGCACGACCGGCGTGGCGGACGACGCGGAACTCGATCGCATGAGCGACTTCGATCTTGTCGGCGGCGAGGTTTCGCCCCTCGGCGCCGGCCGGCCGATCACGATTGCCTGGATGAAGGGTCGCAGTCGCGCCTACACGCTCACGGCCCGCAATCCGCCGGGCAAGACCGCGCTGTCGGTCGCCTTCAACGACCGCTGCGACATGGTCGTCGCCACGGCCGTGCTGCCGCACGATCGACCGGCGATGATCGAGCCAGGTGTGATCGAGTTCCTCAACGGCAGCACGGTGCTGCGCTGGGCCGAGGTCACGCTCGGGTTATGAACGTTCCGCCGTCCATCAGATGGCATCGAAGCCCGCTGCGGATCAATCCGAGAAGACCAGGCACCGCAACGGCACGGCCGGTCTGAGGGTCCGGCATGGGGCCATATCAGGGAGATGAGCTGAAGCCCAAACTCATCAACTGTCTCAACCGCCCGATCCGAATCCGCTTCTGTCGAGGTTTCGGATCGCCCATCGGGTGTGTCGACGCTCGAACAGCGACGCGACAGCGTACATTCCGATTCCCATCGCCGCAATCACGAGCAGGGCGGCGAAAACCAGCGGAACACGAAATGTCGAGCTTGCCGAGATCATGAGGTAACCGATGCCTTGATTGGACGCGACGGTCTCGGAAATGACCGCTCCGACGAACGCCAGCGTGATTGCAATCTTGAGCGATGCGAAAAAATACGGGAGCGAGCGTGGCAAGCCCACCCGCCACAGGACGTCGAGCTTGCTGGCGCCGAGAGACCGAAGCACATCCTCGAGCTCCGGCTCCATGGTCGCGATTCCGGTCGCGACGTTCACGGAGATCGGGAAGAAGGCGACGAGGAAAGCCGTGAGCACCGCCGGCACCGTGCCGATGCCGAACCAGAGAACGAGAATTGGAACGACCGCGACCTTGGGAATCGAGTTGAATCCGATCAGCACCGGGTTGAGCGCACGATAAAGCAGCGGCGATGCGCCGACGGCGACGCCCAGTGCAACACCGAAGACCACCGCGATGGCGAATCCGATCAGCGTCGTCATGAAGGTATGGCTCGCATTCAACCAGATGCCCGGCCAGTATTCGATGAGCGCCTCGGCAGCCTGGCTCGGAGCGGGAAGGATGAAGGGCGGAATCGCGAACACACGGCACACGGCTTCCCACAGCATGAAGAGCCCGATGGTCGTAAGCCACGGGCTTGCATCGAACAGCGCTTTTCTCCAGTTCATGGCGCGTCTTTCGGGCGGCCGATATGCGCACGCAGGTCATGAACATAATCGACGAAGGCGGGCGTGTACCGCATTTCCGATCCACGCGGTCGCGGCAAATCGATCCGGCAGCTGTAAGTTACCCGTCCGGGGCGCGGCGACATGACGTGCACAAAGTCAGCCAGATAGGTGGCCTCGGTCAGATCGTGCGTGACCAGAAGGACGGTAAATCGCTGCTCCTGCCATAGCGTCTGCAGCGTGTCCCACAGCTCCTCGCGCGTGAAGGCATCGAGCGCCCCGAACGGTTCGTCGAGAAGCAGGATTTGCGGCTGATGTATCAAGGCGCGGCAGAGCGAGACCCGCTGCTGCATGCCGCCGGACAGCTCCCAGGGAAACCGGTTTCCGACACCGGCAAGGCCCACCTTGGCGAGCAAGGCTTGCGCCTGTTCGACGTACTGCTTGCGGTCTCGCCGGAAGCGTCCGCGGTGGGGCCGCACCACTTGCAGCGGCAGCAGCAGATTTTCCAGAGTTGTTCGCCACGGCAGCAGCGCCGGGTTCTGGAACGCCATTCCGACATTCTTCAGCGGCGCCCTGACCTCGATCTCGCCGACCACGACGCGTCCTGCGGTCGACCGGTTCAAGCCGGAGATCAGCTTCATCAGGGTCGATTTTCCGCAGCCCGATGGACCGACCATTGCTGCAAACTCGCCCCGGTGGATCGAAAGGTCGAGATGCTCGAGGGCGAGCACCCCCTCTGCGCCGGGATAGTGCAGGCTCGCGTCCTCGACGATCACGAAGGGAGATCGCCCGCCGCCGCTCGCGACCGAGTGTGTCGAGGTCATCGCCGGGAACGCGCCTTTCGCGCCGCGGTCGAGACGTGGATGGCCGGGACGAGCCCGGCCATGACGACGCACACGGATTCTACACCAGCGGAAGGCGCCTAATTCAGCTTCAGTTCGGCGCGCGGCGGCAAGTACTTGTCGGTATAGACCTGCGTCGCTGTCGGGGTCGTCTTGAGCTCGAACGGCTTCGTCACCGCTTGCAGGGTTCGGCCGAGACGCGCCATGTCGACATCGCTCATCCCATTCTCGAGCACCTTCGGCGTGATGAACATGTAATCGAGCGACATCTTGATGCGTGCCTTCTCGACGTCACCATTGATGAGCGGATCACGCTTCTTGAGTGACGCAATGGCGGTATCCGGATCGTTCATCATGACCTTCATCCCGTGCATGAAGCCGCGGATGAAGCTCTGCACGACCTCGGGATTTTCTGCGCATAGTCGGGCTTGACCAACAGCACGTGGCCGTAGAGCTCGACGCCGTAGTCCGCAAATGGCATGGCCCGAATGTCCGATTCGGGGATCTTGATGGCCCGCATGTTCATCATGACCGTGGTGATGTGACCGGTGATGGCATCAGCCTCGCCGCGCAGCAACATGGGCTCGCGCAGCTCGGGCGAGACATTGATCCACTTGATCGAGCTCTGATCGATCTTGTTGATGTCTGCGAACAGCGGGAAAAGCTGCCGGCTCGCATCGCCGACCGGGGCTGCAATCGATTTTCCATTGAGGTCCTGCGGCGTCTTGATCGGGCCGGCCGCCTTGGTCTCGACCGCGAGCGCGGATTTGTCGTGCACCATCATCACAGCAAGCAGCTGATGATCAGGATTGGCGCCGTTGAAGCGAACCACCGAGTAGAGGTCCGCCAGACCGATGTCGTAGGCGCCGCTCGCGACCTTGGCGACGGTATCGCCGGAGCCGAAGCCGCGGTCGACGGTGACGTCGAGCTTGTGCTTCTTGAATGTGCCGTCTTCGGCCGCAACCGTGAAGGGCGACTGCTGTCCCTGAAACGCCCAGTCGAGAATGAACCGGACCTTCTTGTCCTGGGCGTAGCCCGGCGCGACGAGAACCGCGGTCGCCATGATGCCTGCCGCCCAAGCCGAAAATCGCCTTCCGCACGTGCTCATGAGTGCCACCTTTTGCTCGCCGCCAATCAGTGCTGCATTCAAATCGAACCAAGAGCCGCGGCCGGTCTGCGCTCACGTCTCGACCAGCCCGCCTGCTCGCTGGCTGGTCAGGATAGGCCCGAACATTGCCGAAGCACAAATCCATTCTTCAGTCTGCGGAACACTCTCTCCTCCTTGCAAGCTGTTGTGCAGGATCGTGCGCCGCAGACGGCATCATTAGAGCATTTTCCGGAAAAGTGGACACCGGTTTTCCGCAGAAAATGCGACCAGCTAAAGAAGCTAGAGCGCGTTTCCGATTCAACCTAATCGAAACGCGCTCCAGCGCATTGCGCGCCCGGATTGTTGCGCGGTTCGCGATGATAGTGTACTCGATGCAACCGGATTGTTGCACCCATTGTAGGTCGACTGCCGCCGCGGCTCCAATTCGGATCACATCCGGGTCGGCGCGACGGATGCCCGCAATGCATGCCCTGCTGCGCTCGACCACACGAGGAACGGCACCATGACACTAGCAAAATGGCTCGCCGCGGCTGGCGCCGTGGTCGCTCTCGGTCTCACGCAGGGCGCTTTTGCCGCAGATCACGTGATCCGGCTCAGCCACGGCATGCCCGAGGCGCTGTCCTCCGGGCAGCACGCCTGGGCGCTGGTCTTCAAGGAGACGGTCGAGGCGCGCAGCGCCGGCAAGATCGAGGTCCGCATCCTCGGTAACAATGCGGCGGGCAACGAGCGTCAGCAACTCGAGCGCGTTCAAAACGGCATCAATCAGATGTTGCTGGTGAGCGAGATCACGCAGCCGTTCTTCTTCAAGCCTGCGCTCGTGCTCGGCATACCCTTCCTGTTCACCTCGTCGGAGGTCGCCTGGGCAGTGCTCGACGGCCCGTTCGGCCAGCGCTACGACGAGGCGTTCCGCAAGCAGACCGGCGTGCGGGTGCTCGGCCATATCGAGAGCGGATTTCGGAGCTTGTTCAACTCCAAGAAAGTCATCAAGTCGCCGGCGGATCTTGCCGGCATGAAGATCCGCACCGGCGAGAACGCCGTGCACATGGCGATGGTGAAGGCGCTCGGCGGCAGTCCCACGCCGGTGTCCTGGACCGAGGTCTACACCGCACTTCAGCAGAAGGTCGTGGACGGCATGGAGAACCCGCCCGGGCTCTTCTACAGCATGAAATTCCACGAGCAGCAGAAATACCTGACGTTGGACAAGCATCTCTACAGCATGCACACCGCGATGATCAACGAGGCGTTCTTCCAAGGCCTTCCGCCGGATCTGCGCATCCTCGTCATCGAGAGCGCGTGGCTGGCCAAGACCATCGGCCGCTCGCAGGCGTATCTGCTCGAGCGCGCCGCGATCGAGCAGCTCAAGCAGGCCGGCCTCGAGGTCTACACGCCCACTCCCGCGGAGTTCGAGCAGTTCCGCAAGCTCGGCCGGCCGGCAGCGCTGGAGCTGGTCCGCAAGGAGGCCGGCAACGAGTGGGTCGATGCCGTGCTCAAGGCGGTCGCCGACGCCGAGAAGCAGATGGGAGCCTACTGAGGATCCCCGACCACGCCGGGGGTCGCGCCCGCGTCCCCGGCCTATCGTTGCGTGGCTGCCGCTCCCGAGCTCCCAGGGTCGGTCATGTTCCAGACCTTCGATCGCGCGCTGCTGAACCTGACGAGCTTTCTCGTCGCCGGGCTGACTGCGCTGATGGCCGGCGTCGTGCTGCTCGGTGTCTTCACCCGCTACTTCCTCAATGATGCTCTCGATTGGACCGAGGAGGCGGCGCGCTTCAGCCTGTTATGGCTGTCGTGGCTCGGCGGCGGCCTTGCGCTGCGCCGTGGCGCTCACATCGCCGTTGAGTTCCTGCTGGATGCGATACCGTCGGCACCGTTGCGCGCTGCCCTGCTGTTCGCCGGCCGCGCCGCGGCGATCTTCTTCCTCGTCATCTGTGTCTGGTATGGGGTGGTGCTGGTCCAGCGCGTCTCGTTCCAGAGCACAATCGCGCTCGGCATCTCGATGCAGCTTCCTTACGCGTCGGTGCCGGTCGGCTCGCTATTGATGATCTACCACATGCTGGTGGTGATGTTCGGCCCGCGCGACGCCGTCGCGCGCGAGACCGAGCTCCGGGTCTGAGGCTGCGCCATGGTCGGCCTGGTTTTATTCGGCGGCATGCTGCTTCTCATGCTGCTGGGCATTCCGATCGTGTTCGCGATCGGGCTCGCCTCGGTGCTCGGAACGTTGGTCGTCGGCGCCGCAGTGCCATGGATCATCATCCCGAGCAGCATGATCAACGGCATGGATTCCTTTCCGCTCATGGCGGTTCCGTTCTTCATACTCGCCGGTGAATTGATGAACCGCGGCGGCATTGCCGAGCGGCTGGTCGCGTTCGCAAACTCATTGGTCGGCCATATCCGCGGCGGCCTCGGTCACGCGACCGTGCTGTCCAACACCATGCTCGCCATGGATACCGGTTCCGCGCTGGCGCAAGTGGCGGCGATCGGCCGGATCATGGTGCCGGCCATGGAAAGCCGCGGTTACCCGCGCGACTACGCCACGGCACTGGCCTGCGCGGCCTCGCTGATCGGGCCGATCATCCCGCCCAGCATCACCATGGTGATCTACGCGGTCGCGGCCGGCGCATCGGTCGGCGGACTGTTTCTCGCCGGCATCGTGCCCGGGCTGATGATCGCGGTGTCGCTCATGGGCTATGTCTACGTGCGCGCGCGCCTGCGCGGCGAGATGCCTGCGCATCGCTTCTCGTTTCGCGAGGTCCTGCGGCGCGGCAACGACGCGATTCTGGCGCTCCTGATGCCGCTCATCATCCTGGGCGGCATCTTCGCCGGCGTGATGACGCCGACCAAATCAGCCGCCGTTGCAGCGCTCTACGCCGTGCTCGCGGGGGCCTTCGTATTCCGCCGGCTGACGCTGAAGGATATCTACGAGTGCCTCCTGAGCACCGGCATCCTCACCAGCTTCATCATGCTGATCGTCGGGACAGCGCGCATCTTCTCCGATCTCCTGGTCTCCGAGGCGGTGCCGCAGTCGATCGTCGCGGCCATGCTCGGCATCACCAGGGATCCGATGCTGCTGCTCCTCCTCGTCAACGTCCTGCTCCTGATCGTCGGCTGCCTGATGGATACCACGGCTGCGATCATCATCCTCACGCCGGTCCTGCTGCCGGTCGTGACGCAGGCTGGAATCGACCCGAAGTTGTTCGGGGTCATCATGTGCATCAACCTCGTCATCGGCATGGCGACCCCACCCGTCGGAGTGGCGCTGTATCTGGCCTCCGAGATCGGCAAGGTGCGCATCGAGCGATTGATCGTCGCGATCTGGCCGATGCTCGTCCTGCTGATCGGCGTGCTGTTCGTGATCAGCTATGTGCCGGCTATCCCGCTCGCTCTGCCGCGGTACTTCGGCTACTGAATCACAGCAGGGGGATGACAATGCCCGATGTGGCGACGTCCGACGTGATGGCTCTGCCTTTCACGGTGGAGGAATTCCAAAGCCGCGTGACCCGCGTTCAGGAGGAGATGCAGCGCCGCGGCATCGATGTTCTGATGATCAATCATCTCGAGAACATCTATTACCTCTCGGGCTTTCGCACGATCGGCTACTACTCGTTCATGGCGCTGTTCGTGCCGGCAGCAGGTCAACCGGTGCATCTGACACGCCTGATCGAGAAGACGACGCTGCAAGGCACGTCGTGGATCGCCGATCGCGAGCTCTACCCGGATACGGAGAATTACCTGGACGCCTGCGTGCGCGTCATCGATGCCCGTGGTTGGGGCGGTTCGCGCATCGGCATCGACAAGGCGGCCTGGTACCTCACCATCGAGGATTACGAGAAGCTCGCCTCGCGTCTGCCGAAGGCGACCTTCGTCGACGGCTCGATGATTTGTGAGAACCTGCGGCTGATCAAATCGCCCGCCGAGCAAGCCTACAGCCGCAAGGCGGGCAAAGCCGCCTCGGAAGGCATGCGCTCTGCCGTCGCTGCCCTGCGCGCCGGCATCACCGAGGACGACCTCATGGCCGCGGCCTATCAGGGGCTGTTCAAGATGCACAGCGAATATCCGGGCCTGCCGCCGCTCATCAATGCCGGCGTGCGCCACACGATGGCGCACGCGATGGCGGAGGGCCATCCGGTGAACCAGGGCGATGCCGTCTATTTCGAGGTCGGCGCGAGCATCAGGCGTTACCATGCCGCGACGCTGCGCATCGGCCATGTCGGCGAGCCGCAGAAGCTGTTCTACGACCTCACCGACCTCTGTCGCCGCTCGATCGATGCCGGCCTGAAGGAAATGAAGCCGGGCAATCCGGCGGAGGTGGTCGACAAGGCGGCCCGCAAGGTCATCGCCGATGCCGGTTACGGCGACAAGTTTCGTCATAAAGCCGGCTATTCGATCGGCATCGCGCTTCCACCCGACTGGAGCGAGGCACGAACCATGATGCTGCGCGGCGGCGAGAAACGCCCGCTGCAGCCGGGCATGGTGTTTCACTTCCTGCCTGCCGTGTTCGAGTATCGCGAATACGGGGTTGGTCTCAGCGAAACCGTTCTGATCACCGAGACCGGGCACGAGATTCTCACGGACGTGGAGCAGAAGCTGTTCGTTGTGAGGTACGATTGATTTGGGGAACCAATGATGGCCACAGATACGATCGGACAAGGAACTCTGCTGATCGAGGGCGGGCGCATTTACGATCACGACAACGACGTCGATCAGCCGCCGGTCGCGGACATCCTGATCGTCGACGGCACGATTGCTGCCGTCGGGCCGCGACTCGCCGAAGCCATCGCGACGAAGCAGCCGGTGGCCGGGCTCGGCACGCGCACGGTCACCGAGACGATCGACGCCGCCGAAAAGCTGGTCATTCCCGGCTTCGTCAATGCGCACTATCATTCGCACGACGTGCTCCTGAAGGGCTGCTTCGAAACCATCCCGCTCGAGCTGTGGGTTCTGAGCGCGCTGCCGCCGAGCTATCCGAAACGCAGCACGGCCGAGATCCGCGCCCGCACCTTGCTGGGAGCGATCGAATGCCTGCGCAGCGGCATCACCACCGTGCAGGATCTCGCGACGATCTACCCTTTCGACGAAGAGCACCTCGATGCCATCCTGAAGGCTTACGATGATGTCGGCATCCGCTGCGTCTTCGCGCTTCAGATTGCCGACGTTCCCGGCGTCAAGTCGATCCCGTTCTGGGACGAGGTGGTCCCGGCGGATCAGCGGGCCGCGCTTTCCGGCGCCGTCGAGCCGTTCAAGGATATCGATCTTGCAACCCTGGTGCGCGATCTCGTCAAGTCGCGGCGCGGCGCGCATCCCCGCATCACCTGGGCGCTCGGTCCGTCGAGCCCGGAACGCTGCAGCGAGGGCCTGCTCTCGTCGCTCGCCGAACTTTCCGCGAGCGAGAAGCTGCCGGTCTACACGCACATCTACAGAATCCAAGGCCATGACGCTGATCGCGCGACAGACGCATGGGAAGGATGGCGGCTCGTTGATCAATTACCTCGAGCGGGTCGGCCTGTTGTCACCGCAGCTGAGCCTCGCCCACAGCGTGTGGATGTCACCACCGGAGATCGAGACGCTCGGCGAAGCCGGCACCAATGTCGTTCTCAATCCGGTCGGAAACCTCAAGACCCGCAGCGGCGTCCCGCCCATCCGGTCGTACATGCGGCAAAGGGTGAATGTCGGTCTCGGCTGCGACAATTGCAGCTGCAGCGACGCGCAGAACATGTTCCAGTCGATGAAGATGTTCGCCGCCCTCGCCGCAGTTTGTGATCCGGAGCCGGGTCCCCCCACCGCCGCCGACGCGATCTGGTCGGCGACGATCGGAGGCGCCCGTACGGCCGGCCTCGAGGGACGCATCGGGGCACTGAAGCCGGGCATGGCGGCGGACCTCTCGATCATCGATCTGACCGATCCCTCTTTCGTGCCGCTCAACAGCGTCGCTCGCCAACTCGTATTCACCGAAGCGGGGCGCGCGGTGGAAACAGTCATTGTCGACGGTCGCGTGGTGGTGCGAGACCGGAAAATCACCACCGTCGATGAACGGGCGCTGCGGGAGGAAGTCGCGGACCTGATGCGCCCGCTGCGCAAGGACATCGAGGCCGTCGTCGCGCGCAATCAGCGCATGATGCCGTACCTGATGGAGGCCTATCGACGCACGTGGGCCACCGATATCGGTCTGAACCGCTACGTCGGCGACGGGTCCGGCTAGGTTATGCGATGAGGCTCCGTATTCTCTCCGAGGCTGATTGCCGCGCGGTGCTCGACATGGCGGCGGCTATCGGAATTCAGGCCGAAGCCTTCGAGCTGCTCGCGCAAGGCCGTTCCGTCGAGGGCCTGCGCAGCTTTGCTGCGTCGGAGGATCCGCCGGGGGTAGCCATCTTCAATCCTTGCTTCCTGCGTGGGGCGCAGGGCTACGGGATCAAGGTCATCTCCGATTTCTACGAGAACGAAAAGCGCGGCAGCGTCCGCATGAGCGGGGTCGTCGCGCTGTTCGATGGCACGACCGGGCATCCCTATGCACTCCTCGAGGCGGGATATCTCACCGACCTGCGGACCGGGGCGGGAACCGGGCTCGCCGCGCGCTATCTGGCGCGCCGCGATAGCCGGACGGTCGCCATCATCGGTGCTGGGCGCGTTGCCCGCAACCAGCTTTGGGCACTGGCAGAGCTCTTCGATCTGGAAACCGTCTTCTTGTCGACGCGCGGCGCGCAACGCGCAGCGGATTTCATCAAGCGCATGAGGGCAATGGGCGGGCGCATTCCGCACGACATTCGTGTCGTCGAATCGCGCGAAAGGGCCGTGCGGGACGCCGACATCGTCGTTGCTGCCACGACCTCGGACGAGCCGGTCTTTTCCGGCGAATGGCTCGCGCCGGGCAGCTTCGTGGCCGCGGTCGGCGCCTACGAGGCGACGATGCGGGAGGTCGACAGCGAAACGATCCGGAGGGCATCCAATCTCGTCATCGACAGCCGGACCGACTGCCTCGATCATGCCGGAGATCTCGTCATCCCGATCTCCGAAGGCATCATCCGGCGCGACCAAGTCGCCGAGATCGCGGAGCTTGTCACGGGCAAGCGGCCGTCGCGGGGATCGGATTCGGAGATCACCTACTACAAGTCGATCGGCGTCCCGATCCAGGATCTGGTCACCGCGCAACACATGGCCCGGCGCGCCGCGGAGCGCGGGATCGGCACCGAGATCGACATCGGCGGCGATCCGGACTAGAGGTTTTCGACGGATGGGAATCTCTCCACTCGTCTTGGCCGGGCTCGTCCCGGCCATCCACGTCTGGACCGCCGCACGAACGACGTGGATGCCCGGAACAAGCGCCTTGGACTTGATCGAGGGTCCGGGCATGACGGTGAGTAAAATGAGATCGGGCATCCGCGTCCAGGAAGCGAGAGAAGCAATTTCTCGACCGGAAGAAATCCCCGTTTATGGACGTCGCGGGCGCATCGGCGCAATCGTCCCTGCCAACAACTCCGTGATCGAGCCGGAATGGTGGTCGGTCATGCCGGCTGACGTCGCGGTTTATGCAACCCGCATTCTGGCGCGGGGCGATTTGACTCCGGAGGCGGTGCGCCGGATGGAGGAGCATGTCGACCGTGCCGTCGACGAGCTGGCGGCCACCGGGGTCGACGTGGTCGCATATTGCGACATGGTGACGACTTTGGTCATGCAACCGGGTTGGAACGAAGCCAAGGTCGCGGAGATCGAGAAGCGGACGGGGGGGTCGGCGTTGTCGGCGTGGACCGCGCTGCGCGATGCGCTCTCTGCGTTGAACGTGCGCCGTTTCGCGCTCGGCACGCCCTATCCGCGCGCGGTCCATGCGCTCGCCGCCCCGTTCTTCGCCGAACGCGGCCATGAGATTGTCGGCGAGGCAACGCTCGATATCGTCAGGATGCGCGACGTGCCGACGGTGTCCGAGAATCGGCTGCTTGCGTTCGTCGAAGGGCTTCGACGCGACCGGGCGCAGGCCGTTGTGCTCCTGGCGACCGATCTGCCGACTTTCAAATCGATCGCCACAATCGAGCAGACGCTCGGAATTCCGGTGCTGACGTCGAACCAGACCATCCTGTGGCGCGCGCTGCGTTCCATCAGATGCAATGACTCCATCCCAAGTCTCGGACGGATCTTTCGTGATGCCTAGTCAGCCTTCGACAAATGCGATCGATGCGGTGGTCCGGCCGTTTTCGCGCCGGGCGTCAGGAATGCCGCGTTCGGCCATCAGGGAAATCATGGCGCTTGCCGCGGGTCGGCAGAGCGTCATCCACCTGGAGGTTGGCGAGCCCGACTTCTCGACCCCATCACATATCATCGAAGGCGCTTTCGATGCGGCCCGCGCCGGGTGGACCAAGTACAGCCCCAATGCGGGTCTGCCGTCGTTGCGCCAGCGCGTGGCGGAGCGGATCAGCCGAGCATGGCAGCGCGACGCGAGTGCCGACCAGATCGTGATCACCACCGGCGCAATCGGCGCGCTCTATTCGGCCCTGATGACGGTCATCGATCCTGGAGACGAGATCCTCATTCCGGATCCGGGCTGGCCGAACTACGAGGCGATCGTGCATCTCGCGGGTGCCACGCCGGTGCGTTTTGCACAGACGGCCGCGCGCGGCTTCCTGCCCGATCCGGCCGAGATCGCGCGCCTGGTGACGCCGCGAACCAAGGCGCTTCTCATCAACACGCCGGGCAATCCTACGGGCGCGGTGTTCTCCGCCGCGCTGATGGCGGACATTTCGGAGGTCGTCCGCAGCAGTGGCATTTATCTGGTCAGCGACGAGATCTACGAAGACATCGTGTTCGAGGGCGAGCATGTCTCGGCCGCGAAGTTCACCCCGGCGGATCGCCTCTTCGTCGTTTCCGGCTTCTCCAAGACTTATGCCATGACAGGATGGCGTATCGGGTGGCTGGTCTGTCCACCCGGCCTCGCGGCGATCGCCGCCGGGCTGCAGGAGCCGGTGACGAGCTGCGCCTCGACCATCGCACAGAAGGCGGGAGAGGCGGCGCTTGCGGGCGACCAGCAATGCGCCAGGAATTTCCGCGACGTGTTCAAGCGCCGGCGCGATATCGTCGTCGACGTGCTCGGCAATACGGGGCTGCTGCCGGCCGTGCCAGAAGGGGCGTTCTACGCGCTGATCGATATCGCCTCGACCGGCCGCCGCTCGCTCGAATTCGCCAAGGATCTGCTGGTCGCCCGCGACACGGCGGTCGTGCCCGGGATCACATTCGGTCCGAGCGGCGACCGTTACGTCCGCGTTGCCTTCACGATAGCCGACGATGATCTTCGCGAGGGGTTGCAGCGACTGCGCGCGCATATCGAAACATGCAACGGCGCCTGATGGCTCATCGGTTTGCGGGAGATACGTCGATGGCGCCGATCAACGCCGACCGCCTCATCGCCGACCTGCGGGAGCTTGCCAGCATCGGCAAGTTCGGCACGGGTGTGGACCGCGTAGCGCTGTCCGCCGCCGATATCGAGGCGCGTCGCTGGCTGATGGGCCGGATGCGCGAAGCCGGCCTTACGGCGCAGATGGATTGCGTCGGGAACGTTTACGGACGCTATCCCAACGCCGGTCGCGCGATACTCGTCGGTTCGCATACGGACACGGTTCCGCAGGGCGGCTGGCTCGACGGTGCGCTGGGCGTCATCTACGGTCTCGAGATCGCTCGCGCCTCGATCGAGGCGGGAGGCGCTGCGGAGATCGGCGTCGACGTCGTCGCATTCCAGGACGAGGAGGGCTGGTTCCTGCCCTGCCTGGGCAGCCGTTCGTTCTGCGAGAACGTCACCGACGCGGAAATCGAGGCGGCGAAATCAAAGGACGGCAGGCCGCTTGCCGACGCCCTGGCTATCCTGCGCAACGAGGACCCGCTCATTCGCTGCGATCCGGATCGAGTGCTCTGTTACCTCGAAGCCCATATCGAGCAGGGGCCGCGCCTGGAATCCGCTGGGGCGGCGCATCGGTGTTGTCACAGGGCTGGTCGGAATTCGCCGCTATCCGCATCCGCAGCCAGGGACAGGCCGATCACGCCGGCACCACGCCGATGGCCATGCGCAAGGACGCCGGCATGGCGCTGTTCCGGCTGGGGACGCGGATTGCGGACGAATTCCCGCGCCTCGGCGGCCCGAATACGGTCTGGAACATCGGCAACATCGCATTGCGGCCCGGCGCCGCCAATGTCGTGCCCAGCGAGGGCGAAATGATGCTCGAGATTCGCGACACCGACACGCCGACGCTCGACCGGCTCGAGCAGAACGGTCCTGAGCTGGATTGCCGAGGTGACAAGCGGACCGGTGGCGATGAATGCCGAGCCGCACGGCCCGGATCGAGCCGACCGAAATGTCCGGGCAGCTGGCCGCGGCAATTGCTGCCGCCGCCAGAGAGTGCGGAGAAGATCCGATATTCATGCCGAGCGGCGCCGGTCATGATGCCATGGTGCTCGGCCGCTTCATGCCTGCGGCGATGCTGTTCGTGCCCAGCATCGGCGGTCGCTCTCACGACATCGCCGAAGACACCTCGGAGGCCGATATCGCATTCGGGTGCGAGGTGCTGGCGGCAGCGGTGGCAAAGCTTCGGCAGCAGACTTGCCAGCACTTCGCATTGAACGCATGGGTGCGCCGGTCAGCGTGAAGGCATGACGAACCGGCCGATCGCGGCGCCTTCCGGCCTGCCGTCGCGCATGACAATCGTTCCTCGCAGCAGCGCGAGCTCGGGAGTAGCCGTCGCCGTCCAGCCATCGAAGGGTGTCAGTCGCGCCTTGCTTTGCTGGTCCTCGTTGCGAATCGTGAACGGCTTGCTCGGATCGACGATCACAATGTCCGCATCCGACCCCACTTCGAGCGCGCCCTTTCCCGGATAGATTCCGAACAGCCGGGATGGCCCCTCGCAGCAGGCCCGCACCAGGCCGGGATAATCGAGCACGCCCTCGTCGACCAACCGCAGCATCAACGGCAGGAGGGTCTGCACGCCGGGGAAGCCGCCCGGCGCCTTCCAGATGTCGAGAACGCCCGCATGCTTTTCCTCCGGCAGATGCGGCGCATGATCGGTAGCGACGATGCGGATCGTCCCGTCGCGAAGCGCGGAGCGCACGGCCTGAATGTCGTGCTCGACGATCGCAGCGGCGGAGCCACCTTGGCTACCGGCCCGTGCCGGATCAGCTCGGTCTCGTCGAGCGTGAGATTGTGCGGCGTCACTTCAGAGGAGAGCTGTGCCGGCGCCATCGCACGCAGCACGTTCACGCTCTCGGCGCAGCTCACCTGGCGAACGTGCGCGCGGGCGCCAGTCTCGGCCGCCGCCAGACAGACGCGGGCGAGACCCAGGGCTTCTGCGATCGGCGGTCGTGATCGGGTGAACCCGGATCTGTCCGTCGAATCCTTGCTCTGAGCCATCGTCGTCAGTCTCCGGACGATGCTGTCGTCGCCTGGTGTAATTCCGGCGACCCCATCGATCTCGCGCACGGCGACAAGGCAGGCGAGAAGATCGCTTGCCGTGTCGACCAGCATCGGGGCCTCGAGATCGGCGAGGAATATTTCGAATGAGATGGCGCCCAGGTCTGCCATCGCACGGACATGACGCGTGTCGGGGCCGAGCGCGGCCTGCAGTGCGTAATCGACGCAACACGCACCGTCGGCGAGGTCCATCTTCTCCAGGAACAGCTCGGGGGTCGCGGTCATGGGCTTGTCCGTCGGCATCACCATGACGGTGGTCACACCTCCTGCGGCCGCCGCGCGGCTGCCGGTTGCAAAGCCTTCCTTGTGCACCAGCCCCGGCTCACGGAAGTGCACATGGCTGTCGACCAGTCCGGGAAGCACCATTTTGCCGTCGGCATCGATCGTTTCACGGGCCGGCGGCGCCTCGCCCGGGTCGAGAATGGCGGCAATCCGCCCATCCGTGATTCCGAGTGATTTTCGTGCGACCCCTGCTGGCGTGACGAGGGATCCGGCGCGGATAACGAGATCGAAAAAAGGGACGGTCAATGTCGTCGACGCCAATTTCAAGGCTCCCATCTTCCATCTTTGGATCAGGAAATCCAGCGTCGGCCGGGACCTGCCCGGGGCACTCCGGGAATTTGCAAAATTCCCGATTTCGCGGATAACAACGCTGAACTTGGCGAGGATGTGTGCCGCCGATGCTCAGCTCCGAAGAGCTCGAACGTTATGCCCGTCACATCGTCATGCGCGAGGTCGGCGGGCCCGGGCAGGCGGCGCTCAAGCAGGCGCGCGTGCTGGTGGTCGGTGCAGGCGGGCTCGGAGCGCCGGCGCTCATGTACCTGGCCGCCGCCGGCGTGGGCACGATCGGCGTCATCGACGACGATACCGTCACACTGTCGAATTTGCAGCGCCAGGTGATCCATGGCACCGCGGAAATCGGCAAGCTCAAGGTGGACAGCGCGGCAGCGGCAATCCAGCGTCTCAATCCCAACGTTGCGGTCGAGACGCACCCGGCGCGGCTCGCCGCCGGGAATGCGCTCGGCGTGGTCGGCCGCTACGACATCGTCGCCGACGGCTCCGACAATTTCGCGACCCGCTATCTCGTATCCGACGCCTGCTTTCTTGCGGCAAAGCCGCTCGTCACTGCTGCGCTCGGTATTTTCGACGGCACTCTCACCACCATTCGGGCGCATGAGCGCGGCAAGGACGGCATGCCCAACCCGACTTACCGCTGCCTTTTCCCGGAGCCGCCGCCGCCCGGCACTGTTCCGGCCTGCGCCGAAGCGGGAATCCTGGGCGCGCTCCCGGGCGTGCTGGGCTCGCTCGTGGCGCTCGAGGTGATCCGGGAGATCGTGGGCTTCGGCGAGGGCATGGTCGGAGCGCTCCTGATGCTCGACGCACGCTCGATGCGGTTCGAGACGCTCCGTTATGGCTGGGATCCGGCGAACCCGCTCTCGGGCGATCGGCCCACGATCCGGGACCTCTCGCACCACGCAAGCCGGCCATAGCCGATTTGCGCTTATTTGGTCCAGGTGCCGACGACCGTCGTACCCTTCATCACCGACCACTTCTTGTCGCCGGCAGTGAGGATGCGAAAGCAGTTGGCCGATGAACCCTTCCAGGTGGTGCAGAAGCCTTCCTTGTCGAGCTTCCAGGTACCTTCACCGCGGGCGCCGGTTTTGGCCATCGGCTCGCGCGTCATCTTGCCATCGGCCGTGAACACCATCTTGAACTTGACCTTGGAAGGCGTCGACGACGTGAAGGGTTGACCGTTGAAAAAAGTCGCCTGGATTTCGTTAGGTGCGAGCATCGCGGCGAGGACCGGCGAGATCGAGGCAACGACGGCGGTGGCGGCCACGAAAATTGTGCGCATGACCGTTCTCCTCTTCATGTGGATGCAACCCTCGAGCACATGCTTGCGCCCGCCTACAACATCGACGGCAGGACCCGGTCAGGCGGACGGTGTCCATCCAGGAAAGTCTTGATGTTCACGATCACCTTTTCGCCCATGTCGATACGGCCCTCGAGGGTGGCCGAGCCCATATGCGGCAGCAGCACCACCTTGCCGACGCGGGCGAGCTTGACGAGCTTCGGGTTCACCGCCGGCTCGTGCTCGAACACATCGAGACCGGCACCGGCGATCTCGCCCGACGCAATCAGCCGCACCAATGCGTTCTCGTCGATCACCTCGCCGCGCGCCGTGTTCACGATGTAGGCCTCGGGGCGAATGAGCTTGAGGCGGCGCGCAGACAGCAAGTGGTAGGTGGCGGGCGTATGCGGACAATTGACCGAGATGATGTCCATCCGCGCCAGCATCTGGTCGAGGCTCTCCCAGTAGGTTGCAGTGAGCTCCTCTTCGATCTTTGCCGGCACGCGCCGGCGGTTGTGATAGTGGATCTGCAAGCCAAATGCGCGGGCCCGGCGCGCTACTGCCCGCCCGATCCGTCCCATGCCGATGATGCCGAGCCGCTTGCCCCAGATCCGGTGGCCGAGCATCCAGGTTGGTGACCAGCCGTTCCACGGCTTATCGTCGCTGAGCACCGCGGCACCTTCCGCCAGACGGCGCGGAACGGCGAGGATGAGCGCCATGGTCATGTCGGCGGTATCCTCGGTCAGCACCCCCGGCGTGTTGGTCACGGTAATGCCCCGGCTCAGCGCGGTGACCACGTCGATGTGATCGACGCCGTTGCCGTAGTTTGCGATCAGCTTGAGCTTGTCTCCCGCCTTGCTCAGCACCGACGAATCGATCCGGTCGGTCACGGTGGGAACCAGCACGTCGGCGGTCCTCGCCGTTTCGGCCAGTTGCGCCGGTGTCATCGGCCGGTCGTCGAGGTTGAGGTGCGCGTCGAACAATTCGCGCATGCGGGTTTCGATGCTGTCCGGCAGCTTGCGCGTCACCACCACCAGGGGTTTCTTGCGGTTCGCCATGGTTCGACCCTCGCCAGCCTCGCGATTGCGCAACAGGCCGACGCTCTCGTTCAGGTCTCCTTAACCGCCGTGCCCGACACTGGCGTCGCTCTCGACGCGTACGCGGTCGCATGCCCTCTGTAACAGATGGAGGTGTTAAGACAAGCGGCCGCCCCGACGACCACCCGAGGGGCGGACCGCAGCAAGGCAACTATCGCGGGCTGAGCCGCAAAGCAACTATCGCGCCGTGCCCGCAACCCAGCTTGGCCGTAAACTTACCAGCGCCGGAGACGCGATGACTTCGAAGCACATTTGGCAGTTGATCCGGCGTGCGCGGGAGCTGCCTCTCGTGACGATCGCGGCGGTGCTGACGTGCATCGCCAGCGCTCACGCCGCCGGCGAGTTGGGTGCCGGTCCCAAGAGCGGCCTGCCGGTTCCGCGTTTCGTCAGCCTCAAGCCTGATCGCGTCAACGTGCGCGGCGGACCGACGCGCGACCATGAAGTGACGTTCGTCTATACGCGGGCCGGGCTGCCGGTGGAGATCACCGCAGAGTCCGACAATTGGCGCCGGATCCGGGATTGGGAGGGGTCGGAAGGTTGGGTCTACCATTCCCTCCTGTCAGGCCGGCGCACCGCGGTGATAGTGCCGAAGGACAAGAAGCAGCTCGTCCCGCTCCACTACAAGGCCGAAGCAACCAGCGCCGTGGTCGCGCAACTGCAGCCCGGCGTGGTGGCGTCGGTGAAGCGTTGCGACGGAAGCTGGTGTCAGATCGCCGGACCGGGTTTCGACGGCTGGGTCGTGCAGGTGCAGCTTTGGGGCGTATATCCGAACGAGACGGTGGAATGATCTACCGCAACGTCGCAACCTGCCGGGGGTCGATGGCGAGACCGTCAGCATGTTGGTGACATTGAGACGAAGCGGCGTCGCCGGCTTCGCCCCTTGCCTGCTCGCCGCCCTATCCCGACGACGGCCGGTCCTCTCCGCCGAAGAGCGCGGCCGGAAACTGTGCTGCGTAGCGCCGCCGCTGGCTTGTCGGCGGAGCGGGCTGCTCAGGTCGAGGGCTCGAATCGGGCTCCACCACCTTGCGATACAGGTGCCAGGTCGCGTGACCCAGCACCGGCACCACCACCGCAAGGCCCAAGAAGAACGGCAAGGAGCCGATCACCAGGAGCACTGCGACGATCAACCCCCAGATTGCCATCGGCACGGGATTGGCAGCGACGGCTCGCGCTGACGTCAGCACCGCTTCGATCGCGCCGATATCCCGGTCGAGCAGCAGCGGAAACGAAACGACACTGATGGTCAACACCACGAAGCAAAGAGGAAGCCCACCCCGTTGCCGACGATGATGAGTGTCCAGCCGGCCGGCGTGGTGAAGATCTGGTGGATGAAATCCGAAATCGAGGCGGCCGGCGTGTAGCCGAAATTCGCGATATAAATCGCCTGTGCGACGGCGATCCAGACAACGAAGATCGCCAGCAGCAGAACGCCGAGCGCGGCAATTGCGCCGCGCGAGCGCGAGCGTAGCACATCGAAGGCGTCCGCCCACGAGACCTCGAAGGCCCTGTTCGCGGCGCCGGCTCAGCTCGTAGAAGCCCATGGCGGCGAATGGGCCAACGAGTGCAAAGCCGGCGGCAAGGGGAAACAGCAGGGACAGGACGTCGTAGCCGAAGGTCAATCGCGCCAGAATCAAACCGACGATCGGATAGATCAGGCAGAGAAACACCGCATGGCTCGGCATGGCCGCAAAATCGGACCAGCCGCTTGCAAGCGCCTCTTTGAGGTCTCTCACTCGGATGGTGCGGACCACAGGCCGGGTGTGGTTCGAATTCAGCTCCGGTGACAGCATATCGCTGCGCCATGATGGTTCCCCTCGTGACGAGCGGGGTTGCGATGTGCACACATCCTTCGGCCGAGGGCACACCGTGCCGCGACCTGGAGCTAAATTAACGCAAAAAGTGAGAACTTGTTCGGCTCAATTAGCCGACCCCCCTCGGGCAGCGTGCAGGGCTGACCCGCCATCGGATCGGCGCGAACGCGCCGCTCGAGGACCAGGCGCGCGTGCTCCACTTCTCGGCGCAGGAGAGCTCAGCGGCGAAGTTTTCGCAACCGCACCACCACGTCAACGCGCGCGATCTCATACCCTTCGGGAGGAACCGGCGTCTTGCCGACGACGACGTCAGCGTCGGGGATATCGACGAGCTCGTTCGCGCCTTCGACAAAGAAATGGTGGTGCTGGGATACGTTGGTATCGAAATAGGTCTTCGAGCCGTCGACGGCGACTTGGCGCAACAGCCCGACATCGGTGAATTGGTGTAGAGTATTGTAAACGGTAGCGAGAGATACCGGCACTTTGGCTCTGCTCGCCTCCTCGTAGAGCATCTCGGCGGTCAGGTGCCGGTCGCCCTTGCCGAACAGGATCCAGCCGAGCGCCATGCGCTGGCGGGTGGGGCGCAGGCCCACTTGGCGAAGCATGGTCTTGACATCGTGCCAGGGACAGCCGGTGAGCTCGGAACGCGCAGCCGTGCTCCCGAGCTGCCCGGCATCCATCGGATCGAGCGTAACGATTGTGCGCGAGGTTTTATAAGCGGAACTGGGCTTCTCGACTGATCGGACAATTGTTGCGTTTGTAACATAGTTGGTCAAACATCAACTCCCTCACAACAATACCGTTCCCCATTGCGCATCGGGCTGTTGCACGGGGCTGCTGGCTTTGCCGTCTCGGCGGCCTATGTTAGGAGTTCCAGGCGTTGGGGACGCGTAGCAGGACAGGTACGGATGCAGGACCGACGCAATAGCTTCGGATACGATGACCTTTTGGCGTGCGCACGGGGCGAGTTGTTCGGCGCGG
>CAWHPT010000085.1:0-136446 GCA_963831225.1 uncultured Alphaproteobacteria bacterium
ACGAATGCAAGGTTTCCAGTCCGCCGAGATGACGCCATTTGCTTCCAACTGAAGGGTCGTCGAAAAAGTTCTCGAACAGCTCTTCGTGATTCCCCTTCAAGGGAACATATGGCGTCGGAAATGGATCGTGCACGAGGCGTTCGAGGACACCGCGCGAATTTGGTCCGCGATCGATATAGTCCCCCAACGTGACCGTGATCGCTTCCACAGCAGGGGCCTGTTTCAAGTCGAGATCAATCTTGCGGATGAGTTGATCAAGAAGGTCCAGGCGCCCATGGATGTCGCCGATGACATAAACTCTCGAAGCATCTTCCAAATTGTATGATTGATCTGTCATCAGCTACCACTGATCTGCGAGCCAGGCGAGTTTGCATTGACGATCGTGTCCGCTGATATGCGCCACTTGAACCATTCGAATGTTCAATCGTCCTCGCCGCCCAACCACAACCGAAGTCCGACAGAGCCCGCGCGACGACCGTCTCATGAATTTTATGACACCATTCAACTTTCAAGGTCTCCAGCGAACCCGGTGACCGTCCCGAGCTCCTCCGGGTCAACACTGACCAGGCGCATCTCTCCGCCACATGACATACATAACATCACATAGACTCGCAGTGACAGCGGTGCGGCATGGCATTTAGCGCTATCGGTTACGTTAGCTAAGCCAGAAAATTGCAGCTAGCGGCCGGCGACCCTCCGCCGGAGCGGCTGGTCTTTCGAAGGCGTCCACTGCCACAGCCTTCCGCCTCTTCCCCTTTGATATCCGTAGTCGAACAAGTGCTGCATATAGACGGGGTCGAAGCCGATCGACGTGGATTTCGGATAGTCCGGATCGATCGTGGCCAGGTTGAATTCCCAGTCACGGCTCACGGCAAATTGATAGGAGGCAATCAGCGTGTTGCGAGTGGTCGCACGAACGGACGTTTCGATCGACCGTCTCACGATTGGCAGCGTCGATGCATTCACCACCTCGAAATCTGGCGCCAGCCTGCCGTTCATCACGATGTAGATTTGCGGCCGAGCATCGGGCGAAAATAGCGGCGTGCCGCTCACTAACAAGGCCTCGGGCACGATCAGCACGTTCGTCGTCACGCCACCATCGACATGCATTTCCGAAAACCGCCGCCCTTCCGCTTCGACGTCGATGAGTACCGGCGAAAACACGCCGGGAATGCTCGCCGAAGCGGCTAAGACATTACGAAAGAGCTCAAGCGCCTCCGGCTCGCCGCTGGCGGCGATCTGGCCCATGTCCCAGATCGCGGTGCGCTGCGCATCGAGATTCGTCGTCACCACGTAGAGGCGTCGTCCCGCCCGATGCTCTTTCGCGATTTCAGACAGCAAGCCGGCATCGACGTGCCTGGCGATCAAATCCCGAAGTGGTGCGGTCTTGAACAGGCTCGTGCCGAAGAGCCCCGCCACAACATCTGACTGAAGCAAGTCCGCCATCTCGCCACTGGCGAACACGCTCCTGAGCGTTTCGTCACGGGCTGGCCCGAGGAACGCGAATGGCGCGATCAGCGCCCCGGCGCTGGATCCCGTCACCAAAGTGAATTGCGGTCGCGTTCCGCGCGCCGACCATCCCGTCAGAAGACCGGCTCCGAACGCACCATCGGCACCACCACCGGACAGCGCCAACACGGTCGGCTTCTTCAGCACAGCACGTGACACGAGGGATAGTCGCCCTGTGCTGATGGCCGGATCATCGGCCCACAGCCGGGCACCTGGAATGCGGGGAATCTGGGCGGCGGCCTGTTCCTGTTGCGTATAGGGGATGCGATTCACGGATGCGCAGCCGGCGAGAGCCGAGGCTGCGAGAACCAAGATGCAAGCGGCGACCGCCATTGGACGAGTCGCACGTGTCTCCATCGCGAGAATGTCGGCCGCGATCCTCATGTCGCTCAAATCGGTCCATGTCCTCGGTAAAATCCAGCGGATTCAGCGAAAAAAAGCAGCGCGAGTTCAGTCTTCAACTTAAATCAAGGCATCATGCCGCGACTGCTGTAGCCGTCCAGGGTTCGCCCGTCGAAAGCTGCTGAATGTGACCGATAGGCAACAGCCCCCACCGCCGGCCTTGTTCTCCGACGCGCCGGCACGTGGCTGCGCTCTGCGCGGTTGCATGCGGAATTGGACGGAACGCTCAGTAGCACGTGGGCTTTAAGTTCGAACCCCCAGCCACAATCAAAGGGACGCAAGCGCGGATGAACGGGGTCATTATCTTCTAAGCCGATAGACGGGAACAGTGTTGCTGGCAGATCGGAACGTTGAGGATGATGCCGTTACGCCTTTCGTTTTTTCCTTGCCTTCTTGCGACCCTTCGACCGTACATTTTTAATGACTGAAAACTCATCAATCTTGTGACCTCGCTGCAACAGAGCAACAAGCCATCGCGGACGCGCGCCCCTGCCAGCCCATGTCTCACCTTTTGGACCTCGATACTTTGGCGCGACCTTTCGGCCTTTTGTACTACGCCGCTTCCGACGGAGGCCTACACCAAGTCGCGCCAACCGGTCTTGAAGTGTTGTCCGTGCACCGGATATTGCATCGTCTACTCTATCTCGTAGCTGAAGAAGCGCGTCTACACTTAGTTTCTTTAGGTTTTCGCTTTCATGAACGGCCTCGTTCTATTGCAAGAACTCCATGATCGCTTAAGGGCCGAATATTTTCAAGCCGCTAACAGTAAATTGAAAACGCGCAGCGCCTATTCTACCTCTTGCCTCATTCAAATTTTCAAACAGATCACAGCCACTTCGAGACCAATGGCCATTGGGACGATCGGACTGCACGGAGCCGGAGACACCGCGGGTGCGCCAGTCCATCCGAGACCTCAATCACACCGAAGTGTGAGCCGCATCACTCTTATGTGGTACGGCGGCTGATATCGATCCAACCTGCAAGCCTTCGGACTCCGGAACTTGGAGGCGGGTCATGAACATGCTGATCACAACACCGTTCGGGAAGCACACCTGGACGAGTGTCTCTCTTGCGGCTGTACCTGATGCGGATCAATCACGGTCTAAGGAATGCCGAGCGCGTGCAAAAGAATGCCAGGAGACCGCCGACCGCTCGCCCGGTCTAATCAAGGAAGAGTACAGAGCGCTGGCACTTCAATGGCTGGTACTTGCTGAGCAAGCTGATAGGCAATCTAAACGCCGGCCGCCGTGATTTTAGCGCTTCGATCTGAACTCTTGGGCAGCAGCTGCACCATGCTTAGCCCCGCCGACGTGCCCGTCGAGCCGTCCACCGGGATTGTAAGTCGGCGAGCTGCGGCTTGCCCAGCGATCTTGGGCAGTGACGAATGATCCGCGTCTGACTCCGGATGAAAGCTCCAAGCGAGATCGGCTGGCTCCTGATGAGCGACGAGCGAGCAGAGCCGTAAGTATCCGGTGAAGGCCACGTTCCAGAACGGGCCTGCGATGGTTCTAGTCCGGCAATGCGACCTCGAACGTGGTCACGGCGCACGGGGATGCCATGCGGCGCCTCTCTACAATGCGGTGACCCTCACGAATGGTTTCGGTGACGGTGCCCGGCCCCACCTGCAAATCAGCTCTCACAAACCTGATCGCCAAGCCCAAAGCACCGAGTTCGCCATTGATCTGGGCGGCCTCTTGTGAGCGCACGTCGAATCTCAGCGCAGCGCTGTCCGCGAGCGGCAGCGCGGCGGTGATCCAGCCACCTCTGCCTTGGATGAGGTCACACAAACTTTGAGCAAGCTTCTGGCGCGCCGTGCCGGCGCGGGTTTGCGGGAGACCGTTGAGGACTAGGAGCGCCATTTTGGGTGCCTCCGAGCAAACGATTTTAGCAGCCAATGTCCTTCCGCGCTGTAGCGCCCAGGCCACACGTAACGATATTCACGTTCGGCCAAGTGCGGGTTTCATTGCAGCATACCTGGCTCATCACTTTATAATTAACTGGCTCGGCTGCATCACGCCAAGAAGGCAGGAGTTTAACAATCCGAGTTTGACCGGCCGCGCGAGTACCTTATCGAGCGCGACATCGAGAAGCTGATTGAGGCCGCTAGTGGGAACCGCTGGGGTATCGGGATGCAACCGAGGTCCTGACCCTATAGCCATGGGCTGCCGGTGATCTCCCGCTACGCTGCCGGGATGATTTTCAAGTTCGCCACCGGTAAGCTGCATTTACGGCCTCCAAGGCCGGTGATATCGGCGCGCATCGGATCGGTGGCAGAACGATGCCGGCGCTGCGCCGGCCGTAACGAGAGACCTCGTTTGACCTCATTTGGGCTGGTGGCCCGCCGCACTGCAATCGCGGTAACGAAGGTCACCGAAGTCTTTGGCCTAGGCTGTCAGCGGCGGCACTCACCGACTTCTCGACGCGACGGAGATCATCGCAGGTGTAGTGGCGGAATCAGAGTGACCCTCCGTTTCGGCAGCGCGCGCTCGATCGCCATGAAGACCGTATCCGTTCAAGTCCTTTTCCAATACCAGTCGTGGCAGCGACACGGTCGTCGCGCGCTCTGATAAGGAGGACCGCTTGAGTAGCGAATGGTATAGCTCAACATAGTCTGTGGCCATGCGCGCGGACGAAAATCGTTACTCGAACCGTCGTCGAACAGCGTGACGATCGAGCGCAAGCACCTGCGGCAGGATCCTAACCGCCTGATCCATCGTCTCAGAGCCCGCCGGCCGTCATCGAGGCGGTCAAGAACGGAGAGGCTGATATCGGCTTGTCGCCTATGAGGCGCGACGCAACTCGGCACCGTGAACTTTTCCCAGACGTAAGTGCTGGTGCGCCAGAGTTTCCTGGTTCTGGACGAAGTTGAGATGGAACCTCCGATCGCGATCGGTAGTTACAGTTGACGGCCTCGGATAAAGGGAAAAACCGCATGCCGACGCCGCAGGAGCTGGAACAAAAATTCTGGAAGGCGCTGAAATCCGACATGACCCTGATGCTCGGTCTCGACGGCGTCGAGGATGGGCACGCCCGGCCGATGACGGCGCAGCTCGAGCACGAGAACCGCGGCCCGATCTGGTTCTTCACGGCCAAGGACAACGTGCATCGTGCAGAAGCTCGGGCAGCGGCAGCCACCGCAACCGCGCGATCGCCACCTTCGCCTCGAAGGGGCACGACCTGTTCGCGACCATCCATGGCACGCTGCGCCTCGACAACGACCGCGCGGTCATCGACAGGCTGTGGAACCGCTATCGTCGCGGCCTGGTTCGAGGGCGGCAAGGATGACCCGAAGCTCGCGCTGCTGCGGCTCGATCCCGAACGCGCGGAAATCTGGGGTGACGCATCGAGCCTCGTCGCCGGGATCAAGCTGTTGCTCGGCGTCGATCCCAAGAAGGACTACAAGGACAAGGTGGCCGAGGTGAGCTTGCGGTAGAGGCGGCTGCGCGCGCCGCATACTTAAATGTCCGGCTGTCGTAGGCCCAGTGCAGCAGCGCCTGGCGCTGCCGCCTGCGGCAGGTGAGGTCGCCCGGCTCGCAGTGCCGCTCGATCTGGCGCGACGTGGCGGCTGATCTGCTTCCAGCGCCTGATCTGCCGGCGATCCTCGTCGGGCATGCGGCGGCCCATATAGTAGCGGCAATACCACTGGAACCAGCCGCGCGGATCGTCCTGGTGAATCCAGCCCTTGTTGCGCCATGCGGACAGCGGCTGGCTCGCATTGACGCCGAAGAAGTTGAGCGAGGGGTCGCGCCGCTCGGGCGAAGCTTGGCGCGCGCAAACCAACTCTTCGGAAATTCCTCGCGGCAGTCGGTCATGTATTTGCCGCCGAACACGCCGAGCTGCAGCATCTCGGCCGGCGTCAGCTCCGGCCGAAACCCGGCGCGAAGTTGCGGCCCGTCGGCGCGACCAGTTCGTAGGTGTAGCCGCCCTGCATCTTATCATTGACGCGCACCGTCTTGCGTTTCATTTTCCGCCGAACCTCGCCGCGGTCAAGCGCTTCAACCTTTGCCTTCGGCGGCGACACGCATGTTGTCGATGAGGATCGGGTACCGTCGGCCTGCGCGCTTGGCCTCGCTCTTGCCTTTGCCCTTCTGGGCAGACGTTCGCTTCGTGGACGCTCTTGACTGCCTTTTTTGCGCGGATTGGCGCGCTTCCAGGGCGGACGTAGAGACTTCGCCATGATGCAAAGAGCTGCTCAGGGGGGAAGTTCGCCGACGCAAAGGGGGCCGGGTACTTCATGCGCCCTAATCTTGCGACTTTGCCATCGAGACCTCAGCGCACGGATGACCGCGCAGCGCCCCCGGCTCGTCGGCGCTGATCGCCTTCGTGAGCGGGATGATCTGCCAGGCGGCGGAGACGCCCACCAGGATGTAAACCAGCCGCGCCAAGGTTGAGCCGCTGCCGAAAATGGCGGCGACGAGGTCGAAGCTGAACAGTCCCACCAGTCCCCAGTTCAGTCCACCGACGATGACGAGAAGCAGGGTCACGAGATTGACGGCCTTCATGCGGTTTTCTCCTTAAATCAGCAGCGCCGGCGAGTGCGGCGGCGCCTGTCAGCGCGCCTTGCATGTGGCGGCGCCGGAATTGACAGACGAGTCCTATTTTGCACATTAATAAAAATCGTTTTCATGACGTGAAACGAAGCGAAGGTCTTTTTCTTGGCGCGAAAACGAGGGTGCCGGAATGGTCTCGGAGACGCTTTCGGCGGCCTGCAGCAATACCGGATCGGGCCCAAGCTGCGCTCCTTGCGGCTCCGGAAGAAGCTCGGCCTCGTGCGAGCTCGGGCGGCACACGGGCCTGTCGCCGGCGATGCTGTCGAAGATCGAGCGCGGCCTGGTGTTCCCGACCCTGCCGACGCTCTTGCGGATCGCGCTGGTGTTCGGCGTCGGCCTCGAGCACTTCTTCACCGAGGACCGAGCCGGCCGCGGGTCGCGGTGGTCCGCAAGAGGGACCGGCTGCGGCTGCCGGACCGGGCTGGCGCCGACCCGCCGTCCTATTTCTTCGAGAGCCTCGATTTCCCGGTCACCGAGCGCAAGATCGACGCCTTCCATGCCGAGTTCCCGCCCGATGCGCCGCCTTCCGAGCTGCACCGCCACGAGGGCGCCGAGCTGATCTACGTCCTGCCGGCAAGCTGGCGGTCGCCGTCGACGAGGAGGAGACGATCCTCGCGGCCGGCGACGCCATGTACTTCGATTCCGGCGCGCCGCACAGCTATCGCCGCCATGGCCGCTCGGCCTGCGCCGCCATCGTCGTCGTGGCGCCTTGAACCAACCTCTGCTCAACGCGGCAACGCGCGTCCGCGCGACGATAGGGCTAGCAGGAGTAGAATCCGACGACCGGACTTTACCGCCTGCTGCGAACCTGCTGCGACCGGCCACATAGCTGCCGCGCTCTCCGCCGAGCGCCCACGCCGTTTGGCTCTGATGTCGCTTCGGGTCAAACTGACACGATACCGGCATCACGAAAGCCCGGCCGCTCTACCTTCAACAGCGGAAGTGTTTGCTGCCAGCCCGCAGCGTGAGCCGGCCGTGTCAAAGGGCCGGGGGGCTGCTCGTCGGGCACTCTGGACCGGCTGGTCGCGGCAGCCGCCGCACTCAGGCGCATGACGCGTTTGCCGACGCTGTGGATCTATGCCACCAACGACAGTTCACTACGTCCAGCCTTATGCGAAAACCAAGATCGGCTACTTCGATCCTGAGAAGTTTGACGTCTCGCCCATGCTTCGCCGGCAACCAATGATGCTACCACGATGAAGGCCGAAAACGGCACGGGCGCTCGCCGTCCGGCTGCGCCGCGCACGGACTTCCGGCAGATCGTCGGCACAGTCCGCGGCGATGAGCGCTCAACCTCAGGACACTGCTGAGTCCGAGCCGAACCCGCCTAATGCCGCCGCGATGCTGACGGTGCAGACGCAAGAGACTTCGCCGGAGTTTGCTGACGCGTCTCGCAAGCAGGAGCGTTGCCGTCAGCCTTGCGATACCGAAATCATCTGCTGCTCACCGCGTCTGATGCCAAAATCGTGGAGCAAGCCTTCGAGCACAAGCTAACTGAATTTTCTCAGTCGGCGGCAACGCAGGAACGGCCACACGCGGACGTTATCGGGAGCCCATCGGCTGAAATCCAGCAAGACGGCCCTCCGCCAGATGCTCTCGACGGCGAGCAGCCTGCAGGGATCGACAAGAGTGCGCTCACGATCGGCACGCCACGGCGCTATCGCAACAAGGAGCATCTGCGATTTGTCGCCCAGCAGCCGTGCCTGCTATGCGCCCGCAAACCTTCGGATCCGCATCATCTCCGGTTCGTGCAGCCGCGCGCGCTCGGCCGCAAGGCGAGCGACGAATTCACCGTGCCGCTGTGCCGCGGACATCAGCGGGCAGCGCATCGCTCCGGCAACGAACGAGCATGGTGGAAGGCAGCCGGCATCAACCCGATCAAAATCGCCCGCCAGCTTTGGACACGCACGCGGCGCAGCGATCCCGGCATGAGTTACCTGCGCCCGAAACTCCAAAGCGAATGACGGTCAGAGCAAACCCGCTGCCTAGAGCGGCGGTCGTGCTTGCCGACTTGCCCGCTATCGTCGCGCTTTTTCACACGGCTACAGGCACTGCCTATGCCAACCTCATGATCGATGGGCATCGGGAAAGCTGGTATTCGGTCTCTACGGCCGTGGATGGTGTGTACCCGCTGCGGCCTGGTGGGAGCTGACGTGCGGCCGGACTGGTCGCCGCATACCGAGCATCAGTCTCGCCGCTAAAGGGTGCGTGCTGCTCCATCTTGTCGCCGCAGTGGGGATAATAATTGAAGTAACCCGCAGGGGAGCGGGGGAATTGCGAAGGATGGGTCGGCCGGTGGTCGGCCCCTTTTTTTGTCGTCGCTTCGGGCGGTGGCGATCGTGGCGAGTGGGTTCTTCGGTTCAAGCCAGACATAACTTTGGCTCCCAGTTGGTGTGTGACTGCACCAACCATGGGCCAAGTTTTTTGCTATGAGTCGTGTCGGCATGACGCGCCTCCGAGCCGGTGCGTTGTGCAAGTCCCGGCGCCGTGGATGCGATACACGGCGTCGGGCGCCTACCCTGCGCCGTCCACGGGCGCTGCGCCATGATCTGTGGGAAGGCACGGCTCGATGAACCCCGCCGACAGGGTACGCGGAGGTAGGCCCAAGAAGTCCGATCGCGTTACCATCGTCGGGTCTGCACCAGGTGCGGACTGATCGGAGTGGACGTGCGGCCGGACTGGCGACCGCACATTCAACAATGCCGGGCTGGGATCGCAGCCGAGGGGCGCGCGGGGGGCTTCCTGCCGAGCGCTCAATTGAACACGAAGGAGTAGTCGACAAACTCCTCAACCGGCAGATTCTCTGCATTCATCGTTATTTGTGAAGGATTGATCCCCTCAACGCCAACCGGAGCTTCAACACGGGCGTGAGTGGTCGTGGCAACCCATCCCGCGGCGCCAGCCAGGATCAAAGCGGCGGCAACGGCAAACAACCTGATCTTGTGCATCTGGATTCTCCCTCTCCGTACCTGTTCAGCTCGACCGTTCATGCAGTACCATTCGAGTGGTGAGAAACTGGCACGGCCGTCGCGTCCGCGATGTGATGGCCATCACATAAAGACGCTTTAGGCCGCTGATGCAGCGCAGAAGTGTGAGGTCGCACACTTGAAACGCGGAACGGAGCACCCGAACATGCGCATGCCCCTGATCCCCGACACTGCCGAGTTAAGAGAGGAAGCTCGCCAGCCTCCCGCTCGCAACCTACCAGGCCGGCGACACCGTGATCGCCGCCGCCTCGACGACTGGCCGGCTGCTGATCCTCAAGGAAGGAGCCGTCGAAGTCGTCAAGGAAGGCGTCGAGATTGCCAAGGTGACGGAACCAGGTGCCGTGTTCGGCGAACTCTCCGTGCTGCTGGATCAGCCGCACACGGCGGATGTACGTGCGCTGGAAGCTTCGCAATTTCACGTGGCCGATGCGGGCACCCTACTCAGAGTAGAGCCGTTCGCACTGTTTTACGTTGCAACCGTCCTGGCACGGCGTCTCGACGGTGCCAATCAGGCCCTCATCGAACTGAAGCGCCAGGTTCAAACGGGTGAGCCGCGCAGCGTGATCGGGAAAACGGTCGAGAGGATGGAAGGACTGCTGGGCGCCAGCGGCGCCAATCTTGTCTATGCGGGCTATCCATATGACCCGTTCGCGCCCGACGCACCGAAGAGCTGAGATGTCATAAGTGGCCCGGCCGCTGCCAAACGAGGTGATCGAATAGCCGGCAGGCAAAACCACAAACAGCCACAGCGCCCTTGGCGATTCTGCAAGCCGAAATTTGCGACAATCAGAGATTACCCTGAATTTGGCCACGGGCCTTTAGCCATCATCATGAAAGAAGGCAAATGCCGTAAGACCAAGAGAAATAACGGTCAGGACCGAAAAAATTGTAAAAAATGGTATGTTGTTGAAGTAGAAGTAATTGAGGGCTGCCAAAATACCAAAAATAATAGGAATAATACCGAAGAATAAAGCCGGAGTCATGTCATGTCTCCGATGCCAACGATCATTGTCGAAAATGCGCGGCCAAGAAAAGCAAACATTGGTCCAATGCACTATTACTTCGCGGTCACCCCCGACGGAAGCGGACTTGTGGACGCTCTACGCCAAAGCGTCGTTGGAGCAACGCCTGCTTCACCAGGGCACGGCCGGGTTCTTCATCTTGCATCCGGTTCAGTGATGCAACGCAGGCGCCATCGCTCCGGCTTGTCGCATCCGTACGGCGCCGTCGCGATCTCCTGGCCGTTGTCGTATCTTCCGCAAGCGGAAGTATTGCTGCAGCCGCAGAACTTCCCCTCCCCGGCGTGGTCGCAGAACGGTCCGGACTGGCCCGTGCGCCAGCTCGTGGTCCAGGGGTGATCACCGGGCCCGAGAATCTTCTGCCAACGCCATCGGAATGTGGTCGCAGCCTCGGCGGCGGCGGGAGCGATGCCGGCAGGCAAGGCCGACAGCAGGACGAGGATGCCCGCGAGCGCAAGGCGTGCGGATGGCAACATGCGAGCTATCATGGCAGTGCTCCGATCGACGTCGAAAAGGCGGGACTTCATGTAGATCCCCCATCCCTGATCATATCCGATCTTGTTCGCCGCTCATTTGTCCCCATCCTCCTCGGCCTCCCGCTTCACCGCCGCGAAGCCCTGAGTTTTTTCGTCGCGGGTGTGGTCTTGCTTTTCGTCGTTTGCAATGGAAAATGGCGCTGTGGCTCCCTCATGGCCACACAGAACTCTCCCCGGGCCCCGCTTCGGCAGGGCCCGTTTTCGCAGCGCCTCTCGGCGGCCTCACCCCTTGGGTCACCGGCCCCACTCCTCCTCGGCCTCGCGCTTCACTGCCGGCGCGTGGCGGGTTCTTGAGCTTGTTTGGTCTCATATTACCTCTCCGTGCCGTTTGGCCTCACTACTCTTAGTACGGACATATCGTGCCGGTTGCGAGGACGCGCATCAGGATGAGCTCGTCGGCAGCATCCACCGGACCGTCGGCATCGTCCGAAAGCTCCCGGACGGGCGCTCCTTCGATCGATTAGCCCAGCCCCACACAAGTGCACGAGAAAATCGGAAATGCCGCGCTGACGATGCTGACGGTTCTTCCATCCAAGCTGTCAGCGGTGCCGTCGAGATGTACTTGGAGATTTTCCGCGGCGCGGCCTCCAGCGACGGTTGCGTCCGCTCTGCCTGAAGCACAAGACATGCAAGCTGCGTTCCGGCACTTCGCATTCGTGCCGGCGTCGGAAGTCTCGACGCTGTTCCCTCTGCCAAAGAGACCTCATAGGGTCAGTGATCGGTTATGAAATAGGGAGGTTACTGTGAAGACGTTTGCCGCGCTTCTTATGCTTCCATTCGCCTCCGCTGTGGTGGCCACAACGCCTGCACAAAGCCAAGACGGTCCGCCCGCCTGGGCCTATCCGGTAAATCCACCGGATTTGAAGCTTCCACCTGACGATGGAACCGTCCGGCGCGTTCCGGGCAGTAGCGCCGGATACACGCTTACTCAGGTGCGCGATCGCTTCCTATCGCCTATCTGGCATCCGGGTGACTATCCTCCGCAGCCCGAAGTCGTCGCACGCGGCAGGAAGCCCGATGTGTTCGCTTGCGGTTTTTGTCATCGGGCGGATGGACCCGGCGGCCCGGAAAACGCGAACCTCACGGGCCTTCCCGTAGCCTATATCGTGCAACAGATGGCCGACTTCAAAAGTGGCGCCAGAAAGAGCTCGGTGCCGAACCGGGGACCATCGACGCTGAAAGCTTCGTTGGCCAAAGCCGTCACCGACGCCGAGGTCGAAGCTGCCGCGGCATACTTTTCGGCGGTGAAGCCCAGATCGATCGTCAGCGTGCTCGAAACCGACACGGTCCCCAAGACCTATGTCACCGGGTGGCATCTGGCTGTGATGAAAACCGGCGAGAAGGAGCCCATCGCCCAGCGCATCATCGAGGTCCCGGAAGATCTGGAGCAGTTCGTGAGCCGGGACACACGAGCCCAATTCATCGCGTACGTTCCCCCCGGTAGCATCGAGAAAGGCCAGGCGCTGGCTGCCAGCGGGGGCGGCGGCAAGACCTTACAGTGCGAAACCTGTCACGGCCCCGACCTGAAAGGGCTTGGGCCCATACCCGGGATAGCGGGCCACTCGCCGAGCTATATCGTCCGCCAGCTCTACGATTTCAAGCACGGCACCCGAGCGGGGATTGGCAGCCCCCTCATGAAGGTCTCGGTTGAAAAACTCACCGTCGAAGACATGCTTGCGCTCGCTGCCTACGCAGCCTCTTTAGCCCCTTGAGTTGATCAACACGCTGCGGCCCTGAAGTCGACCAGTTGCCAAGGGGAGGTGACGGACGCAATGCGGATGTCAGGAGGGCACGGAGGGATGAGGCCCGGCAGGAAGCCAAGCAGGAAATCAAGAAGCTAAACGGTGCGCTCGACATTCTGTCGACGCCGTTTCCAGGCCATGACTCGTTGACGCCGCGGGAACGCGTAGCGTTGGCTCAAATCGTGCGGGCGCGTCCAGCAAGGAAGCCGCGCGGACGCTCGGCATCAGTCCGCGCACCGTCGAATTTCACCGTTCGAACGTGATGCAGAAACTCGGCGCGAAGAACACTGCCGATCTCGTACGCAGGGCGCTCGGCTAACAGCGGCGCCATGCCGGACGGAGCGTGTACCGCCGCGATGCTGACGGTGCTGACGCAAGAGACAGTTGATGGTGAGAGGGTCCTCTCTATGTCGCCGGAATTTGCTGGCGCGTCTCGCAAGCAGAAGCGTTGCGATTCCGAAATCATATGTCTGTGCTATACAATCTATGGTTGTATTTACCCGAGCCATTAGTTTCGAGCCACTACCTTAGTGACAGACATATCCTTCCGCTTGCAAGCAGCTGACGCGAACCCTCAACGAGCAAATGTGCGAATTGGGCAACGGCGATGCTGGGCCGGAGCGGCCTGCGTGGACGACGGTCTCCGGAACTGTCGGCAAATCCCGCGGTCAGCTTTGCTTCTCATCCGGCGGCGCTTCTGCTGCATCGCGCTCGGCTTTGCGCAGCGCAGCTTTCTCGTCCTTTTTCTTCTGCTTTTCCTCGCTCCGTGCGCGCGCCATTTTCTGTCGCTCGGCCCGATCTCTTCCGTAGTTGGGCTTGAATGCCATCGGCTCCTCTTTGCAATGTCGTGCCTGATGACCCTCATGTATACAGGGTTCGAGTTGGCCTGTCTTTGTTTTAGTTGCCCTTCGCGGGGCATCCCCGCATGCGAGGACGTGACGTGCGCGCAACGGATGTCGGAGCTACGAACGGCGGGGCGATAACGGTCGTCGAGTGGATCAAGACGGGATTTCAAGGTCATCAATCTCGGGATCTTCTTCGACGAGGCGACGCGGAACCATCCCGACGAGGTCGCCATCATCGACCTGAGCCGAAGCCGAGCCGCGGTCCTACACCTATGCCGAGCTGGAGACCAGGTGCGCCGCGCCGCGCAGGCGCTGGCGTCGCGCCGGCCTGCGCAAGCACGAGCGCTGCATCATTTCGATCCCCAACGGCGTGACGTTTCTGTCGGCGTTTCTGGGGGCGCTGCGGCTCGGCGCCATTCCGGTGCCGATGAACTTCCGGCTCGGCGCCGAGACGCATGCAGAGCATCGTGCGCGATGCCGGCTGCCGCGCCATCATCGGCAGCCCGCAGCATACCGCGACCTGCTGCGACATCGCAGACATGCTCGGCATGGAGATTCGGCTCTCGACCGACGCTGCGAGGCCCGGCTGGGATCGACTACCGCGAGCCTGGCCGCCAAGCAGCCGGACACCCGCATGGTCGAGCCGATGGCGTTCGACGACATCGCGTTCCAGCCCTACACCTCGGGATCGACCGGCACGCCCAAGGGCATCGCGCTCACCCACGGCGGCATGATCTGGGGCATCGAGCACAGCCAGACATATTGGCCGCTGGCGCCGGCGGATCGCATGATCGTGGCGGCGCCGATGTTTCACAAGAACGCGATGCGCGGCTCGGTCAAGCCGTCGCTGCGCGCGGGCGCCTCGCTCGTCATCATGCGCAGCTTCGATCCGCGGCGGCTATCTTCAGGCGCTCGCCGACTACAAGGTCACGAGCTGCAGCGGCGTGCCCACCATGTTCGCCGAGATGCTGCGGCAGACCGACCTGATCGAAGCGCTCGACTTCTCCGCCTTGAGACGGATTTCGATGGGCTCGGCGATCGTGCCGCCGCAGCTGATCGAGCGCCTGACCGAGACGTTCAAGGTCACGCGTGCGCGAGAGCTTCGGTCTCACCGAAGGGGGCGGAGCGATCCGGCAGCCGATCGACGGCCGTGTGCCGCCGCGCGGCAGCGTCGGCCTCGTCGCGCCCGAGCTCGAGGTCAAGCTGGTCGCGCCCGAACGGCGAGGAGGCGGAACGAGGGCGAATGCTGGATCCGCAGCCCGTATGTGCTGCGCGAATACGTCAACCTGCCGGAACTTCTCGCGCGAGCGGATCGGGACGGCTGGCTTCGCACCGGCGACATCCTGCGCCGCGATGCCGACGGCTTCTTCTATTACGTCACCCGAATCGACGACATGTTCGTCTGCGGCGGCGAGAACATCTACCCCAAGGAGGTGGAGAATCTCGCGCTCAAGCACCCCGACGTGGCCAACGTCGCGGTGACGCCGCTCACGCACGATACCAAGGGCTTTGCGCCGGCCGCCATGGTGGTGCTCAAGAGGGACAAGGCGGTCTCGGCGGAGGAGCTGCAGAACTTCTTCGCGGACAATGGCCCGGCGTTCGCAATTCCGCGCGCCATCATGTTCGTCGACGCAGATTCCGCTCAACGGCGCCGGCAAGGTCGACCGGCCGCTGATCCGGCGGGCTGCTGGAGGAGCGCTTCGGCACGCTGCAAAGCCGCGGTCTCGGTCTTGGCGTCGCGCGCTCATCGGCATGACCGCAACATAAGCCGCAATCGGAATGATCGGGCACGCGGAAATCGCAGGAGCAGGCTTTGCCGGACTGACGCTCGCGACCGCGCTCGGCCAGCGCGGCTGGAGCGTGCGCGTGCACGAATGCAGCCTCGAGCTGCGCGCGCTCGGAGCCGGCATCTACATCTGGGAGAACGGCCTGCGTGTGCTCGGGGCGATCGGAGCCTACGACGAGGTCGTCGCCGGCGCCCACCAGGCGCCGCTTTACCAGGCGCGAGCGGCCGACAACCGGATTCTCTCGAGCGAGGCTTTCAGTCTCCCCGGCCGCGGCCGCATGCTCACGATGACGCGCAAGCACCTGTACGATGCGATCGTGCGCGTGGCGCACGCCGCAGGCGCCGAGATTGTGACCAGCAGCGAGGCCGCCGCCGCCGAACCAAACGGCACGCTGATCCTGGCCAACGGACGCCGGTGCTCAGGCGATCTCGCCGTCGGCGCCGACGGCGTACGATCGAGGGTCCGGGATTTGCTCGGCCTCCTCGAGCAACGCACGCGACATCGCGACGGCGTCATCCGCCTGATCGTTCCGCGCGCCCCCGGGGAGGTCGGTCATCCCATCTGGGACAACGTCATCAATTTCTGGGCACCGGCACGGCGCATCCTCTACAGCCCATGCAACGCGACGGAGCTTTATCTCGTGCTGGTGGCGAAAGCGTCCGACCAGAAAGCCGTCCGAATTCCGGTCGATACCGCTACCTGGATCGAGACTTTTCCAGGTCTTGCCGGCATTCTCGGGCGGATCGGCGATCAGGGCCGCTACGACCTCTATGAATTGACCGCGCTGCAGGCATGGTCGGCGGGCAAGGTCGCGATCATCGGTGATGCGGCCCATGCCATGCCGCCGACGCTCGGACAGGGAGCGGGATGCGCCATGATGAATGCGCTCGGCCTCGCCGTGGCACTGGAGCAGTCGCACGATGTCGAATCGGCATTGCGCATATGGGAGCAGCGGGAGCGTCCGTTGACCGAGCACACCCAACGGCTGTCGAGCGTCGTTGCCGACGAACGAACCGGCTCGGATGGCCGCAGCAAATGGACGCCGGAGGCGCTGCGCGCCGCCATGCACATTCCCACCGGCACGGCAGGATCGAGAACGCAATCCGACCCGGCATCGAGGCCTTCCGTTTATTCGACCAGCTGAAGGGGCGCGACGAGGCGCAACCTCCTGCGGGCGGAAAACTGTCAGCCGCCGACCGGATGCCGGCGGAAATACGCCACGTCGTCCGGGGTCTGCTTCCACTGGTCGTTGCCGCGCCACGCGATCGAGCGGGCGGCCATGTCGTCTCCGAAGCGGACGCGGAAGAGCAGCGACCGCTGGGGGCCGTTCTCGTATTCGTGCATTTCGCCGGGCGGGTGCACCACGAAGGCGCCCGGCTCGACATCGACGGTCCGGTCCGGTGTCCGCATCACACCACCGCCCTGGAAGCAGAGATAGATTTCCGTCGCGTGCGGATGGCAGTGGTTCGGACTGACCTGTCCCGGCTCCCAACACGCGACCGTCACGTCACTGCCCGGATATTCTTGGAGAATTTTTTCCACATGCTTCCTGGTGTCGAAGCTCTGCTCGTCCACGAGGTTGAAAGCGTCCATTGGGTCGGTTCTCCGAATTCAACGCTGAATTCTTCTATCACGAGCCCAAGGCCCAGGCGCGCACCGGGCCGTCGTCCCACGTCCGCTGCGCGCAGCTCAGCCCACGGCTGCGACGGCGTCGATATGAATGGTACACCCTTCGCCGAAGACAGGGCTGCCCACGCCAGCGACAAGGGCCGCCGGTGGCTCGCTCGGGAAGCGCTCGTTCCAGACCTCCATCGAGGCACAGACGTCTTCGCGCCGCGAATGGAAGTTCTGGGTCCAAGCGACGTTCTTCAGGCTGCTGCCGCCGGCCCGGCAGATCGCCTCCATGCAGTCGAGAATGAAGGCGGTCTGCTTCTTGCCGCTTGATGCGAACCAGGGTGCGTCAGGATGGACCCGCGCCTCGGGAGCAAGCCCGATCTTGAAATCGGTGGCGCAGAGGCCGGAAACGAAAAGGAGCCCCCCCGCGCGGATCGCGTGGGGATGCTGGAGATCCGGCACCGGGACGTCACGCGCGGTGATCGTCTCCTTCTTCACGCCGCTTCCAGGCTTGATGGCGATGACATTCACCTCGACGATGCAGGACTTGGCACCCAGCCGGACGGTTGGGACATAGGTGCGGGCTGGCGGGTCCTTGGGGAAGTGCTTCTTCCACACCTCCTCGAGCTCGAAGCGGTCTTCCATGTCGTTGAGATAGACATCGGCGCGCACGACGTCGGCCATCGATGCGCCGACATGGGTGAGCACGTTGGCGCATCGCGTCAGCGCGACATCCGCCTGCCGTTTGATCGGCGAACCGTACCACGTTTCCGGATCGAGCCGGGCCTCGGGCGCCATGCCCGCTTCATTGAAGCCGTGCGCGATCTGGCCGGTAACGAAAATGAAATCTCCGCCGATGATCCCGTGCGGCGCCGGCTTGAAGGGGGGGCCGGGGGAGGCGGGCATTCCGGGGACGACGATCACGTCCTTCCTGCCCTTGGCGTCATCGGCGAGCGCGATCAGTTGCAGGCTGCACAGCGCGCCCGGGGCCAAGAGGTTGTCGATCTGGACATGCGTGCTGGCGGGGCGGATGCCGGTCTCGATCTTGCGCGCGCGCGCTTCGAGATAGGGCGACGCCGCCCGCGGATGGGTGCAGAATTGGTCGATGCGCAGGCCGAGCTCGAAGGAGGAGCCGGCCGCCTTCAGGATATTAATGCTGCGATCGAGGATGTAGTCGGACTGGTGCTTGGAAGCGATGGTTGGGACATCCGTGGCCGGCGCGTGGCGGACATCGGGCAAGAGGCCACTCTCCCGGTCGACCGCCAGCTGTCCACCCAGGAAGACATAGTCGCCGACCTTCACGGCCGGCGACCCCAGCACCTGCTGCGGTCCGGAATCGATTGCGACGACGGTTCTTTTCATTGGGAGAGCTCCTCAGCTTTGCGTCGTCATGACCGCGTGCGGGCCTTCTGCGGCAGCGGGATGGGCGAAACCGATGGTCGTAGAGATGGCACGCCACCTCGTGCCCTCCCACCAGCGGTATCCGCTGTGGCACCACGCCCGCGCACGGCTCGAACACCTGGGCGCAGCGCGGATGGAACACGCAGCCGGAGGGGCGGCGGGCCGCGCTCGGCACATCGCCGGCGAGTGCGACGCGCGGGCGGGCGGCGCCGGCCCGGATGCGGGGCACGGCCGCCAGCAGCGCATTGGTGTAGGGATGTTTCGGCTCGTCGAGCACGGACGACGTGGCGCCGATCTCGACGATGCGACCGAGATACATCACCGCGGTCCGGTCGCACAGATATCGGACGGTCGATATGTCGTGCGAGATGTAAATGACCGACAGCCCGAAATCGCGGCTGAAGGCGCGCAAGAGCCGCAGGATGCCCGCGCGCACGGACACATCGAGCATCGAGACCGGCTCGTCGGCAACGATGAGCTCGGGGCGAAGCACCACTGCCCGGGCGATGGCGACGCGCTGGCGCTGGCCGCCGCTTAGTTCATGCGGGAAGCTTTGGAGGAAGGAGGTCGGCGGGCGAAGCCCCACCTGTTCCAGCGTCTCGATGACCCGGCGCGTGCAGGTCCGGCCCGCGTGCGAGGCCGTGAATGATGAGCGGCTCGGCAACGATGTCGAAAATGGTGAAGCGGGGATTGAGCGACTGATACGGGTCTTGGAAGATCATCTGGGCCTGTCGCCGGAATCGCAGCAGCTCCCGGCCTCCGCGCGGCACCGCTTCTCCCAGGAACCGGATCGGTGCCGCTCGTCGCGTCCACCAGCTTGAGGACTGAAAGGCCGGTCGTGGACTTGCCGCAGCCGCTCTCGCCGACGATGCCCAGCACCTCGCTCGCACCGAGCTCGAAGCTGATATTGTCGACGGCCCGAATCTCCTGCCCACCGCCGCGCTGGAACAGCTGTGCAAGCAGGCCGGCCCTGACCGGAAAGGCCTTGCTGAGATTGCTGACTTCCAGGACCGCGCCGTCCGCCGCTCCGCTCGTCGTATCAACCGGTGCGCTTGTTGCCGCGCTCATGCCGATGCCCCCGCGGCCGCCTCCCAAGTCTTTTCCTCGCGGCCAGCCTGGCGGAACGCCTCCGCCTCTTCGGGAAAATGGCAGGCGACCCAGTGACCGTCCTCGCGCTCCAGCAGGGGCGGCGGCGCGCTGCATTTCTCGCGCGCGAACGGACAGCGCGGCGCGAAGCGGCAGCCCACGGGCGGATGCACGAGGTCGGGCGGGGCGCCGGCGATGGAGATGAGATCGCGTCCCCGATCGGCCAGATCGGCAAAGGCGTTCTGGAGCCCGATCGTGTAGGGATGCATCGGCCGCTCGAAGATCGTGCGCGTCGGCGCCATCTCTGCGATCAGCCCGGCATACATGATGGCGATGCGGTCGCAATTCTCCGACACCAGCGAGATGTCGTGGGTGATCAGGATCAGCGCCGTGCCGCGCTCCCGCCGGATGCGGTCGATCTCCGCAAAGACCTGATCCTGCATGATGACGTCGAGAGCCGTCGTCGGCTCGTCGGCGATGATGAGCGGCGGGTCGAGCGCGAGCGCCATGGCGATGATGGCGCGCTGGCGCATGCCGCCGCTGAATTCATGCGGATAGCGGCGGGTCCATTCGGCCTCGAGCCCGACGGATTCGAAAAGCTGGCCTGCGCGTTCCCAGGCGACCGAAGCCGAGCAGCTCTCGTGCGTGCGGATCGCCTCGACGATCTGTGCGCCGACCCGGTAGACCGGATCGAGCGCGTTCATCGCGCTCTGGGTGACGAGCGCCATCCCGCTCCAGCGGACCTTTCGCATCTCGTCGATGCTCAGGGAAAGAAGGTCGCGCCCCTGGAACAGGATCCTCCCGCTGCTCTCCCGTTATTCGGGAGGATACGCAGGATCGCGCGCGCGATGGTCGTCTTGCCGCAGCCGGATTCTCCGACGATGCCGATGGACTCTCCGTCGATTGACGGCGAAGGAGATGCCGCCCAGCGCATGCAGTGTCGCCGCGGCCGGTGCGAAAGCTGACGCCCAGGCGGTCGAGTTCGAGCAGGGTCATCGTTGCTCCCGCAGCCTGGGATTGGCCCGTTCCTCGAAGCCGCGGCCGAGGAAATAAAGGCCGACGAGGAACACCATCAGTGCGGCTCCGGGCGGCACGACCCACCACCAGGCATGGCGGATCGATCCGGTGACGAATGCCTGATTTAGCATCAGGCCCCAGCTCAGGTGATTGGGGTCGCCGAGCCCGATAAAGCTCAGACTCGCTTCCGATCAGAATTGCCCAAGCGGCGCCGAAGATGAGGTAGAGGAAGCCGAGGGGCAGCACGTTCGGCAGGATATGCACATACATGATGCGCAGGTGGCCCGCGCCGCTCGCCCGCGCCGCAAGCACATAGGGCCGCGTCTTGAGCGTCAATACCTGCGCGCGGACGACGCGCGCGGCCGTGCGCCAGAATATGAAGGCCATCGATGCGATGATGACCGGCAGGCTGCGATCGATCAGCGCAACCACGACCATCATGAACGGCAGGAAGGGAATGGCGTAGAAGAAGTCGGTGATCCGCATCAGGACCTCATCGACGACACCGCCGAAATAACCGGAGATCAGCCCAATATTGGTGCCGATCAAGCCGATCAGAATGGCGGTGATGAAACCGACCAGGATGGTCTGCTGCGTGCCGAGAATAAGCTGGCTCAGCACGTCCTGGCCGTAATAGGTGGTGCCGAGCAAATGCTGCCACGACGGTCCGTCGAGACGCGCGAGACTGCCGTCCGCGCGGTAATTGTTCGCCCAGGGGTCCATGGGGATGACGGCCGGTGCGATGGCGGCCAGCACGACGAAGAAGAGGAGGATGCCCAGCCCGACTCGTCCATACGAGTCGGCGGTCAGGACGCGCACCAGTTCCAGCGCGGCGCGTCCGATCCGGCGCCACCGTCCGAAAGGCCTCGCAGCGGCGGCCTCGTCCGGCGCAAATGGGGCGGGATCGAGGTGTGCGCGGCCCACGCTCATTCGATGACGACCCGCGGATCGAGGACGCCGTAAAGCACATCCATGATGAGGTTCAGGGTAATGATGATCGCGGAGATCAGAAAGAACGCCGCCTGGATGAGCGGATAGTCATAGGCGTTGACCGCCGTCACGATCTCGCGCCCCAGGCCCGGCCAGGCGAAGACGATCTCGATCACGACCGTGCTCGCAATCGCATAGCCGAACATGTGGAAGACCCATGTCATCACCGGCAGCAGCGAGCCGCGCGCGGCGTGCTTGAGCACGACCCATTCGCTCACGCCCTTGGCCTCGATCAGTTCGAGATAGTCCTCGCCTTTGGTTTCGAGCAGGCTGCTGCGCATGATGAGCATAGGCTCGGGCACCGATGTCAGCGTCATGCAGAGGAATGGCAGCGTCAGGTGCCACAGAAAGTCCCAGGAGAAAAACAGGTCCCAGCGGTTGGTGACGAACGTCCCCATGGACCGCATGCCGCCGTTTGGAAACCAGTTGAGCCCATAGGAGAAGGCCATCAGCAGCAGGATGCCGAGCCAGAAGACCGGAATGCCGCGGATGAGGGGCGGCAGCAGCACGCCCAGCCGCTCGATACGCGACCCGCGCCGCCAGCCGAAATACATTCCCCCAAGCACGCCGATGACGACGGCGGCTGCTGTCGAGGGAATCATCAGGACCAGCGTATTGACGACCTTCTCGTCGAGCACCTCCCAGACTGGCCGCTGATAATTGAACGAGACGCCGAACTCGCCCCGCACGAGGTTGGCGATGTAGGTGAAATACTGGCTCCAGAGCGACTGGTTGAGGCCCCAGGATTCCCGCACTGCCTCGCGGGTCTCTTCCGACAGTTCGGGCGACAGGATGATGGACACCGGATCCCCGGGCAGGATCCGGAAGAGGATGAACATCAGAGACGTCAGCGCCCACAGCAGAAACGCGTTCTGAAGCAGGCGGCGAAAGATGTATCGGCGCATTAGGTCTGCCGTTTGAGCCGGAGGCGGCGAGCACCGCCCGGCGCAAATGCCGTGCGCCCCGGTTCGTAGCCGGATCGGCTGCTCGGCCCTGATCCGGCTCGTGCGACGTCACTTCATGATCAGCTTTCCGCCCGCGATCTTGTAGCCGTTGTCTTCCAGGATCTTGCGCGCCTTGGCGAGATCGTATTCATCGTCCGGCAAGTCCTTCGGAATCCACGAACTCGAAGACCGGCGGGATCGGGGAGCGGCGCGCGGGATTGCCCGCGCCGCCAAGGGCGATGTCGATGATCTTCTTCTTGGGCAGGGCGTAGTACATGGCGTGACGGAACGCCTTGTCGTTGAACGGCGGCCGCCGGTTGTCCAGCCAGAAGTTCACGATCGTGCCCGAATGCGTCTGGATGAGGTCGATCTCGTCGCGCTGCGCGAGGCGCTTGCCGTCGGGCAGAGTGAGACCGTCGCCGACGATGTGGATGTTCCCAGCCTCCATGCCGCCGACCAGCTGCTCGATGCCGCTGGCTTGGATGTAATGGATGCCGTCGATCTTGGGGCCGCCGGTCCAGTGTGCCTTGTTGGCCCGGACATAGCAGTCGACATCCTTCTGGAAGCCCACGAACTGGAATGGGCCGCTGCCGATCATCCCGCCCTTGCCCGGGGCGTCCCAGTCCATCGGGGTTTTGACGCCCACCTTGTCGGGCACGTTCTCCCAGATGTGTTTCGGCAAGATGGCGATCTGCACGAGGCTGAGCGTGGCGAATGTCGCCGACGGGGAATGCAGATGGACGAGGAGGGTCGAAGGATCGACGATCTCGGCCGACTTGACCGGAACCATGAAGGAGTCCCAGAAGGGCGGCTTCCACTTCAGCAGGTAGTCGAAAGTGAACTTGGCGTCCTCGATGGTGACGGGCTTGCCGTCGTGCCATTTCATGCCGGAACGCAGCTTCAATTCGTAGGTGGTCGGGTTGACCAACTTGTAGGATTCCGCCGCCCACGGCTTCAGGTTCAGCTCGCCGTCATAGCGCAGGAACGTGTCGTAGATGAAGCGCAGGAAGCCGCGCCCGTTGGCCGACCGTTCGGTGAAGGGATGCGCGGAGCTCAGCCGGAAGGTCGTCGCGACATTGACCTCCTTGACGTTGCCCGCGGGCTCGAGCTCGAGATAGGGAGCGACGTGATACAACTTCGAGGCCGAGCGCCTTTGACGGCTTGAAGTTCTTGAAGAGCCTCTTGTTCACCGTGTTGATGGCGTGGCGCGAGCAGACGTTCCAGGAAGGCAGGTCCTCGGCGAGAATGCGCTGCGCCTGGTCGATCAGCGCCTGCCGCTTCGTCGGATCGATTTCTACCTGCTGAGCTTTGGCGATCCGGTCGAATTCCGGATTGCTGTAGTGCGAGGCGTTGAAGCTGCCGCCCGTGCTGAAAATGGAGCGCAGATAGAAGTCGGGATCGAGCCGCTCTTCCGGCGAACCGAAACCCATCATCGCGGTCACGACGTCCTTGCGGCCGTAAACCTTGCCGAGGATCTGACCGAACGCTTGCGGCTTGTGATCGATCGCAATGCCGAGCTCGGCAAGCTCGCGGGCATAGATGCGCGCGGCCTCGACCGTGAACTGGTCGGGGTAGGATTCCATCAGCAGCGGCGGGAGTGGCTGGGCGGACTGCACGTTTGCTTGCGCGAAGCTCATGCGCACCTGCGATAGCATCGAGGCTGCTGCGGCGCCGCTCATGAGTCCGAGAACCTGTCGTCGCGAACGGCCGTTGCGGGAGCGATGGATCATTGCGGAACCTCCGTCTTGTGCGTCTGGCCGCCTGCGCCTCACGACGCGATGATGGGCGCGCAGCACATAATGATTTCGTGCTCGTGGCGCATGCTAGGATGCGCTCCATTCCGCGGCAAGCGACTGGTTGCAACACTCGATACAAGCGGCCCGGAGGTCGCGAGCACAGCTCGCAGTCGTGCGCGGCATGTGCATCCGCGAGGAAACGGTCGCTTTCCGAGCGCAAGGCGCATGTCTACAGTAATAGCTTCGCACGTCACGGTATAATCAGGTTCGTATAGAAACCTGCCGTTTTGTCGTCACGACCCCGCCACGGAGTGCACCGATGCCCATCATCAACCGGATCGCGGATTTTCACGACGAGATGACGGCTTGGCGCCGGGACCTTCACGCCCATCCCGAAACGGCATTCGAGGAATTCCGCACGTCCGATTTCGTTGCCGGCAAGCTCGCCGAGCTCGGATACGACGTGCATCGCGGGCTGGCCGGCACCGGCGTGGTGGGAACATTGAAGGGCGCAAAGCCCGAGAACGGCCGCGCCATCGGCCTGCGGGCGGACATGGATGCCCTCAACATGGAGGAAGCAAACGCCTTCAGCCACCGCTCGCAGCACAAGGGCAAGATGCATGGCTGCGGCCATGACGGGCACACCACCATGCTGCTGGGAGCCGCGCGTTATCTCGCGGAAACGCGCAACTTCGCCGGCACAATCCACCTGATCTTCCAGCCTGCCGAGGAAGGCGCCGGCGGCGGCCGCCGTATGGTGGAGGATGGCCTGTTCGAAAAATTCCCGGTCGAGGCGGTGTATGGCATGCACAACATGCCCGGCATTCCCGTCGGCTCCTTCGGCACGCGGACGGGCGCCATCCTGACGGCGATGGACCTGTTCGAAATCCAGGTCAATGGCGTCGGGACTCACGCGGCTGTGCCGGAACTGGGTATCGACCCGATCGTCGCCGCGTCGCATATCGTGCTGGGGCTGCAGACGATCGTGAGCCGGGAGCTCAACCCGCTGATGAGCGTCGTCATCACCATCACCGAGTTCCATGCGGGGACGGGCGCCCTGAACAACATTCCCGACCGTGCGATCCTGCGCGGCACCGCGCGCATCCTGAACCCGGAAGTGCGCGGCACGATCGAGGAGCGCGTCCGGCGCATCGTCGAGCTGATCGCGCAGGCCCACCGCTGCAGCGTGGACATCACGTATCGGCGCAATTATCCGCCGCTCGTCACCGACCCCGAGCACACGAAGTTCGTGATCGGCGTGGCGGAAGGTGTCGCGGGCGCCGGCAAGATCGATGCCGACTATCCGCCGAACATGGCGTCGGAGGATTTCTCCTTCATGCTGGAGAAGAAGCCCGGAGCCTACGTCTTCATCGGCAACGGCCCGGAGGACGGCGGCCGCATCCTGCATAACCCGAGTTACGACTTCAACGACGAGATCCTGCCGCTCGGAGCGTCCTACTGGGCGCGCCTGGTCGAGACCTCGATGGGAAAATAGGCGGGCCGCCGGGCATATGCACGGCCGCAGCCTCGAGATGAGCATCCGCGCCGCAACCCTGTTGTTCATTGCATTCTGGCTCGTCCTGGGACTCTACTTTGCGTTCGAGGGCATGCGGCTCGGTCTGGGACGATTTTCGAGCCCGGGTGCCGGGTTCATGCCGTTCGCAATCGGGATTGTTCTGATCGGATTCTGCATCGCATCCGCCCTGCCGGTATTGACGCCGCAAGCGAGGATCGAAGCCGAACGACCGGCAGCGTCCCGTTTTGCCGCTGCGGCCATCGTCGTCGCTTCGCTGATCGTCTATGCGCTCGTTCTGGAGCGGATCGGTTTCATCGCCAGCACCGTCATTCTGGTGGTGTTCCTGGCGCGAGCCGTAGGCGGAATCGGTCTGCTCAAGGCATCGTTGTTCGGCCTCGCCGTGGCGTCTTTCTGTCATGTGGTTTTCAGCGTTCTGCTCGGGGTTCGGCTGCCATGAATCCGTTCGAATCGCTGCTGTTTGGATTCGGCGTTGCCCTGGAGCCGCACAATCTCGTTTTCTGCCTGGTTGGTTGTGTCGTCGGCACGCTGATCGGAGTATTGCCCGGCATCGGCCCGGCTGGCGCGCTCGCCATGCTGCTGCCGGTGACGATCTCGATGCCGCCGGTCACGGCGGTGATCATGCTGGCCGGCATCTACTACGGGGCCATGTACGGAGGGTCGACGACCGCCATCCTGATCAACATCCCGGGCGAAGCCGCTTCGATCGTCACGACCATCGAGGGCAATCGGATGGCACAGCAGGGGCGTGCCGGGCCGGCGCTCGCCATCGCGGCCATCGCCTCCTTTGCCGCCGGAACGATCGCCGTCTTCGGCTTGATGCTGGTGGCACCGCCGCTCGCCCGGTTCGCCCTCGCCTTCCAGTCGCCGGAATACGTCGCCCTCGTGATTCTGGGGCTTACCTTTCTCAGTTACGTCTCGCTCGGCTCGACCGCGCGCGCCATGATGATGGCGGCGGCGGGATTGCTGCTCGGAACCATCGGCAACGATCCCGTGGGAGGCGTCGATCGCTTCACGTTCGGATGGAGCGAGCTCGGCGACGGCTTCGGCCTGGTGCCGATCGTGGTCGGCCTGTTCGGAGTGTCCGAGGTCCTCCACAACCTTTACCAGCGGGACAACATCCGCAAGGTCACGGCCCACATCGGCAGCCTGTTGCCGTCGCTCGAAGACGCTGCGCGCAGTGCCATGCCGATCGTGCGCGGGAGTGGCATCGGTTTCATGATCGGCCTGTTGCCCGGCGGCAATGCGATCATTGCGGCGATCCTGTCCTATGCCGTCGAGCGGCGAGCATCGAGGACGCCGGAGCGCTTCGGCAATGGCGCCATCGAGGGCGTTGCCGGACCGGAGGCTGCCAACAACGCCGCGTCGGTCAGTTGTTTCGTTCCGGTGCTGACCTTGGGTGTTCCGACCAATGCGATCATGGCGTTGCTGCTCGCGGCGCTGATGATCCACGGCGTGTTGCCGGGACCGCAGCTGATCAACCGCAATCCGGAGCTGTTCTGGGGCACGATCGCGAGCATGCACCTCGGCAATGCGATGCTGCTGATTCTCAATTTGCCCCTGGTCGGCCTCTGGGTGCGGCTGCTGCGGGTGCCGTACAACTATCTGTTTCCCCTGATTCTCCTGTTCTGTGTTCTGGGCGCCTATACCGTGGGGAATTCGGCCTTCGACCTGTTCGTGATGATCGGATTCGGCGTGCTGGGCTTCATCATGCGGCTCATCGGCTTCGAGCCGGCGCCGCTGATCCTCGCCTACATTCTGGGGCCGTTGTTCGAGGAGAACCTGCGCCGCACGCTGGTGGTCTCGGACGGATCGTTCGCCGTATTCCTGGAACGGCCGATTGCGCTGTCGCTGCTGGCGATCGCCATCGTGGTGCCGCTGCTTTCAATCCTGGTGCCGCGGCTGCGCAGGGTTGCGGTCGTCGTGAAAACCGGTGCAGACTGATGCCGGTGCGAGCGAACGGAAGGTGCAGTCATGTCAACGCGACGCGATCTCGGAGTCCAAACCGGCACGTGCGCCTTGGCACTCACTTTCGCATGCCTCGGAGCGCTCGGGGCGGCCGCCCAGAGCTATCCCGCCAAACCGGTCGAGATGACCATTCCCTGGCCGCCCGGCGGCCGGACCGACATCATGGTGCGCATGCTGGCCCCCTATCTGGAGAAGGAGCTCGGACAGCCGGTGCCGGTCGTGAACAGGGTCGGCGGTGCCGGCGTCACCGGCATGACCTTCTTCAAGAATTCACCGCCCGACGGATACATGATCTCCAGTGGCGGCATTGCGCTTTCGAGCATGCAATACCAGAGGAACATCGGCGTGACGTTGTGGGACTTCACCTGGTTCGCGCGCGCCTATTCCACGCCGATGGTGCTCGCCGTTCCCGGCACATCACCCTTCAAGACGGCAGCGGAATTCCTCGAGTTCGCCAAGGCCAACCCGGGCAAGTTGAAGCACGGCAACACCGGCGTCGGCAGCTCCACCCATCTTGCGTCGGAGGCGATGGCGAAGAAGCTCGGCATCAAGATCACGCAAGTGCCCTATCGCGGCGAGGGACCCGCGACGATCGGACTGGCCGGTGCCGAGGCGGATTTTGCTCTGGGCTTGATGGCGGCGTTCCGCACCTTCGTCGAGGACAAGAAGGTGCGTGTCCTGGGCATCGCTTCGGACGCACGCGACGAGAATGTGCCGAACGTGCCGACCCTCGAGGAGCAGGGCATTGATTTCGGGTATATGGCATTCGAGGGCCTGCACGTTCCGAACGGCGTTCCCGCGCCTGTTCTCGCCAGGCTCTCCGGGGCCGCGAAGAGCGCGCTGACCAATCCCGAGCTGAGGAAAAAGTTCGCCGACATCGGCTTGACCGCCGTCTACGAGGACGGGCCGGCATTCACCGCATGGCTGAAAGGCTGGGACGCCGACGTCAAGGCCCAGATGAAAGAGCTCGGCATCTACGGACGTGACTGACTTGGCGTTCCCGCCTAAGGATGCTCAGCGCACCTGGAAGACGAGCTTGCCCCTGAAGTGGCGTGACTCGCTCAGCCGATGGGCGTCGCGCGCTTCCGACAGGCGGTAGAGCGTGATCTCAGGGGTGCGTATCGCGCCCGCCAGAAATAGCTCGGCGATGCGATCGAGATGGCGCCGGGCGCGTCCAACCGGCGGCCGCAAAGACGTTACATCGTCGCGGGGAGGCTTCGGGGCCTGCGGTCCGGATGCAATGAACGCTGCGCGGCCGCCCGGCTTGAGGACCGCGAACGATCTTTGCGCCACATCGCCACCGACGGTGTCGAAAACCGCGTCGCAATTGGTCACAGCCTGCGTGAAATCACGGGCGTTGTAGTCGATGATCTCATCCGCTCCGAGGTCGCGCACGTAGTCGTGGTTCGCCGCACTTGCGGTCGAGACCACGCGGGCGCCGATATGCTTCGCCAGCTGAATGGCGAAGCTCGCGACGCCGCCCGCGCCACCCTGGATCAGGATCGTCTCCCCGGGGCGCAGCTGCAATGTGTCCTCGACCGCACTCATGGCGGTGAGCCCGGTCAGCGCCAGGGCGGCGGCATCGACATGCGACAGGGCGTCGGGTTTCTTGGCGACGATGGCGGCCTTGCTTGCGATCTTCTCGGCGTAGGCGCCCTCCCGGCCGGCCTCGCAGACGCCGAACACCGCATCGCCAACCTTGAAATCCTCGACGCCTTCCCCGATGGCGCTGACGACACCGGAAAAATCCCGCCCCGGGACATGGGGAAACTTCGCTTGCCGATACTCGCCCGCGCGCACCTTCCAATCGGCGCCGTTGACGCTGGCGGCGACCGTATCGATGACCACCTCTCCCGGCCCGGCCACCGGATCCGGCAAATCGCCGTACTGCAGGACTTCCGGCCCGCCATGTCGCTCAATGAAAGCAGCCTTCATTTTGGTTTCTACCTTTTGTGATCCGAACCGGATGCCCCGAGGCCAAGTGGAGAATAGAATGGATGGTACAACGAGCCTGCGATCAAGCAACGGCTGCATCTCGAAGATTTTCAATGATGTTGATGAGGCGCCGTAGTCCCACCGCGGCCCAATCCACAGGAGTCGAAGAATGGACATCGATCGGCCGGAGGTCGTGGCGGAGGTGACGGCGGCGTTCAATCGATACGAGACGGCGCTCGGGACGAACGACATCGCCGTCCTCGACGACACTTTCCACAATGACCCCCGCACGATCCGCTATGGGATGGCGGAAATCCTTCATGGCTTCGACGAAATCGCCGCGTTTCGTGCCGCGCGCTCGCCGGCCGGCCTGACGCGCACGATCTCGAGAACGGTCATCACGACATATGGCCGCGATTTCGCGGTGGCATCCACGTTGTTCCACCGGAAAACCTTGCCCGGCAAGGTCGGCCGCCAGATGCAGACCTGGGTGCGATTTCCGGACGGCTGGAAGGTGGTGGCGGCGCACGTCAGCCTGCTGGACGAGGCATCGCTCTCGGCTATTTCCGCGAGGAGTTCGTGACGCGTCGCGGCTGGCTCGATGACCGCAGCTACGGAGACCTTGTCGCTCTCTGCCAGTTTCTGCCCGGTCCTGATGTATGCGGGCTGCCGTTACGGTTTGGCCGCGATCTGTTCCAGGATGGGCTTCCACATCTGCTGATCGGCCTGGATGAAAGCCATGACCTCGGCCGGTGACATCGGGCGCACATAGCTGCCGGTAAGCGCCAGCTTCTTCTGGATCTCCGCCTCGCCGACGACCTTGCGCAAAGCATCGCTGACCTTGTTCACGATTGCGTCCGGCGTGCCGACGGGAGCGACCAGGGCGGCCCAGCCGCGCGCGTTGAACCCGGGCAGGACTTCCGCGGCGGCGGGCAGATTGGGGAAATCCGGCAGCCGCTCGGGCGATCCGACCGCAATCGCCATCATCGATCCGCCTTGAATGCTGCCGGCGAGCGCAGCAAGGCCCTCGATGACCATCGAAAGCCGCCCGCCCAGCGCATCGTTGAGAGCTTGGGGTGCGCCGCCGGTATAAGGGACCGCGAGCACATCGATACCGGCCCGTGATTTGAGCAGCTCGCCGGTGAGATGAGTCATGGTGCCGCGGCCGGTTGCTGCGTAGGACAGCTTGCCGGGCTGCTTCTTCGCCAGCGCGACGAACTCCTGCAGGGATGCGACGCCGAGGTTCGGCGTCACGGTGAGAAACATCGGCTGCTCGCCGACAAATCCGATGGGAGCGAAATCGCGCGGCACCTGGAGCGGCAGGTTCGGCTGCAATCCAGCCAACGTCACGAAGGCCGACGCTGCAGGCATGTATAGCGTGTACCCGTCGGGAGCGGCACCGGCTGCGGCGCGGGCCGCAACGGCGCCGCCGGCGCCGGGTTGATTGAGCACGACGACCTGCTGACCCAACAATGCGCCCAGCCTGTCGCCAACTGTTCGCAGCATCACATCCGGGGCGCCGCCTGCCGCCGAATGGGTGATGATCCTCACCGGCTTGCTGGGATAAGCTGTCCCCCTGGGCAGAGGCTTGCACCAGCGTGCATGCGAGCAGCAGACACGCGAGCAAAAGCCGCGACAGCCGAACCCTCATGATTGCCTCCCAGGCATCACCACGACGTGATTGCCGTTGCTGATCAGCCGGAAGACAAACTAAATCCGATCAGCATGGAGATCAATTCTATAGCGGGTGCGGGCACGCCGGAGAGTTCTTACACTACTGCGGCCGGACGACGGAAATACCGAAAGCTGTCACCGTGGAATCATCACCGGAGCCGGTCCTCTTGACGGGCGAACTGCAGTTGGGTGACTTGCGTGGGACGGTCCCCGACATCGCGCTCACAGCGAACGTCATGCATCTGCCGTCGCAGGCGATCGCCGGCCTGCCGAAGCAGGGCCTCGATCTGCGACGTCAGGGCCTCTAGATCGGATCCGGGAAATCGCAGGGTTGGGTCGCTGCCGCCGCCATGCATTGCAACCGGTGGGAATACGCGGTGAAGCTCGGCAGGCTCGATGCTCCACTCGCCGAGCGCGTCCTTGATGGCGAAAATCTTGCCGTCCTTGATTGCCTTCAGAATTGTCGTCCTGGTCAACCCGGTCGCCGTTGCCGCCGCTGCGAGAGAATAGAACATACGCGCACCCCCCACCCCACTGTTGAATGACGAATGCCATCGTGCGCTCCAATTGTCGCCGATTTATGTAAACGCCACGGGATTCTCCTTGCGGCGTCGGTATGCATGTGCCTGTCGAGGTTTTGGGCTACCCGCAAATGTGGCGGCAGTAGGACTGCAGAGCCGTCGAACTGCTACGCCCGGGCGTCGGAAGAGGGCCCGCATCGATCAAAGCGGCGCCGGGGCCGGAAAGCTGAGAAATTGCCCGCATGTTCTGCTCCTTGCGCTTGACAGCGGCGCTGTCCCGCCGTACACTAAACCATATGGTTAAGTATAAAGAAGGCGCACTGGACCGCACGTTTGCGGCGCTTTCCGACGCCACGCGCCGGGCCCTCCTGGCCCGCCTGAGCGCCGATTCAGGCCTGTCTGTCAGCGAGCTGGCACGGCCATTCTCGATGTCGCTGCCGGCGATCATGAAGCATCTCGACGTTCTCTCCGATGCCGGCCTGATCACGCGCACGAAGACCGGCCGCACGGTGAGCTGTCGGCTCGAGGCGGCGCCGATGGAAAACGCCATGAACTGGCTGAACCGATACCAGCGCTTCTGGTCGCAACAGCTCGATCGTCTTTCCGCTTTCGTCGAGGAGGAACCATGTCCGCCAACGCCAACATCGCCGTCAAGCCGAGCCTCACCCTCAAACGTCGTTTCAATGCGCCGCCCGAAAAAGTCTACGCCGCGTGGACGGAACCGGAGAAAGTAGCCAGGTGGTTCGGCCCTGATGCGGGCGGGGTCGTGCGCGCCGAGATCGACGTGCGGGCGGGAGGACGCTTTACCGTCGTCTTCCACACCCAGGACGGCGAAGAGCACCATGTCAGCGGTGCGTATCGCGAGGTGGTGCCGAACGAGAAGCTGGTGTTCACCTGGGCATGGCGCAGCACCCCGGAACGCGAGTCGCTGGTGACCATCCTGATCAAGCCGGACTGCGGCGGCTCGCTCCTGACGCTCATCCACGAGCAATTCTTCGATGAAGCCGCACGCGACCGTCACGAGCTCGGCTGGACCGGATCGCTCGACAAGCTCGAACGATTTTTCACCTGAGGTGGTCGGATATGCAAGCTAGAAAAAAGAAGTCCTGAGCTTCGCAAGCACTCGACCTGTCCCACTCGGGGTCGTGTTCAGGACCGGCGGCGTAGGCCGGCGGACTCGGTCGATGTCCGATCGTCCAAGGGCAGGGAAAGCTGGCTTCGATAGAAATCGAGGACGAAAAGACGGATAGCCGATGACAAGTTGCCGTGCCGCCGCCCGCTGTCGATCCCGGCGACGAGATCCGACAAAGTCATGTCCCGCCCGACGGCAATTTCCTTCAGCCCTTTCCAGAATGCATCCTCGAGGCTCACGCTCGTCTTGTGGCCGGCGATGATGATCGAGCGCTTGATGATGGACGATTTCACCGCCCTCTCCCACGTTGATCCGTTTTCCCTCGACCTATGCAGCGAGGCCGTCGGCCCGTGATTGGCGGCGCTCGGAGATGCGCCTCAATCGGTCGAGCTTATCGCCGCACACCCCGTCAGGACAATATGCGAGTCGCACAAACCATACACGCGATATTGCTGGACTGTCCGGAAGCGGTTACTCGTTACCACCCAGCCATTCATCCAGGACGCGTGCCCTCTGAACGCTCATCTTGTCGGCGCAACGCCGGTGATCCGCGCGCAAAGCTGGCCCGACAGCTCATGGATGAACCCGTCAACGGCCGGGGGCAGAGTGCGGCTGTGCTTGCCGCCTTTGGCCTTGCGTGCGACCGCATCAACCACGATAGCATGAATGATCTTTTCGAGGTACCAGGAGGCACAGCCATCAGCGATCATGGCCTTAATTGTCAGGGCCGCGTATTGCTTGCCGCGCCTGAAGTCGTTTCGCCCATTCCCCGTGGGGACGTCATTCCAATAATTGGTCGCGCCGGCGCGTGGACGCTTGGACTTCAACGTAACGAACGGCAAATGCCTGACGGACGGCGCGACCGTGCGGCGGCTCGTTTCCGGCCGGCAAGAGGCTGCCTTGAAGTCCGGCCTGATGATGCTGGCAGTCATCCCGGTTTTTGTCGGCCGGTTTGCCATGAACCTTTCGCCGACCCGGATGACGTTGGGTGTCGGCAAGGAATCGGTGGCATCTTTGATCTTGGCCATGGTCTGAACTCTCAACTCTATCGTGGCAGGCCCATCTTGATGTTCAACCCGCAAGTCGGTTTACCCGGCTAGCGGCGTCGAGCAGCGGCCGTGAAGTGAGGCGCTCCGGGGGAGGACCACCAGAGCTCCCGGCCCTCACTCGTCCCCGCAGGTTCCGATTGAGGCCGCGTTCATTAGACGCAAGGGGCGCCTTGCGGGTTCATGCGCCAGGACAACCCGGCGGCCCCGCTCGAAAACCGCAATTCGTTAACCAATTTGACGCGGGAACGGCCATGGTCGTTGGGCCGCGTGGCGTGGCGGAATTGAGCAATATGCAGCTATCGCGAGACGCTCAACTCACCGGCGCGACACCGGTGATCCGCGCGCAGAATTGACGCGACAACTCATGGATGAATCCGTCGACGGCTGGGGGCAGAGTGCGGCTGTGCTTGCCGCCTCTCGCTCTGCGTGCGACAGCATCGACCACGATGGCATTGATAATTTTCTCGAGGTACCAGGACGCGCAACCATCAGCGGTCATGGCTTCGATCGTCACAGCCGCGTATTGCTTGCCACGCTTGAAATCATCCCGGCCATTACCGGTGGGGACGTCATTCCAGTAATTCGTCGCTTCGGCGCTTGGGCTGTCGCATTTGCTCGTAACGAACGGCAGACGCTTGACGGATGGTACGACCGTGCGGCTGTTTGGTTCCGGCCGCCAAGATGCTGCTTTGAAGTCCGGCCTGATGACGGTGGCAGTCATCGCGGCTGTTGTGGGCCGATGTGCCATAAATCTTTCGCCCACCCGGATGACGTTGGGAGTTGGTACGGAATCGGCGACATCGTCCATCTTAGCCATGCTGTGAACTCTCAACTATACTCACGTGTGGAAGGGCCATCCCTGGCCGTTCAAGCGCTGCCACGCCACGAACGTGCCGCGAAAAGAAGATAGCGCGCAAAGGAGCGTCTGTGACGTACGATGACTTCGTGCTCGTCAGTATTTGCGTCGTTGTGACAAGATCGTCACAGAGTGATCGCTGTGGGACCTCGACGGCGAACCGGCAGATACCATAAGGAATCTATGGTCTCACGCTGCCGCCCCGCAGCGATGCCGGAAGGACACGGCCGACGCTAAAAAAGCGGCAACCTGTCGCTCCGACTGGAGAGAACCCATTGCGACGACGGGCCGCGAATCGGCGTCTCGATTGGTTACTTCCCCGCCGGCAAGTAGTTATCGCTGACGAGCCGCCGCCACCACGGACGGCGCTCGCGGAGAGTATCTCCGGCACGGCTGATGAGCGCCGCGATCTCGAGCTCGAGAACCAGGGCCGCCGCATCGAGCGCTCCGTCGCTGCACGACGCCGCGACCGCCGCCCCGCTCGGGGACGGTGGAAACACGCGCAGCAGCCGGGCGCGCTCTATATGCCAGTCTCCCAGGATGTCCTTGGTAGCGGTGATCTGGCCGTGCTTGATTGCAGTCAGGATTGTCGACTCGTTCAGGCCTGTCGCCGCTGCCGCTTCTACGAGGGTGAAAAATATCCGCTGGCCCTTCGGCGGCCTCGAGACCAAGGGCGCCGGGATGTCGCTCCAGATCCTCCTGCACGCCGAGACCCACAGTTCGGCCGCCATCAGGCGCCGTTGCACCCTGAACTGCAGTTGCTCGCGATTCTGAGCGCTTGCCCATGCACAAACCTCCGACGGCGTAGCTGCCCGTCGTCCGCAGTCTTTCTCGAACAAATCGAGACAAGCTTGCGCACGGGCATGCTGCCAATTCGCGTCGACGCCAATGGCGCAGATATCTTCGTCCGACATGGCAACCTCCCGCCCCTCGGCACTTCGCGCGCCGATGTCAGCCTGTTCGAGGTCGCCCTAATTTCCCGTTAAGGCACCACGGTGGCGCGCCGGTAACCGGGACCAGTCGGAACAAGTCGCATCAGTCTCTCGCTGCCTTCCTCGGTTACCGGGCCATCATTCCTGGAGAGATCGAGCAGGATGCGGCGGCCGATCCGGGTTGCCGGCTGGCGGCCCCGGTTGACGAGGATCACAATGCCGAGCCGCTTTTGCGGGATCGTGACGAGCCGCATCCCTGCCCTCCTTCTGGCCCCATCACCGCCCGCGCCTGATGAACTCTCCGATCTCACGGCCCAGCGCATCGTCAGCTGTGTTGAACTGGTAGACCATCGACAGGTGATTGTGCAGCTGCATGCGCGTGAAGCGAGGGCAGGCGCGGTCGCGCTCGCACAGGGCGCCGAGCAGCAGTGCGCCTTGCGCGTCGAGGCCGGGGTTGTCGTACTCCGAGATGACGACGAAGGTCGGCAGTGGCTTCGCAGTCTTGACATGGTTGATCGGCGACTGGGCCGGGTAGCGGCTCGCGTCGGCGCCGAAATAGGCCTGGAAGTTCATTCGGTTCGGATCGTCGGGCCTGGGATCGAAATGATAGCGCCCGCTCATCAGGACGATGCCGGAGACACCCGGGCCGTCGGCCGGATGCAGGTCCTTCTGATAGACGTAGGTGGCGACGTGCGTCGCGCCGGCCGAGTGGCCGATCAGGTAGATGCGGTTGGGATCGCCGCCATGGATGGCCGCATTCGCCTTCAGCCATTGCATGAGCAGGCCAACGTCCTGTGCGGCTGCGGGCCATTGCGCCGCCGGCGCCAGCCGGTACGTTGCGTTGACGCCGACCATTCCCTGGCGCGCGAAGTAGGTGGCAACGTTGCCGTACACTTCCGCGTTGACGCTGCGATCGCCGCGAACATAGGCGCCGCCATGCAGGTAGACGACGATCGGCGCGCCCGTGCGGCCTTCCGGCCTGTGCAGGTCGAGCCGATGCCGGGGGTCGGCACCGTAGGCCACGTCGCGTTCGATCGTCACGCCGGTTTTTGGTGCCGCCGCCAGGATCGGCGTATAGAGGGCTAACGTCTTTGCCACGTTGCCGAGGATATCCTTGCCCCAGCCCGGATTGATCTCGGCGAGCCGCTCGCGCAACTCCGGGGGCATGTTCGACAGTTGCGCAGGTGCCGGTCCTGGCAGCACCAGCATCACAGCAATTACGAGAACGCTACGGGCAAGAAGATTCATGGCTTCCTCCAATTTGCTTGCGCCGTCGAGCGCGGCCGGTTGAACGTCCATCCTAGCCCGGACCCTGCCGCATGCATTCTGAGCAACACGGCGGGATCTGCCGCGGTATCCCCGGATGAAGCGGAGCAAAGGTTTCGCTGCAATGGCGGTCCCGAGAGGACTCGAACCTCCGACCTTCGGTTTAGGAAACCGCTGCTCTATCCAGCTGAGCTACGGGACCACGCCTGAATAAATAAGGAGTTTTGTAGAGTCTTGAAACGAAAAAAATCATCAAAGAAGTTCGTCGAGAAGGTCCCACTAAAGGTGTTCCGATGGATTTTGATTCAGCATTATTCCCCCATCTGCGCCACCCGTCCCCAGACTTGATGCGGGGGCGACAATGACGGCTGGTTGGTTCGAATCCCGCGTAAAGCGCAACGCCCATGCAATTGTCATCCGGAAATTGTCGGCTAAACTCCCTGTGGCGCGTCATTGGAGCGCAATGCTGTTTTTTCGGGGAGCGACAAGATGCAGCGGCTTGCCATAGTGCTGGGAGTTGCCGCGACGATGGTTTTTGCCGTCGTCGCCGCAAGCGCTCAGGAGATCACGCTCAAGTTCAGCCACTTTCTGGGACCGGCGAGCTTCTTCCAGGTCGACGTGGCGGAGCCGTGGGCCAAGGAGCTCGAGACCAAGACGAAAGGTCGCGTAAAGGTGGAGATCCACAACGCGACATCGCCACTCGGCAAGATCTTCGAGCAGGCCAATCAGGTAAAAGCCGGCAGCGTCGACATCGCGCTCGGGCTGCGCGGCGCCGAGGGCGATCGGTTTCCCGGGCAGCTCGATCATCGAGCTGCCGTTCGTCGTCAAGGACGCGGCGAGCGGATCACGCGCGTTGTGGGATCTGTACAAGGATGGGACGCTCGCGGACGAATACAAGGACTACACGGTTCTCGCGCTGTTCGTGCACAATCCGGGCCTCATTCATACGACCGCGAAGCGGGTGGTGAATCCGTCGGACCTCAAGGGGATGCGCCTGCGCTCGCCCAACAAGACGGTTGCGGCCGCGCTGGAGCATGTCGGTGCCACGCCGGTCATTCTGCAGGTCCATGAAGTCATGGACGCCGTGAAGAGCAACCGCATCGACGGCATCGTCACGAACTGGGGCAATCCGCTGCAGGGCTTCAATGACCATATGAAGTTCCATACCGACACGCAGTTCTATTCGTCGGCATTTTTCATCGTCATGAACCCATTGAAATACGCGAGCTTGCCGCCGGATATACGCGCAGCGATCGACGAATTGTCCGGTGCGGCATGGGTCGCGCAGTTCGGGCCGCTGTGGGACAAGTGGGACCGGCCGGTCCGGCAGGGTGCGGCGGGGCCCGGACATGAGATCATCGTCCCGGATGGCGGCACGATGGCGCGATGGCGCGAGGAGTTGCGGCCGGTGACCGATCGCTATCTCGACGATCTTGCACGCACCTTCCCGAACGCGCGCGCGGCCTACGACAAATTGCTCGTGATGTTGCGACGATGAAGCCGATGATCGAAGGGAGCAACGCATGACAAGAAGAAGCAGGGTCGTTCGTGCACTGGGCACGGCTTGCGCAATGCTGGCGGGCGCGCTCGCGGCCGGGGCGCAGTCACTTCCGCCCTGGCCTGCCGGCGATGAGATCGGCATGGCCAATACGCTCGGACCTGCCACCTGGGCGCGCTGCGCGCCGCATCTGTCCAACCCGAGATCGAAGTCCTACGAGGTCTCGCACGTCCGCTCGAACACCATGCCGCAATCGCCGTTCGGCACGCCGCTGGTCGACAAGTATCGGCCGACCGTCGGCATTCCCGGCACCCGCCACGCCTTCAACGGCGAGGAGGCGGTGAGCGGCGAGGCGGGCGCGCAGGGAACGCAAATGGATGCGCTCGGCCATTTCGCGGTGCTGCCGGAAGCCTGGGACGGCAAGGGCGAGTTTCCGTCCGCGCGCGCTACCTATTACGGCGGCCACACGCAGCGCAGGTGAAGCCCAAGCCGGATTCGCCGTTGCACAAGCTCGGCATCGACAAGGTGCCGCCGATCATCACGACGGCGGTGCTGCTCGACGCCAAAACCCATCTCGGCGGCGGCAGGCCGATGCAGCCGGGCCAGCTCGTCACCGCCGAGAACATCGAGGCGATGCTGAAGGCGCAAGGATTGGGGCAGCGCGGGCTGATGCCGGGCGACGTGCTCTACATCCATACCGGCTGGGGCGACGGCTGGAAGGATCCCGACATCGAGAAGGCGTATTACACCAAAGGTCCCGGTCTCTCCTACGACGCCGCCAAATATATCGAGGGCAAGGCGGTGGTGCTGGTCGCGCTCGACAATCCGTTCACCGATCCCGTCAACGAGGGTCAGCTGCAGGGCCGGGCGGCCGCGCCTATCGGCACGCCACCCGAGCTTCCGTTCGCAATTCATCACCACAACCTCGTGCAGGCCGGCATCCACAACATCCAGAACGCCAATCTCGGCGAACTGGCCCAGGACAAGGTCTGGCTGTCCTGCACCTTCATCCTGCCGCTGCGCTCGCAAGGCGGCTCGGGCTCGCCGGTGCGGCCGGTCGCGATCGGCGTGCCGGGGCAGTGAGCGCCAACAGGGCACGGTTTAGTTGAGGACTCGGCCGTTGAATCCTGCAGGCGTCATGTCGTTCACGCGGCAACGTCAATTCGCGGTGGAACCTTCTTGGTTGACGCGGTGACGATGATCTCGACGTGCTGACCAAGGGCCGTCAGAGCCTGCATCAGGCGCTCGAGCGAGATGCCCCTGAGCCTGTAGTTCCGGATACATGACACTTTCGGCTGCGGCATGCCGAGCAAGTCTGCGGTCTCGACCTGGGTAAGGCCACGCCCCACCACAATATCATTGATCTTCTTCGCCAGGATGGCCTTGGCAGTGAGCTCGTCCGCATCAGGGAATGCAAGATCGGCAAGAACGTTGTCGGTGCCGCGATCCTTCGTCCTGCGGGTCATGTCATCAATTCCTCTCATCGCGGTGGCGTTCCATAACCGCCCTCAGTCTCTGCTCGATCAGATCCACATCCCTCTTGGGCGTCTTGATTCCTGACTTCGATTTCTTCTGGAATGCGTGCAGGACGAAAATGCTGGCTGCGATCCTGACAGTGTAGATGGCACGATAGGTGTCGCCACGATGGTCCTCGATCAGCTCGTATACCCCTGGGCCGAGCCCCTTCCATGGCTTGGCGGAGGGCGGCGTAGAGCCGAGTTGGATGACAAATAGGGCAACTCCCATGTCCTTCTGAACCGCCGTAGGGAACTGCTTGAAATCCCTCTTCGCTGACCCTTCCCAGAACAGCGGTCGTCGGATCGATTTCTCGTCTGCCATGAGCTATACCTATATGGATATACTTCAAGAGCAAACACCGCGCGATGAGACAGTCGCGCGGGAGCCATGATCAAGCCGGTAGCTTCCGCTTCTCCACTAAGCTCCGCCGTGCACAGGGCGGCCGCTTCCGTCAAATCCCGGCCTGGCGTGGTCGCTGATACATCGTGCGCTCGATCTCAGTTTGGTGACTCGCCGCAGTGCCGCCGGATTCCGGACGTTTCCTTGCCCATGCGCGCGCGATGCGGCCGTCGGAACCTTGGTTTTGCAGGATTTTCCTGGATCTGCGGCTTGGCTGCCGCGATTGTAGGATCGCCTGCCGATGTCCGCGCCCAAGGCAATCCGCCTTCATCAACTCGTTGCCACTTCGAAAACGCGAGCAGTGGCAAGGTCACGGCGGTCACCGACGGGCGCAGCTTCCTGCTCGATGACGGGCGAGAAATCCGGCTCGCCGGCATCGAGGTTCCACCCCCTCCCCGGTCCGGCGAAACCGGCGCGCGTGCCGAGGCCGGACTCGCCGCCCGCACCACGCTGCAATCGATGCTGGCCGATCGGGATGTCGAGTTGCGCCACAATGGTGCCGCCGCCGACCGCTACGGCCGCATCCTCGCCCATGCCTTGTTTGTGAAGAACGGCGTGTGGCGCTCGGCCGCGCACGACATGCTGGCACAGGGCTTTGCCCAGGTTTCCGCCGAGGCCGGGGAGCGGCCCTGCGCCAACGAGCTTCTGGCGCGCGAACGCTCGGCCCGCACATCCAGGCTTGGCCTCTGGGCCGAACAGTATTATGTCGTTCGGCGGGCGGAGAGCGCGGACGAGCTTGCCGCCGAGCGGGGCCATTTCACGGTGGTTGAAGGCAGAGTGTTGTCGGTCCGCGAGAGCGGCGGCACCATCTATCTCAATTTCGGGCGGCGATGGTCGCAGGCGCTGACGGTCACCATTGCGAAGCGGAATGAGCGCCGCTTCGCCGGCGCCGGGGTCGAGCCCAGGAACCTCGAAAATCGCCGCCTGCGGGTGCGGGGGTGGATGGAGGAACGCAACGGGCCGCGGATCGAGGCGATTCGCCCGGAGCAGATCGAGATCGCCGAACGCAACTGAAGAGAGACAAAAGACATTTGATCGTGCACGCGAAAGAGAGACGACAGCCGGTTCCTGGTCCCCCCGCCTCTCGCGGGGAAGCGTCGACGGCTGGCCCATGCGCGCGTTCATGTCCGGCCGTTTCCGGCGCCCGGAGCGATCCCGGATCTGCAGCGCATCACGCGAAGCCGCGTGCTGCGCCGCGCCCGGGAAACGCCGTTCACTTGGCGCGTATGGGGTCGAGCCCGGCAATGACGGCAGGCAGGGGCCTCGGACGCCCGCTGTCGCTCATTGCCGCGCTCGGGCTCCTGCTCGCCGGATGCAGCTCCTCGCTCCTTTCGATCGGCGCGCCGACCGGAAGCGTGCCGGGAGCGCCGACCCAGGTCGAGCAGCAGTCCGCTCCAACCCAGCGCGAGCACCAGCGCATCCTCGCCGCCTATAACGGCTCCTACGATGATCCCAAGCTCGAAGGCCTGCTCAACCAGACGGTTGCCAAGCTGGTGGCCGCGTCCGAGCGGCCGGACGTGCATTATCGCGTGACCATCCTCAATTCGGCCGCGGTCAACGCCTTTGCGCTGCCGACCGGCCAGCTCTATGTGACGCGCGGCCTGATCGCGCTCGCCAACGACACGTCCGAGCTCGCCTCGGTGCTTTCGCACGAGATTTCGCACGTGATCGCAAGCCACGCCGCCATGCGCGAGGATCAGGCGCGCCAGGTGGCGCTGGTCAGCCGCGTGGTCCAGGACGTGCTGAGCGATCCGGAAACCGGAGCGCTGGCGCTCGCCAAGTCGAAGATCGCGCTGGCGAGCTTCTCGCGTGCACAGGAGCTCGAGGCCGACGGCATCGGCGTCGGCATCGCCGCGCGCGCCGGCTACGATCCCTTTGGCGCGGTGCGCTTCCTCACCGCGATGGGCCGCAATGCCGAGCTGAGGTCCAATCCCGGCCAGACCCACATCGACCCGCGCGCGCCCGACTTCCTCTCTTCGCATCCGGCTACGCCCGAGCGCATCAAGAACGCGCAGAGCAACGCCCGCCAGTTCAGCGCGCCCGGCTCCGGCGAGCGTGAGCGTGCGGCCTATCTCGACGGCGTCGATGGCTTGGTCTACGGCGAGGACCCGAGCGAAGGTTTCGTGCGTGGACGCCGTTTTCTGCATCCCAAGCTCGGCTTTACGTTCGCGGCGCCGGAAGGCTTCTCGCTCGACAATACCGCCCAGGCGGTGCTGGGCGTGCGCGACGGCGGCGGCCAGGCCTTGCGGCTCGACGTCGTGCGCGTGCCGGCCGAGCAGGTGCTGACCGAATATCTGACCTCCGGCTGGATCGAGAACATCGACCGCAAGACGGTCGAGGAACTGGTCATCAACGGGCTGCCGGCGGCGACCGCGACCGCCAAGGGCGACCAATGGGTGTTCCGGCTCTATGCCGTGCGCTTCGGCAGCGACGTCTACCGGTTCATCTTCGCGTCCAAGCGCATGAACGCGGAGACCGATCGCGCGTTCCGCGAATCGGTCGGCAGCTTCCGCCGCATGAGCCTGGCCGAGAGCCAGGCGGCGAAGCCGCTGCACATCAGGATCGTCACCGTCGAGCCCGGCGATACCGTCGAGCGGCTGGCGAGCCGCATGGCGACCAGCGACCGCGCGCTCGAGCGCTTTCGCGTGCTCAACGGGCTCGCGCCCGGCGACCGCGTCAAGGCCGGCGATCAGGTGAAGATGGTGGTGGAGTGAGGGGGCACTTTGGCGAGTCGCAACCGTCGCACGGTGGAATGGGTAAGCGCGATTGAGTCACTACGACTGGAGCACGGGCGCTATGTGAGTGCTCATGAGCGCGTGGCGGATTGCCTGATAGGATCCGAGCTGTCTCCTCGGATACGGGGCGTAGCCGAACTATTCCGTTCGAAATGAAGGGTATGCGACCGTGCGTACTGAGCGAGCACTCAATCAGCGCATCTATGTTGTTCAAAGTCGCTGCACGATGATCATAATTGCGAAGGTCCGCAGCCGTAACTGCATCGGCTGGCATCGACTGTGCGGCCGGATCGACACGCACGCGATATGTCATAATACTATCGCTTGCCGGCCCGGTAGACGCGCAAAAGACGCTCCTTGAAGGTCTTGGAGTCGGTACTCAATTCCCTTTCCGGCCTTGATGCGAGCTTCGGCCTGTTCAAGAGAATGCAACAGCCGTTCGCGTTCCTTCGACGACAGGACCGGTATTTCCTCCATGGTGGTGACAGGCACCGTCGTGGTACGGGCGGCGCTTGTCTTTGGTCGAGACTTTGCTTGCCATAGCTGTCATATAGCATACCGCCAGGAAATCGATAGATGGCTCGGCGATCGGCAGCAAAAAAGGATCGAGCCCACAGCGGCATTCCAACACGGCGGGCGGCCAGATGGTGGTGGAGTGAGAGAAACGCTCAGCGCCCCGGCCGCGTATCGGCGGGAATGATCGGCAGCAGGAGATGCGAAGGCCCCTTCGCGGTCGAGATCGCGATCAGCCCGCGACCTGAAACTGAGCCTCGCTCGCCTCGTTCATCAACGTGCCCCACACCAGCTCGCGCAATTCGGCAAAGCGCGGCTGGCGCAATGTGTCGCGGGTGCGCGGCCGCGGCACATCCACGGTGACGATCCTTTGGATGCTGCTGGGCCTTCCCTTCAGCACGAAGACCCGGTCGCCCATCAGCACGGCCTCCTCGATCGAGTGCGTCACGAAAATCATGCTGGTCGGGCGTGTTTCCCAGATGCGCAGCAGCTCGAACTGCAGGATTTCGCGGGTCTGGGCATCGACCGCGGCGAACGGTTCGTCCATCAGAAGCACGCTGGGCTCGATCGCAAGGGCACGGGCAAGCCCGCAGCGCTGCTGCATGCCGCCCGACATCTGGTAGGGATAGGCCTGCTCGAAGCCGGTCAGCCCCACCAGCTTGATGAAGCGCGGGCACGCGCGCGGCGATCTCGGTGCTCGCAACGCCGGCCATGCGCAGCCCATAGGCGACATTGTCGTAAACCGTCTTCCACGGAAACAGACCGAAATGCTGGAACACCATCGCCATCCCGGCGATCGGATTGAGCACCCGCTCGCGGCCGCACCAGATTTCGCCCTCGTCGACCGGTAGCAGGCCGTCCACGCAGCGCAGCAGCGTGGTCTTGCCGCACCCCGACGGCCCGACAATGGCGACGACCTCTCGCTCTCCGACATCGAAGTCGATGCCGCGAAACACCTCGAGCGTGCCGTAACGCTTCGCCAGCGATCTGACCCGTATGCGTGCCGCCGAAGCTGCGGGTTGCGCCGTAACGTCGCTCCGCTCCGGTAATGCCATCGTTGTCATGCGCTGTCCCGCCGCCCCCTGCCCGGCCTCGTCACGCTTCGGCCCGGCTCCAGGGCGCAATCCGGCGCTCGACCCATTTGAGTGCCGACGTCAGCGACACGCCGAGGAACATCAACAGGATCACCGGCACGAACGTCTTGTCGGTCTCGAAGATATGCGCATAGCGGGTGATCATGTAACCGAGGCCGCTGATCGTGGTGTAGAACTCCGCAATCACCATGCCGACCAACCCGCGGCCGATCGCCAGCCGGATGCCGGCGGCGATATAGGGAAGCGCGAACGGCAGCAGCACATCCTGCCACATGCGCCATTCCGGCGAGCGGAAGGAGCGCGCCACCTCGAGCATGTTCTTGTCGCATTCCCGGACGCCTTGATAGGTGTTGATCAGGATCGGGAACACGGCGAACAGGAACACCACGATGACCTTGGCCTGCATGTAGATGCCGAACCACAGCACCAGCAGCGGCACCAGCGCGACCATCGGGGTCGAGTAGAGCGCGTTGATCGGCAGATCGAGCGCCCAGTCGATGGGCCTCACGCGCGCCATCAGCACCGCCAGTGGAACGCCGACCAGGATCGAAAAACCAAGCCCGTAAAACAGGACTTGCAGGCTCTCGGCCGCATAGTAGGGCAACTCGCCGGTGACGAAGGTCAGCTCGTAGAACGCAACCGCGATCTTCGAGGGATAGGAAAAGAGAATTGGGCTCACCAGCGGCCCGACCAATTCCCAAACCGTGAGGATCAAGACCAGAAAGCCGTAGCGGTAGAACGCCCGCTGCTGCCAGAACGGCGGCTTGCGCGGCGCGGCGATGGCCGCCGGCCGGCGCTCGACGCCGAGCCCGCTGACACGAACCTCATCGGCAACGGTCATCGCAATCGCTCCCGCTCGAATGTTGGTCGCATTTTCTGCGGAAAACCGGTCTCCACTTTTCCGGAGAATGCTCTCTAGTGCTCGTCAGATCGCATGATCCTATCCGAAAAACCCATCGACCATCAGCCGTCCGACGGGCAGACCGGCCCTTTCCATTCGCCGACCTCCTTGATCGCCTCGTTGGCGAACGACAGGTCGATGAGCTCCTCATACTTCGGTGTCTTGCCTTTCTGGATATTGCCGACCCGTTCCATCAGGTTGGCAGTATACTCCACCCGCCGTGGGCCGAGGCCGTGATTGGCATCCCAGATGCATTCCTCCACCATGAAGTCGAGGGATTTGGCAACGACGTCCGCCGGCAGCTTGGTGTACTTGACGATGATCGGCAGCACCTTGGCCTTGTCGGTATAGATCAGGCGGGTCGCCTCGATGTGTCCCTTGACGAAGGCCTTGAGCGCAGCGCGCTTGTCCTGGATCGTCTTCTCCATCACCGCCATCACGTTGTACAAGTTGTCGGGCTGGATCTCCCACAGCCGCGCAATGGCGTGCAGGCTCGGGATCTTGCTCTGCGCGATCATTTCCTGCTCGACATGCAGGATTGCCGTATCGACCTGGCCGGCGACGAGCGCAGGCACGTCCTCCGTGGCGATGCTGACGAAGCTGACGTCCTTGGGGTCGATCTTGGCCGCGCGCAGGACCCCGCGCGCCAGCACGTCGGCAAAGCCGCCCGGCTCCTGGATGCCGATGCGCTTGCCCTTGAGATCGGCCATCGTCTTGATGTCCTTGTTGACGATCATCGAGGCTTCGAGCTTCGGCATGTTCGCCAGGATCATCTTGGTCATAGCGCCCTTGGCGCGTCCGACGACCGAGAACGGCCCCGAGGCCGAGGCGACATCGGCGCTGCCCGCCACCACGGCGCGGTAGGTGTAGACCCCGCCTGCCAGCTCGACGACCTTGATCTCCAGCCCTTCCTTCTTGAACAGGCCAAGATCGTTGGCAATGTGCATCGGCATGTGCACGATGTTCGGCGGCGTCGTCGGCATGGCGACGACCAGCTGGGTTTGCGCGTTCGCAAGATTCGGCAGCGCGAGCAGCGCGGCGGCGAGCATTATCGTTGTCGTGCGTGGAGAAATCATGACTTTGTCCTCCCTGGTCTCGATCGTCGAGCGACTTGGATCGAATTGGCGACTTGGATCGGTGCGGCTTTGATCGTCTGCGTAGGTGCCGGTCGAAGCCTTGCCGCGACCGGACCGTCCTGTTATTCCGATACCAGAACCACGTGCCTTGCGCGATCGTGATCGCAGGCGTTTTGCAACGATATCACCGCGGGTCGGCCCCGGGCACGTCGTGCCGGCGAAGCCACCATGCGGCTTGTGGTCACGGATACTGTTGCGAATTCCGCGAAGGATAAGGGTTTCGAGGCGGCTAGACTTCCGGTTGCCGGGAATCGGATCGAAGGAGGTGCCGATGCAGTTCACCGTCGGGCTCAACCTGAAAGGAAAAGCCGACCGTATCATGGTCGACGCCGAAGACGCGCTCATTGCAGCGCTCAAGGTCAAGGCTGAGCGCCCGGAAGCGCTGATCACATATGTGCGTCGCCAGAATCGCCGCGGTGATGCAAGGCACCCGTCGCATGTCCTCGCCGACCGCCGATAAAGCGTTTCCGGCAGCCTCGAGGTAACCAGCCGGAGGTATTCTCATGAAGCTGCTGAGAGAACCTTTGCTTCACTTTCTGATCGTGGGAGCCGTCCTGTTCGGTGCCTACGCCTGGCTCGATCGTGGCGAAGAGAGCGCAAATCGGAGCAGGTCGCAACCGGTGCACATCGGCGAGGGCGATGTGCGGTGGCTCAGGGAAACCTGGACGAGGCAGTGGCGGCGCGAGCCGACGCATGCGGAGCTGCATGGGCTCGTGGCGGATCTTCTGAAGGAACAACTGCTCGCGCGTGAGGCCCGCGAGCTGAAGCTCGACGAGAACGACATCATCGTGCGCCGGCGGCTTGCCCAGAAGCTGACCTTCCTCATCGAGGACACCTTGCGTCTGGCCGAGCCGACCGAAAACGATCTGCAGCAAATCTACGTGGCCAACCTCGACCGCTTCAAGACAGACGCGCGCGTGTCGTTCATGCACGTCTATTTCAATCCCACAGGTCGAGACGACCCGGCGGCGGATGCGAAGCGCGCGCTGTTGGAATTGTCGGAGGCGGACGGGACCGAGCGCGCCGGCGTCATGGGGGATCGATCGCTGCTGGAGCCGGCCTTCCATGACGTGAACGAACCGGCGGTGACAGCCGCGTTCGGGCCCGACTTTGCGCGAGCGGTGCTCGCATTGACGCCGGGGGCTTGGAGCGGACCGATTGCATCCGGCTACGGCCTGCATCTGGTGCGCGTATCGGCATTGCGCGAGCCACAAGCTCGCCCGCTTGCCGAGGTGCGCGCGCAGGTTCTGGAGGAGTGGCGGCGCGAGCAGGGAAAGGCGGCGAATGAGCAATATCTCGCGGGGTTGCGCAGCAGGTACGACGTGATCGTGGACGAAAGCGTGAAGCCGTTGCTGGTTGGGTCCTCCGCGACGACACTTGGGCCGAGATGATGAATCGGTCTCGTTGCCGCCGCAGGTTTTTTGATCGGATCAGGCGCACATCCCTGAAGGGGGCCGCCGTAACGACTGCGTTCTTCGGCTTGGGCTGGTTGCTCCTTGCAACTGCGTGCGCGCACGAAGTGCGGCCGGCATACCTCGAATTGCGCGAGGACAAGCCGGGCGAGTTCAGCGTGCTGTTCAAGACGCCGATGCGCGGGGATGCGCGGCTGGCGCTGTATGTGGGATTTTCCGGTCACACCGAAAACATCGTGCCAATGGCAACACGCATGACAGGCGACGCGGCCGTTCAGACGTGGCGGCTGCGGTCCGTCGAGCCATTGTCCGGCCAGAAGGTCTGGATTGCCGGATTGAACGCCACCATGACCGACGCGCTGGTGCGGATCGAGCTCTCCGACGGCAGCAACTGGGTGCAGCGGCTGACCCCGCAGCAGCCGGGCGCCACCATTCCCGTGCAGCAGGGCGGCTCGGTCGTCGCCGGCGTGTATTTCAAGCTCGGGGTCGAGCACATCCTTCTTGGCATCGACCACCTGCTGTTCGTGCTGGCATTGCTCATTATTGCGCGCGGCACGTGGCAGCTGGTGAAGGCAGTGACAGCCTTCACGGTGGCGCACAGCATCACGCTGGGGCTGGCAACGCTGGGGTATGTCCACGTGCCGTCGAAACCGGTGGAGGCGGTCATTGCGCTGAGCATCGCATTCGTCGCGGTGGAGATCGTGCACGCACGTCGAGGCCGCAAAGGCCTCGCGGCAAGCGCGCCATGGATCGTGGCATTCACGTTCGGGCTGCTGCACGGTTTCGGCTTCGCGGGCGCCTTGAGCGAAGTCGGCTTGCCGCAGGGACACATCCCGGTGGCGCTGCTGTTCTTCAACCTCGGCGTCGAGGCTGGCCAGCTGCTGTTCGTCGCGGCCGTGCTCGCCCTGATTGCTGTCATCCGGCGAAGCCGACTGCCGTTCCCGCGCTGGGCGGAGCTCGTGCCGCCTTATGTCATCGGCAGCGTGGCGATGTTCTGGGTGATTGCGCGGGTCGCAACGTTTTGAATTCGATCAACCATCAAAGGTGCGTCCGCACCATCTCGACCGAGCAGGCGATGGCTCGTGGCCCTGTTTTCAAGCGCACAACGCGCGTTTATAGTGATGAGACGTTCCAGGGGCGCAGCATGCTGCAAGACTCACGCAATTTCCCGGGATTTGCGCGCGTCACAATGCTGGCGGCCGTGCTCGCGACGGCATCGTCACCCTCCGCGAGCCTGGCCTGCGGTTATCATGACGACGTATCGCTGGCGCGCGGAATTCTCAACTGGGTCTATCCCGATGCTTTGCACGTCATTGGCGCGATATCGACTGCGGTTGCCGAGAGGCGCCTGCCCCGCCGGAATTCCGAACCCGCAGCGACAGATCATCTTTATGGGCTCGGATATCGCACGACGGTGAGGTCGATGGAGCGCCTCGCGGAGTCGCTGCGCGTGGCGTCGGGTGAGACGTCGTCGCCGTTTTCGTTCTCGCTCGTGCTGGTCGAGCCGATGTTGTGGACACGTTTTCAGGTCGACCGAGCCGCGCGCCAGAACCGAGGTCCATGTCTCGGGTCCGCGACCAGGCGATGCGGTCCTGGTTTCGGGCGAGACCGTCATCGGCGAAATCGCCAGCGGCCGGCTGGCCTTTGGCGACGCGCACCGGCTCGGCCTCATTCGTTTCTACGGCTCGGACGGACAATTGGCGCGCTTCGTTGAACTCTACGAGAATATCGGGAGAAGCTGATGGTGAAAACATTCCTGTGTAAGGCTGCCGTTGCAGGCCTGCTGGCTGCCGGTCTTTCACTGCCGGCATCGGCGCAGGACGCCGGCACATTGGACAGGGGAGCGGCCGAGCAGGCGTTCAAGAAGCCGCCGTACTCCCCCTATGCGGGACGCAATTTCCCGACGCGGCCGTTCTTCGGCGACACCCACGTGCACACGGCGTTCTCGATGGATGCGGGAGCCTTCGGCGCCCGGCTCTCGCCCAAGGACGCCTTCCGCTTCGGCAGGGGCGAGGAGATCACGTCGTCCACCGGCCAGCCGGTGAGGCTCTCCCGGCCGCTCGACTTCCTCGTGGTCTCCGATCACTCCGACAATATGGGCTTCTTCCCGCAACTGTTTGCAGGGCAATCCGCAAATGCTGGCGGACCCGACCGGCCGCCGCTGGTACGACATGATTCAGAGCGGCAAGGGGCGCGGACGCAGCGATAGAGATCATCGTCAGCTTCTCGCAAGGCAACTTTCCCAAAGGCGCTCGCGTCTCTTCCCGGCACGCCCGCCTACCGGTCTGCCTGGCGCGAGACGATCAAGGCCGCCGACGAGGCCAACGACCCGGGCCGTTTCACGGCCTTCATCGGTTACGAGTGGACCTCGAACACCGGCGGCAACAACCTGCATCGCAACGTCATCTTCCGCGACAGCGGGGCGAGGGCGAGCGTGGTCGAGCCGTTCACGACGCTGCGGCCGCTCGGCAGCGACAATCCGCGCGACCTGTGGAAGTGGATGGCCGCCTATGAGGAGAAGACCGGCGGCAGCGTGCTCGCCATCGCTCACAACGGCAATTTGAGCAACGGCCGCATGTTCCCGATCATCGAGTCCTTCACCGGCAGGCCGATCGATCGCGAATACGCCGAGACGCGCGCGAGGTGGGAGCGCCTCTACGAAGCGACCCAGATCAAAGGCGACGGGGAAACCCATCCTTTCCTTTCTCCCAACGACGAATTTGCCAATTTCGAAAGGTGGGACAAAGGCAACCTGGACCTCAGCGAGCTCAAGACGCCGGAAATGCTGCAACACGAATATGCCCGCTCGGCGCTCAAGCTCGGTCTCAAGCTCGAGCAGGAGCTCGGCACCAATCCCTACAAGTTCGGCATGATCGGCTCCAGCGATGCACACACCGGTCTCGCCGCCGTCGAGGAAGACAATTTCTTCGGCAAGACTTCGAGCTCGGAGCCGAGCCCGACCCGGCTGACGCATGCGTTCGTCAAGACCGAGAAGGCCACGATCATGGATTGGGAGCAGACCTCCAGCGGCTACGCGGCGGTCTGGGCCACGGAGAATACACGCGAAGCACTCTTCGATGCCATGCAGCGCCGCGAGACCTACGCCACCACCGGCCCGCGCATGATGGTCCGCTTTTTCGGCGGCTGGGATTTCGAGGCCGCGGATGCGCAATCGCGCAGCCCGGGCGCCATCGGCTATCACAAGGGTGTCCCCATGGGCGGCGACCTCAGGTCAGCGCCTGCCGGCAAGTCACCGACATTCCTCGTCGCCGCGCTCAAGGACCCGATCGGCGCCAACCTCGACCGCTATCAGATCGTCAAGGGCTGGCTGACCAGGGACGGCAAGCTCGAAGAGAAGGTCTACGACGTGGCATGGTCGGGCGACCGCAGGCCGGGGGGCGACGGCAAGCTGCCGCCGGTCGGCAATACGGTGGACGTGGCCAACGCGACCTGGACCAACACGATCGGGGCGGCCGAGCTGATCGCGGTCTGGAGGGACCCGGATTTCGATCCCGCGCAACGTGCCTTCTACTACGGCCGCGTCATTGAAATCCCGACGCCGCGCTGGACCGCGTATGACGCCAAATATTTCGGCATCAAGCCGGCGCCGGAAATTCCGATGACGACGATCGAGCGCGCCTACACCTCGCCGATCTGGTACACGCCAGCTCAATAGCGGAGGGTCACTTCCGCGCGCGGCGGCTGCCAAATCCGCGGTCGCGTTCGTGATCCGTAACCGACGCGCAGCCGTGCGGTCGCGGACAACGCGTGTGTGCTCCGGATAAAACCGCAAAGAAGTGAATGTCGCAAAAATTGAATGTCGCAAAACGTGAATGTCGCAAAAAGTGAATTGACAATATTACAGCATCCATCTATGAAAGGCGCATTCTCCAAAACTGTGCAGTGAACCACCGCCTGGACATCGGCGTGCGCGACCGCGATTTCTCGGCGCTGCCTCGTGTCCCGGCCGGGCCCGCGCTTGCGCGCGAAGAGCCGGGACCCATGAGCGAAACGACACTTCACGCCGGCAGTTGGCCGAACGAAGCCAACGAGGCCGTCCGGTGTCTTGGCAGAACGAACCCAACAGTCTGATTGGCCCCTGTTGGGTCCCGGCTCTTCGCGCGCAAGCGCGCGCTCGGCCGGGACACGAGTTCGCACGTGCGGGTGCTTGCATGAACATCGGCTTCGTCGGGCTCGGCGCGATGGGTGCCGGCATCGTCCCCAGGCTCATGGCCGCGGGACACACCGTCACCGGCTGGAACCGGAGCAGGGACAAGGCCGAGGCGCTGATCGAGGCGGGCATGCGATGGGCGGCAACGCCGCGCGCCGTGGCGGACACCGCCGAGGTCGTGTTCTCGATCGTGACCGATGCGGCTGCCGTGCGATCAGTGGCGCTCGGCGACGGACGGCATCATCGCCGGCCTCGAAGCCCGGCGACATCTATGTCGACATGAGCACGATCGCGCCGGACGCGAGCCGCGCCATCTCGGCCGAGTTCGCGCAGCACGGCGTGGCGATGCTCGACGCGCCGATCTCGGGCAGCCCGGTCACGCTCGCGCAGGGCAATGCCTCGCTCATGGTCGCGCGGCGACAAGGCCGCCTTCGAGCGGGTCGAGCCGGTGCTGCGCGCGATCGGTCCCAAGGTGACCTATATCGGAACGAGCGGCCTCGCCGTGCAGATGAAGATCGCGGTCAACCTGCTGCTCATGGTCGAGGTGATCGCCTTCGGCGAGGCGGTCGCGCTCGCCGAGAAGGGCGGAGTGGCGCGCGAGGTCGCGGTCGATGCGGTGCTCAAGAGCGTTGCCGCCTCGCCGGTGCTCGGCTATCGCGGCCCCTTCATCCTGGAGGGGAAAATGCCCGACGTCCCGCTCGCCGACGTCACCCTGCAACAGAAGGACATGCTGCTGGCGCTCGAGCTCGGCCGCAAGCTCGGCAGCCCGGTGCCGCTGGCGGCCGCAGCGAACGAGATGATGAACGCCTGCCGCGGGCTCGGCATCGATCATCGCGATTTCGTCACCGCGCACGAGGTCTATCGCCGACTGGGAGGTCAATCGTCGTAGCTCGGATGGAGCCAACGAGTCGGCGCGATGTGCCGCCCGATAACGAGCTTCGCGAAACCCGGAATGTTGCATCCGCCACACGCCTCGGGAGAACCGATCTTGAAACAACCCGTTCGCAAGACAAAAAAATCCGCGCTCGAACCGGCCGCGGCAAAACCCGCGCGCATGTATCGCACCAATATCCGCGACGTGCCGAAGGTGGAAGGACTGAAGCGCAAGGACGGCTGGGTCGACATGCAGGTGCAGTTCCTGGTGGACAAGAAGTCCGCCGGCGCGGATCACGTCGTCGGCTGGACCGTGCTCGAGCCGGGCGCGCGGCACGAGAACCACCGCCATCACAATTGCGACGAGTTCTTCATCGTGCTCAAGGGCCACGGCCACATCTATACCGACCAGGGCGAGGAGCCGTCGGGCGAAGGCGACGTGGTCTATTCACCGCGCACCTGCTGGCACGGCTTCAACAACACCTCCGATCAGGAGGTCGTGCTGGTATGGGGCTGGATGGGCGCCGGCTCGATCGAGGCCTCCGGCTACGAATCCGAACCGGAGAGTTGAGCGCGCAAACAGGTTTGTCGGCGCGAAGACGCCGCTCGTAAGCAGCTTCAGCTATACGACATGGCCGCTGCGATGACGGCACGAGAAGGAGGCCGCGATGAAATCATGGGAAGACCCGCGCGTCGCCCGCGGCATGAAAGCACAGCTCGCACTGCGGCGCCGGCGGATGGAGGCCGGCGACCGCGCGCTGGGATGGAAGGTGGGCTTCGCCGCGCCTGCGATGCTCGCGCGCCTCGAGATTTCCGCACCGCTGGTCGGTTTCCTGCTGCGGAGCGGCCGGGTTCGATCCGGCGACAGCGTATCGTTCGCCGGCTGGTCGAAGCCGGTGGCCGAGCCGGAAATCGCCGTCCATATCGGCCGCGACCTTACCGCCGGCAGCGACCGCGACACCGCGCAGGCGGCGATCGCCGGCATCTCGCCGGCGATCGAGCTGGTCGATCTCGACACCCCACCCGAAGATCCCGAGCGCATTCTGGGTGGCAATATCTACCAGCGCCATGTGGTGCTCGGCGAACAGCCGGCGCGCGCAGGCAGCGCAGCCGAAGGCCTGACCTGCCGCATCCTGCGGCGCGGCGCCGAAACCGCGCGCACTGCCGATCCACAGAGCAATACCGGCCAATGGATCGAGATCGTGCGTCACGTGGCCGATGTGCTCGCGGCCTTCGGCGAGCGGCTGCGCGCTGGTGAGATCATCATCACCGGCTCGGTCGTGCCGCCGCTTACGATCGAGCCTGACGAGAGCACGATCGCGTTCGAGGTCGATCCGATCGGAAGCGTGTCGGTCCGCTTCGGTAAGTCGGAGGAGTGATCGTTGCACCGGCCGGAGAGAGCGGCTAGCGTTTCTCTCGTCTCGCCCCAGGTCTTGGGATCATGGAAATGTCGATACGTCGCGCCTTCGCCTTGGCCATCGCCGTTCTCGCAATTCCCGCGCTGCTGACGCCGACGGCCCGCGCGCAGACACAGGCTTGGCCGCAGCGGCCGGTGAAATTCATCGTGCCGTTCGGTCCCGGCGCCGGCGCGGATATCGGCGCGCGGCTGCTCTCGGAGCGGCTGCCGGCGCGCTGGGGCGGCAAGGCGGTGGTGATCGAGAATCGTCCCGGCGGTGACGGTCTGGTGGCGATCCAGGCGTTTCTGGGAGCCAACGACGATCACACGCTGCTGTTCTCCCCCAGCGGCAATTTCACCGTGCATCCGTTCCTCTACGACAAGCTGCCCTATGGACCGGGCGACCTGGTGCCGATCGCCCGCGTGTCGAACACCATCCTCGCCGTCGGCGTGCCGGAGTTGATGAAGATCGCCACCATGGCGGAGTTCGTGACCCGCGCGAAAGCCGAACCCGGCAAGTTCAACGCCGCCGTGGTGCCGGGGATCACCGAATTCACTTTCGATTATTTCGTGAAGACCACCGGTTTGAGCCTGCAGAAGGTGCCCTACCGCGACATCGTCCAGGCTGCGACGGATGTCGGCGAGGGCCGCCTCCAGATCTACATGGCGTCCTATGCGATTCTGCAGCCGCAGGCGCAAGCCGGGCGCATCAAGACCGTGCTGGTCAACGGCCGCACGCGCGCGCCGATCCTGCCCGATGTGCCGACCGCGGCCGAGGCGGGGTTTCCTGCGCTCGAAGTGGATGGTCTCGTTGGACTGTTCGGGCTCAAGAGCATGCCGAAGGAACTGATCGAGCAGATCGGAGCCGACATCGTGGCGGCGACCAAGGATCCGGCAGTATCGGCACGGCTCTCAGCCACCGCGCAGGTCGTTAATCCGGGGGGTGCCAGCGAGTTCGCGGCCTCCATCGACGGTCAGCGCGCCAAGATCACCGCCATTGCCCAGACGCTCGGCCTCAAGCCGAAAGTTTCGCAATAACGATGCTCGTTGGCGTCCCGAAGGAGATCAAGGACAGCGAATACCGGGTCGGGCTGGTGCCTTCGACGGTGCGCGAGCTCACGGCGGGCGGCCACCAGGTTATCGTGGAGAAAAACGCCGGCCTCGGAGCCGGGCTCAGTGATGCCGATTACCAGGCCGTCGGTGCCGAGATCGTGCCCGCTGCCGACCAGATATTCGGGCGCGCCGAATTGATCGTGAAAGTAAAGGAGCCGCTGACGTCCGAGCGCTCCAGGCTGCGGTCCGGACAGATCCTGTTCACCTATCTGCATCTCGCAGCCGACCCCGAGCAGACCGCCGATCTCGTCGCCTCGGGGGTCGTCGCCATCGCCTATGAAACCGTGACGAGCGCGCAAGGCACGCTGCCTTTGTTGACGCCGATGTCGGAGGTCGCGGGACGCATGGCGCCGCATGTCGGGGCGCACTGCCTGGAGAAGGGAAACGGCGGCCGCGGTGTTCTGCTCGGCGGCGTTCCCGGGGTGCCGCCCGCCGATATCGTCGTCCTCGGCGGCGGCGTGGCCGGCGGCCATGCGGCGTTGATCGGCGCCGGGATGGGCGCGACGGTGACGGTCCTCGATCGCAACCCGGAGGTGCTGCGGCGCCTCGCAAGTCAGCTCGGCGCGCGCGTGCGCACGGTGTTCTCGACCGCCGACGCGATCGAGACACTGTGCCGCCGCGCCGACCTCGTGATCGCATCGGTGCTCATTCCGGGCGCTGCTGCGCCGAAGCTGATCACTGCCGCAACCGTCGAGGCGATGAAGCCGGGCGCCGTCATCGTCGATATCGCCATCGATCAGGGCGGATGTGCGGAGACCTCGCGGCCGACGACCCACTCGGCACCGACCTACATCGTCGACGACGTCGTGCATTATTGCGTCACCAACATGCCGGGCGCGGTTGCCCGCACCTCGACATTCGCCCTCAACAACGTCACGCTGCCTTTCGTGCTGGCGCTCGCCGACAAGGGTTATCGCCGGGCGCTCGGCCAAGACCCGCATCTGCGCAGCGGACTCAACGTCTGCGAGGGAAAGATCACGTATCGGGCCGTCGCCGACGCCTTGAAGCTCAAATACACTCCGCCCGAAGCTGCCCTGCGCCTTTGAGCATCCGACGAGGTCCGTGCAAATGAGCTCGGGCGAAAAAGCCGCGATTGCATCCGGGTCCGGGTACCCGGGATGGCTGGCCGGTCTGCTACGGCCGGCTCTGGCGTTCCGGCTGCGCTATCTGCCGCTGGTGATGGTCTATTTCGCCTACGGGGCCTTGGGCATCATCGACGTCGCGCGCGACATGTGGATCAAGGAACGGCTCACATTGAGCCCGGCCGAGCTTGCCGGCATCGGCGTGTGGCTCAGCTTGCCTTGGACCATCAAGATGGTGTTCGGCGAGCTGGTCGACAGCATTCCGATCCTCGGCTCGCAGCGAAAGTCCTACATCATCATCGGCGCTGCCGTCACCGCCAGCGGACTCCTCGTGCTCGCAGGCGCCGCCGGTGGCTGGCTGGTGTTTGCCCGCCCCGATCACCTCTACCTGCTTGGAGCCCTGCTCATCGTCATCGGCACCGTGATCCAGGACGTGGTGGCAGACGCCATGTCGACCGAGGTCGTCGCGCGCGTCGACGACAGCGGACAAGCACGCCCGGACGATGATATCCGCGCCGAGCTCGGCATGGTCCAGGTGCTGGGCCGGCTCGCTCTGTCGTTCGGAATTCTCGCAGTGGCCGGAACGGCCGGTTGGCTTGCCGGTGTGGTCGATCGGGAGACGGTGTTCCTCTCGGCTCTGCTGGTGCCGGCGATCTCGGTCGCGGGCGTGCTGCTGATCGGATCGGAGCAGGCCGTTCCGCGGTCGCCCGACTGGCGTATCCTCGGCGGCGGCATGGCGTTCGGCGCCACCGTGCTCGCAATTGCACTGGGCGGCATTCCGTTCGGACAAGAAGTGATCTTCGTTCTCTCGATGACGGTGATCATCGCCATGCTCGTCTTCGTGACGCGCGAGCTCGATGAGCGCTCCAGGCGGGCCATCTTCTACACCACCCTCATCATCTTCGCGTTCCGCGCCACCCCGGGAGTGGGTGACGGATATTTCTGGTGGACGCTCGATGTTCTCGAGTTCGACGAGGCGTTCTACGGCACGCTGCGCCAGACCGGCGCAATCCTGGCATTCGCGGCGTTATGGATATTCAGCAAGCAACTGACGGAGTATTCGGTCACCACGGTGCTGTTCTGGATCGCCGTCGCGGGCGCGATCCTTTCGTTGCCCAATATCGGGCTGTTCTACGGGCTGCATCACTGGACCGAGGAGAATCTCGGGTTCGGCGCGCGCACGATCGCGGTGGTCGACGCCGCCACCGCATCACCGTTTGCGCAGCTCAGCATGGTGCCGTTGCTCACACTGATCGCGTATTACGCGCCGGCCGGGCATCGCGCGACCTGGTTCGCGCTGATGGCTTCGCTGATGAACATGGCGCTGGTCGCCGGCCAGCTGCAGACCCGATATCTCAACCAGGTGTTCACGATCGAGCGCGGCGACTATGCCGATCTGGGCGCGTTGCTGATCACCGCCACCGCGATCAGCGTGATCGTTCCGATCGGTGCCATCCTGCTGTTCGGCCGCCGCGTGTAGCTCAGCGTCATGTTCTGCGCAGTCTTCTCATCCTCGAACACGGAAACGGCGGGCGGGCTGCCGCTCAACCCCAGCTCCTGCCATCTCGCCACGACGTTGTCGTAGGCGTCCCTGGACAATTTGGTCCGCTTCGAGAAAGTCTTGATGAAGCGATAGTCCATGCAGGCATTGATCAGGCACTTCGATCCCCACGGACGGATCTCCGGCGGGTTCAAGCTGGGATCGAGATAAGTGCTCCAGGTTTCGCGCAGAATGTCGATCGATTGCGCCGGTCGCGAGCGCGTCGCCATCGCCCAAAGAACCTGATGGACGTTGGTGGGATCGACATCGTCGTCGACGACGATCACGTATTTCCCGAAATAGGCGCCAGCGGTGCATTGCGCCGCCAGCGCCATGACCTGCGGCGCATGCCCCGCATACATCTGCTTTAGCGAGACCACCGTGATGCCCCAGCCGGCAGCCTCGGGAATCGACCATACGCCCTGGATGCCGGGGACGCCGAGCTTTTGCAGGTCGGCCCAGATGCCGGCGGACCGCAGCGCCGCCCAGAACAGCCCGGCCTCGTTTGCGGCGCCATCCGCCATCAGCGCGCAGGTCAAGGTGGGATTGTCGCGGTAGCGCACACGCTCGACCCGCATATAAGGCGTAGCGCCGCTCGGCCGGCCGTAATAACCGGTGAACTCGCCGAATGGTCCTTCGGCGAAGGTCTCATCGGGATAGAGAAAGCCCTCGAGCACGATCTCGGCCCGCGCCGGCAACGGCAAGCCGGTCAGCTCGCTGGTGAAGACCTCGATCGGGGCGCCATTGATGCCGGAATAGTAGTCGTATTCGCATTCCGTTTTCGGCAGGCTGGTTGCGGCCACCAGAAACAGCAGGGGATCGATGCCGTAGGCGGCGGCGATCGGCATCGGCTTGCCCATCTTCCACCATTTCTCGCGATCGATGGTGGCGTCCTTGCCGGGCGACGTATAGACGCCGACCTCGCGCGGGCCTTTGATCATCATGCGATAGGTACCGACATTGACGCGTCCGGTCTCGGGGTCCTTGGTGATCACCGCGTCGCCGGTGCCCAGATACATTCCGCCGTCGAGCGGCCACATGCGCTGCGCGGGAAAGATGCGGATATCGATGTCCTCGCCCTCGACGATGTTCTGGTTGCAGATCGCCTGCGTCGGGCGACACCTCCTTGGGCGGCATTTTGCGTCCGAGCTTGCGCTGCAGGATCTGCACGGCCTCGAGCGGGTGATCGACCGGCTGCTCGCCGATCATCACGCAGAAGCGCGACAGGTTGCATCCGATCATGTTGTAGAGCGCGCGATGGCCGGGATGGCCCTTGATGTTCTCGAACAGGAGCGCCGGGCTTTTCTCGCTGCCGACCAGATAGGTGATGGTCGCCGCTTCGAGATCGGGATCGACTTCTGCGGTGATGCGCTTGAGCTCGCCCAGTGCCTCGACCTTCTCCAGCCAGGCGTCGAGATCGCTGCTATTGGGTCCTCGCGCAGCCGCTCGGGCTTCGGTTTTCTCGGTTTTCTGATGGCCCGCGGCGGCACCAACTTTGACGCTCATGTCCATGTCCGTCTCCCGTCTTGTTGTTTGCCGATCCAGGCGTCGGCTACGAAGTCTACAGCGAAACCGCCAGCGTGGAATGGGCTTCCGCAAAGCGACTGCGGCGCCAAACACAAAAGCCCGGCGTGCCGGCCGGGCTTCTTCATGACTGCGAGCGTTGACGGTGCGCTTCGGTTCAGAAGGTCGACATCACCTTCTCGAGGCCAAGAAGATGGGCGAGCGACTTGAGCTCCCGCTTCTGGTCGTCGCTGAAGCTCATGATGAGCGGGAAGCCGGCGGACTTGAGTCCCTCGACATCCACCTTGCTGATGTCGACCGAGGCCGTGCGGGTTCCCTGCGTCGGCTTGCCCGATGCATCCTTCTTGTATTCCATTTTGCGCAGCTCGACCTCGACCGCAGGCCAATAACGCTGCTGGTCCGGCGTCAGGTTGAGCCGCCTCTTGATGCTGGCGATCTGCGAATTGTTGAGGACCGCATTCGACCGCTTGTGGACGAGAACCGCCGGCTTGGAGGACACCGAAGCAAGTGCGACCTTGGCGGGTGCAGAGGTCTGGGCCGCAGCCTTCGGCGTGGGCGGCGCTTCCGCGGGAGCCGCGGAAGCCTCGACTTCAGAGATTGGATAAGTGGGTCTCGGGTTGAACAGCGTCATGGCGCCGTCGGCCGACGCAAAGGCCAGCATCGTGGGCATTGGACTCGCGGCTTCGACCCAATCGGCAGGAAAACGCAGATCGACCATATCGGTCGCCGACATTTCGGCGACGACCGCCGAAATCTCCGGCGGCTGCCCCGGCCGCGCAGCGAAGCCGGCAGCTATACCGCCCACCGCCGCCCCACCGAGAACGGCGATGCACACAAGTACTCGACCGCTAGCGTGCTTGAAAAGCTCGCGCATGCCCCCCCTCGCGCAATCATTCCCCAACCGGTGTCATTGTCCCGGCAAAGCGAGCTTAATTATGGCTGAGCCGGGACATTTCCTCGGTCTTTCTCCTTATGCGGGAATGGCTTGCGCGAGACGCTGCGGCCGATGCCGGAATTCCCCCGGGAGGGGCAACCTGGACCGGCAAATGGCAAAAGCCCGGCGTTTGCCGGGCTTTTGGACCGCGATGATAGCAGGGTGCGATGACTAGGCCGCCTCTTCCTCCACGACCGCCTCCTCGTCCTCGCCTTCCGCCGGCTTGGGACCACGGCGCGGGCCCTTGGCGAGCGCGCCTTCGATCTCTTTGATCGCCTCGGTCTCGGTGATGCGATGCACCGCCGAGATTTCGCGCGAGAGCCGATCGAGCGCCGCCTCGTAGAGTTGGCGTTCCGAGTAAGACTGCTCGGGCTGGGTGTCGGAGCGGAAGAGGTCCCGCACCACCTCGGCGATCGCGACGATATCCCCGGAATTGATCTTGGCTTCGTATTCCTGCGCGCGCCGCGACCACATGGTGCGCTTGATGCGGGCACGGCCCTTGAGCGTTTCGAGCGCCCGCCTGACCAGCGGTCCCTCGGCCAATTTGCGCATCCCGACCGACGTGACCTTCGCTGTCGGCACCCGCAACGTCATCTTGTCCTTCACGAAATTAATGACGAAGAGCTCGAGCTTGGCGCCCGCAACCTCCTGCTCCTCGATGGCGACGATCTGGCCCACGCCATGCGAGGGATAGACTATGAACTCGTTGGTCTTGAAGCCTTGCCGTTGGGTGGTCTTCTTGCTGGTCATTCCAGGGGTGGCTCCTTCGTCCGGTTTGCGGCGGACGGGTGTCTTGGCTACGGGGGCCCCACGACGCGAGGTGGCGCGGGGAGCCTGCGATGCCCTCCGGCGGACGCCGGCTGAGGTCTTCTTGGTCCGCCGGGTCACGGCGGCGGTCTTCTTCGACCGATGGCGCGTTTTTCCTGCCACGGCTTTTGCGTGGATCTCACGTCCCTAGTTGCGGGTTACTCGGAAGCGTAAGCGTGGCCCCGAAAAATAATGCTCCCCAGTGGGAGCGGCTCGGGTGCGTTGCTCTGCTCATTCCCACGTCATATAGCACATTTTTCGTATAAATCAAAGCCTTGCGGCCCTGCAAAAGGCCGGATTCCCGGTATTATGACATTACATTTTTGTCACGGCAGTTAACGTGCAGGCTTTCGACCGCGGGCGCGGTATAGCCCTGCCGGCCAATCGATGCCCGGCCGCACACTGGCGCCGCAAGTGCTGGAACATCGCCGGATTGTGCCAGGTTCAATCTCCGGTTCCAGGGTTGGTCGAGAAGTGCGCCTCGAGCTTGTTGGGCACATCTTCCCATTCCTTGGCGTCGGCCGGCGGGTCCTTCTTTGCCGTTATATTGGGCCAGATCTTCGCGAAATCGGCGTTGAGCTTCAGCAATGTCTCCAGTCCGGGCTCGGTATCGGGCTTGATCGCGTCTATCGGACATTCCGGTTCGCACACGCCGCAATCGATGCATTCGTCGGGGTGGATGACGAGCATGTTCTCGCCCTCGTAGAAGCAATCCACGGGGCACACCTCGACACAATCCATGTACTTGCACTTGATGCAGCTTTCGACGACGACGTAAGTCATTCATTAAACTCCGAACGCGTCTCGGCGCGTTCCATGCGGCGCGTTTGCGCAGCCCCCGGTAAACCGCAGCTAGGCGCGCTCGAGTGGGAGCGCTTGCCGACCAGGCTTCGATTCAAGATCGGCAGTGTCGCATCCAGGTCGGCTGCAGCAGACGTCCGGATGCGGCATCCAGTTCGCCTGAAAACGCGCTAGTAGCGCAAGCGCCCATTGCAAGCAAGCGGTGGAGCAAGCGTCCTTGGGGGTGCTGCGCGCGCCGTTCATTGATCAGTCCCGGTCTTCCCACCTCGAGCGCTCGATTGCTCGCCGATCCCGCTTGGATGGGCGGCCCGCTCCCGCCTCGCGCCGGGCCGGCAGCGGCGGCGCATTTTCGATTGCCCGCGCCTCTACCGGATTTATGGCTTCACAGAGTGTGCTGGCGGCAGCGGCCGAGCCGCGGCGCTCGGCGAAGCCGACGACCTTGAGCACGCGTACGGCGCGCTCGAGCGCGACCGTCACCACATCGCCCAAACAAACCGCGTGGCTCGCGGCAACGACGCGCCGACCATTGATCCGCACGTGCCCGGAGGCGGCGAGCGCAGCCGCCGCCGGGCGTGTGCGCACAATCCGCGCGTGCCAAAGCCACTTGTCGATACGCTGGCGATCCAAGCCAGGCACGGGCTCAGCGCGGCTCCTTGTTCGCCTCGAGCTGCTCTTTCAGCACCGCGAGCTTGGCGAACGGGGAATTTGGATCGGGCTCGCGATCGCGGCGGCCATCTCCTCGACCCTTGATGTATTTTTCCCGCAGCTCTGGATCGCGATCGGGTCGATCACCGCGAGACTGGCGGTCGGCACGGTCGCTGCGAGGAGGACGCTCGCCACGCTGCCCGCTGCGCTGGAAGGCATCGCGATTGCCTCGCTCGGCCCGACCGGCGTGCTGCCGATGTGGCGGGCGATCCGATTGCTGCGCACGTTCGGGCAGCTCGCTGCGATCGGTGCGCCGCTCGCCACGACGACGGCCGCCCGGGCGCGGCTCGGTCGGTGGGGATGCGTCGGCAGAAGGTATTGCCGGCGGCGTCTCGGAAAGGTTATCGATCGCAACCGCTCCGTTGCCGGCGGGGGCGGCCGGCGATCCCCCGCTTTGTGGCTGCGGCCGGCGCCCACGCGCATGACGCTCGCGCGGCTTGCGCGGATGATGCTCATCCCGCCGGCCGGGGCGCCATACCTCGATCAATTCCTCGGTTGCGACCTCGCGGCCGGGAGCGCTCTCGGCCGAAGCTTCCTGCACCGAAAGCTCGATGCTCGCGCCCGCGGTTTCGAGCTGCCCGGAAACGGCAAGGGCCGGCGCTTGCACGCTGATGATGGCTTCGGCCTGCCCAGGCGAAACGCCGGCGGGGTCAAATGGGTCACCGGACCCGACCGCATCCGCATTGGCAGCCGGCCCGTGTGAAAAGTCACCTGCAACTTCGGCGCTTTCGACCGCGGCCTGCGGCACGATCTGGGCTTGCGCATCAGCTGCAGCAGCGGGAACCGATGATGGGATCGCTTCCGAAGGCAGCTGCTCGGGAGGGATCGATTCTGACGCGTCCGGCGCTACGGCTTCCGCCGTCATCGCTTCTGCCGGCGCCGGCGTCAATTCTTGCGGCAGCGCCTGTCCGGATGGCGGCGGCTCCGCCGACACGGCCAGCGCCGGTGGAGGCGGGTCGACCGGCTTCGGCCGCTTGTCCATCCGATAGCCGAGCGAGCGCAGCACCGAGGCAAAATCCTCGCCCGAGCAGCCGGCCAGCGAGGTCATGCCGCCGCTGACGGTGAAGCCGAAGCCATCGATTGCGCCGGGCGGCTTTACTGCCGAGGCGCCGGCGCGCCACGCGAGCGCCGGACGGATCAGATCGGCGAGCCGTTCCAGGATGTCGACGCGTACGGCGCGCTCGCCGCACACACGATACCCGGCAGTGCGATAGAGCACCTTGGGAATGTCGTGGTCGGCCGCAATCGAAGTACGGCCGCTGGCGGCGAGCTGCTCGATCGCTTCGAGACCCCTGGCCTCCGATCCACCATGCTTGAGCCGCCAGAGTTGCATGGCGAGAGCGCGCGGCGCCGGCTTGAGCAGCGCGGGCACATATATGTGATATGCCCCGAACCGGATGCCGTATTTGCGCAATGTCGCACGCGCTGTCTGATCGAGCCCTTTGACCTCGTCCGACACCTTCTGGCGCTCGAGCACGCCGAGCGATTCGGTCAGCTGAAACGCTATTCCGCGCGCCATGCCGGTCACGTCGTCGGCAGCGGCGAGCCGGAACAACGGCTCCAGCACCCTCTCGATGTGAGACTTGAGCCAAAGATCGAGCCGCCCCTGCGCTCCATCGCGCGGCGCACCAGTGAGATGCTCGTCAGCGACGATGCGCACGCGCGGCTTGAGCAATTCCTCGCCGATAACGAGCTTGCCGACGGGCTGCCCGAGCCAGCGCAACATACCGTCGGCGGCGAGCACGAGTTGCCCGTCCGCGGCGTGCGCCAGCCGGGTTGCTCGCGCGTTGATCTCGCCGGCGAGCGCTTTCTGCGCGGCGCCGGCGAGCGCGCGCGCCTCCGAGCCTGCGGTCGAGGTGTCCGGCGTAAAGATGAATCCATCGAGCCGGCCGATGGCGTGACCCTCGACCACGACTTCGCCGCTCTTTTTGATCTCGGTCTCGAGAACCGTATTCTCGCGCAGCCGGCGCATCAGCACGCTGGTGCGCCGGTCGACGAACCGCTCGGTGAGTCTCTCATGCAGCGCGTCCGACAGCTTGTCCTCGACCGCGCGGGTGACGCCTTGCCAATGCTCGGGATCGGCGAGCCAGTCGGGGCGGTTGGCGGCGAAGGTCCAAGTCCTGATGTGGGCAATGCGGTTCGAGAGCGTGTCGATGTCGCCGTCGGTGCGGTCGGCCTGCTCGATCTGGCGGGCAAACCAGTCAACGGGAATGGTCTCCTCCCGCATCAGGAATCCAAAAAGCGTAGTGGCAAGCTCGGCATGAGTGGCCGGGGATATCTTGCGATAGTCGGGCACTTGACAGACATCCCAGAGCCGCTCGACCGCCGCCCGCGTTTTCGCGAGCGCACGGATCTGGTCGTCACGGCCGGCGTGATCGAGAACCAGGATGTCCTCGGCAATGGGCGCACGGGTGAGACTGCTCTCCTTCGGCGTTTCCGCGAGCGAGGCCTGCAGCGCGCCGATCGAGGAGAAGTCGAGCGCGGTGTTGCGCCATTGCAGTACCTTGATGGGCTCGAACGAATGCCTTTCGAGCGCCTGCACCAGCTCGGTCTCGAACGGCGGGCATCGCCCGGTGGTGCCGAAGGTGCCGTTGCGCGTGGCACGGCCGGCACGGCCGGCGATCTGCGCAAGCTCAGCCGGATTGAGCTTGCGAAACTGATAGCCGTCGAACTTGCGGTCGGAAGCAAACGCCACATGGTCGACGTCGAGATTGAGTCCCATTCCGATGGCGTCGGTAGCCACAATATATTCGACATCGCCGGACTGGTACAACTCGACCTGGGCATTGCGGGTGCGCGGAGACAGCGCGCCCAGGACCACCGCAGCGCCGCCGCGCTGGCGGCGGATCAGCTCGGCAATGGAATAGACCTCCTCGGCAGAAAACGCGACGATCGCCGCTCGTCGCGGAAGCCGCGTGATCTTCTTTTCGCCCGCGAATGAGAGTTGCGACAGGCGGGGCCGGGTCAGGACGTGCGCATTGGGCAGGAGCCGTTCAACCATCGGCCGCACGGTCTGAGCGCCGAGAACCAGCGTCTCCTCGCGCCCGCGGCGATTGAGCATGCGATCGGTGAAAACGTGCCCCCGCTCGAGATCGGCGCCGAGTTGGACCTCGTCGATGGCGAGGAAAGCGACGTCGAGATCGCGGGGCATCGCCTCGAGCGTGGAGACCCAGTAGCGCGGATTCGGTGGCTTGATCTTCTCCTCGCCGGTGACGAGCGCGACCGCATCGGCGCCAGCTCGCTCGGCCACCTTGTTGTACACCTCACGCGCCAGGAGGCGCAGCGGCAAGCCTATGATGCCGGACGAATGGCCCAGCATACGCTCGATCGCGAGATGGGTCTTGCCGGTATTGGTCGGACCGAGCACGGCAGTAACTCCCGCGCCACGAGCGCCAGCATCGCGATTGGTCCGTGAAGAAAAGGAGATGGACATCGACGAATGCAACCAGAGTTCCTGACCGATTAAATGCGCACCCGGTGCGCGTCAGATATAGGCGCGATGGTTCGGCTCGAGCTCGTCATCGAACGGCCGGCGCCGCCGATATGCGTGGACTATGCAGGATCTCAACTCGATTGGTCCGTAACGGGGCGGAATGCTTATAGGGATATCGAACTCCGGACGCTACCCTGCTTGCGTGCGACGGGTCAGGCTCTCTCTTCGCCGTAATCCGCCACTCCACGCCGGGCGCGAGATGCAGATTGCGCAGAGCCTCTCATTGAGCGGCGGGTGGCGCCGGTCCGATGGCTCATCCGCCCCACGTTGCTGAATGCGATCCTCTCATGCTCGGACGGCACGGCGCCAGCAACCCAGCGTCCATCTGCCCGGACGTAAGATAGTGGCTCCACCCATTTCTCGCAAACACCCGTCATATGGTAGTGCAGTAGTCACGCGAGCAGCTGCGCCGTTCTGACATTGCCATCGAGCTCTCGTGCAAGTTCCGAGCAAGAATCGAGTGCCATTATCTGTGCCACAATATTATGTGCCACAATATTACAGGGAAACGACCGTACGGCGCCTGTGGTTAACCTGTGGAACGAGTCCCGAACGAATCGCGCCCGAATCGCTGACTCGTTTGCTGACGGATTCGTTCACGCCAATATCTCGTGTCAGCTCCGGCGCACGGCACAAGATGGGGTGGTCGGCGGTACGAGAACTGTAGCGGGGGATCATCAACGCGTTAACGGGCCGCGGCTGCGAGCGACTCCCAAGGCAAGGCGACTTGTCAAGACCATATTTCATGCCGAGCGGGAGAAATCTACCACGCCCGACCGCCGGACTTGCCACTGCGTCTCATTGAGTCTTGGCGCTCGACTTCCCGGGTTGCGGGACCGAAACGAACTGGGTCGCCTGCAGGACCCCGATTCCGATCGGAGTCGGCACAGCGACCCGATAAGGAACCATCACGCGAGTGCCCGCAATCGGGGCGAGCCACATCTCCATGTCGCGCAGGTCAGCCAGATACTTGATCGCGGCGCGGGTAGGGACATGTCCGGCAATCGGCGAGAAGGTGACGGCGCAGACCACCGAGGCTCCTTGATAGCCCCGCTCCGATTTCACTTGCTCCAATCGTTTGAAAGCAAGTCGCAGATCGTATCGCATCCGGCCGTCGAAGATCGCAAGCGTGCGCTGACAGGCCTGCGGAACCGCGGTGTCGCCGCTGCCGGGAACCCGAAAGATCGAGGCGGTCATCGGGTCGGAGACGTTGCGCTTATGGGCGTCGGTTAACGGTACCCGATCCGGACTCGGAACCGTCGGAGGCTCGGCAATGGACCGCTTCACCGTCCCGGCACTGATGATCATCTGAACCTGATCGTATTTCTGGTCCGTGACGATGCTGGATTCGTATGTCGACGGGACAAGCTGACCGCCGGAGATACTCCCGCGGGCAGCACTTTGACCCTGCCCGCTGGCGAATATCCGCATCACGCCGGCAGTCGCCCCGCTCGCGGAGGCGGTGAATTGGTCATCGCTGATGACGACGACCCATGTCCCCTGTCCCACCGGGATACCGCCCAAGGTGACGGCGTAGCGGGCGTCGAGCTTGCCTTGCGCAAAACCATGACTGTGCACGGCGTCCGCGATGGTGATCGCGAGCGCTGCTGCACCCAGAAGAACCGTCGACCCGGCGAGGCGGTGAAAGCTCACGCGTGCAGTCCTCTGCAAAAAGCGGCTTGTCATTTGCAACCGCCCGGGCAGCAGGGCCGATGAGCACGGCGGACCCGACCCATGTTACTTATTGCGAGCCGCATACCCTTTGGCGCGGCATCTTGACCCGATCAAGGCAGTTCGAGCTCGAGCGGAGCCGGCCGATAGTCGCGCAGCAAGGAACGCGCAATGCACGCGGCTTGACGACCCTCCATGGGCTGATTATAGGTCCGCCGGTCCAATTGAACCTTCAAGTGCTCGGCAGTCCTGCCGCAAATGTGCGCGGGGATCTGGTCCGACAACTCAGAAGTCCGAGGATTGTCAATGTCACGGCGGTGCGATCTGACCGGCAAGACTGCTCAGGTCGGGCACAAGGTGAGCCACTCGAATATCAAGACCAAGCGGCGCTTCCTGCCCAATCTGCTCAACGTCACCATGATTTCGGATACGCTCGGCCGCTCGGTCAGGCTGCGCGTGTCGGCCCATGCATTCAAGACCGTCGATCATCGTGGCGGGCTCGATGCTTTTCTCGTGAAAGCAAAAGACGACGAGCTGTCCGCGAAGGCGCTCGAGCTCAAGCGGCAGATTTGCAAGAAACGCGCGTCGGCGGCGTAGTGCTTCATTCTTCCGGTGAGGACAACTCCCCGGCCGCATATAGTTCCAAGCGCGCAGAGTTTCGCACGGCCTCGATTTTTCGAGCAGGTTGCATTGCATCGTGGGGCAGATAGAACGCCTCCAGGCCAGCGACGGGCACACGCTCGACGCCTACCGGGCGGCCCCATCCGGCCAGGTTTTAGGCACGGTCGTCCTGGGACGCGCGCGCGAGCTTCGCGCCCGCATCGACTACGATGAGATCATGCTGGACGTAGCCGCGGCCATCACGACGGCGCACACCTTCGGCGGCGTCGGGATCGTGCGGATCTTGCGTCGGCGGCTCCGCCGCGTGGCTCGCTGCGTGCCGGCTCGATGCCGATGCAGCAGCCTGCATTACCCCTCCGATATCGGCAAGCAGTTCCAGGAGAGACGCCGCGCTGCCCGGTGCTGATGCATTTCGCAGAAACCGACCATCGCGTCTCTGCCGCTGATGTCGCGAATTTCCGCACTGCGCACCCCGGCGTTCCCGTCCATGTCTATCCGGCGGAGCACGGCTTCAACGACTGGCATCGCCCGGCTGGTTACCATGGCGCCAGCGCCAGGCTTGCGCTCGACCGGACGCTCGCCTTGCTCGCGGAAGCATGCGCGTGACTCGCGGGATGAGGCATGCGTTTTGCTGCGCCGCTGATTCCAGCCATGCTTGTGCGGCGCTACAAGCGCTTCCTCGCCGACGTCGAGCTTCCTTCGGGAGAGATGGTGACGGTGCATTGCGCCAATCCCGGATCGATGATCGGCCTCGCCGCACCTGGTGCGCAGATCTGGCTGTCGCAATCGGCCAATCCCAATCGAAAGCTCGCTCATAGCTGGGAACTGATCGAAGTCGACCTGGGCAGCGGCGCCGAGCTGGTCGGGATCAACACGGGACATCCCAATGCCCTGGCCGCCGAGGCGATAGCGGCTGGCGTGATACCCGATCTCGCGGGCTATGCGTCCGTCCGCCGCGAAGTGAAATACGGCAGCAACTCACGGGTCGATTTCGTGCTCGAAGGTCCGCCACGCCCGCCATGCTATGTCGAGATCAAGAACGTGCATCTGATGCGGGAGCCCGGTTTGGCGGAGTTTCCAGATGCGGTGACCAGGCGCGGAGCCAGGCACCTCGATGAACTGGGCCGCATGGTTGCTGCCGGAAGCCGCGCGGTGATGCTCTATTTGATCCAGATCGGCTCGGCCCGCCGCTTCAAGCTCGCGCGCGACATCGACCCTGCCTATGGCAAGGCCTTCGACGCCGCCTGCGCAGCCGGTGTCGAGGCCATCGCCTACCGCTGCGGGATCACCCGCGACGGCATCGAGGTGACGGAGCCGGTTGCGATCTCGCAATGAGAGCCTCGCTGCTCACTCCTCACACTGTCTGATCGCCCATCGAAGGGAGGCGCAGAAGTCGAAAGCGGAGTGCGGTCGAGCGACCGACGATGGACCGGCCGGCACGGAAGCTGCGCTTGCGTCGCCCGGGTCGTCGCTTACATTGCAGGTTGAGCAGCGGCAATCGGACTGGGCCGCGGGGAGGCGGCGCGGCCGCGATGCCTTGATGAGTTACGTCGACGCGGCGCTGGCGCCGCAACGCAAGACCGGGCAGATCAAGCTCCACGGCCCCGTCGCCTTCGAGGGCATGCGCAGGGCCGGGCGACTGGTTGCCGAATGCCTCGACATGCTCGCCGACGAGGTGCGGCCCGGCGTTCCGACCGAGAAGATCGACCGGCTCGTGTTCGATTTCGCCATGTCGCACAATGCGACCCCGGCGACGCTGATGTATCGCGGCTACCGCAAGGCCACCTGCACTTCCGTCAATCACGTCGTGTGCCACGGCATTCCAGGCGAGAAACCGCTCAAGGAGGGTGACATCGTCAATGTCGATGTCACACTCATCCTCGACGGCTGGCATGGCGATTCGAGCAGGATGTTCGGAGTAGGCGTTCTCCCGCGCCGCGCCGAGCGCCTGATCGAGGTCACCTACGAGGCGATGATGCGCGGCATCTCGGTGATCGGTCCGGGCGCCACCACGGGCGACATAGGCGCCGCCATCCAGGCCTATGTCGAGGGCCAGCAGATGAGCGTGGTGCGCGATTTCTGCGGTCACGGTCTCGGCCGCCTGTTTCACGATGAGCCCAACATCGTGCATGTCGGTCGGCCGGGCGAGGGTATCGTGCTGCGCCCCGGCATGTTTTTCACGGTCGAGCCGATGATCAACCTTGGCCGTCCGCACGTGAAGGTGCTTTCCGACGGCTGGACCGCGGTGACACGCGACCGCTCGCTCTCCGCCCAGTTCGAGCATACCGTCGCAGTGACAGAAACCGGCGTCGAGATCTTCACGCTCTCGCCGCAGGGACTCGACCGGCCGCGCCTGGCGCCCGGTTCGCGCAACTGAGTCCCGGCTTACTTTGCGAGAATCGTGGTCGCCGCCCGAGCGACGAACGTGCACCCGCAGCAGGAAGCCGCATGGGCACTTCGTTCGCCGGCTTCGTCTAGGCTCAATGAGGCCCGGCCAGTCCTTTGGCCTCTCGCACAACATCCATGCATTCGGCTTCCTTGCCCTGCTGGTCGAGGGCTCGTGCACGATCCAACGCGCTGCTTGCCGCACCCATGTCGCCACCCCTGACAGCAGTGCCGGTCGTCCCTTGTTGCGCTGCAGTAGGCTGACCCGCAGTCTGACGCCGTACGTCTTCAGGAGATGCTGCCCTGCCCTGAGTTTCCTGGCCCAGGATGGCCGTCGGCGGATGCTGGCCTGATGGGGTTGCTGACGATTGTGTCCCACCGGAACCTGCTCCGGGGGTGGGACCCGAGCCGGCGTCCTTGGCGGCAAGGGTCTTCGTGACACTATCGATTTCGACCGTGCACGGACCGGCCGTTGCGAAACTTACGTTCAAAGCCAGCATTGCCGAGCTGGCCAGGATCAATGACCTCGTTTTCATCGCATGCTCCTTTCGGAATTGGCGGCGACGCATGAAGGCGTTCATTCGGCCGCTGTTCTCAAACTCCGCCGATCAGGTCAGCGTTCCGTCCCCCGCCGAACAATCGAAGCCGCTTTTGTCAGCGCTGCGGACTTGTCCTGACATCGTCTCCGCAGTGATCCAGCCGCGGTTCCGGACCGCGCAGATCGAGCGGCACGTTGCAATTGTCGACGCGCTGCTCGTCGCTCGACTTGCCGCCCAGCCGCTCCTTGCCCGTGCGCGTGGGCTCTGCCTGGAAGTCGAGGAACGCGCGGTCGCGATTCTTGACCCGATCGAGGTTGCGCGCCCTGTCGCGTCCGCGCAGGCCGATGAGCCGTGTCGAGGTGACATCTGCATTGTCGAAGTCGGCGTCGGCGACATCGGCGCCCAGGAAGTCGGCGCCGGCGAGCTCGCTGCCGTTGAGCCTGGCGCCCTTGAGGCTCGCGTCCCGCAGCGAAGCAAACTCGAGCACGGCGCGCGACAGATTGGCATTTTCCAAGCTCGCGCCATCGAGCTTGGCCGATCGCAAGATACCCCGCATCAGCCCCATGGACTGGTTGCGCATGTCGGCGGAGAGATCGGCCCCATCGAGACGTGCTCGTCGCAGGCTTGCCCGCGACAGATCGGCGGCGATGCGGGCGCCGGAAAGATCGGCGCCATCGAGCTTCGCGCCCATGAGCTGCGTGGCGAACAGGCTCGCGCCGCGCAGGCTGGCGCCGGTGAGATCGGCATCGAGCGCCCAGGCCTGATCCAGCATGACGCCGTCGAGATTGGCGCCGGCAAGGTTTGCGCGATTGAGGCGCGCCGCCTGGAACTTGGCGCGCCTGAGGTCGAGCCCCGACAAATCTAGGCCATTGAGGCGCTTGGCGGAGAAGGTCGACGAGCTTGGCTCGGATCGGCTGCCGCGAGGGCCGCCTCGATCTCGGCCCGCGTCATGTCGGCTTTGGTGAAATCGTCCGACTTGAGATCGAGAAACCGGAGCATGTCCTGGGCGGCGATCGGCAGGCATCGCGCATGCGAGCACGACCGCCGTCAGAATTGGCTTCGCCCAACAGCCGCGGCTCATGGTCCACCTCCAGGCGCTACGGTGGTCGTGCCAGCAAGCCAGCATGTTCGACCATGGCAATGACGAATACCCGCCCTTTCGGCTGGTTTCACCGGCAGCCCGCGATGGTTCTCGTCGCGTATCACTATACGCATCACATTATACGCATCACATTGCGCCGGGCACCAACCAGATTTATTGTGTCGCGGCGCACGACGAGACGGCCTTGCCCAAATCTCGACTCACGACGTGCGCGCCGCACAATCAACACTGAAATACCTCTGGAGTGGCGAGAAATGAGCGGGATGCCAGGAGCGCTTGCAGCGGCCGTGCTCGTCACATGTTGCGGTGCCGGCGCGGCTCGCGCTGCCGAGCTTCCCGCCAACGACTATCCGACGGTGGCGCGTGCCGACTACGTGTTCGGCTGCATGCAGGTCAACGGGCAGACGCGCGACGCGCTCGAGCGGTGCTCATGCTCGATCGACGTCATCGCCTCGCTGCTCCCCTACGATCAGTACGAGGAGGCCGAAACGGTCATGCGCGTGCGCCAGCGCGCCGGCAAGAACGCATCCATGTTCCTGACCATGCCGATGCTGCGGGCGAAGGTCGACGAGTTGAAGCGCGCGCAGGTCGAGGCGGAGCTGCGCTGCTTCTGAATCTCCGATCGCGCGCCTTTCGCGCATCTTGCGGCAAGATACGCGAGGTGCCAGCTGCCAGATGCTTGCGGTCGGCGGCAGGCGTTCATTTTTGTCGGAACGTGACAGGTTCACCTTGCGAACCGCAGAAAATAGTGCCTAAATTTGCGCAGGTAGCCCTCGCCTCGGGATACGCCCGATGGCAACTCGGCTGTGACGCGCCGGACGATCGCTACCGGCTAGATCGCTACCGCTAACAGAGCTGTAATCCAAGGGAGTAGCGCTATGCACAGACATGCACTTGCGAGTGCATCGCTGGCCTTGATCGCGTTTGCGACGCCGGCGATGGCCAATGAGGACGTGCTGCAGCAATCGGCAAAACCCGAGCAATGGGTGCTGCAGACCGGCGATTACGCCAACCAGCGCTATTCGAAGCTGGACCAGATCAATCGGGACAACGTCAAGAATCTGAAGGTGGCTTGGACGTTCTCGACCGGCGTGCTGCGCGGCCATGAAGGCTCGCCGCTCGTGGTCGGCGACATCATGTACGTCCACACCCCGTTCCCCAACATCGTCTACGCGCTCGATCTCAACGAAGACGGCAAGATCCTCTGGAAGTACGAGCCGAAGCAGGATCCCTCGGTCATCCCGGTGATGTGCTGCGACACGGTCTACCGCGGCCTCGCCTACGCCGACGGCACGATCTACCACCACCAGGCCGACACCACGCTGGTCGCGCTCGACGCCAAGACCGGCAAGGAGAAGTGGAAGGTCGTCAACGGCGATCCGAAGAAGGGCGAGACCAATACGGCGACCGTGCTGCCGGTGAAGGACAAGGTCATCGTCGGCATTTCCGGCGCCGAGTTCGGCGTGCGCGGCCACGTCACCGCCTACGACGCGAAGACCGGCAAGCAGGTGTGGCGCGCCTACACGCTCGGCCCCGACAACGAGATCCTGTTCGATCCCGAGAAGACCATGTCGCTCGGCAAGCCGGTCGGCAAGGATTCCTCGCTCAAGACCTGGAACGGCGAGCAGTGGAAGATCGGCGGCGGCACCGCCTGGGGCTGGTTCTCGTATGATCCCGAGACCAACCTGTTCTTCTACGGCACCGCCAATCCCTCGACCTGGAACCCGGTGCAGCGCGCCGGGCCGGACGGCAAGCCGATCGACCAGAAGTGGACGATGGCGATCATCGCCCGTGACGCCGACACCGGCGTGGCGAAGTGGGCCTACCAGATGACGCCGTTCGACGAGTGGGACTATGACGGTGTCAACGAGATGATCCTCGCCGACATCGACGTCGGGGGCCAGACGCGCAAGGCTCTCGTGCACTTCGACCGCAACGGTCTCGGCTACACGCTCGATCGCGTCACCGGCGAGCTGCTGGTCGCCGAGAAGTTCGATCCGAAGGTCAACTGGACCACCGGCGTCGTGATGGACAAGAACAGCCCGCAATATGGGCGTCCGCAGGTCGTCAAGGAGTACTCGACCTTCCAGACCGGCCAGGACAAGAACACCAAGGGCGTCTGCCCGGCGGCGCTCGGCACCAAGGACCAGCAGCCCGCGGCGTTCTCGCCGCGGACCAACCTGTTCTACGTGCCGACCAACCACGTCTGCATGGACTACGAGCCGTTCAGGGTGTCGTACACGGCGGGTCAGCCCTATGTCGGGGCCACGCTGTCGATGTTCCCGGCGCCCGGCAGCCACGGCGGCATGGGCAACTTCATCGCCTGGGATGCGGGCCAGGGCAAGATCGTCTGGTCGAAGCCGGAGAAGTTCTCGGTGTGGTCGGGAGCGCTCGCCACCGCCGGCGGCGTCGTCTTCTACGGCACGCTCGAAGGCTACCTCAAGGCGGTCGACGAGAAGGACGGCAAGGAGCTGTTCAAGTTCAAGACTCCGTCGGGCATCATCGGCAACGTGATGACCTACAGCCACAAGGGCAAGCAGTACATCGCGGTGCTGTCGGGCGTCGGCGGCTGGGCCGGCATCGGCCTTGCGGCGGGCCTGACCAACCCGACCGACGGTCTCGGCGCGGTCGGCGGCTACGCGGCTCTGCGCGACTACACCGCGCTGGGCGGCGCGCTGACCGTGTTCACGCTGCCGTAATCGGCTGCGCCAGACTGCGGACCGGCGCGGGCTCACCTGCGCCGGTTCTCGAAGCTCCGACTGAAGCTTCGATCTGAAAATATCAGCCTTCGGAGTTGCTCGTGAAGCGAGCTGGCTTTGCATTGGCGTTCGTTGCCGCCCTCGGTCTCCTGTCGAGCCTTCAGGCCGTCGGACAGACGGACGAAGAAGGAGAAGGACGGCAAGTGGGAAACGGCTGACGGCACCCCGACCTACAACATCACCAGCGACGGCACGGTCGACTGGTACACCTTCTCGGGCTTCCGCCGGTACCATTCCGAGTGCCATACCTGTCACGGGCCGGACGGCGAGGGCTCGACCTATGCGCCCGGCCTCATCGAATCGCTGAAGACCATGACCTATCCCGAATTCATGCTGATCGTCGCCACCGGCCGCGAGGTGGTCCGCGCCGACAAGCAGAGCGCGATGCCGGCGCTCGGCGATAACGCCAACGTGAGGTGCTACATCGAGGACATCTACGTCTACCTGAAGGCGCGCGCGGACGGCGTTCTGCCGCGCGGGCGCCCGGCCAAGCGGGCCGAAAAGCCCGCAGCCGCGGAAAAGCACGAGAAGGCTTGCTTCGGTGACAAGTAGGAGCACCGCAGCGCTGCTCATGCGTGCTGTTGAGCACTGGCCTCGTTACATCCGCTCGCGCGGCGGAGGGGCAGCGGGTCGACCTCGTCAACCGCACCGCGCTGCGCGTCTGTGCCGACCCCGCCAACATGCCGTTCTCGAACGACAAGGGCGAGGGCTTCGAGAACAAGATTGCCGAGATCGTGGCTGCCGAGCTCAAGGTGCCGGTCGAGTACACCTGGTTCCCGCAGGCGACCGGCTTCATCCGCCAGACCCTGTTCGCCAAGCGCTGCGACGTGGTGATGGGCTACGCCCAGGGCGACGAGCTCGTGCTCAACACCAACCCCTACTATCGCTCGACCTATGCCCTCGTGCATCGCAACGGCACTGGGCTCGACGGCGTCGACAGCCTCTCCGACCCGCGCCTCAGAGGCAAGCGCATCGGCGTTGTCGCCGGCACTCCGCCCGCCAACATCATGGCCCGGCTCGGGCTCATCCAACTCGCCAAGCCCTATCCGCTGGTGGTCGACCGTCGTCATGATTCGCCGGGCGAGCGCATGATCGCCGACATCCAATCCGGCGATATCGACGCCGGCGTCCTGTGGGGACCCATCGCCGGATACTTCGCGTTCAAAAGGCGGCGACAGGCTCATGGTCGTGCCGCTGCTGAAGGAAGCCGGCGTTCCGCGCATGGCCTATCGCATCACCTTCGGCGTGCGCAATCTCGAGGACGACTGGAAGCGCCAGCTCAACGTCCTGATCGCCAAGCGGCAGGGCGACATCGACGCCGTGCTTCTGCAGTTCGGCGTGCCGCTGCTCGACGAGCAATCCCATCTCATCACCCAACCGAGGCGATGAGCGGGCGGATCGCTAGTCATTCATTTGCGAACGGATCTCGCGGCCGAGCTCGAACAGGCGCTGCTCGATCAGGACGGGCACCTCGCAGGCGAGCGGAAGCGACTGCTGACGCTCGGAAAAAACCCGCACGTCCCAATTGTATCTTTCCTCGGCGATGGCCAGCTCGGCGCGCGCTTTCTCATCGCTCGCCGCCCGCTCCTTGAGCTGCCGGATCGCGGCACCCTGCCTTTCGAATCTCGGCCGCCCGCGCCTTCTGGCGTTGCTGGAAACGTTCGATGCCGCTCATCACGACGGCGCGGTCATTGTTGATGATGTTGAGCAGGCCCGCGAACAACAACTTGAGCGCGTCGTCGCGCTGGTCTTGCGGCTGCGCCGATGAAAACCGCGCGATGGCTGCGGCCGCCTCCTCGAGTGGCACGCGACGGTTGGCGAGGACGGCAATCAGCTTTCGCATCTCCTCGTTGTCACGCCATTGCGTGAGATCGTCGACGGCCGGGCCGTCCCACATCTGCGACGACGTCAATGTTGCAACCTTGCGCTGCACGCACGGCCAATCCGGATTGGCCGCATCCGCGGCAACAGCTGGCGGCGCGCCGTGCGCAATCATGCACGCTGCAATGACGCCAACGATCACGTTCGAACGTGCCATGTCGCCCTCCTCGCATCCGCGGCGGCCACGAGCCTCGTCGTCGCGATCGTCAAGAAGGCAAGCAAGCAATCGGAACACAACAGGGCTCCCTCCGGAGTTAGCGCCGCGATCAGAAGCGCGCCACGACAACGCCCCATGGATAGCGCCCGACCTTGATCGAGCGCACGACGCGCAGTTTCTCAACGTCGATCACGGAGACATCATTCGATGCACCGTTGGTGGTGAACAGGAACTTCTCGTCGGGCGTGAAGCCGAGCTGCCAGACGCGCTGGCCGACCAGGAGGTATTTCTCGACCTTGAACGTCGCCGCATCGATCACAGCGACACGGTTGGCGGGCCCGAGCGCAACAAATGCCCGCTTTCCGTCCTTGGTGATGCGCACGCCGACCGGCTGAATGGCATCCTGGCTCATGCCCGGGATCTTGAAGTCGATCTTGGCCGTGACCTTTCGCGTCTTTGCGTCGATGACGGTCACCGTGCCGCCGATCTCGGAGCTGACCCAGACCTGCGTGCCGTCGGCGGTGAACTCGGCAATCCGCGGCCGGCTGTCGACGAGGACGTTGTCGATGGGCGCATTGGTGCGCGGTATCGATGAAATGTGCCATGTTCGTCGTTTCCGACGTGGTCACCAGCACTTTTCCGTCCGGGCTGATACCCATGCCCTCGGGCTCCACGCCGACCGGGATCTCGGCGAGCACCGTATCCTTCTCGATGTCGACCACCGTCACCAGATTGTCTTCTTCGTTGGCGACGTAGAGCGGGTTGCCGGAAGGGTGCAGGACGAACAGCTCCGGGTCCTGCCCGGACGGCAGGTTCTTCACGAACTCCATGGTCCGGGCGTCGTAGACCTGCACGGTGTTGTCGTCGCTGGCGCAGACCAGCAGCCATCGGTGATCCTTCGACAGGGTGACGCCGCGCGGACGCTGGCCGACCTTGACGGTCTTGATCACCTTCAGCGTGGCGCTGTCGATGATGCTGACGGTGTTGTCCTTCTCATTGGTGACGAAGACGGTGTAGGCGCTCGCCGCTGTGGACGTGATCAGCCAAGCCGCAAGCGACAGCGCCATCAACACGCCGCTCTGAAATCTGCGCATAGGCGTTCCTCCGTTCCGTGATTTATTCCCAAGACACACGTTCAACTATTTCCCGCGCGCAGTCCAGGAGAGAGCTCAACGGGCGTAGGCCCGGCAATTGGTCTCCGGCTTGTCGATGCCGAGCGTATCGAGCTCGGTGAACTGGTGCAGGAAGCCCGCTTGCGGCGAGACGGTCACCGGCAGCTTTGCGGTCGCAACCAGGATCGGCTGACGCAGTTGTCCGTCCCAGTGCACGATAGGTGAGCTTGCGTCCCTTGAAGGCGGCAAGGTCGAAGTCGGTTGATTTGAGATGCGCAATCAGGTCCCCCGGCGCCGGCGACTTGGCACGCGTCGCTGCCTCGCCGATCGAGCGGACCGCAACCCAGACATCATAATCGAGGGGTCGCATGGCGCGATTGGCAAGTCGCCGAAAGCGGTTCTGGAGTTGGGTCGCGCCCCATTGCTCGAGCGCCGGATGCCAGCTTGTCGGCACCAGCCCGTGCGTTCCCGCCACCGGCCGCGGGTCCCAGGTCCGGTACGGGAGATATTCGCCGAACAGCCCGCTTTCGTCGGCGACCACCAGCACGTCATGGGCCGAGGCATTGCGGGTCAACGCCGGGATCTGCTCCTGAATTTGCTCATGCCCGCCGTCCGCGCGCCGGCTGCCGACCTCGTACTTGAACGGGCGCTCCTCGACGATGCGTCGCCCCGAACCGCTTTGCCGCGCGCCGCAGCCCCGCGGCGAAGGCCACATCGTCGGGCTCGGTCCCGTGCACCAGGAACCAGCGCCGCCAGCGCTTCCAGACCAGATACTGCGCCAATCCGTCAGTGAGCATGGCGCGTGATGGCGCCGTGTGCACGATATTCGGCCGGCAATCGCGTCTCGCGCAGCCGATCGTCGCTGGAGCCGGCATTGAGGATCAGCACACGTTTGCCCTTGAGCGAATCGGCCAGCGCGAGCACCGTCTGCGGGCTGGCGTCGACGACGATGAAGGAAACGCCCGCTGTCGACACGTTTCCCGACCTCCGCCACCAATTCATCGCCGTTATCGCTCTGGACTACCTCGAGCGTGAATTCCTGCTTGAGAAACCGTCCGGTAGAATTGTTGTCATTGATGGCAAGCCGTGCGCCGGCAACGCCATCGTCTTGCCGGCGGCATGTCGAGAGGCGAGAGCGGCGGGGGCAAGTCGCGCAGTTCGCGGGCGAGCACGATTGCGATCCGGCGCACCCCGTCGGGAGCAGGCGCCTGCGCAAGCTCCACGTTTGCAGGCTGTTCGCCCACGACGGTTGCCGGATCGGCGAACTGGACGGCAAGCGCCAAAAGGAGAGGCCATAGCCGGGCCATCCCGCAGGTAAGCCTGCGACGAGAGTTTCGACTTCGATTCGTTTCCATCCGTTCTTTCGGGTGCACCCGGTCAATACAGGACCACGCTCCTGATGCTCTTGCCTTCATGCATCAGGTCGAACCCGTTATTGATGTCGGGGAGCGACATCGTGTGCGTGATCATCGGATCGATCTCGATCTTGCCCTCCATATACCAGTCGACGATCTTGGGTACATCGGTGCGGCCGCGCGCACCTCCGAAGGCCGTGCCCTTCCATACGCGCCCAGTGACCAGCTGGAACGGACGCGTCGCGATCTCCGCGCCGGCGGGGGCGACGCCGATGATGATTGATTGGCCCCAACCGCGATGGCAAGCTTCCAGCGCCTGGCGCATCACCGTGACGTTGCCGGTGCAGTCGAACGTGTAGTCGGCGCCGCCGATCTGGTCCGGCGCCGCGCTTCGTCATGTTGACCAGGTGAGCGACCAGATCATTGCCGACCTCCTTCGGATTGACGAAGTGGGTCATGCCGAAGCGCTCGCCCCACTGCTTCTTGGAGTTGTTGATGTCGACACCGATGATCATGTCGGCCGCGGCCAGCCGCAACCCCTGGATGACATTGAGGCCGATTCCGCCCAGCCCGAATACCGCGCACTTGGAGCCGGGCTCCACCTTGGCAGTGTTGAGGACCGCGCCAATGCCGGTGGTGACGCCGCAGCCGATATAGCAAACCTTGTCGAAGGGAGCATCCTCGCGGATCTTGGCGACCGCGATCTCCGGCAGGACTGTCAAATTCGCGAAGGTGGAGGTACCCATGTAGTGGTGCAGCTTCTTGCCATCGAGCGAGAAGCGCGAGGTGCCATCCGGCATGAGACCCTGGCCCTGCGTCGCACGGATCGCGGTGCACAGATTGGTCTTGCGCGAGAGGCACGATGGACATTGCCGGCATTCAGGCGTGTAGAGCGGAATGACGTGGTCGCCCTTCTTCACGCTGGTCACGCCTGGCCCGACATCAACCACGATGCCGGCGCCCTCATGGCCCAGGATCGCCGGGAACAGCCCTTCGGGATCGGCGCCGGAGAGCGTAAACTCATCGGTGTGACAGATGCCCGTAGCTTTCACCTCAACCAGCACCTCACCGGTCTTCGGCCCCTCGATGTCGACCTCGGTTACCTCGAGGGGCTTGCCCTTCTCGAATGCGACGGCGGCACGCGTTTTCATGGCAGGTTTCCTCCTATGGGGCTGGCGCGAGCGGCGGCCATGCGCCTGAACACGTTACCGCTCAGCTGTCGCCACGATAACAGCGGGCCGCTTCGTTTCCAGCCGCTCACGATGCAAGTTCCCTTTCCGCAAAAAAACACTTAGGATGGGCCGAAGATCATTACACAGAAAAAACTTGACGGAAACGACGCTTCGCGCAAGAGCGCAGCCGCTCGGAAGTCACCATTGGAAGTCTTCAGTGCGGACGTCTCGCGCAAGCGACCCGTAGTGCACCGCGCAGCAGCAGCGCCGATACCAACGTTGGGAGGACAATGCTATGGCGACGATCTCAATTCATCCGGCAGTGGACAATGGCGTGAAGCCCGGCTCATCGAGCTTCGCGGGTGGCACGCTGCTGTGCAAGTGCGCGACCGATCCCGTGGAGGTGACCGTCTCGGCCCAGTGCGCCCACAATCACGTCTGCGGATGCACCAAATGCTGGAAGCCCGCAGGCGCGCAGTTCTCGCAGGTCGCCGTTGTGGCGCGCGACAAGCTCGATGTCAGCAAGAATGCCGCAAAGCTCAAACCCGTGGATGCCAGTGCCACTATTCAGCGTCACGCCTGCAACCAATGCGGGGTGCACATGTATGGACGCATAGAGAACACGAAGCATCCGTTCTACGGGCTCGACTTCATCCATACCGAGTTGTCGAAGGAGCAGGGCTGGGCGGCTCCCGAGTTTGCCGCGTTCGTCTCCTCGATCATCGAGTCCGGTACCTCGCCCGATCAGATGGGAGCCGTCCGGGCGCGCTTGAAGGAGTTGCGCCTGGAGCCCTACGACTGCCTTTCGCCGCCGCTGATGGATGCAATTGCGACCCATGTGGCAAAGGCATCAGGGGTGCCTAGAGCCTGACGCCGATTCAGCGGCGACGCATCGCCGCTCACTCACGAGCTCCTTGCGCCGATGCCGGGCGCACGACCCCCGGAAGGGAACGGACTGGGGCGCGCCGGCGAGCGCAGACGCGGCACCACCGTGCTCATTAATTTGCCTCGCACCGACTTGCGCGCGAACTGGGGCGCACGCCGGCCGGGGCTCCCCGTGTTGCCGAATTGGCTGCCTCGTCGCGGGCAGCTACGTCGCTTCGCAGGATTTGGCGCAACGATTGCTCGCCGCGGGCTCGCTCGGAATCATCTATCCAAGTGTTCGGCGCAATGGCGGAACATGCCTCGCGTGCTTCCGGCCGGCACTCGTGATGAACGTGCGCAAGGGGCGAACATATCGGTTCCTGTGGAAGGGGAAAGCGGAGCCGGAGGTTTCAGCGGTCTGACTGTCGCAGGTTGCGGAATTGCAATGGATCCAGCGGGAGGCGCGTGCCGCTGGTAAGCCGCCGACCGGCTGCTCGATCAGGCTCGCGCGCGCTCATGACGGCGCTGGTCGAGCTCGATCGCCCGGTCCGGGATGGTGAACCGGAAAGTTGCGCCGATGGTGCCTTCGACCAGCCGAATCTCACCGCCATGGGCGCGCACCAGCTCGGCCGCAATGGCGAGCCCGAGCCCGGCGCTGCCGGTTCGGGTCGAGCCCTGGAAAGCCTCGAACAGATGCGCGCGAGCACGTTCCGGCAGTCCCGGGCCGGTATCGGACACTTCGATCACCACGACCGTACCTTCGCGCCGGCCGGTAATGCGGACCTGGTCGCGACCGGGGTCCTTGGCACCGCCGCTTTCGAGCGCCTGCACGGCATTGCGCGCCAGGTTGAGCAGGATGCGGAACAACTGATCGGGATCCGCATCGACGGTGAGGCCGCGCTCGACCGCGCTGATCCAACGCACTGACGCGCCAGGATCGAGCCCCAGCGTCTCCCGCACGTTTTCCACCAGCGGCTCGAGCGCCAGAGTGCGGCGGTCGGGCGGCGGCTCCTGCACGCGGCCATAGGACAAGGTCGACTGGCAGAAGGCGATGGCGCGCTCCAGCGCGCGCATGAGCTGCGGCGCGAAGCGCTGAACGTGCGGATCGGCGATCTTGGCCAGACGCTCGGAGAACAGCTGTGCCGACGACAACAGATTGCGCAGGTCGTGATTGATCTTGGACACCGCCAGGCCGAGCGCGGCCAGATGGTTCTTCTGCGCCAGCAGCATGGCGAGATCGCGCTGCATGGCGGCAAGCTCGCGCTCGGCGGTGCCGACTTCGTCGGTGCGGTCCGAGATCGCGATCACGCGCGCGGGATTTTCCGGATCGGCGCGGAACGCCACCATGTTCGCGGTCATTCGCCGCATCGGGCGAACCAGGAGAATGTGCAGCGTGAGATAGACCAGCGCAGCCGTGATCGCGGAAATGATCAGCGACAGGATCAATATGCGAATGGAAAAATCCACCATGGCTTTGCGCAGGGGCGCTTCGTCGAGCACGATCTCGACGAACTCGCCGCCCATCGGGGCCGGTCCGACCACGCGCATCACGTCCTTGTCGTCGCCGAGCAAGGTATCGAAGGCATCGATGATCGCCCGGTGCCACGACATGTCGCGCATGTCGAGATCGTGCTCGATGGCAGGCGGCATGTCCGACACAGCAAGAAGGCGCCGCTGTTGTCCCATCTTCAACGCGACCGCGCGCGCCCCGATGCTGTCGAGGATCTGCCGGGTGACGGCGTCCGGCACCATGCCTTCCGGGGCGGCCTCGAACACGAGTGCCGCCGTGTAGGCCGCCGAAAGCCTGTCGCGCAGCCAGTTGAGCCGGAAATTGGCGATCGATGGCACGTAGATCAGAACTTCCGCGATCATCACGAACAACAGCGTCAGCACCAGCAGCTTGCCGGAAAGGCCGCGATGCCGCGGGCGTGCGCGCTGCAAGGGGTCCGCAGTAGCCGATCGATCGGGCATGTCGCTCCGGTCCTGACGCCCCGTTCAACCCAGGCGGCGCAGCAGGGCAATGATGCGCCGCACCCAATCGCTGGTCAAACTTGGGGTGAAATAGGTTATTGCAGCGCGTTTTCCAATCTCGGAGAGCGTCGGGTACGGTATGATGATACCAGTAAAAGCCCGGATGTTCAGCGATTGGCTAATTGCGAGAGTCCAGGTGGTGATCATCTCCCCTGCCCCCGCCCCGACGATGGTTGCGCCGACGATCTTTCCGCCCCGATCGGTCACCACCTTGATATGTCCCAACGTTTCCCGCTCGGTCTGGGCGCGGTCGTTTTCGTGAAAGGGCCAACGCAGCACCGCGATCGCCAGCTTGCGCTCACGAGCCTCGGCCTCGGTGAGCCCGACCTGGGCCAGCTCGGGATCGGTGAAGGTCACACGCGGAATGATGTCATTGTTCACCGGCACGCGCAGCCGAAACAGCGCGTTCCGAATGACGAGGCCGGCATGGTAATTGGCGACATGGGTGAATTGCGGGCCGCCGGCGACGTCGCCGATTGCGTAAACACGCCTGTTCTTGGTCTTGAGCCGCTGGTCGACCCGAATGCCGCCACGGTCGTGAACGATGCCGGCCGCATCGAGATCCAAGCCGTCGGTCTTGGGGGCACGGCCGGTTGCAACCAGGAGATGGCTGCCTTCAATCGACTGTTCGCCATCGGCCTCGCCCACCACGACCCGGATCTTGGAATCCACCGTTTCCACACGCAGCACGGCAATCCCACTGCGAAGGTCGATGCCTTCGCGCGCGATCTGACGGAGAACGACGTCTGCGCACTCCGGATCTTCGCGGGCGAGCGGTTGCGCCGCCTCCAGCACCGTCACCGCCGACCCGAGCCGGCGAAAGGCCTGCGCCAGCTCGAGGCCTACCGCGCCACCTCCGATGACAATGAGATGGTCGGGCCGCGTGACGAGATCGAAGATCGTCTCGTTGGTAAGGTAGGGGGTGGTTTCGAGTCCCGGAATGGGCGGCAGCGAGGGCGTTGATCCGGTCGCAATCACGAATCGCCGCGCCCTGATGTGGGTACCCTCCCCCACCAGCACCGTCCTGCGATCCTTGAATCGGGCGGCACCGCGGATCACCCGGACCCCTAGCCCGGTAAAGCGCTCCTTGGAGTCATTGGGCGCAATCGCAGCGATGACACCGTGCACGTGCCGGTGAACCTCGGCGAATGCAACCTGCGGCGTGGACGCTGAGATGCCGAAATCGCCGGCGTGCGCGACGGCTCGCGCGCGCCTGCCGGCTGCGATCAGCGATTTCGAGGGCACGCAGCCGGTGTTGAGGCAATCGCCCCCCATCTTTCCCTTCTCGATCAGGACCACCGATACGCCGAAGGCGGCGGCGGCGGCGGCCACCGAGAGGCCGCCGGAACCGGCCCCGATGACGCAGATATCGGGTTTGAGAAGCTCCGTCATCTATGAGGATCGGGCTGTATTGGAGCTCTCGAGATGGGCTCCGCCTGGAGAAGTGACAGTGCTACCACGGCGATGTAAAGGGCGATGTAGCCCCGCGATCGGGCCGGCTCGATGCCTGGCAATGAAATCGCGCAATGTTTCGTTCTTTCGAGCCGCGCCGGAACTGCATTCACTCCCGCCTGAAAACGCTTTCTGAATCCGACGCTTGCATTGACGAGCGATGGCCGCCTCCCTTATAAGCCGCGAGATTTCATGTGCGGCCATCCCTGGTGCTCAGGGTTCGAGCGAGCGCAGTGCCCTTGCGCCGGCGAGTGATTCTCGGCAAACAGCGGCCAACGGAGAACAAGCGTGAAGCGGACCTACCAACCGAGCAAGCTGGTGCGCAAGCGTCGCCACGGTTTTCGCGCCCGCATGGCGACCAAGGGCGGCCGCAGGATCGTGGCCAAGCGGCGCGCGCATGGACGCAAGCGGCTCAGTGCCTGATCGGCGACCGCGACGCGGCCGGCGTCGGCACCGTGGAGCGGCTGAGACAGCGGGCCGAGTTCCTGGCGGCCGCCGCCGGCGCTAAGGTGCCAACCCGGGGATTCGTTTTGCAAGCACGCAAGCGCGGCGACGATGACCCGGTACGCGTCGGCTTCACCGTTTCGAGAAAGGTGGGAACGGCCGTCGAACGCAATCGGGTACGCCGCCGCCTCAAGGAAATGGTGCGGCTGCGGGGCGCTACTGTTCTTCCTGCGGGCCATGATTATGTGCTGATCGGACGCCGCGCCGCGTTGTCGATGCCTTTCGATCAGATCACCGAGGATTTCGAGCGCGCACTGCGGCGGCTACGAGTTTCTGCATGAACGACCAGAAAAACACGCTCATTGCCATCGTGCTTTCCGCACTCGTCCTGATCGGATGGCAGATTTATTTCGGCTTGCCGCAGATGGAGAAGCAGAAGCAGGCGCAGCAACAGCCCCAGCAGGCGCCAGCCGCACCACAACAACAACCGGGTGCACCGCCGCAACCTTCAACCGGGGCGCCCGTGCCCGGCCAACCCAGCGTCGCAGCAAGCCAAGCCATGACCCGTGAGGCGGCGCTGGCGATGTCGGCGCGCATTCGCATCGAGACGCCCCGGCTCGCTGGCTCCATCGCGCTCAAGGGCGGGCGCATCGACGATCTTTCGCTGACGCGCTTTCGCGAGACCGTGGAGCCGAGATCACCCCCGATCGTATTGCTTGCGCCGTCGGGAAGTCCACACCCCTTCTACGCCGAATTCGGCTGGTCGCCGGCGGCCGGAATCTCGGCCAAAGCGCCGGGCGCGGACACGCTCTGGCGGCAGGAAGGGACCGGCGCGCTCTCAGTCGATCGGCCGGTGACACTGGTCTACGACAACGGCGAAGGGCTCGAGTTCCGACGCACGGTATCGGTAGACGACAAATACCTCTTCACAATCAGGGATGAGGTCGTAAACAGGGGGGCGGCGCCGGTGACGCTCTACCCTTACGCACTGATCTCGCGCCACGGCACACCCAAGATCGAAGGCTGGTACATCCTGCATGAGGGCTTGATCGGCAAGTTCGGCGACGAGCGACTGCAGGAGGTCGCCTACGGCGACATCGAGAAGGAAAAAAGCAAGTCTTTCAACGCCACCAATGCCTGGCTCGGAATCACCGACAAATATTGGGCGGCGACGCTCCTTCCCGACAACACCGCCAAGGTCAAAGCGCTGTTCTCGTTCAACCAGATCGGCACCCTCAAGACCTACCAGACCGACTATCTCCTGGATCCGCAGACCATCGCCCCGGGCGCGCGCGGAGCGGCCAATGCTCGGCTGTTCGCCGGCGCCAAGGAGGTGGACATCGTCGACGGCTACGACCAGGCCCTCCAACTCAACCGTTTCGAGCTGCTGATCGACTGGGGCTACTTCTATTTCGTCACCAAGCCGATGTTCCTGGCGATGGACTGGATCTATCGCCACGTCGGCAATTTCGGCGTCGCCATTCTGATCATCACGGTCATCATCAAGATCATATTCTTTCCGCTCGCCAACAAGTCCTACGCCTCGATGGCGAAGATGAAGGCAGTGCAGCCCGAGATGATGGCGATCCGCGATCGCTATGCCGACGACAAGATGAAGCAGCAGCAGGCGATGATGGAGCTGTACAAGAAGGAAAAGATCAATCCTATTGCCGGCTGCCTGCCGATTCTCATTCAAGTTCCGATCTTCTTTGCGCTCTACAAGGTGCTGTTCATCACCATCGAGATGCGGCATGCGCCGTTCTTCGGCTGGATCAAGGACCTCTCGGCGCCCGATCCCACCACGATCTTCAACCTGTTCGGGCTGATCCCCTGGGATCCCTCGACCGTGCCGGTCGTCGGTCCCTTCCTGATGCTCGGAGTATGGCCGCTCGTCATGGGCGTGACCATGTGGGCGCAGATGAAGCTCAATCCGCCGCCGCCGGATCCGACGCAGAAGATGATCTTCGACTGGATGCCTTTCATCTTCACCTTCATGCTCGCGAGCTTCTCGGCCGGACTGGTCATCTATTGGGCGTGGAACAATACGCTGTCGGTTCTCCAGCAGAGCGCGATCATGCACAAGCACGGGGTCAAGATCGAGCTGATCGACAACGTCAAGGCCATGTTCGTCAAGAAGAAGAAAGCGGAGAGCTGAGCGACCCCCATCGCTCGCACTGCCGGCATCGCCCCCGTCCGTTGCGCGGACACGCTCCCAAGTCGCGACCAATTGGCATTCGCCCGTTTGTCGGGCATGACAAGTTCTTCGAACCCATGCGGTCGCGCAGATGCCGGAGGCTGAATTTACCGACGCCGAGATCGAAGCCGGCCGCAAATTGTTTGCGGGCGACTGGGAATTCGCCTGGGCCGCCGGGTCGATCGGGGCGCTGCCGCCGATGCGCGGCGTCGAAGTTGCGTTCGCCGGACGCTCCAATGTCGGCAAATCGAGCCTGATCAACGCGCTCACCGGCCGCCGTGCGCTGGCGCGCACGTCCAACACGCCGGGCCGCACGCAGGAACTGATCTTTTTCACCGGGCCGTCGAAGCTCGTCCTGGTCGACATGCCGGGCTACGGCTATGCGGCCGCTGCCAAGACGAAGGTCAGGGCCTGGACCGGGCTGATCCATGCCTTTCTCGACGGGCGCGCCAATCTCGCACGGGTCTACCTGCTGATCGACGCGCGCCACGGTCTCAAGCCGGTCGACCAGGATGTGCTCGCCACCTTGGACAAGGCGGCGGTCAATTATCAGATCGTGCTCACCAAGACCGACGAGGTGGCGGCCGCCGGTCTCGCTGCGGTCGTTGCCGGAACCGAAGCGGCACTCTCCGAGCATCCCGCCGCCTTCCCCGAGCTCGCTTCGACCTCGGCGCGCACCGGAACCGGGATCGCCGACTTGCGATCCGCGATCTCGCGACTGCTCGATGAGCGCGGGCACCGCGGCGCGCATTCCGGAAATGCAGCGAACGCATGATCCATCCGACACCGATCGATGTCCGCTACAAGCGTAATGGCGAGTGAAGCTGCAACCCTCTTTCGCCGGGGCTTGCGGCTCGCTACAACGCGCACAAGCTCGATGCGCGCGGTGCTTCTCGCAACATCCCGGAAGATTCGCCGATGACGGTTTCGCCTTATGACATCGCCCGCGTCCTGTCGGAAGCACTGCCTCACATGCAGCGCTACGACGAGGAGACCGTCGTGGTGAAATACGGCGGCCACGCCATGGGCGAGGAGGGTCTGGCCAGGAGCTTCGCGCGCGACATCGTGCTGATGGAGCAGACTGCGATCAACCCCGTCGTGGTGCACGGAGGCGGCCCTCAGATCGGCGACATGCTCGAGCGGCTCGGCATCAAATCGGAATTCGCCGGCGGATTGCGCGTCACCGATGCCGCGACGATCGAGATCGTCGAGATGGTGCTCGCGGGATCGATCAACAAGCAGATCGTCGGCTTCATCAACGCGGCCGGCGGCAAGGCGGTCGGGCTTTGCGGCAAGGACGGCAACATGGTGCTGGCGCGCAAGGCGAGCCGCAAAGTGATCGACCCGGACTCCAACATCGAGAAGATCGTCGACCTCGGCTTCGTCGGCGAGCCTGAGAAGGTCGACACCACCGTGCTCGATCAGATTCTCGGCCGCGACCTCATTCCGGTGCTCGCGCCCTTGGCCATCTCCAAAGAGGGCGTCACCTACAATGTCAATGCCGACACCTTTGCCGGCGCGATCGCCGGCGCGCTCGATGCCAAACGGCTGCTTCTGCTCACCAACGTGCCGGGCGTGCTCGACAAGTCGAAGAGCCTGATCAAGGAACTTTCGGTCGACGATGCACGCCGCCTGATCGCCGACGGCACCATTTCCGGCGGCATGATCCCGAAAGTCGAAACCTGCATCTACGCGCTCGAAGCCGGCGTGGAGGGCGTGGTCATCCTCGACGGCAAGGTGCCGCACGCGGTGCTGCTGGAGCTGCTGACCGACCACGGCGCCGGCACGCTGATGATGCGGTGAGAGTCAATCATTCGCGGCGAGCGTTGCCTTACTCGGCCGCGAGCCGCACCTCGGGCGCAGCCGCGCGCACGTCGGCGTCGACGTGCTTCTCGTACTTGACGAAATTCTCCTGGAACATGCGCACGAGCTTGCGCGCGGTCTCGTCGAACGCCGCTTTGTCCTTCCAGGTCTTCATCGGATAGAGCAGATGCGGCTCGATGCCCGGCACCGAGGTCGGCACCGAGAAGCCGAAATAGGGATCGGTGCGGTAGCTCGACGTTCTTGAGCGAGCCGTCGAGCGCGCCGGTGACGAGCGCGCGCGTCGCCTTGATCGGCATGCGCCGGCCGACGCCGTAGATGCCGCCGGTCCAGCCGGAATTGACCAGCCAGCAATCGACCTTGTGCTCGGCGATCAGTCGCGCAGCAGGTTGCCGTATTCGCGCCGGCGGGCGCGGCAGGAACGGCGCGCGCGAAGCAGGTCGAGAATTCCGGCTCGACGCCGACCAGACCCTTCTCGGTGCCGGCGACCTTGGCGGTGTAGCCGGAGAGGAAGTGGTACATCGCCTGCGCCGGCGTGAGCTTGGCGATCGGCGGCATCACGCCGAACGCGTCGGCGGTCAGGAAGATGATGTTCTTGGGGTGGCCGGCGCGGCCGGTGCGCGACGCGCGCGGCATGAAATCGAGCGGATAGGCGGAGCGGGTGTTCTCGGTCTTCGAATCGTCGTCGTAGTCCGGAACGCGCGTGTCCGGGTCGAACACCACGTTCTCGAGCACGGCGCCGAAGCGGTTGGTGGCTGCGTAGATCTCCGGCTCGGCCTCCTGCGAGAGCTTGATGCACTTGGCGTAGCAGCCGCCTTCGAAATTGAACACGCCGTCCGGGCCCCAGCCGTGCTCGTCGTCGCCGATCAGCGTGCGGTTGGGGTCGGCCGAGAGCGTGGTCTTGCCGGTGCCGGACAGGCCGAAGAACAGCGCCACGTCGCCGTCCTTGCCGACATTGGCCGAGCAGTGCATCGGCATCACGCCCTGTGCCGGCAGATAGAAGTTGAGCGTGGTGAAAACCGACTTCTTCATCTCGCCGGCATAGGAGGAGTTGCCGATCAGGATGATCTTCCTGGTGAAGTCGATGGCGATGATGGTGTCGGTGCGCACGCCGTGGCGCTCGGGATCGGCCTTGAACGACGGCAGATCGACGATGGTGAGCTCGGGCACGAAACCGGCGAGCTCGGAGCGATCCGGACGGATCAGCAGCTGGCGAATGAACAGCGAATGCCAGGCAAGCTCGGTGAAGACGCGCGTCTTGATCCGGTATTTCGGATCGGCGCCGCCATAGAGATCCTGCGCGAACAGCGTCTTGCCGCGCGCATGCGCGATGATATCGTCGTAGAGCAGCTGGAAGTTGGCCTGGCTGATCTTGCGATTGCCGTCCCACCACACCGTGTTCTCGGTGAGTGCATCGACGACCGTGTGCTTGTCCTTGGGGGAGCGTCCGGTATGCACCCCGGTCTCGGCGCACAGCGCGCCGCCTTCGACGATTGCGGCTTCGCGTGCCGCGATTGCGTGCTCGTAGAGCGCCGGCGCGGTGAGATTCCAATGCACTGCGCTCAGGTCCTCGAAACCGAACTTGTCGGCACCGTAGGCGCTGTTCCTCAGACCAGTTTCCTGCACGAGAACACCTCCACGACGCGTCCAGCCGCCGCCGGACCTCCCTGCCCTGTTGCCGTGTCTTGGCACGGCTGCAGATTATCAAAATGCGTGCCCCTCGAGCCCGCGAGCTATAGGGGGGAACGCGCGGCCTGCCAAGGCACAAGCGGGCCTATCGTAACAGTCGGCCGCTTTGATTTCAGTCGAAACGGCAGCTGCCTCGCACCGGATTCCATCGCAGACAACGCCGAGCGGCCCGGCAAGTTCTCATGCTGCGGCGCAGCAGAAGGGTCGGACTATTTCATTCCGCCAATCCCTTTTCGACCAGCCATTTCTGGATCAGCCCGGCGACCTGGTCGCTGTTCTTGTCCATCATGATCATGTGGGAATTGCCCTTCATCCCGTGGTCGGGAAGGTCGACGATATCGACGCTGCCGCCTGCCGATCTGAGGACCTCGGCGTAATCGACGCCGCCCTGACGAATTTTCGACCAGCGCGGATGGTTCTTGGTGTTGTCGGCGTACACGACGAGCACCGGTGTGCTCTTGATCGAGGCCACCTTGCTGCGATCGCCTCCGACCGTCGGCTCGACCGCGATCAACGCCTTGACCTTGTCCGGCCGTGCTTCCAGAACCTTGTAACCGAACGAGCCGGACTGGCTGTGCACCATCACGACGCACGGGCAGACCTTGTCCACGAGCTCGATGTATGCCTCCACGATCTCCTTATCGGTCGTGAGCCAGCGCGGCACGCCCTGCTTGAGGAACTGCTCGTAGGCCTCGATCGGGAATTGCATGTCCGGATACGTCCTGCGCTTGGCCTTGTCGTCGTTCCAGGAACCCGCCGGCCCGATGCGGAAGCGCTCCCAGGGATCGCCGACCGGGAGAAACACGGCGTCGCCCTTGAACGTATTGGTCCAGCCGGAGCGACCGCGCTCCATCGCATCCGAAATGTATGCGTCCCAGCCGCTGCGGATGAAATAGGCGAGCCAACCTTCGCCGCCATCGGGCTTGGTCTCATAGGTCACGCCGGTGAGGCCGCCGCCGTGCCAGAGCAGAAGCGGCAGCTTGCCCTTGCGGTTCTGGGGCAAGAAATACTGCACATACATCTGCTCCACCTGGTACTTGCCATTGGGATCCATCTTGGCCGGCACGCCGCCGGGCGTGAACACCACCTCCTTGATCGGCTGCCCGGAGATCTCGATCAGGCGGCCACCGACGTGGAACGAGCCCATGTCGCGAAGCATGATCGGCGCTTTGGTCTGAGCGGAGGCCGCACTTGTCGCAAGTCCCATCAAAACATGATCAGCAAGGCGCGCATGGCATTTCTCCTGTCGACTGCTTCAGGGGTTGCATTGCCCGGATTGTTCGGGGTCGGGCGATCACGCCGCCCGCGCCGCATCGGCCATCTGCTCGAGAACCTGCCGCAGCACACCCGGCGCGCGCACCCGCTGCGGGAAGGCCAGCCTCAGCGCCGTGCGATCGAGCTGAAGCTCGAGACCCTCGGGGTCGCAGCCCACGCAGCGCCATTCGCCGTCGCGAGCGCCCATGAGCTTGGTAGCATAGAGACGCACCGCCTCGGCATGATCGCCGTTCATATGCGCAACAATCTCGGGCTCGGCCGCGACAAGCTCGCCGGCGTCACCGGTCTCGGTCAAGACGTGCTGCGGCTCGAGATCGACGATGCGGCCGAACCCGGCGACGAGATGCGCGGACTTCGAGCATGATGCGATAAAATGCGAAATCGGCGAAGCCTGCGAACATTTTCGCTTCCGGCTGGCGATTGAGGTATCTTCGCCGGGCCTCCGGATCCTCGGTAGCCGTAGCCGTGCCCATCAGCATGACCCGGGCGCCCTGCAACGGATCCCCCTCCTTGCGCTCGTCCAGCATCAGCGAGACGCGAGAATCGGAGAGGACATTCCTGGTATGCACGGCCAGACGTGAGATCAGCAGAAGGGGCGCACCGTCGGCTGCAGTCGCGACATTCACCAGCGAGCAATAGGGATCGCCGGAGCCGGGCATCAGCGTCGCCAGCGCCCCCGAGCGACCCTCGCGCAGAAGCTTCTTGGCAACCGCGGACGGGACGAATTCGGCGTCGATTGGCATTGGCATTCTCCGGGCAACGATGCATACGTTATCAAGGCAATCCGGTGCAGCGAAGCCCGGATTGCGCGGTCCTCGGCAGCTGCGATACTCGCCGCGACGCTGGCGGCAAGGTGCCGATTCCATCAACAAAGCCTTGACGAGTCACGCGTTCGTCAGGCCTCCGTCACATTTCGGCCTTGCTTTGCGGGCTTCAAAGTCCGGGGCGAACCGCCAAAGACGAGGGGTTTCAATGCCAACCATCGCTCTCGTCGACGACGACCGCAACATCCTGACCTCGGTCTCGATCGCGCTCGAGGCTGAAGGCTACCGGATCATGACCTATACCGACGGCGCCTCGGCGCTCGACGGCTTCAAGACGTCGCCGCCCGACCTCGCCATTCTCGATATCAAGATGCCGCGCATGGATGGCATGGAGACATTGCGGCGGCTGCGCCAGAAGTCGGACATGCCGGTCATTTTCCTGACCTCCAAGGACGAGGAAATCGACGAATTGTTCGGCCTCAAGATGGGCGCCGACGACTTCATTCGCAAACCATTCTCGCAGCGCCTCCTGGTCGAGCGGGTCAAGGCGGTGTTGCGCCGCGCAGTGCCAAAGGATGGCTCTGCTCCGAAGGAAACCGACGCCGCCAAAGTGCTCGAGCGCGGACTGTTGCGCATGGACCCCGAGCGGCACACCTGCACCTGGAAGAACGAGCCCGTGACGCTCACCGTCACAGAGTTCCTGATCTTGCAGGCGCTCGCGAGCCGTCCCGGCGTGGTCAAGAGCCGTAATGCGCTCATGGACGCCGCCTACGACGATCAAGTCTACGTCGATGACCGAACCATCGACAGTCATATCAAGCGGCTGCGGAAGAAGTTCAAAGGCTCCGATGACGATTTCGACATGATCGAGACGCTTTACGGCGTCGGCTATCGGTTCAAAGAGATGTGACGCCAGAAAAGGGGCTTGGCGCCGCGTGAGACCCGACCCTGCCTGACCGCCCTGAATTGGTGCAGGTAACGGGCTGGCGGGCGACGCGCAACGGGCAGACCGACTGTGCTCAATCGAACGCCGGATAGTTTCAGGACCGAGGTCGAACCGGTTCGGGTCGACACCAGCCTGCGTCGCTCCGAAAAGGCAGGGCGGCGCCGGGTGGCTGCACTGTTGAGCCCGACTTGGCATCTGTTCGTCCGCGTCAGCTTTTCGAGCCTCACCCGGCGCATCATCTTCCTCAACGTCACCGGCCTGCTGACGCTGGTGATCGGGATCCTCTCGCTCTCGCAATTTCGCGCCGGCCTGATCGATGCCCGAAAGGAAAGCTTGCTGGTTCAGGGCGAGATCATTGCCGGCGCCATCGCAGCGTCTGCAACGGTGGAAACGGACACCATCACCATCGATCCCGAGCGCCTGCTGGATTTGCAGGCCGGCGAGAGCTACGGGCCCTCGGAGGAGGCGCTATCCGGGCTCGAATTCCCGATCAATCCCGAACGGGTGGCGCCGGTGCTCCGGCGTCTGGTCTCTCCGACCAACACGCGGGCGCGCATCTATGATCGGGACGGCGTGCTCATTCTCGATAGCCACAATCTTTACGACGTGCTGCGCTTCGATCTGCCGCCGCCGACGCTGCGGCCGAGCATCCTCGAACGAGCCTATGTCGCCATCCGCAAGTGGCTGAGCCGCGGCACGCTGCCGCTCTATCGGGAAATGTCGCCGCAGAACGGCAGGAGCTACGAAGAGGTCGGCAGCGCATTGCGCGGCTTCAAATCTAGCATGGTGCGCATCAACGACCGCGGCGAGGTGATCGTCTCGGTGGCGGTCCCGGTCCAGCGCTTCCGCGCCGTGCGCGGTGCACTCATGCTGTCGACGCAAGGAGCCGACATCGACAACATGGTGGCCGCCGAACGGCTCGCCATCTTCAAGTTGTTCCTGATCGCGGCCGGCGTCATGGTTGTGCTCTCGTTCCTGCTTGCCGGAACCATCGCCGGACCGGTGCGCCGCCTCGCCGAAGGCGCGCAATTGGTGCGCCGTCGCATCCGGTCGCGGGTCGAGATCCCCGATTTCAGCCACCGGCGGGACGAGATCGGCCACCTGTCCGGGTCACTGCGGGACATGACCAATGCGCTCTACAGCCGTATCGAGGCGATCGAGAGCTTCGCCGCCGACGTCGCGCACGAGCTCAAGAACCCCTTGACATCGCTGCGCTCGGCAGTCGAGACCCTGCCGCTCGCCAAGTCCGACGAAAGCCGCGGCCGCTTGCTGGCCGTCATTCAACACGATGTGAAGCGGCTCGACCGGCTCATCTCCGATATCTCGGATGCCAGCCGGCTCGACGGCGAGATGCAGCGGCAAGACGCCCAGCCGGTCGATCTGGTCAAGCTTCTCACCACGGTCATCGGCGTGACCAACGAACGCCATGACGACGGCGTGAGCGTGGAGTTGAGCTTCGAAGGCGGCCGGCCGGCCTTCATGGTGCTCGGCCACGACTCCAGGCTCGGTCAGGTGATCGACAACCTGATCGACAATGCCCGCTCGTTCTCGCCCCCGGGCAGCACGGTGCGCGTGGTCTGCCGTCGGCTGCGCAATGAGGTCGAGATCGTCGTCGACGACGACGGGCCCGGTGTCGATGCAGACGCCTCCGAAAAAATCTTCGAACGATTCTACACGCATCGGCCGGACCAGGCGTTCGGACAAAATTCAGGCCTCGGTCTCTCGATCTCCAAGCACATCATCGAAGCCCACGACGGGCGCATCTGGGTGGAGAACCGCCACCCGATCTCGGCAGCACCACACTGCACGCCCGAGGTGCTCGGCGCCCGTTTCATCGTACGGCTACCGGCGATGTGATGGCCATCGACACGCCGAGCGTGCACGCGTCGGCCGTGCTGGTCGGCGCCCGCGCGGTGTTGATCCGCGGGCCGGCGGGCGCCGGCAAGTCGCGGCTGGCGATGGCACTCATTGCAGCGGCGCAAACAGGTTCGCTCCGGTTCGCGCGCCTCGTCGGTGACGACCGCGTTCACCTGCAAGCCTGCCACGGCCGCCTGCTGGTGCGCCCGGCAGATGCGCTGGCGGGACTGATCGAGCTGCGCGGTGTCGGTATTCGGCGGATGGAGCATGAGCCCGTGGCAGTGGTGGGACTGGTCGTCGACCTCGCGGCCGAGGATGCGGAACGGCTGCCGAGCACGGGCGAGACCGTCATCTGCGGTGTGAGATTGCCGCGACTTGCTGTCGCGGCCGGTGCAGACCCGCTCGCGCCGACGCTGGCGGCGCTGTGCCGGCCGGACGCCGACATTAAAGCTGGTTCATGATCCTTGCGGCCCGCTGCCGGCTACAAAAATAACGGGCTGACGCAGAGTTTCGAGCTGAATGACGTTACCCGCGGCGCCGGAATGGCGCCGCTTTGCCGCAATGCAACACCCTCTCCCTATCGCCGGAAAGGCCCTTGCGGACGCATTTGGGATGGTCATGATGGGCGCCCTTTCGTGCGGTGCAACCGAAATGCGCCCGCGGGGAGTTCAATGATCGGTCTCGTTCTCGTCACGCACGGGCGCCTCGCCATCGAGTTCCGCTCGGCGCTCGAGCACGTGGTCGGCCCGCAGCAGCAGATCGAAGCAATCATGATCGGGCCCGACGATGACGTTGAGCAGCGACGCAACGACATCATCGAAGCCGTCAAGCGCGTCGACAGCGGCGATGGGGTAGCCATTCTCACCGATATGTTCGGAGGCACGCCGTCGAATCTTGCGATCTCGGTGATGGGCCGTCCCAAGGTAGAGGTGCTCGCCGGGATCAATCTTCCGATGCTGGTCAAGCTCGCCAAGGTGCGAGACGAATGCCCCTTGCCCGACGCGGTCGCCGCCGCCCAGGACTCCGGCCGCAAGTACATCACCATTGCCAGCCGGGTTCTTACCGGCAAATGAGCGAACCTGCCGGTGAGACCGACGGGCCCTGTGGCCAAAGTGGATCGGACGCGGCGACAATCGTGCGGGTTCTCGAAATCTGCAACAAGAAGGGCCTGCATGCGCGCGCGTCGGCCAAGTTCGTGCAAACCGTGGAAAAATTCGATGCGGAGGTGAAAGTCAGACGCGGCAACGAAATCGTCGGCGGCACGTCCATCATGGGATTGATGATGCTGGCAGCGGGCACCGGCACGCACGATCACAGTCGAGGCGACGGGACCGCAGGCCGCCGAGGTGGTCGAGGCGCTGGCCGCGCTCGTGAGCGGGCGGTTCACGGAAGAGGAATGAGCCTGCCCCGTATCTCGAACGCCGTCGCAGATATAAAGAAATCTTTATGTCGTCGTTGCAGCGCTCCTGGGCGCCTGCTATAGCCACGGCCGAAACCGCGTGCCGGCGGGCGTTTCGCACCTTCGGCCATCAAAGGACCGTCATGAAAGCCGCATCGAAAGCCGCCAACAGTGCAGCTCCCGGCCAGCCTGCCGCCGATTACGTCGTCAAGGACATCGGCTTGGCCGAATGGGGCCGCAAGGAAATCGCCATTGCCGAGACCGAGATGCCGGGGCTGATGGCCACGCGCGAGGAATATGGACCGGAGCAGCCGCTGCGAGGGGCGCGCATCTGCGGCTCGTTGCACATGACCATCCAGACCGCCGTGCTGATCGAGACCCTCGAGGCGCTGGGCGCCGACGTTCGCTGGGCCTCCTGCAACATCTATTCGACCCAGGACCATGCCGCAGCCGCGGTCGCCGCCGGCGGCACGCCGGTGTTCGCCGTCAAGGGCGAGACGCTGAAGGACTACTGGGACTATCAACACCGGATTTTCGAGTGGTCGGACGGCGGCGCGCCCAACATGATCCTCGACGACGGCGGCGATGCCACGCTGCTGATTCACCTCGGCCTGCGTGCCGAGCAGGGCGAGACCTCGCTGATCAGCCGCCCCACCAACGAGGAAGAGGAAGTCCTGTTTGCATCCATCAAGCAGCGGCTCGAGGACGCGCCGGGCTGGTACCGCAGGAACGCCGAGGCGATCCGCGGCGTCACCGAGGAAACCACCACCGGGGTCCACCGGCTCTACGAGATGCAGAGGAAGGGCACGCTGCTGTGGCCGGCAATCAACGTCAACGACAGCGTGACCAAGTCCAAGTTCGACAACCTCTATGGCTGCCGCGAATCGCTGGTCGACGGCATCCGGCGCGGCACCGACGTGATGATGGCGGGAAAGGTCGCCATGGTCGCGGGCTTCGGCGACGTCGGCAAGGGTTCGGCCGCCTCGCTGCGGCAGGCCGGCTGCCGGGTCTTGGTCTCCGAGATCGATCCGATCTGCGCGTTGCAGGCGGCGATGGAAGGCTACGAGGTCACCACCATGGAGGATGCCGCGCCGCGCGCCGACATCTTCGTGACCGCCACCGGCAATCTCGACGTGATCACCATCGAGCACATGCGCATGATGAAGGACCGGGCGATCGTCGCCAATATCGGCCACTTCGACAGCGAGATCCAGGTCTCGGCGTTGCGCAACTGCAAATGGCACAACGTCAAGCCGCAGGTCGACGAGATCGAGTTTCCCGGCGGCAAGCGCATCATCCTGTTGTCGGAAGGCCGCCTGGTGAATCTCGGGAACGCCATGGGTCATCCCAGCTTCGTGATGTCGTCGTCGTTCACCAACCAGACGCTTGCTCAAATCGAGCTGTGGTGCAATCCGGGCAAATACGAGAAGAAGGTCTATACGCTGCCGAAGCACCTCGACGAGAAGGTGGCGCGCCTGCATCTCGACAAGATCGGTGCCAAGCTGACGAAAATGTCGGACCGGCAGGCGACATATATCGGCGTGCCGGCAGCGGGCCCATACAAGCCCGACCATTACCGGTATTGAATCCCCTGGAATCGTCACATTCTTCGGCGATATGGCATTTCATCGAGCACCGGGGGGCTCCTTGCGTTATGGTATGATTGTCACCAGTTCGGGTATTGGACGAACGCAGCTGGACTAGACCATGTGCCGCTGGATCGCCTATCGCGGCGAGACCATTCCGCTGGAGCAATACGTGACCGCTCCTGCCCACTCGCTGGTCGTGCAGAGCCAGCGGGCGCTGGAATCGACCGCCGCGACCAACGGCGACGGCTTCGGCATGGGCTGGTACGGCGAGCACGCGGAGCCCGGCCTCTATCGCGAGGTGCGGCCGGCTTGGTCGGACGAGAACCTGCGCTATCTCTGCCGCCACATCCGCTCGCATCTTTACTTTGCCCATGTGCGCGCCTCGACCGGCACGCCGATCACGCGACCGAACTGCCATCCTTTCGCCTGCGGCCGCTGGATGTTCATGCACAACGGCATGATCGGCAACTGGTCGCGGCTGCGGCGCAAGGTCGAGGCGCTCATCCCGGACGAAGTCTATGGCTCGCGCGTCGGCACGACCGATTCGGAGGCGGTCTTTCTCGCCATTCTCGGCGCCGGCGCGGAGCAGGACCCGGTCGGTGCGACCACACGCGTGCTCGCCCTGCTCACCGACATGGTCAGCGCGCACGATTACAAGGAGCCGTTGCGCTTCACGTCGGCGCTGACCAATGGCCGCGACCTCTACGCCTTCCGCTATGCCACCAACGACAACGCCAATACGCTCTACTACAGGGAGGCCGGGAGCAATGTGCTGGTGGTCTCCGAGCCGCTCGACGCCGAGCGTGCCCATTGGAAGGCGGTGCCACCCGGGCACGCGATCGTCGCGCGCGCCGGCAAGCCGCTGGTGCTGGAGCCGATCCTCGCCGATGCGCGTGTCGCGGCCGAGTAATACCAACTCACACCATGATCGTACGCATCCCTCCACGTCGAGCACCAGGGCCTATTCCGAATTCGGTGATGCAACGCAGGCGCCATCGCTCCGGCTTGTCGCATCCGTACGGCGCCGTCGCGATCTCCTGGCCGTTGTCGTATCGTCCGCAAGCGGACGTATTGCTGCAGCCGCAGAACTTCCCCTCCCCGGCGTGGTCGCAGAACGGTCCGGACTGGCCGGTGCGCCACATCGTCGTCCAGGGGTGATCACCCGGCCCGAAATCTTCTGCCAACGCCATCGGAATGTGGTCGCAGTCTCAGCAACAGCGGGAACCATCGAGGCAGGCAGCACCGACGCAAGCACGAGCATGCTCGCGAGCACCAGGCGTGCGGATGCCAACATGCGCGCGATCATGGCATTGCTCCCATTGATGCGATCGACGTCGAAAGTCGGACCTCGATCGAAAACCAGACGGTGTCAAGTCCAGCTTGCGACATGAACATAGGACGCGTCCAGACTTCATCCAAGCTGGCCGACTGAAGTCGCCGCGGCGGCGGCTCCAAGAGGTCGAGGCGGTTCGCGACGACTAACGGTGCTGTCGATCCGGCCGAGGCTGCGCCGGGATCGACGAGAGTGCGCTTGCCGCTGCGGCGGTCGAGTGTTATCTGCCGGCCATGAGTGCCGCCATCGGCAATATCCGCAACTTTTCGATCATCGCTCACATCGACCACGGCAAGTCGACGCTGGCCGACCGCCTGATCCAGGCGACCGGCGCGCTGGCCGAGCGCGAGATGGTGGAGCAGGTGCTCGATTCCATGGATATCGAGCGCGAGCGCGGGATCACCATCAAGGCGCAGACCGTGCGGCTCAACTACCGCGCGCGCGACGGCAAGGATTACGTGCTCAACCTGATCGACACTCCGGGGCACGTCGATTTCGCCTACGAGGTCAACCGCTCGCTCGCGGCCTGCGAGGGTTCCCTGCTCGTCGTCGATGCTTCCCAGGGCGTCGAGGCGCAGACGCTCGCCAATGTCTACCAGGCGATCGACAACAATCACGAGGTCGTGCCGGTCCTCAACAAGGTCGACCTGCCGGCGGCCGAGCCCGAGAAGGTCAGACAGCAGATCGAGGACGTGATCGGGATCGACGCGTCCAAGTCCATCCTGATCTCCGCCAAGACCGGAGAGAACGTGCCGGAGGTGCTGGAGGCGATCGTCACCCGCCTGCCGCCGCCGCGCGGCGACCGCGATGCCACGCTCAAGGCGCTGCTGGTCGACAGCTGGTACGACAGCTATCTCGGGGTGGTGGTGCTCCTGCGCATCGTCGACGGCACCCTCGAGAAAGGCCAGCGCATCCGCATGATGGGAACCGGCGCGGCCTATGAGGTCGATCGCGTCGGCGTGTTCACCCCGAAAATGGCGAGCGTCGCGGCGCTCGGGCCCGGCGAGATCGGCTTTCTCACCGCCTCCATCAAGGAGGTGGCCGACACCCGCGTCGGCGATACCATCACCGACGATCGCAAGCCCGTGCGCGGGCCTTTGCCCGGCTTCCGGCCGGCGATTCCAGTGGTGTTCTGCGGCTTGTTCCCGGTCGATGCCGCCCAGTTCGAGGATCTGCGCGCCGCCATGGGCAGGCTGCGGCTCAACGATGCGAGCTTCAGCTACGAGATGGAAAGCTCGGCCGCGCTCGGCTTCGGCTTTCGCTGCGGCTTCCTCGGCCTGCTCCACCTCGAGATCATCCAGGAACGGCTCCAGCGCGAGTTCAATCTCAACCTGATCGCGACCGCGCCCTCGGTGATCTACAAGATCAACCTGAGCAGCGGAAAGCAGATCGAGATCCACAATCCGGTCGACATGCCCGATCCCATGCATGTCGATGAAGTGCACGAGCCGTGGATCCGCGCGACCATCCTCACGCCCGACGACTATCTCGGCAGCGTGCTCAAGCTCTGCCAGGATCGCCGCGGCGTGCAGGTCGAGCTGACCTATGTGGGCAACCGCGCCATGGTCAAGTACGACCTGCCGCTCAACGAGGTGGTGTTCGATTTCTACGATCGTTTGAAATCCGTCTCGAAAGGCTACGCCTCGTTCGACTATCATCTCACCGACTTCAAGCCGGCCGACCTCGTCAAGATGCAGATCCTGGTCAATGCCGATCCGGTCGATGCGCTGGCCATGCTGGTGCACCGCAGCCGCGCCGAGAGCCGCGGCCGCGCCATGGTGGAGAAGCTCAAGGAGCTCATTCCGCCGCACATGTTCCAGGTGCCGATCCAGGCGGCGATCGGCGGCAAGATCATCGCGCGCGAGACCGTGCGCGCCTTCCGCAAGGACGTCACCGCCAAGTGCTACGGCGGCGACGTGACGCGCAAGCGCAAGCTTCTGGAGAAGCAGAAGGAAGGCAAGAAGCGCATGCGCCAGTTCGGCAAGGTCGAGATCCCGCAGGAAGCGTTCATTGCGGCGCTGAAGGTGGATGTGTGAGGCCGGCTATTCCGCGGCGTCCGCCCGGTGCAGCAGCCCCGCTTCCTTCATTTCGTCATGGAGCGCGATCGGGTCCCAGTCGTAACCGTTGGGCCAGGTGAGCGCGCCATCCTCGATGAATACGCGTGCGAAATAGTCCGCATCCTTCAAGGGCTCGAGCATGGGGCCGGTCCTTTCGGTAATGAACGAAAAATCGCGCTCACCGACCGTGTCATCCGAGAACTCGATCATGAGCCGATAACCCGACAGCGGCTTAACTTTCCGTACCTTGATCATCATCGTCGTCAGGTCCTGCGATTTTTTGTGTCAGGTAGGCAAAACGTCGGGTCGAGCTCGACGCGTGGGCACGGCGCCGCAACGGTTTTGCCCACGCGTAGAGCATGCGCAGCGCCGTGCCCACCCTACTTCCGATCCATTTCTCCATCCGGCATCGCCACGAAGATGAGAACCGCGACGATCGTCATGACGAAGCGGAAGGCGCTCGGCACTCCGTTCCATTGCTGCGACTGCCACATGCCGAACCATTCCCCTCCGATCGACACGAACCCGACCTGCCAGAGCAGAAAGCCGAGCGTGAGGCCGGCGACGGCAAGGGCCTTGGCGCCATTGAAGCTCGCGGCATCGGCACGCAGGCGGCGCGCGAGCTTGGCCGCCCCGATCCAGCACAGCACCGCAACTGCCGCCTCGGTCGCGATGATGGCACCGTAGGCGGCGTGATGCAGCGCCGGGCTGGTGATCGCCCGGTAGCTGATGGTGGAGAACGGGAAGATCGAATCCATCGACAGCACATGCGTGACGAAGGCGAAATTGGTGCTGTAGTCGGTCAGGTTTCCAAAGGTGACGAGGCTGGCCAACAGGGCGACTGCCGCAACCAGCGCAACTTTTGCGGTCCGGATCACGATCATCGAGAGCTCCACGTTGCAAGTCGTTTGCAACACCAATAATCTCCCTTACGATAGAAATTCGGGAGATGAAGCATGGCTCACTCGGCGCGGCGTTGCGGGCTCGCCGTCTTGGGGGTCGCCGTCTTGGGGCTCGCCGTCTTGGGGCTCGCCGTCTTGGGGCTCGCCGTCTTGGGGCTTGCAGCTTCGGTGACCGTCGCCGCGGCGGCAGGAGACTTGTCGCGGCAGGAACCGATCGAGGTCACGGTGGAGCTGGGGCGGCCTGGCCAGCAAGCGTTCTTGCCGAACCGGCTGCGTTTCGAGACCGGCAAGCTCTACAAGCTCATGCTGACGCAATCCGAGCAGCGATCCGCACTACTTCACCTCGCACGCGTTCACGCAGCTCATCTACACGCGCAAGGTCCAGGTGTGCAGGAACGCGACGGCAAGATGGCCACGCTTGCCGAGTTCAAGGGCGCGATCCGCGAGATCGAGGTCTATCCCGGGCAGATCGCGGAATGGTGGTTCGTGCCGGTCGCGGCCGGCCGCGTCACCGATCTGCGATGCGGCATCATCGGCGCCGACGGCAAAAGCCACGCCGAGCACGGCATGGTCGGCGAGATCGTCATCGAGTGAGCGACCTCGTCGCCGCTCTGGCGCCGAGATGGAAAAAGCCCCCGGCGCATGGCCGGGGGCTCTTCTTCGTGGCCTCCAAAATCACGGGCCTCCAAATTCTCGCGGATCACGATCCCCAGAACGGGCCGACGCCGTAATAATCGTAGACCTGCTTGCCGCGGGACTGGTCGGACCAGTCCCAGTTCTCGTGCCTGGAGATATTTGGGCGCGCCCTTGAGCTGCTGCTCGCTGACATTGATCTCGTAGCCTCCAGCCGCGTGTTGTAGGTGAGCAGCGACCACGGCAGCGGATAGTAGTCCTCGCCGATGCCCATGAAGCCGCCGAAGCTCATCACGGCATAGGCGACCTTGCCGCTGAGCTTGTCGATCATGATGCGCTCGATCTGCCCGACGCGGTCGCCGTTCGAGCGATACACCACGGTTCCTTCGACCTTGTCGCTGCCGATGAGGCTCGTGGTCTCGCGCTGATCGAGCGTCTTTCCCTGGTTGCGGACAGCCATGATGTTCTCCCGGTTTGAATGGGTTATTTGGAATAACGGCTCCGGCGCGCTCCGGTTCCGGCAACTCTAGTAGGGTGGGCGACGGCCACTTCGCAGTCGCCCACGCGTCTTGCCACGATGAAACGCAATGTCGCATCCCTCGTAGGTGGGTACGCGTGGGCAAAACCGTTTCGGAGCCGCGCCCACGCGTGCGGCGCGGCATGACGGTTTTGCCCACCCTACGCGAGTGGAAAACTACTAAATCGAGATTCTGGTATTGCTCAGGCCTGCGCTCTGCACCAGCGAGAACAGCACCGCGGCGTTGGAAGGATGCAGCCGCACGCAACCCTTGGAGGCGCGCCCGCCGAGCTGGCGCACGTGGGTGGTGCCGTGAATGGCGAAATTGCCGTCGTAGAAGATGGAGTACGGCATCGGCGCGCTGTTGTAGAGGCTCGAGCGATGGTAGCGCGCGAGCGATTGCGGCCGGAAGCTTCCGCTCGGGGTGCCGCGCACGCCGGTAGAGATTGCCCAGGTATAGCGATGCTGCCCATGCACGAACACCGCCATGCGCTGGCTCGACTTGTCGATGCGCACCACGACGTCGGCGCGGGCATTAGTGGAAAATGCGAGCATCCAAACCACGATCGCCAGAACGGCCACCCCTGCAAGACGAATCATCGTACGCTCCCAGCACGCATTACGCTCACGCTCGTGATACTGGATGCCCCGCTGTAGCTTGTCATCGGGCCGGCTAGAGGCCGGGCCCGTTGGCGGGGCATGACGGCGAGCTCATTGAAACATGCTCTAGCACCGGAATGCTAAAGACCCATTGCCGCAGTCACGCAAATTGCGAGCAACCCGCCCGCCGCGTCGACGGGTCAGGTGAAGGCGTCAACCCGCCATCCCCGAGTCGCGAGCAAGCCTCCTCGGGGTCCGCGCTCGGCGGGCCCGTGGTGGGCCCGTGGAGGCTTGACTTGACGAATCCTGCGGATTACCGGGCGGGTCATCGAGCTCGGGGCTCCAGGCCGGATCGGGCCGGCGTATGCTCCGGTCCGGGGCGACGATCTCGCAAGGGGAGTGCCGCAGGCATGATCACGACGAAGACCGCGTCGAACGGCGCCGCTCGGCGCACGACTTGGCACACGACTTGGCACACGACTTGGCACACGACTTGGCACACGACTTGGCGCACGACTTGGCGCACCTGCGGATGGCGCAGCGCATTGCTGGTCGCCGCAATGCTGGCGGCTCCCGATCAAGCAGGCGCGCAGGACCGGGGCAGCGTCAATCCGGAGCCGCTGCCGCCGATCGCGCGGCCCGACGATCCCGGCACGCCGGCCAAGGAGCTGTTCGGCCGCAAGGCGGGGCCGGCGCGCCTGCAGTCCCGCACCATCGGCTTCTATTCCAAGGGCTGCCTCGCCGGCGGCGTGGCGCTCCCGATCAACGGCAGGACCTGGCAGGTGATGCGGCTGTCGCGCAACCGCAACTGGGGCCATCCCAACCTGGTGCGTTTCCTGGAGCGGCTGGCCGAGCAGGCGCCCCGGAGCGGCTGGCGCGGGCTCCTGGTCGGCGACCTGTCGCAACCGCGCGGCGGCCCGATGCTCACCGGTCATTCCAGCCATCAGGTCGGGCTCGATGCGGATATCTGGCTCACGCCGATGCCCAATCGCGAGCTCTCGCGCACCGAACGGGAAGAGATGTCGGCGACCATGATCGTGGCGGAAGACCGCCTGGACGTCGATCCCAAGGTATGGACGCCCGCGCATGTCGAGGTGATCAAGACGGCGGCGAAGGATCCGGGCGTCGCGCGCATCTTCGTCAACGCCGCAATCAAGAAAGCCTTGTGCCGCGAGGCCGGCGGCGACCGCACCTGGCTGCACAAGGTGCAGGCCTGGTGGGGCCACGACTACCATTTCCATGTGCGGCTGCGCTGTCCGTCGGACGACGCCGAGTGCACGCCCCAGCCGTCGCCGGAGACCGAGGGCTGCGGCAAGGAGCTCGACCGCTGGTTCACGGAAGCGATGCTGCGTCCGCGGCCGTCGCCGACACCGCCGAAGCCGAAGCCGTCGTTGAAAATGGCCGATCTGCCCGACGCCTGCCGGCAGGTCCTGCTGGCGCCGTAGCGATGAGCCGTCCGCGCGATGTTCCCGCATTCCGCTTCGCTCCATGCGGGCTACTGCTGCGAGCCGACCGCGTAGCCCGGATGGAGCGCAGCGCAATCCGGGGCCACTTTCTTTCCCGCATTGCGCGGAGCCTGCCATCGGGCGGCGCTTCGCGCCGACCCGTTGGCTTCATGCGGGCTACGAGCATCTGATGAGCGAAGGCGAGAACATGCATCTGCCCGGAAGCGAGCTCGCAATTCTGCACGAGCTCGAGAAGAAGGTGCTCTGGCTCGCGAGCTGGACCATCCACCATGCCAACCACCTGCGCGAGAGTGCCGACGGCTTGAAGGTCGGCGGTCACCAGGCATCGTCAGCCTCGCTCGCCGCCATCATGACCGCGCTCTATTTCCGCGTGCTGCGGCCGCAGGACCGCGTCGCGGTCAAGCCGCATGCGAGCCCGATCTTCCACGCCATCCAGTATCTGCTCGGACGCCAGCGCCGCGAGAAGCTCGAGCAGTTCCGCGGCTACAAGGGCGCGCAGAGCTATCCTTCGCGCACCAAGGACGCCGACGACGTCGATTTCTCGACCGGCTCGGTCGGGCTCGGCGTGGCGCAGACGCTGTTCTCGTCGCTGGTGCAGGACTATGTCCGCGCCCACGGCTGGGGCAGGGACGGAACCGGAAGGCCGCATGATCGCGCTCGTCGGCGATGCCGAGCTCGACGAGGGCAACATCTTCGAGGCGATCCTCGAAGGCTGGAAGCAGGGTCTGCGCAATTGCTGGTGGATCATCGACTACAACCGCCAGAGTCTCGATGCCGTCATCCGCGAGGGCCTGTGGGCGCGCTACGAGGCGCTGTTCCAGGCGTTCGGCTGGGACGTCGTGATCCTGAAATACGGCGCGCTGCTGAAGCAGGCGTTCCGCGAGCCCGGCGGCGAACGGCTGCGCGAGTGGATCGACACCTGCCCCAACCAGCTCTACTCCGCGCTGGTGTTTCAGGGCGGCGCCGCCTGGCGCAAGCGCCTGCTCGACGAGATCGGCGACCAGGGCCCCGTCACGGCGCTGATCGAGGCGCGCTCGGATGCGCGAGCTTGCCGCGCCTGATGACCAATCTCGCCGGCCACGACCTGCCGACGCTGGTGGACGCGTTCGGCAAGGTCGATCACGACCGGCCGATCTGCTTCATCTGCTACACCATCAAGGGTTTCGGGCTTCCGCTGGCCGGTCACAAGGACAACCATGCCGGCCTGATGACGCCGGCGCAGATGGAGACCTTCCGCGCCGCGATGAGCATCCGCCCCGGCCACGAATGGGACGCGTTCGAAGGGCTCGCCGTCGCGCCGAAGGAGCTGCAGCTCTTCCTCGAGCGGGTGCCGTTTGCCGCGGGCGAGCGGCGCCACCAGGCGGCCCGCATCGAGGTGCCGGCGGACCTGCCGGTGACGGTGCAGCCGGTGATGTCGACGCAAGGCGGGTTCGGCGGGCTGCTCAACGCGCTCGGGCGCGAGCAGTCCGAGCTCTCTGATCGCATCGTCACCACCTCGCCCGACGTCACCGTCTCCACCAATCTCGGCGCCTGGGTCAACCGCCGCGGGCTGTTCGCGCAGCAGGCGCTGGCCGATACCTTCAAGAGCGAGCGCATTCCGTCGACGTTCAACTGGGAATTCTCGCCCAAGGGCCAGCACATCGAGCTCGGCATCGCCGAGATGAACCTGTTCATTCTGCTCTCGGCGCTCGGGCTGTCGCACGCCATCAACGGCGCGCGTCTCATCCCGATCGGCACGCTGTACGATCCGTTCATCCAGCGCGGGCTCGATGCCTTGAACTACGCCTGCTATCAGGACGCGCGCTTCATCCTGGTGGCGACGCCGTCGGGCATCACGCTCGCGCCGGAAGGCGGCGCGCACCAGTCGATCGCGACGCCGCTGATCGGACTCGCGCAGGACGGGCTCGCCGCCTTCGAGCCGGCATTCGTCGACGAGCTCGCGGTCGTGCTCGCCTTCGCGTTCGACTACATCCAGCGCGACGCAGACGACGAAGCGTCGGAGCGCAACTGGCTGCGCGACGAGACCGGCGGCTCGGTCTATCTGCGGCTCTCCACGCGGCCGATCGAGCAGATCAGGCGCACGATGACGCCGGAGCTGCGCCAGTCGATCGTCGACGGCGCCTACTGGCTGCGCCGGCCCGGCCCGAACTGCCAGGTCGTGGTCGCCTATGCCGGCGCGGTCGCGCCCGAGGCGATGTCGGCGGTCGGGCTGATGGCGGAGGACCGCCGCGATGTCGGCCTTCTCGCCATCACGTCGGCGGACCGGCTCAATGCCGGCTGGACCGCCGCCCAGCGCGCGCGCGAGCGCGGCCTCGTCCATGCCCGCTGCCACATCGAGAAGCTGCTCGCGCAGCTGCCCTCGCATTGCGCCATCGTGACGGTGCTCGACGGCCACCCGGCGACGCTGGCCTGGCTCGGCGCGGTGCATGGCCATCGGGTGCGGCCGCTCGGCGTCGAGCATTTCGGCCAGACCGGCTCGATCCCGGAGCTCTACCGGCACTACGGCATCGACGCCAACGCCATCGTCGCGGCCGCCGCCGCGCTCACCCCCGGCCGCCCGATCCGCCATCTCGCGGCGCTGCCGTGACGCGGCAGCCTCCGTAGCCCGGATGGAGCGCCAGCGTAATCCGGGCACGCCGGACCGGCCTGCCGTCGGGGACACGCCCGCGCCATCCCTCTGCCGTCATGCCCCGCGTATGCGGGGCATTCAGTACCTCCTGCGTGAGCGCTCGCGTCGAAGCGGTGCCTCCTACTCCTTTCGGTGCTTACTGGATCGTCCGCCTACGCGGACGATGACAGCCGAGGGACCTCGAGGTAACGCGTATGGGCCTTGACCCGGCAATCCATTGCCTTAATTGCGTTCTTAGATCTCCGGTGGATGTGCGCGGGCCGCGCCCGCGCCTGATGATCCATCGATTGCAAAGGTTGCATCATGTGTCGAAACATCAAAACGCTGCACAACTTCAAGCCGCCCGCCACGCACGAGGAGATCCATGCCTCCGCGCTCCAGTTCGTGCGCAAGTTGAGCGGCTTCACGCGGCCATCCAAGGCGAACCAGCCCGCATTCGACCGCGCGGTCGATAAGGTCGCGCCGATCGGCGCATGAGCTGCTCGACTCGCTCGTGGCAAACGCTCCGCCGCGCGATCGCGAGGTCGAGGCTGCCAAGGCGCGCGCCAGGGCGGCGAACCGCTTCCGCTCCGATGCGCGCAGCGTGAGTCAGTAAGGTGGGCACGGCACCGGGCACGCCGGATCTCGAGCCTTTTTGGGACACCCCAGCGCAAGTAGCCCGGATGGAGCGCAAGCGTAATCCGGGACCGCCGGACCGGCGTTGCCGTCCGGGACACGCTCGCACGTTACTGCGCTCATACGGACGATGCTCATATCTGGGCGCACCACCCGGCCACACCACACCGATCCGACGCGGAGGCAGCCGTCGTCGCGGCGCCCTCTCCCCTCGCGGGCTATATTCCAGAACTTTCGCCCGTTGGCTTCGTTCGGCCGGTCGGCAAGATGCCGACCGGGGTGTCGTGTCCCGGGCGAGGGCAGCGAGCGCTCTTGCGCGAGCTGAACGAGACCCGGGATCCAGCGCAAGACTCGCGAAGCACAAATTCTTGAAACCAGCACGCCGTGTGGCCCTTGGAGCCCGGCTCTCGCTCGCACCTCAAAGCTAGGGGCGCTCGCTCGGCCAGGACACGACATTGTAATTCCTGAGTTTTCCTCCGTAGGGACGCTGGATTGGGAGGCAAGGTTCTTGCCCGTCACAAGGGCGAGGGCGGAGCACCCGCGCATGCCGCAAGTCCGGTAGGCGCCATCTCGTCACCGCGGCCATTCCTCGCGGCCTCGGAATGCGCGGCAATCTTTTTAAGAACATCCGGCATGGCTTGGGGGTTTTCCCGTTGGCTGCGCTCGGCCAAGATGTCCACTGCCAACTGGCTTGCCCGCGCCAGGTCGGAGGACGAGACAGGCGGAAGCTTCCTCGCGACGATCGGTGACGAAACGGGCGAAGCGGGCGGCTCGCTGATTGGAAGCGGGGAGGCAATGGCGTTGCTGGTCTCGCACGGTGGCGGCATATCCGCCGATGGCGTCGATTGTTCATCCGATCCGGCAGCGGCCGGCGGCGGCATATCCGTCAATTGCCGCAGTTGTTCTTTCAATCCATGTTCTTGCAATCCGCTGCCGGCTTTCGCTTCCATCGGTTGCTCGCGCGCGAGGGCGGCCGGCCTCGCTTTGCCGTCCATGCGATCGAAAATTTCCTTGACTGCCCGCATATCGCCGGCGAGCGCCTTGGCGACCAAGTGGCCCGCGATGGCGTGCATCTTGCTCATGATGCGTCCGTCGAATGCGACCTGCTGCTGCAAGGCGTGCAACAGCGCATCGCGCATCATGGCATTGCATGCGTGAGCGCCGGATCCGTTGCCTTTGCTGTTCATGTCGATTTCTCCGTGTTTTAGGGCGATGGGCGATCCGCAACAGCTTTCAGCCGGCGGCCGCCCTGCGCGATGGGACGCGCAAGCCACAGCCGCCAGCTTCGATGCAGCGGGAGCGCCGGCTGCAGCGAACCGTCGTCAGGTCAGAACACAATTTCAGATGATGTCTGATCATGCCCGAAGTCTGTAACAAATGCAAACCCAAAATTGAGCCGGTCGGACATTCCGGTGTCGGCTGGCCAGTCCATAGCGAAGAAGGTGACTGAGCCTGCTCGACAAATTTCCGCGGTCGAAATGTAAGCGCGCGCCGCTCATCGCCCCGGCTGAAGCGGGAAAGCGCGATCATTCTGATCGAAAAATCACCCCGAGCTGACAGGAAAAATCCTATTCTCCTCAGGCGATTACAGTATAAGCCCGGCTTATTCGGCACTCTTGCGCGAGCGGCAACGATCCGCATTACAAAACGCCAGCCGTCGAGGGCATCCAGGCCGGACTTCCACCGCCTCATCGCGCCAGCTTTGCTTGGCACACCTTCGTTCCGCCAAAATGCCGATCCGGGCGTAGGGCGGATTAGCGTTTGCGTAATCCGCCATCTATCGCGCCGTCTCGTGCTGCGCTCATGCAGACTGCACGACATAGCTGTCGTTGCGGGTCCCCTTAACCTTCGCTTCAAACCGGAATGTCCTCCGGTGCGATCCACACGACCCGGCCGTCGCGTAATTCGCACACCGGATTGCCGGCCTGTTTGTGGCGCAGCAGCGCGGCGTGCACGGCACGCGCGAGCGCCTGCTGGACTAGCGCAACGTCCTGGACGCGTTCATGCAGCGGACTGCTGGGCGCGGTGTCAGCCACGATAGCTCTCCGTCAGATTTCGCCACGCTTCGGGATCGTCAGTCACGCGAACCGTCTGGCCTTTCCCGGCCGCGATGGGTCGCGGGGCGGATCGCGCGGAATTGTCGAACAACTGCCAGCTGTCCGCCAGCGGCAAGTACAGCCCGCTTTGCTCCATGCGCGCCACGGTACTGATTTCGATGTCGCCAAGAGCCCTCAACCCCACTCCCCTATCGCTACCCATCACTCGGCGGCGCTCGCCGGCGGAAGGGAAACGGTCTCGATCTTGGACAGGTCGAGCTTGCGGGAGGCATGGTTGATATCGAACCCGACCACGTCGCCGTTTGCGTCGAGATCAACGACGAGGCCCTCGACGATCTCTCGTGCCTCCGCGCCCGGTGCGCTCTTCAGCTCGATGTAAAGGCTATCCGTCTCCGGATAATAGTGCAGCTTCATCGCTCATCCTCACGAAAATTGCGGTCGAAGAATGCGTTGTGGATCGCTTCCCCGTCCGCGAGCGTCGATCTGCCAAGAGCCCTCACCCCAACCCTCTCCCGCAAGCGGGAGAGGGAGCCCGCGGCGATCGTGGCTCCCACACAGAGTCCGACGCGTGGGCAACGTCGAAGCGGGACGTGTGCTCACCCGGCCGCCGTTGCCTCGCCCCGGTAGCCCGGATGGAGCGCGCGCGTAATCCGGGCACGCCGGAGCGACTTCACTCCCACCCTCTCCCGCAAGCGGGAGAGGGAGCGCGCCGAGATCGGATCGCACTACACGATCGAGAGCACGACCGCGGGAATGAGCGCGCAGGCCGTCACCAGGATGGCATGCGGCAGCGCTTGCTCGCGCGGCACGCGCATGAGCAGCGGCAGCCCGATCCACAGCAGATAGACGCCCCAGACGCCCAGGATCATCAGGAAGTTCAAGCCGGGGACCAGCAGGAAGATGCCGGCGAGCCAGAGCGGCGTATGCGAAAACACCGACAACTTCAGCGCATTGGAGAAGTTCTTCTCGCCCGCCGAACCTGCGCGCCGACACGTCGATCACGACGGCGACGAGATAGACGATCGCGAAGCTCGCGAGATAGACGATGAGCGCGCGGAGAAGGCCGGAGCCGATCGGCTTGTAGCCGCCGATGAGCGATTGCCCGATGAAGTGGGCGACCTCCGGGATGGCGGCGAGCACGGCGACGTAATTGATGAACAGGCCGGAGGCCTGCGCTTCTCCTGCTCGATCACCGGCCATTCGGTTTCCGGCGTGAGCATGATCGCCTTGACTCGTTCGACAAGCTTCATCGCGTCCTCGATGTGGCCTCACGCCGCAGCCCGGTCCTCGCGCACCATGCGCGGCGCCCTTCTCGGCGATCATCATGGTCGGTGCATTGGTGTTGCCGGACGTGATCGTCGGCATGACCGAGGCGTCGATGACGCGCAGCCGCTCGAGCCCGATCAGGCGCAGGCGCTCGTCGACGACCGCCATGGCATCGGTGGCACGGCCCATCTTCGCGGTGCCGACGGGATGGAAGATGGTGGTGCCGATGTCGCCGGCGGCCTTGAGCAGCGCGGCATCGTCGTTGCCGACCGCCGCGCCCGGCAGATGCTCGAGCGGCTGATAGCGCGCCAGCGCCGGCTGCGCCGCGATCCTGCGCGCGACGCGGATGGAATCGGCGGCGACGCGGCGATCCTCGTCGGTCGAGAGATAGTTCGGCGCGATGACCGGCTTGTCGGCGGGATCGGCGGAGCGCAGGCGCACATGGCCGCGGCTCGTCGGCTGCACGTTGCATACGCTCGAGGTGAAGGCGGGGAACGCATGCAGCGGCTCGCCGAAGCGGTCGAGCGAGAGCGGCTGCACATGGAACTGGATGTTGGCGCGCTCGCGGCCGGGGTCCGAGCGCGTGAACAGTCCGAGCTGCGAAGGCGCCATGGTGAGCGGGCCGCGCCGCCGCAGCGCATAGTCGAGGCCCATGCGCGCGCGGCCCATGAGCGAGCGGTAGCTCTCGTTGAGCGTCTTGACGCCCGAGACCTTGTAGATGAGCCGAAGCTGCAGGTGGTCCTGCAGGTTCTCGCCGACGCCCGGCCGCTCGAGCACGACCGGAATGCCGAGCTCCTGCAGCTCCCGTCCCGGGCCGACGCCGGACAGCTTCAGAAGCTGGATCGAGCCGATCGAGCCGGCGGCGAGGATCACCTCGCCGCGGCAGCGCGCCGATCGCGTGCCGCCGTCCTGGCGCCAGCGCACGCCGGCGGCGCGCTTGCCCTCGAAGAGGACCGATTCCACCAGGCAGCCGGTCTCCAGCCGCAGGTTGCGCCGCCCGCGCACCGGCGCGAGAAAGGCGCGCGCCGCCGACCAGCGCCGGCCGCGCTTCTGGTTGACGTGGAAGGCGCACGAGCCTTCGTTGTCGCCGGTGTTGAAATCCGGGATCGGCGCGATGCCGGCCTGCGCGGCGGCCGTGCAATAGGCGTCGAGGATGTCCCAGCGCACGCGCGGCGCCTCGATCCGCCATTCGCCGCCGGCGGAATGCGCGTCGCTGGTCCCGAGGAAATGATCCTGGTGGCGCTTGAAGTAGGGCAGCACATCGGCCCAGCCCCAGCCGGCGAGCCCGAGCTGGCGCCAGTGATCGTAATCGGCGGCCTGGCCGCGCATGTAGATCATGGCGTTGATGGCGGAGGAGCCGCCGATCACCTTGCCGCGCGGATAATTCAGGCTGCGGCCGTTGAGGCCCGGCTCCGGCTCGGTCTTGAACATCCAGTCCGAGCGCGGGTTGCCGATGGTGAAGAGGTAGCCGACCGGGATGTGGAACCAGATCCAGTCGTCCTTGCCGCCGGCCTCCAGCAGCAGCACGCGCATCGCGGGATCGGCGGAGAGGCGGTTCGCCAGCACGCAGCCGGCCGAGCCGGCGCCGACGATGACGTAGTCGTACTCGCCTTCCAGCGCTGCTTCTGCCATGCGCTCTTCCATGCCGGGACGCACTTTACACCAATCCGCTCACGCGCCGGGAGCGGGCGACCTTCCGGTCCATAGGCGCCGCAATGCTGCCGCGCGGCGCCGGCGCACACGCCGCGCCCAAGACGCAGGCAGCGCAGGTGCCGATTCGGAGAGGTAGCCGGCGATCGGCGTGCCTGCGCCGTTCGCCGCCACCATGACCTTGGCCGCGTATTCCCCCTCCCCTTCCCTCCCCCGCAAGCGGGGGAGCGTAGGGTCGGGATCGGGCGGGTCGAGCCCCGCCGCGGTGTAGACGGGTTGCGATATCGCGAACGCCTTGCCGTGCACGGCGAGCCGCCTGGCGCAGCGCGTTCGCCCCATCCGCGGCCTCGCCGACCGCCAGCACGGTCAGCGGCTCGGATGATCCGATCTCGCCGATGGCGGCGCGGCCGGCATGAATGCTCACCGACACCTTCACCTTGCAGTGCCACTGCCGCCCCAGGCGTTCGTTGAGCTCGGCGATCACGCTCTCGATCGCGCCTGCCGGCCTGCAGCGCCTGCCGGGCCGCCTGCGCGGTCGCGCATTCGAGGCCGAACAGCGCGCAGATGCTGTCGGGCTCGACGTAGCTCAGGGTGCCGCCGGCGGCGCGGATGGCATTGCTGAGCGCCTCGACATAGAGCGTCAGCACGTACAGCAGATCCTGCGGGATGCTGGCGCCGGCAAGCTCGGCGCGATTGCGGAAGTCGCAGAACAGCACGACGATCTCGTGCTCGGCGCTGCGCTTGGAGGCGGCCGGCCGGTAGATCGGCCGCTCCGTGCGCACCAGCGGAATGACCGAGATGTCGCCGTGCGGGCGCAACTGACAGGCGAGGCGCACGCCGGCCGGCGCGCCGATGCGAGCGAGCGTGGCCCGCTCGTCGGCTTGCGCGCCCGGGCAGACATCGTCGCCCGCCGTCACGCGCACCCGGCAGGTCGAGCAGCGTGCTCTCCCGCCGCACATCGAGGCATGCGCGAGGTGGAAGCCGCGGCTCGCTTCCAGCACCGACCACCCGCGCGGCACGCGCACGGTGCGCCCGGGATACGAGATGGCGACCAGGCGCCGGCGGCTGCGCTCGAGCAGGTTGCGGATCGCGCGGGCGCCGAAGGTCGCGCCGATGATGGCGAAATAACCCGCGAGCAGCCGCTCCTGCCACTGCGCGATCGCGATCCGTTGCGCGTCATTGGCCGGGCTCAGATACTCCAGGGCCGCCGCGATCGCGGCCGGATTGCCGGCGAGCTCGCGTCCCATGGCGATGAAGCCCAGCGCCGAGAGCGTCGGCAGCAGCAGCGCGGCGCCGAACAGCACGTAACGCAATTGCCGGTAGAGCGGCCGCCGGTTGAACGCGAAATGCAGGCCGAGGCAGCCGTGCAGCCACCCCGGCGCCAGCAGGCCCAGCTGCTGTCCCTGCGCGCCCGCCGCCCACAGATTGGAGATCACGCGGGCATAGTCGGACGGCAGTCCGAACAAGTCGTAGGCGAGCCGCGTGTTGGCGGCGTGACCGATCAGCAGGATCGGCAGCGCGAAGCCGAGCGCGATGCGCAGCAGCTCGGCCGGCGGCAGGCGGAAGGTGCGCCGCTCGTAAACCGCCCACAGCGCGAGCAGGAAATGGACCGCGAACGCGCCATAGAGCAGCAGCGTGCCGAGCGAGCTGGACCAGAGCTCGACCGCGAGCTCCAGACCTTTCTCCGCGGCATCGAGCGAGATGAGGCCGAGCGCGTGGTTGAGGAGATGCAGCGCGATATAGATGAAGAGAACGAGGCCGGAGGCCAGCCGCAGGTTCCGGCGCAGTCCGGTGAAGGCCAGCTCCGATGGCAACGTCTCGCTCTCCATTCTGGATCAGCTTGGGGCGGATTAGCGCAAGCGCAATCCGCCGTCCATCGGTGCGGGCCGGTGGGTTACGGCGACGAGCCAGCTCAAACCATCTCTCCGCTGTCGTGCCCCGCGCAAGCGGGGCATCCAGTAACCACCGGCTAAGCGATTGTGCACCGGTGCACCGGCGCGCCGGACGTGCGGATCCGATGGTTACTGGTTTCCGGCTCTCGCGCCCCGGACAAATCCGGGGGCGCTCGGCCGGAATGACACCGAGTATTTCTTTTCGATCCCGTCTCTTCTCCGCCAACCTTCAGTGTCATGCCCGCGCATGCGGGCATCCAGTAATCACCGACCGAGCGATGGTGCACCGGCGCGCCGGACGTGCGGGCTCGGTGGTCACTGGTTTCCGGCTCTCGCGCCCCCGGACAAATCCGGGGGCGCTCGGCCGGAATGACACCGAATGCATACGACCGATCTGTGATGGCCATCACATTGGCGCGAAACGCTCCGGTGTAATCTTCCTCACACAGCCGCTCGCCCCTTGCGGCAATCGCCAAAGCACCAACCACCGGGGCCACACGCCCTGCGGTCGCAGCATCGCATGCTGCCCGAACATTGGGAGGCTCGGCCATGTCAAGACGCATTCTGATCAAGCTCGCCGCTCTGGCTTCCACCTGCTGGATGAGCGTGGGTTATGCGCTCGCCGAGAACCGGATCGCGCTCGTCATCGGCAACGCCAACTACACCTCGGTCACGGCGCTGCCGAATCCGGCCAACGACGCCAGGGCCATGACGACGTTCCTGCACTCCGCCGGCTTCGAGGTCGTGCAGGCCCCCGATCTCACGCAAAGCGACATGCGCACGACGATCGGCAAGTTCGCCACCCGGGTCGCCGAGAAGGGCCCGGACACGGTCGCGCTCGTCTTCTATGCCGGTCATGGGCTTCAGGTCGACGGCGAGAACTTCCTCGTTCCGGTCGACGCGCACATCGAGCGGGAAGCCGACGTCCCGCTTCAGTCCATGCGGCTCGCCGACCTCATGCACACGCTGTCCTCGGTTCCGAGCAAGACCCGCATCGTGATCCTGGACGCCTGCCGCAACAATCCGTTCTCGGCGATCAACAAGACCACCGGCCGCGGGCTCGCGATCGTCGACGCCCCGAACGGCTCGCTCGTGTCCTACTCGACCGCGCCCGGCACCGAGGCGCTGGACGGCGATGGCGTGAACAGTCCCTATACGACGGCGCTGCTGCAGATCGGCAAGGAGCCCGGACTGCCGATCGAGCAGGCGCTCAAGCGGGTCCGCCTCGCGGTGAGCGGGGCAACCCATCAGCAGCAGTTCCCGTGGGAAAGCTCATCGCTCACCGCCGACTTCTCGTTCCTGCCGGCCGCCGCCGGCCAGGAGCATCTGATCAAGGCGAGCATCGGCCGCCCGCAAACGGCGGCCGGCTCACGGCCGGAGGGGCGGTCGGTCGAGTCCTGGCGCAAGGAGCTCAAGCCGAAGAGCCTGCGGGAAGCCTACGAGATCGTCATCCTGGAGGACAAGATCGAGGCCTATCAGGCTTATCTGGCGCTCTACCCCTCCGAATCGATGGCTCCGGTGGTGCGCTCCCTGCTCGATCGGCGGCAGGTGGTGATCGCCTGGCACACCGCGGTGACCGTCAACACGGTAGCGTCTTATCAAGCCTTCCTCGCCAGCTACGCGAGCAGCGATTTCAGGGAAACCGCCAATCGCCTCATCGAACGGGCGCGCGCCCGGTCGGTGTCCAACCCGTCCGCTGCGTTCGCCGCGGTCGGTCCGGCCTGCCCGTGCAGCCAGCCGGCCAAGGCCTCGCCGCGCCAGAGGCGCACCGATCTGGCGCCGGCGCAGACGCCTAACCCGGCTCCCAACAGCCCGACTGGTCCCAACAGTCCGAAGAGCGCGGCGCCGACCGGCGTGGCGGTGTACGATCCGGCGCCGGTGACGGTCTACACCGATCCGGTCCCGCCGACCGTGACCACGCCCGAGCTGGCGATACCGATCGTCACCAGGCCGCCGCGCGTGCGCATTCCTCCCCACGGCAACAAACCTGAGCGGCCCTCCGGGTACGACAAGCCCGAGCGGCCCTCCGGATACGACAAGCCGAAGAGCACGGATGTCTCCCATGACAAGCCGCAGGTCATTCGTGGGCGGATCAACCATGCTCCGCGGATACGGATCAGCACCCGGCCCGCGATCGACTACGGCCGCACGGTGAAAACACCGAAATCGAGCTGGTCGTCGGTGCCCGCCGGCAGGGCCATGCGGGGACACTCGGTGGTCCCGCGGCAGTCGTTCGGTCAGATGGGCATGATCCGCAACAGGTCGTTCGGGCAAATCGGAATGCCGCGCATGTCCACCGGTCACATGGGCATGGCTCGCGGTCATGGCGGGACGCCGCGCATGTCGTTCGGCGGAATGGGAAGGTCGTTCGGCGGGATGGGATTCCGGCGCTGACAGTCATCGGGGCCGCGCTGCGCGCGGCCCCGATTTGCGGATCCCGACTGGTGTCATCGTCCGCGTATGCGGACGATCCAGTAAGCACCGGCTGATTGACGTAATACCGGTCGCCCGACATGCTGATCCGGTGGTTACTGGTTTCCGGCTCTCGCGCCCCGGACAAGTCCGGGGACGGCTCGGCCGGAATGACACTCGAATGCATAAACACGGGTGTCATCTCCGCGCAGGCGGAGGACCCAGTAATCACCGGCCGAGCGATGTTGCACCGGCCGCCCGACGCGCGGATCCGGTGGTTACTGGTTTCCGGCTCTCGCGCCCCCGGTAAGACGGGAGCGGTCGGCCGGAATGACACCGCCATTCAAGGTGTTGCGATCTGCGGATAGAGGTCATCCCAGTTCGGATTCAAATCCTCGATGAGCCTAATCTTCCAGGCCCGATTCCATTTTTTCAGGCGCTTCTCGCGCAGGATTGCAGCTTCGACATCGCCGTACTGCTCGAAGTACACCAGTCGATCGACGTCGTATTTCCTGGTGAACCCCGCCACGAATTTTAGTTTATGCTCATGGACTCTCCGGACGAGATCATTGGTTACTCCAATGTAGAGCGTGCCGCCTATTCTGCTTGCGAGAATGTACACCCAGTAAGATCTTTGCGTGTCCATGAGAGCTCGCCGTCACGCTCGGTGTCATGCCCGCGCAGGCGGGCACCCAGTAATCACCGGCCGAGCGATGTTGCGCCGGCGGACCCGACGTGCGCATCCGGTGGTTACTGGTTTCCGGCTCTTGCGCCCCGGACAAGTCCGGGGACGCTCGGCCGGAATGACACCGAATGCATAACCACGGGTATCATGCCCGCGCAAGCGGGCATGATACCGAAGGAGAGCGCGGGCATGACACCCATGCTTGGCTTCACACTCAAATGGCCCATGATCCGTTCCCCTTGAGCAGCGATCTTCCGGTTGCGATCGTCGGCGCCGGACCGGTGGGCTTCACGACGGCGCTGGCACTCGCCTATCACGAGATTCCCTTCGTCCTGTTCGAGGCCAATGCCGGAGTGTCCCGGGAAACCAAGGCCGGCACCACGCTGACGCGCACCTTGGAAATCTGGCACCGGTTCGGGGCCGCCGAGAAGATTCTCACCAAGGCGCTGCGGGTGGACGAGATCGGAGATATCGAGCGCGCCACCAACAAGGCGCGCAGCCCGGTCAGGTTGCACCTGCTGCGCGACGAGACGCGATTTCCCTTCCTCGTCAATCTGCCGCAGCACGACATGGAGCCGGTCCTGCGCGAATGCGTGGCCGGCTCGCGCTTCGGCACCGCCATGTTCGGGCACCGGTTGACCGGTTTCACCCAGCGCGCGGACCGGGTCGAGCTTCGTTTCGACACCGCAGGCGGCGAGAGGAGCTTCGAGGCGAGCTATCTCCTCGGCTGCGACGGCGGACGCAGCACGGTGCGCGAGCGGCTCGGCGTCGCCGTGAAAGGGCGGGATTTTCCCGAACGTTACTCGCTGGTCGATATCAAGGTCGACCTCGACGTCGAGAACCCGCGGGACTTTCCTTATATCGCCTATTTCGGCGACGCCGAGGAATGGATGATCCTGGTCCGCCAACCGCAATGCTGGCGTTTCCTCTACCCTGTGCAGCAGGGCCAGAGCGATTATTCGATCGGCGACCTGCGCGACAAGGCCGTGCGTTTCATCGGAGACGTTTCCAACGTCGAGGTGCTGGGCAGCAACATCTACCATATCCACCACCGGATCGCGGAAAAGTGGCGGGTCGGCCGGGCCATGCTGCTCGGCGATGCCGCGCATCTCATAACGCCGATGTGGGCGCTCGGGTTGAACACCGGAATTCTCGACGCCAACAGCATTGCCTGGCGGCTGGCCTGGCTGCTGCGCGGCTGGGCCGGCGAGGCTCTCCTCGACGGCTATGAGAACGAGCAGAAGCCGGTCGCCGAGCAGGGCTCCGGTGAGATGGCCGAAGCGGCGAGGGCATACATGGCGGGCCGCACCAACGAGGTGAAGGCGATGTCCGGACATGCCTGGGGCAATGCCTACACGCGCTCCCTGCTCGGTGTCCGGCTCGGACTGACGGCTTCCGGCAACTGGTCGATGGTGAAAGCTTTCGCGCAGCCGCCGCCGGTCGAGATCGGCGACCGTGCGCCCGACGGGCTGCTGCACGACGGCAACGGCCGGGAGATCAGGCTGCACGACCTGCTCGGCCGCTCGTTCGTGGCGCTCTACTTCACCGACACCCGCCGCCGCCCCGACATCCCGGTCAACGACACGCCTTGGCTCGCGCACTATGCGGTGTCGCGTTGGGATGCCCCGCTCAACTCCGGCATTCGCGACCGCTCCCTGCTCGATGCCGGCAGCCGGCTCGCGCTGCGGTACGGCTGCGCACCCGATACGATGGTCCTGGTGCGTCCCGACGATCACATCGCGGCCATCGAGCCGATGGCTGCAGGCAAGGCGCGGGCGGCCTACGCCGCCGCCATCGGCACCCGTCATCGCGAGGCGGTGCCGGCGTGACGATCTCGGTCTCGTATGGCTTCGACGGCGCCGTCGTCCTGATCACCGGCGCCGGGAGCGGCATCGGCGCCGCGCTGGCGCGCCATTGCGCGCGCGAAGGCGCCACCGTGATCGCCAGTCGACCGGCGGCACGAGCCGCTTCTGAGCACGATCGAAGCGAGCGCACGCGCGCGCATCGACGTGCGCGAGGTCGATGTCTCCCGTGAGCACGACGTCGCCGCGATGCTCGAGGCGGTGACGAGAAAGCACCCACGGCTCGATGCGGCGGTGCTCGGCGCCGCCATCCAGCATCGCACCGATCTCGACCAGATGGACCCTGCATGCTGGCGCGAGGTCATCGACACCAATCTCAACGGCGTGTTCTATTGTCTGCGGGGCATCGTCCCGCTGCTCAAGACCCAGCGCGCCGGTGCAATTGTCGCATTCACCTCCGGGCTCGCGCTCACCGGCTGGCCCGGCGCCGGCGCCTATGCCGCGAGCAAGGCCGCCCTGATCGGAATGATGAAATCCCTGGCGCACGAGTTGAAGGACTTCAACGTCCGTGCCAACGTGCTGTCGCCGGGGGTACGGGCAACGCCGATCTTCATCGACGTGAGCACGCCGGAGGAGCGCGAGATGTATCGCCGGACGATCGGAGTAGGCGAGCCGGAGGGCGTCGTTCCCACCCTGCTCTATCTGATCTCGGACGCTTCGGCGAACCTCACCGGCGCGGTGATCGAGCACAGAATCTCGCCCGCACTGTTGCTGCCATCAACCGGAAGATGACCGCAATGACAGACCATGCGCCGGCATTGTACCGTTGAATCGTCGTCCCCGCGCAAGCGGGGACCCATCGCGCAGCGGAGCATGCTGCAAAGTGGGTCCCCGCCTACGCGGGGACGACGACAGAACGCAATCGCAAAGGAGATCGACATGTCGAAGCTGGTAGCAACCGTCGTGTGCTCGGCCTTGCTGGTGCTCGGCGGCCTGGCCGGTGACCTGCGGCCTGCGCAGGCCCAGAAGACGACCGACATCACCTTCTCGCTCGATTTCATCGTCCTCGGCCGGCATGCGCCGCTGTTCGTGGCGATCGAGAAGGGCTTCTACAAGGAAGAAGGGCTGAACGTCACGATGATCCCGGCCAAGGGCACGGCCGCGGCGATTCAGAACGTCGAGAGCAAGGTGGCACATCTCGGCTTCATCGACGTGCCCAGCCTGGTGATCGCCCGCGCCGGCGGCGCGACCGTGAAAGTCGTGTCGGTCATCTACCAGAAATCGCCGTTCACGATCTTCTCGCTCGACCCCGGTGCCAATGTCACCTCGCTCAAAGGGCCTCGAGGGGCTCACCGTCGGCTCGCATTCCGGGAGCTTCATCTCGAACATCGTCAAGGCGCTGATGCGCAAGAACGGCCTCGATCCGGAAAAGCTCACGATCACCAATATCGAGCCTTCGGCACGGGTGGCGATGCTGGCGGCGCGCAAGGTTCCGTCGGTCGACTTCTACATCATGACCCGAGCCCGCGATCGAACGCGCGGTGGAGGGAGCCAAGGTTCGCGCGCTGCTGTTGTCGGACTTCGGCCTCGATCTTTATTCCAACGGGATCGGAGCAACGGAAGCCTTTTTGAGGGAGAACCCGGACACGGTGAAGAAATTCGTGCGGGCAAGCCTGCGGGGCTATCAATACGCCTTCGAGCATCCGGCGGAAGCTGCAGCGCTGCAACGAAAGACCGTTCGCGCATTGCAGGACGACATCACCGTCGAGGAGCTGAAGATCGTCGAGGACCTCACCGTGACCCCCGACGTGCAGAAGAACGGCCTGGGATGGTTCTCGCCGGAGAAGATGAAGTCGTCCGTCGACTGGGTGGTCGAGAACGGCGGCTTCCCGAAGGAGCAGGCGCCGAAGGTCGAGGACGTCTACGCTACCGGCTTCCTCCCGGACAAGCCGGTCATGGCGCGGTAGGAAGGTCTGCTTCCGGTCCGCTGGGTCAGTCCGGCCGCTCGTCGGAACGCGTCGAGCTGGCCAGATCTGTCACGGACGCCGTCGGGACAGCGGCGTACAACGGGCTCGCATAGTAATGTCCAAAAGCGAAGCGTACGAGCACGCCGATGGCGGCCGCAGCCGGCACCGCAATCAAGAGACCGAAGAACCCGAACAGATAGCCGAACGCGAACAGCGCGAACATCACCCATACGGGATTCAGGTTGACGCGTCGGCCGACCAGGTACGGGGACAGCACGTAGTCGGCCAGCATCTGGCCGACGAAGAAGACGGCAGGGACGATCAAGATGGGGGTCCAATTCGGCCAGAACTGGGCGATCGCGACGCACGTCGACACCACCAGCCCGGTCAGCGCGCCGAGATACGGAATGAAGCTTATCAGGCCTGCTGCAATCCCGATCAGGATGGCGTGGTTGAGGCCGAGGAGCGACAGCGCCACCGCATAGAACAATGCGAGGATGAGACACAACATGCCTTGACCGAACACGAAGCCGCCGATCGTGTCGTCGATCTCGCGAGCGAGGGCCCGAACGGTGCCGCGTCGTGCCGGCGGGACCCAATTGTCGATGACCGCGGTCATCCTGTTCCAGTCATTGATGAGATAGCAGGCGACGATCGGGGTCACCAGGGAGAGCGAGATTACCGAGATCAACGCCTCGCCCCCGGACCATGCCGAACGCAGGAAAGTGCCGAGCCAGCCGGTCGCAAGCGTCGTCAATTCTCCGATCGACTGCTCGGCATGACCAAGCCCTTCTCCGATGATCTTGCTCAGCCACGGTCGGCTCGGGTCGGTTGCGAATGCCTGCAACTGTCTGACATAGGCCGGAAAATGATCGATGAAATATGCAAGCTCAGCGACGATGATGGGGGCCGTCAGAACAATCAGCGCGGCAACGCCGACGATGAACAAGCCGACGATGGTGAGCGTCGCAACGAGCCGGTTCATTCCCAGCCGTTCCAGCCGGGTCGCCAGTGGATCGAGCAGATACGCCAGCACCATGCCGGCGACGAACGGCAGCAAAACCTCGCGCAACAGCGCGACCGCGGCGACCACCGCCGCGAGCATCGTAATCCAGAACGTGACGGGCCGCGCAAGGCTCATGATCGCGGAGTGTGAGGGCAACAGGCATCGTGAGTCAAAATCGATTTGCAACGTCTTGGCCGAGCCCGGCTCGCGCTCGGCAAGACATTGGGATGCGAGGAAGCCTGGGTCGGCACCGAGCACGACAACGTTCCGGCGAGAGGCCTCTACCAATCCCGTGACGTCGCGGAGGCCGAGCCGTTCATGATGTATCTGTTCAAGCTGTAGTTGTCCTCGTGTCGCCACGGCCGTCGTCGCCGGCTCGCTGCTTCCGGTACAGGAATTCCAGCAGCTTGCGCCGGTAGAGCGCGTAGTCCGGGCTGCCTGCCAACTCGATCCGGTCGCGCGGGCGGCCCAACGCGATCTCGACGGTGTCGCCGATCCTCGCGGCCGGTCCGTTGGTCATCATCTCGATGCGATCGCTGAGCAGGATCGCTTCGTCGATGTCGTGCGTGACCATGACGACGGTAGCGCGGATGCTCTCGACGATGCGAACCAGCTCATCCTGCAAGCTCGCGCGCGTGAGGGCATCGAGTGCTCCGAACGGCTCGTCCAGCAGCAGCACCCGCGGCTCGGTCGCAAAAGCGCGCGCGATGCCCACGCGCTGCTTCATGCCTCCGGACAGCTCGTAAGGGTAGCTGTGCAAGGCGTGCCCGAGGTGCACGAGCGCGAGCGCGTGCTCGGTCTTTTCCCGCAGCTCGGCGCGCGTGAGCTTCCGGCCGAAGACCTGCTTGACCGCCGAGGTGGACGTTCTCGAAGCAGGTCATCCAGGGCAGCAGCGCATGGCTCTGGAAGACCATGGCCCGGTCGGGCCCCGGACCGCATATCCTCGAGCCTTCACACAGGATTTCGCCGGAGGTGGGAAGGATGAGGCCGGCGATCAGGTTGAGCAGCGTGCTCTTGCCGCATCCGGAGTGGCCGATCAGGCTGACGAATTCATTGCGCTCGACCGAAAGCGAGATGTCGTCGAGCGCCAGAAAATGCTTTCCCCCCTTGACCGGAAAGGACATCGACACATCGCGCACCTGCAAGAACGCCATCGCCGGCTCATTCCCGGAAGCTCAAGCGGCGGCCGATCCAAGACAGTCCCAGATCCAGACCGAGGCCGATCAGGCCGATCAGCACGATCGCGACGATCATGCTCGCGATCTGAAGGTTGTTCCACTCGTTCCAGATGAAGTAGCCGATGCCGCTCTGCGCCCCCACCATCTCGGCGGCCACGATCACGAACCACGCGATGCCGACCGAGATGCGCATCCCGCTCATGATCATCGGCACGCTCGCTGGAAAAATGATCTTCGCCACATGCTCGAATGTTCCGAGACCGAAGACGCGGGACACGTTGAGCCATTCGTGCCGCACGTTGGAGGCGCCGGCTGCCGTGTTGATCAGCATCGGCCACAGCGCGCAGATGAAGATGATGAAGATGGTGGACACGCCGCTGTCGCGGAACGTGTAGAGCGCGAGCGGCATCCAGGCGAGCGGCGACACCGGCCGCAGTATCTGGATGAAAGGATTGAGCGCCTGGTAGAGCGGCGGCAGCAGGCCGAGCGCGAACCCGAGCGGCACGGCGACCACCAGCGCGAGAGCGAATCCGAGCAGGACGCGCCCCATGCGAATAGTAGCAGATGCCACGCGATGCCGAGATTGTTCGGGTTGGAGCGTCGAATGCGTTGTGCAAGCAGCTCCCACCCGCGCTGCGCCACCGCAACCGGTGTCGGGATGGCCGCGGTCTGCTGCGCGGCCGCGCTCTGACCCGCGAGCTTCGCGTATTCCGGATCGACGTCGACCGAGCTCGCCGGGCCGGCAGCCGTAAGCAGATGCCAGACGGCGAGGAAAGTGATCAAGCAGCGCCAGCGATGCCAGCCAGGGGCTGCCGCAATGCTTCACGCGTCGACTCAGGCCGGCTTGCGGACCGACCTGAGGTATTCCTCGGGTTTGCTGGAGTCGAATTCCTTGCCGAGGATCATCTCCTTGCCGAAGCTTGCGGCCGGCGGCGTCGCGCCCAGATCGCGCATGATCTTCTCGGCGTCGGTGGCGAGCATCACCTGCTGCGCGAGCTTCTTGTAGTCGACGTCTTCCTTCAGCATGTTCCAGCGACGCAACTGCGTCATCAGCCAGATCGCGGCGGAATAGTGCGGGAACGGCTGATAGTCGATCCGGCCCGGATCGTTCTTGATGCTGCCGAGTCCGTCGGCGTAACGCCCCGTGATGACCTGCTCGACCACTATTTCCGGGGCATTGAGGTACTGCGGCTGCGCCAGCACCTTGGCCATGCCCGCTCGATTGTTCTTGTCCGAGACGTGCAGGCTGGCGGCGATGATGGCACGATAGAATGCCATGAACGTGCTCGGGTGCTGCTTGATCCAGGATTCGGCCGCCGTGACCGAGCAGCAGGGATGCCCGTTCCAGATCTCCTTCGAGATGAGATGAATGAATCCCGCGCCCTCGTAGACGGCGCGCTGGCCGCCCGGCTCGCCGCCGAAGAACCCATCGATGCTGCCCACTCGCAGGCTCGACACGTACTCGGTCGGCGGCACGATGCGGTAGGTGGCGTCCTTGTCGGGGTCGAGCCCCGCCGCGGCGAGATAGTTGCGCAATTGCATCGCCTGATGGCTCTGCTCGAACGGCACCGCGAACACGAAGCCCTTCCACTTCTTCGGGTCGCGATTGTCCTTGTGCTTGTTGGCGAGCACGAGCGAGTTGCCGTTCTGATTGAGGATGGTCAGAACCTTGATCGATTGGGTGGTGCCGCCGACCCCCGCGGTCATCGTCAGCGCGACCGGCATGACCTGCTGCGACACGTCGAGCTCGCCGTTGATCATCTTGTCGCGAATGAGATTGATGCCGGCGATCTTCTGGAGCGAGACCTGCAATCCCTCTTTGGCGTAACTGCCGAGCTGCTCTCCGTAAATCAGGGGCGTGGCGCAGGTGATCGGCAGAAAGCCGACGTTGAGCCTGGTTTTCTCGAGCGGCTTGCGCTCCTGCGCGATGGCTTTGAGAGCGTCGATCGGCAGGATGCTCGAGAGAGCGCCCAGAAGCGTGCCGGCGCCCACCGAGCGCAGCAGGGTTCGCCGCAGGACAGGTTCCGGAAACAGGCCGTGCAGCAGTGCCGTGTCGAGGCCGCTCGACATCGCCGCCTCGGTCGATCGGGGTAGAGCTTGCGCCCGCTCGCCGCACTGGCAAGGACCGCCGCCGACGAACGAGTGACGATGCACGCTGTTGCCCACGATTTATCTCCTCGCGCGAGACTGCCTACTGCTAGACTACCCTCACCCTTTACCAGCTTCCAGCACCAAAAGCGGGCAGCGCGGTTTGCCGGCGTTGTTCGAGTCACCATTTCCAATGAGGCCGCCAAGGCATGTCCATGGACCGACCACCGCTCGAGCCCGCCGGCGCTTTTCGCCGGATACCACTTGCGCCGCACCAGATGCGGGAGCGGCTCACGCCGACACAAGATGTCATCGTGCTTTGTCATCTCGGTGTCCCCCGGATCGATCGCGACGCCTGGTCGCTGAGCATCGATGGCCAGGTTCATCGTCCGGCCCGGCTTCGTTTCTCCGATCTGACCGCGTACCCCAGGTGCACGATCACCAGCATCCATCAATGTGCGGGCAATCCGCTCCAGCCATTCGAGCCGACGCGGCGCATCAGCAATGTCCGGTGGAGCGGGGCGCGACTCTCCGACATCCTGCGTGACTGCGAACCGAGCCCGGAAGCGAGGTTCGTCTGGTCATCCGGAGCGGACTACGGCGCCTTCGGCGGTATCGAGCATCGCGAGTATCGCAAGGACCTTCCGCTGGAACGCGTGGCGTCCGATGTGCTCGTTGCCTATGAGCTCAATGGCGCTTCGCTCGCCGCCGAGCACGGGTTTCCGGCACGCCTCGTCGTCCCCGGGTTCTACGGCACCAACAGCGTCAAATGGATCACCCGCATGACGCTCGCCGCAACCCGGGCTGACGGCCCCTTCACGACGCGCTGGTATAACGACCCCGTGCCCGACGATCCCGGGATGACGGCCCCGGTCTGGTCGATCGCACCGGAATCGCTCATCGTTGCACCGGCGCCCGGTGAGAGCGTCCGCCGCGATACCGATCAGGCAGTCTGGGGTTGGGCATGGGCCGACGCAGGGATCGAGCGGGTCGACATCAGCGACGACGGTGGTGAGACCTGGACCGCCGCAAAGGTCGAAGCGCGTGAGGCCCGCGCCTGGCAACGCTGGAGCGCATCCTGGCGTCCTGCCCGTCACGGAGCGATCCTGCTGTGCTCCAGGGCAGTGTCCCGCACACGGGTGGAGCAGCCGATGGCCGGCCGAAGAAACGCCGTCCACTCTGTCGAGGTGCGCGTGGTCTGAGCCAGCCCGCGTAGGGTGGGCACGGCGCGGCGCGGCCTCGACGCGCGGGCAAAACCGGTTTCGGCGCCGTGCCCACGCGTCGACGCACAACCTGAACGGTTTTGCTCACCCTACCGCCGATTTCCCTCGGCGAGCCGAGTGGCGAACAGCGCGATCGTCTTCTGGTACACCGCCGCCTTGTTCCACTCCTTGAGGACCGCGAAATTCTGCGTGCCCTCCGTCCACGGCTGACCGCGTTGCCAGCCGTACCCCTTGAGGTAGTTCGCGGTGGAGGCGAGCACGTCCGGCACGCTGCGGATCAGGTCGCGCCGGCCGTTGCCGTCGAAATCGACCGCGAACTTCAGGTACGATGACGGCAGGAACTGCGTCTGCCCGAGCTCGCCCGCCCAGGCGCCGCGCATCTCGCCCGCGCTCATGTCGCCGCGCTCGATGATGCGCAGCGCAGCGAGCAGTTCGCCCTGAAACATGCCGGTCCGGCGGCAGTCGTGCGCCAATGTGGCGAGCGCCGGGATCGCCGGACGCTTGCCGGAGCCGGTGCCGAAGTCGGTTTCCAGACCCCAGATCGCAACGATCACGGCTCCCGGCACGCCGAAGCGCTGCTCGATGCGTGCAAGCAACGCTGCATGCTGCGCCATGAGCCGCTGCGCCTTCGCCATGCGCGCATTGATGCGCGGCAGCGCGAATTGCTCGAAGCTCTGCCTGAACACGCCCTGCCGCCGGTCCAGCGCTATCACGCGCGGGTCGGGCGCCACCCCGTCGAGCGCCGCGAGCGCGCGCGGCGAAACCTTCTGTGCCGCCGCCTCGCGCGAGAATTCGGCGAGGAACGCGGCGAAGCTCCCGCCGCAGGAAGCTGCGACAGCCGGGCTGTGGGTGAGGCCGAGCACGAACAGCAGGATCAGTCGCTGGCTGACGCGGCACATGAAGTGTTCTCGCTCGAGACGGGCAGGGTCATGCCCGCCGCACCGGCAATCAAGAGGTCTCGTCTGTTCATTTCGATTCTCCTGCAAATCCGAGCCGTCGTGAAAGTCGTTCGGTTGCCTGCTTCACGGCCCTTGCCATTGGGCCATTCCAACTGACATCGATCGTACCTTGTATCTTCTTCCGCATGGCCGATGGCTCCACCATCGCATTTTTCGAATGCATCGATCTGCCGCCGGCAGCGAAGTCGACCCACCCCGCGTACGAGACGCTCAACCATGTCGCACTGCAAGCAACAGACCGTGCGGAGCTCGTGCGCTGGCGACGTTGGCTGCAAGAATGCGGCGTCGAGGTGCTGGGCCCGATCGATCACGAGGGCATGATCGAGAGCATCTACTTTCACGACCCGAACGGTATCCGCCTCGAGCTCACTATCCCGCTCGATCCGCAGTGGAACCACCATACCCAGCAGGGCTACGCAGACCTCGAGCGCTGGGTCGAGACCAAGGAACTCGCCAAGCGCGAGGGGCGCGACCCGGGCAACGCGCTGGTCGAGATGATCCGCGCAACCAAGAAACGCCATCAAGAAGCTTGATGGCCGAATTCGAGCGCATCCCCGTCATCATCAGCTTCGCCGAGCAGCTGACGATGGTGGAGACCTACGGCTTCACCGGCGGCCGGGGCAAGACCGTTCTCGAAGGGCAGCGCCTCGTGCCGCGAGGGCGCCCTTCGGACACCGTCTTTCTCTTCATGCATCCGGCGTCCGCGCTGCACCTGCTGCCCATGCCCACGGCGCTCGCGGCCGCGGGGCTGCACGTCTTACACGCGCCAGCGCAACAGACGCTTCTCCAGGAGATCCAGGATCATATGGAACAAGAAGAGGATCGCCACCAGGATGACCGTCCAGGCGAACACTTCGGTGATCGAGAACGTTTCCTGCGCCACCACGAGGCCGTAGCCGATGCCGGTGGTCGCGCCGACCAATTCTGCAATCGTGACCACACGGATCGCCAGTGTGAGGTTGATCTTCCAGCTGGTGAGGATGTTGGGCAGCGAGCCGGGAATGATCAGGATCGAGAACATTTGCCAGGCACTCGGCCGGAATGAGCTGAGCATGTCGCGCAGCTCGATGTGCACCGTCTTCATACCGTCCAAGAGGTCGATCACGAACACCGGACCACAGACAATGAACAACACGAAAAAAATGCGGAACTCGACCCCCTTGAACCACAGGATCGCAAACACGACCCAGCAGACCACCGGAATCGCCATCAGTAGGCGGACGATCGGCATGCCGTAACGCTCGATCACATTGAAGCGATACATGACAACGGCAATGCCGAGGCCGACAAGGAACGATACCGCCATCGCGCCGACCACGCGCATGACGGTGACGGCGACGTAATCGAACCTGAGCTTGAGAAACGCCGGCGCGATCTGGCTCCAGCTTGGGACCGCGAATGGAGGCAGGAAGTACGAAAGCACCTCCCAAAGGATTGCAAAGCCGAGAAGAGCAGCGACAGTCTCGGTCGGAAAGCGGAATAGGTTCGCGCTTTCCGCGGCCGTCGCGCCCTCGGCTAATCGTGCTTTCCTAGCATCCGTCAGGGGGCTAGCGTGTTGTAATTCGTCGGGCAGAAGCGTTCCTAGTGCAAAGCTAATGGAATTGTGTACTCTAGGATGGTAAGGAGTTTCAAGGCGCTGCACAACCCGCACGAGACGCTGCATATTAGAGCACGATATCGCACATGGAGTAGCTTACGATGCGAAAGGTGTTTCTTGCGGCAATTGCCGTCCTGGCGATGGCGGCGAGTTCGGGGGCCGCTGCGCAAGCGCTCTTGAAGGCGCACGGCGGGGTTTTTCCCTTTCCCACCCTCATGAGCATGATTTACGACGTGATCAAAGCGAAGGGTTTCGACAAAGCCAACGGGTTGGATCTCGAAACCGTCACCTACGGGCAGATCTCCGGTTACTTCGCGGGACTCGCGAAGGGCGAGATTGCGATGGGCCCTGCCGGCGTGGAAAACGTCCAGAAGATGCGCGACCAGGGCGTGAAGCTCGCGATCGTTCTCACGTTGACGCGGCTTTCCGCCATGTCCGTGGTCGTCTCCGATCCGGCGATCAAGAGCGTAGCTGATCTCAAGGGCAAGTCCTTGGCTGCCACCATGGGTTCCGCCGAGTATCAGGTGCTGTCTACATACGCGCTCAAGAACGGCGTCAACTTCGGCACGGACGTGACCGTGGTGCAGGCGGCGAGCCCGATGCTCGGCGCACAGCAGCTCAAGGCAAAACGCGTTGATGCGGTCATGGCGTGGGAGCCGGCCGCCACTATGATCTTGGCCGAAGATCCCAGCTATCGCATCGCATTCACCGGCGAGGATGCCTGGCGCTCCCTCGGTAAGGGCGCGGGCTGGCAGCTCATCTTCTCCATGCGTGAAGACTACATCGCGACCAATCCAGGTGCGGTCGACCGCGTGCTGAAGATGTTCCGCGACGGCGCTGCATTCATTCACGCCAATATCGACGAAGCCGACAAGCTGGTGCAGAAGCTGCCGCCCGGCACCCTCAAGAACGCGGTCGTCTCGGGCCGCCTGAAATACGACATACAGCCGGCCTGGGGCGAGGAGCGGGCCAACATCTGGGATATGTTCAAGCTCGCGGCCGAGGCGAAGTACATCGACAAGCTCCCGGACGAGCGCGCCATCTGGCAGCCATGACCGTTCTCCTCTCGCATGGAGGGCGTACGCGCGTCGACGATCGTGCGCCCGCGACCGAACTCCTTGTTGGTACCGTCGAGGGTGTGTCGCGTCTTGGAAGACTTGCGCTAGGCGTCCCCTGGCGTGAAGTTGAACGCGTGTTAGGGGGCATGCATATCAGCGTGCTCCATCAGGTGCCGGAGTCCGGCGTGATATTTGCCGGAACCCACGGCGCAGGCCTTCATAAGAGCACGGACGGTGGTGTGAGTTGGGTGCACGCTGATTCCGGGCTGGCATCGACGAATGTGTTCATGCTCGATCACCGCATGGAGGCCACCGGGCCCGTCCTCTACTGCGGCACCGAGCCAGCGCACCTGTACGTCAGCTGCGACCTTGGCGAGACGTGGCGTGAAGTCCCCGCTGTTGACGCGATGCAGCAGCAGGGCCGCTGGAGCTTTCCCGCTCCGCCGCATCAGGCGCACGTGAAAGGGATCACGTTCGACCCGGAGGCGAGCGACAGGTGGTACGTCAACATCGAAGTCGGCGGGCTGCTGCTGACCCGGGACGGTGGCAAGAGCTTTACCGAGGTCGCCGGCGTCAATGACGATCTTCATCGCGTCGTGCTGCCGCACCGGCAATCCGGTCGGATGTTCGTGGTGACCGGCGGCTATCGCGTCGTCGACGGCAAATGGCTGCATGGCGACGGCGGGATTCTATGCGACCGCCAATTTGGGCGCCACGTGGCAGCGCACCGATGAACACGCCACGTCGATCGTCTACCCCGATCCATTCATCGTTCATCCCGATCGCGAGCGCACGATCTTCATGGCCGGCGCCGCCATCGGACCGCACGCATGGCCAGCGCAGAAGGTGTCGGATTCGCGCATCATGCGAAGCCTTGATGGCGGCATGACCTGGGCACGACTGACACGGGGGCTGCCCGAATTCATGAGCGCCTTCGTTCAGTTGATGACGCTCCACCGCTACCCGGGTGGCGCGACGCTCTACGCTGCTACGACGGACGGCGACGTGTTCTCCAGCGATGACGAAGGCGAGACCTGGACAACCGTGATCGGGCAATTGCCGCACATCTCGAAGGGTAGACTCTTCATGCAGCTGCCGCGGCGCGGCGGAGGCGCTGTGGATGCGCCCGCTCAGGCAGGGCGATGACGGCGGCGAGCGGCGACATCGTCATATCGCTCGACGGAGTTGATAAGGCGTTCGGCGCTCACTACGCCGTGCGGGACCTGTCGTTCAAGGTGAAGCGGGGGGAGATCGTGGCGCTCCTCGGCCGCACCGGCGCCGGAAAATCGACGGCACTCCACATGATCATGGGGGTGATGTCTGCGACCCGGGGAAACGTCCGCGTCCAGGGGCTCGACCCCCATCGTAACTTCCGCGCGTTGCGCGGCAAACTCGCGGTCTCGTTCCAAACCGATCGGCTGCTCCCGTGGCGAACGGCGGTCGAGAACGTGGCGGTCGGTCTGCAAATTCTGGGTCGCGACAAGGCCTACCGGCACGCGGAAGCGAGGAAGTGGCTCGAAGCAGTGAAGATTTTCGGCGGAGACAACGCCAACAAATTTCCCCACGAGCTTTCCGGTGGGATGCGCCAGCGCGTTTCGCTCGCGCGCGCCCTTTGTATCGATCCTGAGCTTGTGCTCTTAGACGAGAGCTTCAGCCAGCTCGACCACGTCACGTCAAAGACATTGCGCGCCGACTTTACCGAGCTCGTCCGGCGGCTCAACAAGACCTGCCTGCTCATTACGCACCGCATCGACGACGCCCTCGAGATGGCGGATCGCACGCTCGTTCTTGCGGCTCCTGCGCGGCTCGCGCTCGAGGTGCAGGCAACGCCGGAGCAGAAGCTTGACGGCGCTTGGCATACCCAGCAGCACAAGAGGATCACGGAAGTGATCGGCGGTGACGAGATAGCGGGTCTGCGTGGCCTCCTCCCGTAGGCCAGCCGTCGGTGATGATCGTAGGGACAAAACAATCCGATCAATGCGATTGGCGTGATTTACGAAATTCGTGACAATCTTCAGCTTTGATTTCAGAATAAATGGGAATGAGGGTGGTCGCTAGCGCCCAAATTTCCGAAAGATATCGCCTCTGTTCCGAAACTCCTCACTCGGCATCTCGAACAGATCCTTGATTACTGCGAACTGCCGATATCCCAGTCTAGCGATCGGTTGAAGCTTCGAATAGTCTACGCGTCCGTCCGTCAAGATGCCCTCGCTTATGTGCACTCCGACAACCTGGCCGAACACAACGTTCAGAGGAAACTCGGGTTCATCGGATGGCAGATTGACCGTCCGAATATGGCGGCATTCGAGCCTAATCGGCGATTCCGCGACACCTGGCGGTCGCACCCGACGGGACGGCTCCTGGGTAAGGCCTGCAATTTCGAATTCACTAGCGCCGCGCGGCAATTGCCGGCTTGTGAGGTTCATTGAAAACCGGAGATCGAACGTCACGATATTTACGACGAATTCGCCCGTTTCCTCGGCGTTGAGCAGCGTGTGGCAGAGACCGCCGTCGAGGTCACGGCCATTGGGGCAAAAGAGAACCGTCGGCGGAGTGTAGCCAGCGCCATTGAAAAAGCTAAACGGTGCCAGATTGGGTCGCCCAGTTTTATCGACGGTGCTCACCCAGCCGATCGGCCGAGGCACGATGCAAGCCGAGAACGGATTGAGCGGCAGCCCGTGATCATCCAGCGATGGTTCATAGAACATGGAATGCCGTTCACTTGCCGCGCCACGCGCCCGACGCGAAGCGTAGGTCCGAATGGATCAGCAGTCGCTGGACCACGCGACTGTATCGTGGCAACAGAGTACACAAAAGCTCTGTGCCTCGCATCCCCGGCCGCGCCGGACCCCCGCTCAATTCCCGTCCATGATCCGTATCCGTGACGTCACCTGTTCGGCAGTAAAGCTCGCGGACACGTATTTGTATTGCTTTGCCTGCGCAATCGTAATCTCCAACATCTTCGGATGACCGGTCTGCATGGCTGTGCGCGGGTGGAAGGCATCGCGCGATCGCCGCGTCTGTTCTACATTCAGTCCGTGAATTTCGCCGAACCATTGAAGCGCCCTGTCGTCGCCATACATGAATTCCAGGCTCTT
>CAWHPT010000086.1:0-47004 GCA_963831225.1 uncultured Alphaproteobacteria bacterium
GGTTTCGGCAACGACTTCACGAGCGAGGCGTTGCCGGGCGCCCTGCCGGTCGGCCAAAGCAATCCGCAGCAGCCGCCTACGGTCTGTACACGGAAGAGATCAACGGCACTCCGTTCAGGCGCCGCGCGCCTCCAGCCGCCGCCGCTGGACGCACCGAATCCGCCCCTCGCCCGTCCACAGCCGTTTCGCGAGATCTCAGTCGGAGCTCCTCCGCAGCGCCCCGTTCGACGAGGCGACCGCGTCGCCGAATCAGCTGCGCTGGCGGCCGCTGCCTTTTCCCAAGGAGCCGACCGACTTCGTCGCGGGCCTCGTCACGATGGGCGGCAACGGCGATCCGGCGCAGCAGACGGGCGCCGCCGTGCACCTCTACGCCGCCAACGCGTCGATGGTCGATCGCTTCTTCTACGACGCCGACGGCGAGCTCTGATCGTGCCGCAGCAAGGCGCGCTGACGGTACGCACCGAGCTCGGCGTGCTGCACGTGGCACCGAGCGAATTCTGCGTCGTGCCGCGCGGCGTGAAGTTTCGCGTCGAGGTCGAGGGGCCGTCGCGCGGCTACGTCTGCGAAAACTACGGCGCGCACTTCCGCTTGCCCGAGCTCGGCCCGATCGGCACGAGCGGCCTCGCGAACTCGCGCGACTTCCTGTCGCCCGTCGCAGCGTTCGAGGAGCGCGACGGCGACTTCCGCGTCGTCGCGAAGTTCTTGGGCAAGCTCTGGGAAGCGAAGATCGACCACTCCCCTCTCGACATCGTCGCGTGGCACGGCACCTACGTGCCGTACAAGTACGACTTGAAACGCTTCAACACGATCAACACGGTGAGCTACGACCACCCGGATCCCTCGATCTTCTCGGTGCTCACGGCGCCGACGGCGACGCCCGGCACGGCGAACATCGACTTCGGCGTGATCGCCGATCGCTGGAGCGTGGCGGAGCACACGTTCCGTCCGCCGCCGTTTCACCGCAACGTGTGCAGCGAGTTCGTCGGCCTCGTGCAGGGCCGCTACATCGGCAAGGCCGAAGGGCTTCGAGCCCGGCTGCGCGAGCTTGCACAACTCGATGTCGGGGCACGGGCCCGACAACGAGGCGTTCGCGCAGGGCTCGAGAGCGGCGAACGCGCCGCAGCGTTTCGCTGACACGCTGACGATAATTTTCGAGACGCAACTCGTCATCAAGCCGACGCGCTTCGCCCTCGAGACGGAGCTGCTCGAGCGCGACTATTACAGGCACTGGCAGGGGCTGAAGAAGAACTTCCGACGCACGCCGTGAAAGCGCGCGCTAGTCGTTCGGCACCACGGGCGCCGGCACAGCCGCGTAACGCCGGTACTCGCGCCAAAGAATGATGAGCCCCGCCACAATCACGAGCGGCGCACCCACCCACATCGACCAGTGCGGAACCTCGGCGAAGAAGTAGTAGCCGAGCGCGACCGCGAGCAGCAGGTTCGTGTAGTCGAGCGGCGCAAGCGTCGACGCCTCGGCGTAGCGATACGAGAGCGTCATCAGCAACTGGCCGAACACGCCGAACATCGCCGCAAGCCCGATGAACGCCCACTGCTCGCCGTGGGCATGGGCCAACCCCACAGCGCCGTGACCGCCGAGCACAGCACGGTCGTGAGCGAGAAATAGAACGTAATCGCGAGCGGATGCTCGCCGCCGCTGCCACTCATGCTACGCAGCGTCGCAATCGCGAGCGCCGAAACGCGCACGCCAGCACCGGGCCACGGACCGCGGCAGGCAAGGCGCGCGCGGCGCAGAACGCGCGCCGCCACGGATTGAGTCTCGCCGCGCTCTGCAATCCCTCCTGCTCGGGCGAGGTCGAAGCCCTGGCGCGCGCCATCACCGGCGCCGATGCCGGGCTGGAACGTCTCGGCCTCGCGCGCGCCATCGCCGGGGCACAGGTCGACGTCATGCGTGCGCGGCGCGCACGCATGACGCTCTATCCCCAGGCGCTGGAGGGCGATGCGCTCGCGCGGCTCTGGGCCATCGACCGCTACGAGCGGCGCGCCTTGTCGCGTCGCAACGCCGCGATCCGGGTCTTCGATTACGCGGCTGCGATGCATGCCGATCGAGCGTGCCCCGCACGGCTCGGCGGCATTTTGGCCGAACGAAGCCAACAGGGACAGGCCGACGGATCGGCGGAACGAAGCCAACAGGGACAGGTCGACGGCTTGGCCGAACGAAGCCAACAGGACAGGTCGCGGCATTCGGCGGAACGAAGCCAACCGGTACCGGGCCGGCATTCTTGGCCGAACGAAGCCAACCGGGCAGCGGCCGGCGGTTCGGCCGAACGAAGCCAACAGAGACAGGTCGACGGCTCGGCGGAACGAAGCCAACAGGGACAGGCCGACGGCTCGGCGCAACGAAGCCAACAGGGACGGTCGACGGCTCGGCCGAACGAAGCCAACAGGGATAGGTCGACGGCTCGGCCGAACGAAGCCAACCGGCAGTGGCCGGCAGTTCGGCCGAACGAAGCCAACGGCGACAGACCGATAGTTTGGCCGAACCAAGCCAACCGGGCCGGGCCGGCTGCTTGGCCGAACGAAGCCAACGGCGACAGGTCGACGGCTCGGCCGAACGAAGCCAATAGGGCCGGGTCGACGGCTTGGCCGAACGAAGTAAAGAGACGGCCGACAGTTCGGCGGAACGAAGCCAACAGGGCACAGCTCGACGGCTCGGCGCAACGAAGCCAACAGGGACAGGTCGACGGCTCGGCGCAACGAAGCCAACAGGGATCAACCTCAAGCGGCACACGCCATGATCGACGCCCCTCACGTCATGGCCGGGCTTGTCCCATAGGCTCGTCCCGGCCATCCACGCCTTTGCGTTGTTCGACGAAGCAAGACGTGGATGCCCGCGACAATCCCCGGATCAAGTCCGGGGACGGGCATGACGAGTTGAACACATGACGGTTGGTATTACGTCTTCGGCCAATGCGCCCTCCTGCGCGCTACGAGAGAGTGGCGGGGGATTGCAGGGGAACGCTGCACGCATCGTACCTGAAAAGCCAACTTGGGTCGGTTGGCGTGCGCAGCCAGGTATTGGCCATGGAAATCTGCTGTACCTTTTCAACGCGCGGCTTGCGGTTGGCCTCGTACCAGGCGAAGCTTTCGGCCGAATCATCCACCCCGAATTGAGAAATGCAGCGCGCCAGGATGCCGGCGTCCTCGATTGCCATGGCGGCGCCCGCCGCCATGTACGGCCGCAAGGGATGACAAGCATCACCCAGCAAGACGACGCGCCCTCCGCTCCACTGGTCGACCGGCTCGCGATCGAACACAGGCCACTTGGTGACCTCGGACGCGGCCTCCACGACTTGGCGAAGCTCGCGATCGTAGCCGTCGAAGGTGGCGATGAACTCGTCGCGATCGCAAGGCACAAAGGCCGCGTCACTGGTCCACTTGCTCTGCGGCGCACTCGTGACGAGGTAAACCTCCTCGCGCGCCTGCGTCATGTAGTAGACGAGTATGTGGTTTCCCGGTCCCCACCATTTCGTGCACGAACGAATAGCAAGTCCCTTCAACAGCGAGGTCGGGAAGATGGCGCGATGGGCGATGTGGCCGGTGTACCGCGGTTCTCTGGTCCGAGCAGGAATTCTCGGACCTTCGAGTTCAAGCCATCGGCACCAATGACCAGATCGGCTTCCGCCTGCTCGCCGTCCTCGAAAGAAAGGCGGACGGTCGATCCCCGGTCCTCGACGTCCCGCAGCTTCTTGCCGAACGCGACCGTGCCGCGCTCGAGTGCGGAGTCCAGCACCGCATGCAGATCGCCGCGGTGCACGTTGATATAGGCTGCACCATAATGCGCTTCGCTCGCAGGATCGAAAGGAAGCTCGAACAGAATTTCGCCCGTGTCCCATTTGCGGCTGACGAACGCTTCAGGATGCAAGCCGATGTCGGACAGCGTCTTCTCGATCCCGAGACGGCGCATCACCAGCATCACGTTGGAGCTCAGATGGATTCCAGCACCGATGCGCGAGAAGGCGGAAGCCTGCTCGTACACTTTCACCGAGAACCCGGAACGCTGCAGCAGGCCTGCGACCGTCATCCCGCCGAGCCCCGCCCCAATGACGGCGATCTCCGCCGTACGCCTCATCTTGGTGGTTCCCAATTTGCAGCGCCATGATCCTGTCGCGCCGAAGGTCGGCTTTCGCAATATGTCATACGATGGGCCGCAGAATGAACGATAACCGTTCGAGGCCGATAGCCGCTTTGGTGGCGCTTGTCGCTGTCTCGACTTGCGGCGGCACCAGCGCCGCGCAGCCGAGCAACCCGGCCTTGCCCAGCGCGTCGATATCGAACGCGAGCCAGGGAGACTTCGCCGGGCAAGTCGACATCGGTGGCGGACGCAAGGCTCTAGCGGCGAGCCTTTCCCTTCCTCGCCCGGAAATAGGACCACTCCTCGACCACGCGACCATCGGGAAGGCGGCAGACGCCGTATTGCCCGCGCGGGCCATTGCGGATCTCGCTTTTGCCGCCGCTCTCGACGCAGAACACCGAGGCTGGATTGGCGAGCGCCCAGGCGATCTCCGGAGACAGGATTGCGGCGGCAAGCAGGAAGAGCCCGATCACTGGTCGCATGTCATGCCTCCCGATGTCTCGAGCTGCCTGCCAGCGTATCACACCGGGACGCCTGCAGGACCTATGCGTGCTGCGGGTATCCGGCGCGAATGCGCAGGGATTGCATTGTTGCCGCGGACTTCTAGGATTGCATCAATCGCAGCCGGCTGGGCTGCGATGCGAACAAGATCAAGAGCTTTGGGAGGTTTTCCATGAGAACGCAGGATGCCCTCGGGATGGCGTTGCGCCGCGCTGTCGCTCCCGCCTGTCTGGCGGTCGCGCTGATCGCACCTTCCGTGTCACGAGCGCTCGACGTCCCCGTCGTCGGCACCAATGGAATGATCTCGGCCGGCCATCCGCTGGCGGTGCAGTCCGGACTGAAAGTTCTGCGCGACGGCGGAACGGCTTGCGATGCGGCGGTCGCAACCGCGGCCACGCTCAGCGTCATGATGACCGACATGATGGGGCCGCTCGGCTCCGGATATGCGGTGATCTACGAGGCCGGGACCAAGAAGGTTTCGGCCGTCGACTTCAACGGCGTCGCTCCCGCGGCGACCGATCCGAAGAAGTTCACCATGGACGACAAGCGGCGCGGCATTCTCGCCGCCACCGTGCCGGGTAATCTGAAAGGCTGGGAGGAGATCCACAAGCGCTGCGGCGTGCTGCCGTGGGCAAGTCTTTGGGCGGATGCGATCGCCTATGCGGAGAACGGCCGCCCGATCGACAACGATACCGCATTTCATATCCGCCGCCACGTGTCGGAGCTGGCCATCTACGACACCTGGAACAAGGAGTTCCTGATCGACGGGAAGGAGCCGCCGCCTGCCGGGCATGTCTTGAAGCGCCCGGATCTGGCGGAGAGCTACAAGCTGATTGCAAAAATGGGATCGGCCGCCGTCCATGACGGACCGATCGGCGAGAAGATCGCAAGCTACATGGAGAAGAACAACGGGCTCATCACCAGGCAGGACCTGAAGAGCTACAGCGTCAAATGGCTGGATCCGATCACGAGCACGTATCGCGGCCACACCATTTATGGGGCGCCGCCGAGCTCGTCAGCCATCACTTGGATGGAGATCCTCAAGATCGTCGAGGGCTACGATCTCGCCGCGCTCAAGCGCAACTCGCCGGAGTATCTGCGCGTCTTCATCGAGGCGACCAAATACGCCTATGAGGACGGCTACCGCTACAACGGCGATCCCAGCATGGTCAGCGTGCCGGTAGAGAAGCTCCTGTCGGACCAGCATGCCGCCGAAATCAGAAAATCCATCGACGCCGTACGGGTGCGCGACTTCAAGCCGATGAAGACCGGGCTCTCGCATCCGCCTTACGAGAACCACGCCACCTCGCACATGGCCGTCATCGACAAGAACGGCAACGCCGTGTCCTCGACCAATACCCATGGCACGTTCTGGGGCGGCGGCTTCGTGGTCGAGGGGACCGGGCTGATCATGAGCAACGGGATGGACTGGTTCGATATCAACGAAAACATCTGGACCGGCGAAAAGCCGGGCTTGCTGGCGATGGCGCCGGGCAAACGCAATCGCTGGACGCTTTCTCCCGGCTTGATCTTCAAGGACGACCGCTTGTTCATGCTGATCGGCGGGGCCGGTGCGGAAGCCACGATGTGGGGCATCGCGCAGCCGATCGTCAACGTCATCGACTTCGGCATGAACGCGCAAGCGGCGCTGAGCGAGCCGCGGTTCCGCTACGGCGACCTTTATCACTACACCGGCGGCAGCCAGATCAGGCTGGAGCGAGGGATCGCGCGCGAGGTGGAAGCCACCTTGAAGTCCTGGGGCTACACCATCGACGACGAGCAAAAGCCCCGCTCGGCCAGCCGGGGAACGACCAACATGATCGTCGTCGATCCGAAGTCGGGGGCCTATTGGGGCGGGGCGGCTCCGTCCGGACGCGATTTCGTGTCGGGCTACTGATCGATCATGGGGCGGCGCAAGCCGCCCCGGCGCGCGCGCGAGCACAATAGTGCGATTGTACTCCCGGAGGATCTCGGCCATGGAAATGATCAAGCGCGCGCTCGGCGTTGCCGCTCTTGCGGCTGCGTTGGGAATCTCGGCGCCGGCGTCGGGCACAGGAGCAGGGAAAGCCGCTCGAGCTGCCGGTGCTGGTGACATCGTCCGGTCAATCGCTCGACGGCTTCACCGTCAAGACGCTGCTGGGCCGGGCCAAGATCGCCAACGAATATGATGCACGCGCACCCGTGCAGATGCTCGAGGGGAAGAAGACGTTGATCATCGTGGCCGGGCGCAAGCGTCAAGGGCTTCGGCGCGGCCGGCATCACGGCGGAGACCGAGCTCGCGCGCACGCGTGCGCTGCTCGAAGCTGCAAAGTCGAAGAGCATCACCATCGTCGGCGTCCATATCGGCGGAGCCGAGCGCCGGGGCGGCGCCTCCGAGCAGTTCGTGCAAGCGGTGGCGACGGGCGCCGACCGTCTGATCGTTGCCAAGGAGGGGGATGCCGACGGCTATTTCGCGAGAATTGCGAAGGAGCGCGGCATCCCGATCGCGACGCTGGAGCGTCCGTTGGAGGTCGGCCCGGCACTGGCCCAGCAGTTCGCAGCCGATCAGAAGGCCGGGCACTGATCGTTTCAGGAGGCCGGGATGATCCCCGCGCTGTCCGATGTGCAGCTGCTCATCGTGACCGGCGTGACGACGGCAACCGTCATATCGGGGCTCGCCTGGGCTGCGGCACGGCACCGGCGGCGACTGAAGCGACTGCCGATCCGCATCCATGTCGCGGGCACGCGCGGAAAGACAACGGTGACGCGGCTGATCTGGGGCGGACTGCGCGCCGGCGGCATCAGGACCGCCGCCAAGACCACCGGCACTCTGCCCGTTCTGTTGAAGCCGGACGGAAGCGAAGCCGCGTGGCCGCGCCGGGGTCCTGCCAGCATCGCCGAGCAATGGCGGTTCGTGCGTGCAGCCGTTGCGCTCGATGCGCAAGCGATGGTGATGGAATGCATGGCAGTGCAGCCCGAATTCCTGTGGGCGTCGGAACGCTACGCCGCGCGCGCGACCATCACGGTCGTCACCAATCTGCGACCCGACCATGCCGAGGCAATACCGCCGCAGCCGTCCAGCATGGCCGATGCCTTGCGCTCGATCGTGCCGCAGGGCGGCACGCTCGTGCTCGGCGAAGAGGCGGCGGTCGAACCCTTGCTGGCCGCCGCGCGTGCGCGGCACACCCGCGTCGAGATCATCGATGGTGAGGGGAAGCCGCCCGATGACATCAATCGGCGCCTGGCATTGGCGGTGTGTCGCGAGCTTGGTGTCCCCGACGAGCAAGCCGGGCGCGGCATGGCAGACGCTGGTTCGCGACATCGGAGCCCTTGCGATCACCGAGCTCGCGCTCGCGGGCTGCCGGCTGCGCCTGATCAGCGCATTCGCCTGCAACGATGCCGTGTCACTGCAGACTGACCTGGAACCGGCATCATGATCCCGGCATCGACCGGATGTTCGTCATTTTCAATGCGCGCGCCGATCGTCCCCTGCGCACGATGGCCCTGCTGCAGATGTTGCGTTCCCTCGGCACGCCGCTGCAGCTGTTTTTCCTGCGCCGCGGCTTTGCGAGGTTCGCCCGGGCGGCGGGATTCCCGCCACGCAGATCCGCATGCTGGCGAGCGATGAACCACAAAGCGGCGCTGCTGGAGGTCGCCCGCATCGGCGGTTCTCGTGCCGAGGTTTGGGGCGTGGGCAACTTCCAGGGTTTTGGGGAGGCGATGGCGCGTCATCTCGCGCTGCGGCATCCGGCATGCTGATTGCGGCACTCGCGATCGGCAGCGCGATCAGCCTGGGCCTCCTGCATCTGACCGGACTGAGCGCAGGAGGCATCGTGACCCCGGGCTACCTCGCGCTGGTGCTGGACCAGCCGCGCGATCTCGCCATCATTCTCGCCGCTGCGATTGCCGCCTGGGGGATCGTGCGCCTGACCGGAGATTGGCTGATGCTCTACGGCGCCCGCCGGTTCGGAGTCACCGTTCTCATCGGCCTGTGCCTCTCGCTCGCGGGCAACCTCGTCGCCCAGCGGACCCTCGTGCTGGCAGGAGACTGGACCGGTCTCGGCTACATCGTTCCGGGCCTGCTGGCGCATCAACTCGATCGCCAGGGATTTTTCGTGACCATGCTCCTGCTGGCGATTGCGGCCCCGCTCGTCCGCGTCATCCTGCTGGCGATCACCTGGTGGTTCTCGTGGTGAACGCCAGCGGACCGGTTGCCTATGCGGGTTGGATGCCGTCGGCAGCAATCACCCGGCGCGTGCTCGCCGCCTGCGCCGCGGCTTCGCTCGCGCTCTGGGCCGTTGCCGAGCATTGGGCCGCCACGGCCGCACACGCACGAAGCGAGCGAATGCTTCTTGCAGCGGAAAGAAGCCTCGCCGCCCAGCAGGCGGTGCGCATCGCCAAGGAGGCGCGCGGGCTGATGCAGCCGGCCGCAATCGATCCGAACCGGACCGGGCTCATCGGTCCCGAATGGAGCGAGATAACGACGACGCTCGGGATATTGCCGGCGAAGCGCACCGCCACCAATCCGGATTTCGCCGCCGCGCTGGTCCGTCTCCTCGGCCGGCTCGAGCTTCCACGCGGCGCGCCCGTCCTGTTCGTCCTTTCGGGTTCGCTGGTGGGCGCGAACGTCGCCGCCATCGTCGCCGCGGAAACGCTCGGGCTCACGCCCGTCATCGTCAGCTCGCTCGGCGCCTCGATGTACGGGGCAACCGATCTCGAATTCTCCTGGCTGGATATCGAGGCCCTGCTCGCCGATGCCGGCGTGATCGCGTCGCGCTCCCTCGTTTCGGTGATCGGCGGCGAACGCGGCGTCGGCGCCGGCCTCGACCCGGTCGGACGCGCAGCGCTCGCCGCCTCCGCGCTCCGCCACGCGGTGCCGATGCGTCGAGGGGCACTCCCTTGCCGCCGTGATCGATGCGCTCGGCCTCGCGCGTGCGCACCGCCGCCCCCGACGGTCCAGCTCTCGTCGTCAATATCGGCGGCAGCCTCGTCGGCATCGGCACCTGCGCCGGGAACGAAGCACTGCCGCCGGGGCTGATGCATCGGGCCCCTCCCCTGTCGCGACGGCACGCCAGGATTGGCCGGAATTTTTGCACGAACCAGGCGTTCCGGTTCTGCACATCCTCAACATGCGCAGGCTCGCGCGCGAGCTTGGCCTGCCATACGATCCGATTCCGCTGCCGGAGCCGGGCCGCAACCGCAAGGTCTACGCAGTGACCGGCAATCTCTGACCAACGGTCGACAGTGCATGCTTCATCCGGGGTGGATATTCGTCATCTGTCTCTTGCTGCTGGTGGTCGGGACCTCTGCCCTCCGGCTGCCGCTCGCAGTCTCGCTGATCATCGCGGCAGCGGTCGGCGCATTGCTGGCCGGTTTCGTCAATCCGCTCCGCCATCTGCTGGAGGGCGGATTCGGCTATCTCAACCTGATCCTTGCGCTTGTTCGTCGGAGCGTTTTTCGGCCAGGCGAGCCGGGCATCCGGAGCGGCGGACGCCGTCGCCGGCGCGCTGCAAAGACTGCTGCGGATCGAGCGCACCTGGCCATCATCTTGCTCGCCGGAGCCTTGCTGTTCCTGGTCGGCATGTTCGTCGGCATTGCCGGCGTCGCCGTGCTCGCGGTCGGCAGCTTCGTCATTCCGATGCTGCGCGGCATCGGCATGAAAGATGCGCACGTCGCCGCCTTCATGGCCGTGGTCGCGACCTGCGGGATGATCGCGCCTCCGGTCAACGTTCCGGCAATGACGATCGCCGACGGCGTCAACATGCCGTTTGCGGATTTTGCCGGCCCTCTGCTTCTGCTTTCCCTGCCGCCGGCGCTGTTCGCCGCCGCCTATTATCTCCCGCGCACTGGAGCATTTTCCGGAAAAGTGGAAACCGATTTTCCTCAGAAAATGCGACCGACTAAAGAAGCCGGCGGACCGTTATGGGCTGGAGCGACTGCGCTCGCTGCCGTGCTCGGGTTCTGGGCGCTGCTGCGCATTTTTCCGCTGCACGTACCGGATCCGAGTGCGCCGATCGTCCTCCTGATCGGCGCGCTGATCGTCCTGCCGGCCATTCCCCGCTCGCAGTGGAGCAAGCTCTTGCGGTCGGCATTCGGCGGCGTGCCGTTGCAGCTCGGCGCCATCCTGGTCGCCGTCGGAGTTGCGGTGCAGATCATGGCCTTGACCGGAGTGCGGGGCTGGCTGGTGATCAATTCGCTGTCGTTTCCGCATCCCTGGATCCTGTTCGGCCTCATCGGCCTGCCCGTGCTCGGAAGCGTTCTGACCAGCATCGGCACCGCCAATGTCCTGGGAGTGCCGTTCGCGTTCGCCTTCATCCACCAGGACATGATCGTGAATGTGAGCGCGCTCTCGGCACTGTCGGCGCTTGCCGAGTTCATGCCGCCGACCGCAATTTCGGCGGTGCTCGCCACCTATCTCGTCGGCACCGTCAAGCTCGCGGAGGTGCTGCGCGCGAGCCTGGCTCCGGTCCTCGTGCTTGCGGTCGTTGCCGTGCTGATGCTGATTTTCGCCAGCGAGCTTGCGCCGTACATCGTCTTGCGCTCGGGCGGATGAGGCTCGCGATCGCTCGGGGAATGGGTTGAGCATGACCTGGGATCTGCTGCTGATGTTCGCCTACCGCGGCATGGCGCTGGCATTGGCGCTGATCATGATGTGGCTCATCCTGACCGAACGGAGCTGGCGAACGCAGCTGTTCGCTGCGCTGGTGTTCGTGCCGTTCGTGCTGCGCGCCTTCGGAGTGAAATAATGATCGCTGTCGGCTGGACCAACCGCGACGCAAGACGCGGCATCATCATTGCATCGCTGGCGCTTCTCGTCGCCGCTCGCCGGCGGCGTGACCTTCGCGCGCATGCACGCCGGATGAGGAGATCGTGCTCGGGCGCGGGCGTCACGCAGCGGAAAATGCTCAGCGCCTATGATCCCGCACTGGCCGGCAGCCCGGGCGACACTCCGGTCTTCATTCTCGAGGGCAGGGAGCCCGGGAGCGACGATGCTCCTGATCGGGGGCTGCCACCCGCAGGAGATTTCGGGCTTCATCACGGCGGTGCTGACGATCGAGAACGCAGCCGTGCAGAAAGGGCGCCTCATCGTGGTGCCGCAGGCCAATCGCAGCGGCTTCACCTATACCGAGCCGCTCGAAGGGTATCCGCACACGTTCACGATCGATACGCCGCAGGGGCCGCGCTGGTTCCGTCTGGGAATGCGGCTCAGCAATCCCGTTCACCAGTGGCCTGATCCGGATCTCTTCATCCATCCGCAATCGGGCGAGGGGCTGGTCGGCTGGGAGGCGCGCAACCTCAATCGCAACTTTCCCGGCAACATGCAGGGGCGCCATACCGCCAGGGTGGCGGCAGCGCTCACGACCCTCGCGAAGGTCGAGAAGGTCGATCTCGTGCTCGACCTGCACGAGGCCTATCCCGAATATCCGATCATCAACATGATCGTCGCGCACGAACGTGCATTCGAGGTCGCGTCCTTGACCAAGCTGATGCTGGAAGCCCGCAACATCCGCATCGATCTGATGGCTTCGCCGAGCAAGCTGCGGGGGCTGAGCCATCGCGAGTTCGGCGACCACACCGGTGCGCTGGCCTTGCTGGCCGAGACGGCCAATCCTGCCATGGGCCGCTTCCGGGGCAGGACCGACGAGGCGCTGGTCACGCAAGGCCGGGATCCGAATTACGTGAAGGCCGCAAAACTCGGGAGGCTGTTCGTTCCCTTCAGCGAGGAAGGACACCCGCTCCACAAGCGGGTGGCGCGCCACCTCGCGACGATTTCCGAGATGCTCGACGTGTACAACGAAACCGATCCCGCCAGGCAGTTGACGCTGTCCGACCTGCCTGCGTTCGAGCGCGTATCGAGCGAGGGAATCGGGCCGTTCCTGCGGCCGCCGACCCGCGAGCCATAACCTCGCATGGCGGGACGAAGCAGATTTGGCGGCGCAGGGAGATGACGGTCGCCGACGTAGAGTGGGCAAAGGTGCGTGACCAGCACTCAACTCCCACCACACAGAAGAGCCAGCACCGTGCCCACGCTCACATGCGTAACCCCCGGGGCTCCATCCCATTTCGCAAGAAGGTCTTGCGAAGAAGATGGATTGCCGGGTCAATCCCCGGATCAAGTCCGGGGACCGCAATGACGACTGGCTGGTCAAATCCGGCGGAAGCAATTCTAGTCCCGCCGGGAGATCAGCGACACGATCCAGGCGGCAAGCCTGTCCAGCATCTCGCTTCTCACCTGGGCATCCTTACGTCCGCTGCGCGCCGGCACGTGGAAGGAATGGTCCGCATCCCGTATCAGCTCCAGCGATGCGCGCGCGCCGAGCCGTTCCATCAGCGGTCGCAGCAGATCGAGCTCCGCCATCACATCGCGGGTCCCTTGCAGGAACAGCATCGGGATCTGCACATCGAGCAGATGCTCGGCGCGTGCGTCCGACGGCCGCCCTGCCGGATGCAGTGGGAAGCCGAGAAAGACGAGGCCTCGAACTCCGGGCAATGGAGCAGCGGCCTGGGCCTGCGACGTCATCCGGCCGCCGAAGGACTTGCCGCCGGCCACGAGTGCAAGCGCAGGCGCCAGCCGTGCGGCTTCGGCGACAGCGGCTCGGACCGTCGCCTGCGCCAGCCTGGGGGGATCCGGCCGCTTGCCGCCTTGCTCCATGTACGGAAATTGATATCGCAGGGTGGCGATTTCGCGCTCGGCGAGCTCTTCTGCTACGACATTCATGAAAGGGTGAGACATTCCAGCCCCGGCGCCATGAGCAAAAACGTAGCAGGCGCGCGCCCGTGCCGGTGCCAACAGGAGGCCCGACACGCTGTGCGCATCATCGACAGTTATGCTCACATGCAGATAGCGCGGAGGATTGCACCATGCCCGTCACTGCCACCGTTGCATTCCTTGCCGTGCTGGTCGGGTGTACCCTTCTTGCAATACTCGTGTGGTACAAAAGAAGAGGCGAGACTGTTCCAGAGGCAGAACGAAAGGTCTTCGCCCGTTTCGTTTTCGGCCTCGTCGTATTCTGGCTCGTCGCCATCGGTGCGTACCTTTGGAGCGTGACGGGGTAGCGTACATGGCGAGTGCGCCGTCGTCCGTGCCTCGACTATCATGCCCGAACGACCGGAGTATGGACCCGACGCAACCCGCCAACGAGATGATCGCACGCCGGTCGAAATTTCCGCAGCGCTGAAGTCCGGCGTTGCGTTTCCGGATGCGGAATTTCAGCCAGCCTCATTCGCAAATCTCGGTCTCGGACCGAGATTGACGTTCGAACCTCGCCTGGGTCTTCCGACTTGTCCGAAGGCTTGCTAATGTCACGCGAGATGGATCATCTGAATCCCGGCCAATCTGGAAGCGACCAAGGATTCGCGTGCGCGCGACAGAATCCTTGCATCCTGATCATTGGCGAACGGAGGCACCCTCCCACGATCTGCACGAGGCCATCGGGCTCGGCGATCGCTTGGTGTTGTTGAGCGCAAGACCGGGCCAGATCATCCGGATCGACGACGTGGTGATGCCTCGTCCGCGAGATGTGTTCCGGATGCACGATAGCCGGGACTTCCGTACGCTCTATGATGCGATCTGGAGGCGCCATGCCGCGCAAGCTCCGCCGCCATGGTCAATCGATCGGCGGCTGATCGTGCATGACTCGGTCCGCCCACATAGCGCCACGCAAGCGGCACACGCCTTCCCTTGGATGATGCGATCAATCCACGATGACCGAGACGGGCGCGGCGAAGCTCGTGGGTATCGCCCTTCGTGACACCTTCGTAGCCCGTCTGGAACTCGGCGGTAGCATGGGGTATCCTGGAGGTTCCTTGGCGTGATCGCTCCGGATCCATTTCAGCGTGATCTTCCATGTCGCCCCCGCGTGAGTTCGAGCTCAAGCTCGAGGTGCCGGCCAATAGTCTCGCAAGACTGACCCGCAGCCCGGTGATACTGGCGGCGAGCAAGAAATCCTCCAAGCCGGCGACCTTGGTCTCGGTCTACTTCGACACTGATAAGCTGAAGCTACGGAACAAGGGGCTCTCGCTGCGGGTGCGTCGCATCGGCAGCCGTCATGTGCAGACCATCAAGCAGGACGCCGATGCGAGCGCCGCGCTGCTTGCCCGCAACGAATGGGAACGTGATATCGCAGGCAAGCAGCCCGACCTCGACGCGGCGCACGGCACCGCGCTCGCACCCCTTCTGAGCAAGAAGCTTCGGCGTAATTTGAAGCCGGTGTTCGAGACGCACGTGCGCCGCACGGTGTATCCGATCCACAGCGAAGGCAGCGAGATCGAGCTCACCATCGACAAGGGGAAGGTTGCGGCGGGCAGGCATTCGTCGCCGCTCTGTGAAGTCGAATTGGAGCTCAAGCGCGGCGACTCCGCCGAGCTTTTCAAGCTGGCCCGCGCGCTGGCACAGCAAGTCCCGGCTCAGCTGTCGGTCAAGAGCAAGGCCGAGCAGGGCTACGCGCTTGTCGCCGGTGACGAGCCACCCGTCAGCAAGGCAGCCCCGGTTGCGCTGGCGGCCAATTCGAGCAGGCAATCCGCGTTTCAGGCCATCGCCAGGGCATGTCTATACCAGCTCGTCGCCAACCGGCCCGCCATGCAATTCGGCGATCCGGAAGGGCTGCACCAGGTGCGCGTCGCGCTGCGGCGCATGCGCGCCGCAATCTCACTGTTCTCCGACATCCTCGCTGATCCTCAAACGGAGCAAATAAAGACCGAGCTCAAGTGGATCACCGGCGAGCTGGGGCCGGCCCGCGAGCTGGACGTGTTCGTGAAGCGCGTGGTGAAACCGGTGGCGGACGGCAATCCTGACGGCCCGGGGATGGCTGTCCTCGCCAAGGAGCTGCGAGACAAGCGCGAGGACGCCTTCGCCCGCGCCCAAGCGGCCATCGAATCCGCCCGCTTTCGCGAGGTCGTGCTCGCCACCGCGCAATGGATCGAGTCCGGCGACTGGACCCGCAATGCCGACGACCTCGTCCGCGCACTGCGAGAACGCCCGATTTCGGGTGGTGCCGCGGACGAATTGCGCCGAAGCCGGAAGAAAATACTGAAAAGGGGTGCACGGTTGAAGGAGATCGACCCGCCGCGCAGGCATAAGTTGCGCATTCAAGCGAAAAAGCTCCGTTATGCATCCGAGTTCTTCGCCGGCGCTTTCCCCGGCAAGAAGGAGAGGCGACGGCAAAAAAAATTCGTGGCGGCGTTGGAGACGCTGCAGGATGCCTTGGGCGACTTGAATGACATTGCAGTCCACGAAACACTGACGCAGCGGATCGTCGACGGACAAGAACCCGGTGGCAAGCGGCGCAGAGGGCGCGCCAAGAAGGCGTTCGCCGCTGGTCGCCTTTCTGGTCGCGAGGAGGCGCGCATCGTTTCCGTGCTCGGGGATGCCGAGCGTGCATACGACGTATTCGCAAAGGCGAAGCCGTTCTGGTCCTGAGAGATACGACGTCTAATCAAGTCGTGAGAATAGATGTCGCGGGCTGCGATGCGGAGCCGGCATCAGTCTGCGCCGAGCTGGGGCTTGCGGGCGGCCCAGACGATGATCTCGAAAGCACCGTCGAAATGCTCGACCACCGCCGTGCAACTCTCGACCCAATCGCCGCAATTGATGTAGCAGAGGCCGGACATCCGACGGATTGCGGCGTGATGAATATGTCCGCAGATCACGCCATGGGCGTGCCTGCGTCGCGCCTCGTTCGCAAGGGCATGCTCGAACTCGCCGATGAAGCTGACCGCGTTCTTCACTTTCAGCTTGGCCCATTGCGAGACCGACCAATAGGTGAGCCCGAGCGCTCTGCGCGCCGCGTGCCAACCCTTGACGATGTTGTTGAGCTTGGGATTGCTGCTGATGTGATCGCTGCCGACAAGGAGACGGGCCGGAACTTCGGGATGCGCGGCGATCAGGCGGCGCACAATGGAATCGCGTCATCCCGGAATGGGCCGCACAAAAGAGGATCTCGTAGCGCGGGCAATCGAGCCGGAATGCTGATGCGAGCGTCTCCTCCGCGAAGTTCTCGACCCCGCAGACCGGGCGCACGATGGTGACGCCCCCGATATCCTTCGGCTCGGGTGCAGTCGTGCCGGCGACGCGAACGCGCCGGATCACGACAAGAATGCTCGAAACGTGGAGGAGGAACGCAATGGCGCACACTGCGCCAGCCGAAAGAATCAGCATCGTCATCTCGGGATGTTTGCGCCGCTCCGATGACCCCTGCATGACAGCCGCGGCAGCCGCCCGAAAATTCGTTTCGGCCGTTCACCGCCGGAACCCGGCGTACCGGCAGGGCCCACCATGCCGATGCGGTCGTGCAGCAGTCACGCGCCGACACACCGGTCGTCTCGTCATCCGAGCGATATATGCCGCACGCTAGCAATGGCCGCACGGCGCTCCGGTTTGGAGCTGCCCGGCAGGAAGAATTGTAGGGGCTCCGGGGAGGTTGACCGCCGGAGCCCCTGGCAGCCTTTCACTTGCCTTGCGGGCTTGATCGAGGCCACCGTAGTTAGAGGCGCGAGGCGGCCTGTTAGTTCATTGCCTCGCAGTCGACTATTTTACAGCCAGGATCGGGCAAAGGAGAACCTCGCGCACGTTGACGAAGTGCCACCACACTTGCTCGCCCGCGCCGATGGGGTGCTAGAGTGACGCTGCGTCAAGTCCTCACGCCGACCCAGCGGTGCGGCGGCGAGGCCTGTTGCGGCGCGCAGCCACGTTGCCACAGGCGGTTCCTGATAACATCGCTGGCATTGGCTTCGGGGCCTTGATCAGCAGGCAGGGCGAGATGAAGCCGAAGGCAGGGGCCATGGCGCGCGATGATTTTCGCTCCCGGCTGATCGCGGCTCGGAACAAGCTCGGATTATCTCGCCGTGAGATGGCGAAGCGGCTGGACACCCCGCGAGCTGCGTATGAGCAATGGGAAGACGGCAAGCGCCGGACGCCAAGTGGAGTGATGCTGGCTGCCGAATCCATCGTGGGTCGAGGGAAACGGGGAGTGTTTGCAGCCCAAGTCCGCTCGATCGCCGACGGAAGTCTCACGGTTGGTCAGATAGCTACAAAACTCGCAGTGCATCGCAGCGGAGTGTACCGAGCGCTCGCAGAACTTCGGCGAGATGGACATCCGGTTAACGTAGCGCGCGATAAACGTGGCGCCAAGCTGGGGTCGAAGCGGGAGGTCACAAGCAAGACAGTTCGAGCGAGCGAGAGAAACAAGAGAATCGTCGCGGGCGTACGGGCCGGCGAAACATACAATGCGATAGCCAAGCGGTACGACATCAGCCGGGAGCGCGTGAGGCAGATTGCGAATTCAGTCGGCCTCATCTCGCACCGAGCGGTGGCCATAAGGCAAGGACTGAAAGCCGAGCGGCTGGCGAAGAAAGCGGCTGCGAGAGCGGCCAAACGTGCCGAGCGTGAACAGCGCTACGCCCGAATGCGAGAACTTGTCCAGGGCGGGATGTCAATTCGACGAGCGGGCGCAGCGGTCGGGCTCACGAGAGCGCAGACCCAATGGACAAGCAGGAAATTGGGACTCGGTGCAATCACACAGCATGGCCGGTGGCGCGCACTCCGAGCGAGAGGGGGGCGCCGAATGACCACCCCAACCGCGCCGTGAGGGATACGCCACACCCATGCGGTGACCGCGAACTTCCTGGTGTTCCGGCTGAGCGTATCGGCCACCGGCCGCTCCGAGGATCAGCGCTGGGCCGCGGAGGAGACGGAGTGGCGCGACTGGCTGGCGGCGCGCGGCCTCGAGCGGCCGGCACCGCCCCTAGCCGCCCCTAGCCGGAGGCAGCCGCCTCCTTCCAAGCCCTGTGCCGGCTGATCTCTGCGAAGGCGGCTTTCAAAAGCGATCACGCCTTCTGGACCGCGGCCCGGCAGCGGCGAAGCCGGTGCTCGATCACTCCCCACGACCGCGACGGCCATAATATAAGATGGAACAAAACTGCTTTTCCCGGCCTTACAGTCCGCGCGGGGAGGCGACCGACGTGAACAGCATAGCTCCAAAAGCAGAAGCATCATCGCGGACGGTAAAGGTCGTTGTTGCCGAGGACGAGGTCCTGTTGCGGCTCATGGTGGCTGATGTCCTTCGCGGTGCAGGCTTCCAGGTCTTCGAGGCCGCAAACGTCGACGAGGCCATCGTCATCCTGGAAAGCGCGCCCGACGTCGACGTGGTCATTGCCGACATGCACATGCGGACCGCCCAGGACGGAATGAGCCTCGCCAACCATGTCCGCGCCCGCTACCCCGGCGTTTCCGTGCTTCTCGCATCCGCTAACATACCCGTGACACTGATGCCATTTGATGCGTTCTTCTTGAAGCCATACCGGCCGGAGGACATGGTGACGTGGATCAAGCGACGGCTCGGGAGCAACGGGAATCCAAGCCCCGCCGTGGGTACATTGCCGTGATCTCGCCTCCGGACAGCCTCAGGCCCGCGACAGGCCAGACCGTCCTGGTGGTCGAGGACGAGGTCCTGATCCGAATGACGGTCGCTGGATATCTCAGGGACTGCGGTTTTCGAGTGCTCGAGGCCGCGCACGCCGATGAGGCGCTCATCATTCTGCAGGAGCCCGAGTTGGAGATCGAGGCCGTGTTGAGCGACATCGAAATGCCGGGAGCGATGGACGGCTTCGGCCTCGCGCAGTGGGTTCGCGCGAACCGCCCCGGGGTAGAGGTTGTCCTCGTGGGCACCCCTGAGCGGGCGGCCAATGCAGCGGCAGATCTGTGCGAGGAGGGGCCGACGCTTGCCAAGCCCTACCAGCCTCAGATCGTGGTCGACCGCATCAAGCAGCTGTTGGCCGCCCGTGCGAGGCGGAGATCAGGTCCGCCGACGGATTTGGCGACTCGGCTACCGCGGCCGTCGGAATGAGCAGGATCAAGTCTCCGTCGCGACGGCGGGTGATCACAGCAGCGGCTGGTTATGAGCAGCCGTTAGGGCCGTGCTGCAGTGTTGATTCCTGGGCGCGCGACCGGCAATTTGATCGACGTTGATCCCCGAACCGGCCGCCGTGCATCATTCATGATCGATTGTATCGTGGCCGGCGCGGGCTGGTTTCTCCGGAGCTGTCTTACATCCCGCTCCATCTCCAGGCAGGTCTGCCATTCGATGTAGCTCGGCAGGTATACTTTCGTCTGCACGCATTGCGTCTTGTCCGCGACCGAAAAAGTTGCCCAGTCCTTGACGATCTGCTCACGCGCTGTCTGCTCCGAGCCCAAGCATTGATTGACGTCATCATTCTGGCTTCTGCCGCTCCCTGCCATCTGGACCATCGCGCCGGCGGCAGACCGGCACGTTTGCGCAATGTCGACCTCGGGCGGCTGTGCCTGCGTGGCACCTGCGAACCCAAGCAGCAGGGTGCTGATCATGGCCGCCAGCATCGCGTTCTTGGACATTGTCGATCTCGTGCGGCCAACCGTCCGCGGAGCGCGGGTGGCGGCGGATGTGGGAAGGCACAACTCATTGAGCTCGCCAGGAGAGGCCATAGCGGCTCAGGGTATCACGGCAGGAACGGATCGCACACGCGCGCCGTCAGGGCCACGGTCGATCGCCGGCCGGGGACCGGAACTGACCATCCAGAGTCTCGTGCTCGGGATCGTCTTCGCGCGCCGCCGCGCTCGGTCACCCAGCGCAAACAACATGGAAGTCGCTGCCATGGAGCGCTGGACCGCGGGGCAATTCTGAGGCAATGCCTTGGGTTGGCCGGTTGGAAACGGTCAACGCCTCCTTACCGATGAAGAAACCGAGGTTCGACCAGTGAAAAGCATTCCTTCGGGCGATATGCGCGCTCGCAGCCTGCTCTTGATCCTGCTCGTCGCCGTGCTGCTCCTGGGCCTGCCCATCGCGGTCTGGCTCGATCTCAACAACCTCGCCGAGAGGAACCTGCGCCGCCAGTCCAGCGACCTGAATTCGGCGATCAGCAGCGTTCGCAACTACTACGCCGCCAATGTCGTCGGCCGGGTGCTGGCTTCGCCGGGATCGACACAGGTCGCGCACAACTATGAGAGCATTCCCGGCGCAATCCCAATTCCCGCCACGCTGTCACTCGAGCTTGGGCGCGTGCTCGGTGAGCAGCAAGACAACATCACCTATCGGTTCGTGTCGGATTATCCGTTCAAGAGCCGAGCGCCGCACACCCTCGATAGTTTCGAAAGGAATTCCCTTGCTGCTCTTCGTTCCAATCCACGCGAGCAACCGGTCGACGTGTCATGGTCCGCCTTCACGGGACGCGTGCGCCTGATCTCGCCTGTGCTCATGGGTGGCGCCTGCGTGAATTGCCACAATGCGCATCCGGAAAGTCCGAAGCGCGATTGGAAAGTCGGCGACGTGCGCGGCATCCAGGAAGTTACCATCACCCAGCCGCTCGCCGGCAACATATTCTCCTTCAAGTATCTCCTGGCCTATTTTGCCCTGATGGCGGGCTCCGGCATGACCTTCATCGGATTGCAGCGGCGGCAGGCGGCAACGATCCGCGGCATGAACAAGGAGCTCGAGACCGCGAATGAGTTTCTCGCCTCGCTGTCGATGAAGATTTCCCGCTATCTCTCGCCGCAGATCTACAAGAGCATCTTCAGCGGCCAGAAGGATGTGACCATTCACACCGAACGCAAGAAGCTTACGATCTTCTTTTCCGACATCAAGGACTTCACTGCGACCACGGAGCGCCTCCAGCCGGAGCAGATCACCGAGCTCCTCAACGAATATTTCACCGAGATGTCCGCGATCGCGCTCCGGCACGGCGGCACCATCGACAAATTCGTCGGGGACGCCATGCTGATCTTTTTCGGCGACCCGGAAAGCAAGGGAGAAGCGGAAGATGCCAAGGCGTGCTTGCGCATGGCTATCGAAATGCAGAATCGCCTCGCCGAATTGAGCGTCAAATGGCGCGCTACCGGTACGGAAAACCCCTTCCGAGTGAGGATGGGTGTCAATACGGGATTCTGCAACGTCGGAAATTTCGGCAGTGCGGACAGGATGGACTATACGATCATCGGGGCCGAAGCCAATCTGGCGGCGCGATTGCAATCGATCGCCGAGCCCGGCCATATCGTGATCAGCTACGAGACCTATGCGCTCGTGCGGGACATCCTGGTGGCGCACCCCTTACCGCCGATCACGATGAAGGGGATCAGCCGAACCGTGGTCCCTTACGCCGTTGACGGCATCCTCGATGCCGCAGGCGAAAAGATCGAAATCTTCAGCGCACATATGAGCGGACTCGATCTCTATCTCGATCCCAGAATGGTCGATCCGACCCATGCCGAGCATGTCCGCACCGTGCTGAAGGGAGCCCTGAAGGCATTGGAGACAACGAGCTGCACGACTAAATCCGGCTGAAGGCATCAGGCCTGCTTTCGCAGCAGCCGCCGTATCACCTTTCCCGTCGTGGTCATCGGCATGTGCTCGATGAAGGCGACCTCGCGCGGATACTCATGCGCGGACAGCCTCGTTTTCACGAAGCCTTGAATCTCCGCAGCCAGTGCGTCCGACGGGCGGTGTCCGGATTTGAGCACGATGAAGGCCTTCACGATCTCGGTTCGCACCGGATCGGGCTTGCCGACCACGGCGGCTAGCGCCACCGCAGGGTGCCGGATCAGGCAGTCCTCGATCTCGGTCGGCCCGATCCGGTAACCGGACGAGGTGATGACATCGTCGTCGCGCCCGATGAACTGCACATAGCCGTCGGCGTCGGCGACGCCCTGGTCGCCGGTCGTCATCCACTCGCCGATGAATTTTTCCTGCGTCGCGTCGGGGTTGCCCCAATACTCCAGAAACATCACCGGATCCGGCCGCCTGATCGCGATCTGGCCGGGTTGACCCGGCGCGCATTGCGAGCCGTCCGGCCGGATCACCCCGACGACATGGCCGGGCACCGGCTTGCCGATCGCGCCCGGGCACGAGACTCCGATGGCGGCGCAGGATGCCAGCACCAGGTTGCATTCGGTCTGACCGTAGAACTCGTTGATGGTGAGATCGAGCGCGGATCGCCCCCAGTCATAGGCCTCGATGCCGAGCGCCTCACCACCGGAGCCGAGCGAGCGCAGTCGCAACTTCTGCTTCGGGGGCGGCGCCGAGCGCAGCATCCGCAGTGCCGTCGGCGGGATGAAGGCGTTGCGCACGTGGAGGTGTGCCATCAACGCATATGCCTGCTCCGGGTCGAACTTCTCGGATTTCTGCGCCACCACCGGAACCCCGTAATGGAGACCCGGGAGCAGCACGTTGAGCAAGCCGCCGGCCCAAGCCCAATCCGCCGGCGTCCAGAACCGGTCGCCGGGCTGCGGCAAGAACTCGTGCGGGAACTCGATGCCGGGGAGATGTCCAAGCAGCACCCGGTGAGCATGCAGCGCTCCCTTGGGCGGTCCGGTCGTGCCCGAGGTGTAGACCATCAGCGCGGGATCGTCGGCGGTGGTAACGACGGGGGTGAATTGCGCGGCGGCGCGCGCCAGCGCGCCGTGAAAGCTCTCGGCACCGTCGCCCGCGCCGTCGAGCGAAAGCACCAGCTCGAGATCCGGCACGCTCTCCCGGATGTCTGCAAGCTTCGCCAGGCCCTGCGCATCGGTGATCAGCGCTCGCGCCCCGGAATTCTGCGAGCCGGTACGAGATCGCCTCGACGCCGAACAGCATTGCGAGCGGCAGCGCAATGGCGCCGAGCTTGTAGATGGCGATGTGGCTGATCGGCGACGGCGGGCGCCTGCGGCAGCAGGATCGCGACCCGATCGCCCTGCCCGATGCCGCGCGCGCGCAGCACGTTGGCCAGTCGGTTCGAGGCTTCGTGCAGCGCGCCATAGCTGACCTCCTCCACCCGCCGCCGGCATGCACATGGAGAATGGCGGTGCGGCCCGGCTCGGTCTCGGCCCAGCGGTCGCAGACATCGACGCCGATATTGTAGTGCGCCGGCACCTGCCAGCGGAACGAGCGGTAGAGCGCGTCGTAGTCGCGCGCCGCTGGAAGGACATGGGGAGCGTACATCGCGGGCGGCAAGCTACAGCATGATCCTGAAAAGTTGCAGATGCCGCGCCCGCCGTGATCCCGAGTTATTTCGGCCTTGCGGCGCCGCGCGTCGGAGCCGCGTACGAACAGACTTTGCCTCGCCAACCGGTACCAGGGGCCCAACGGGGCTCGGGCACGAGAAACGATGCGTCGATGAGACGAGGGGCCGCGCGCGGGTATCTCACTGCGGGACATCGACTATCGTCTGCTCATCCCGTTCCTGGTTCATGTCACGCTGATCCAGGCCCTGATCCTGATCATCAGGATCACGACGTCCTACCGTGCGATCGAGCTCGGCCTGCCGGTTGTCTGGCTCGGCATCATCGCCGCCGGTTTCGCCCTCATCCCGGTGTTCACCGCGCTGCAGGTCGGACGCTGGATCGATCGCGGCAACGACGCCCGGGCGATCTGGCTCGGCTCCGCGCTCATCTTCGTCGCTTGCATCGGGTTCTGGGCCTGGCCGCAATCGGCGATGCACCTGTTCGGCTTGAGCGTCCTCCTGGGCTTCGGCCATATGTTCTGCATGGCCGGCCACCAGATGCTGGCGGTGCGCTCGGCCGGCGCGCCCAGCCGGGAAACCGTGCTCGGCTATTACATGGTCGCGGCCTCCGTGGGGCAAGGGTTCGGTCCGTTCGTCGTCGGCTGGCTCGGAGGCGGAGCCGCGGTTCCGCCGACCGGGCATCTGTTTGCGATCGGGCTTGCCGGCGCCGCCGCGAGCGCGCTCGTCGCGCTCCTGATCCGGCCAACGCAGGCGTCGAAGCGGCCGCGCGAGCCCGGCGATTTGGTTCCTGTCGGCCAACTCTTGAAGCTGCGCGGTTTTTCGGCCGTCATGGTCTCGAGCGTCGTGACCGTGACGTCGCTCGATCTGCTGGTGATCTACCTGCCGGCGATGGGCGCCGAGCGGCAGATCGATTCCACGCATATCGGCTGGCTGCTGACCGTGCGCTCGGTGGCGGCGCTGGTCTCGCGCCTGTTCTATGCCCGGTTGCTGTTCGCGATCGGCCGCAGCCCGCTCACCCTGGCGAGCATGCTCGGCAGCGCCGCCGGCTTCTTGCTGTTGGCGGTGCCGTTGTCGCTGCCGTCGATGTACGCGGTTCTGATGTTCCTGGGCTTCGCCATGGGCATCGCCTCGACGCTGACGATCTCCGGCGTCGTTCATCTCGCGCCGGCCGAGGTTACTGGCACCGCACTCACGTTGCGGATGACCGGCAATCGGGTCGGGCAAATCGTGTTTCCCGCCTTGGCCGGCCTGCTCGCCGCAGCGACCGGGGTGGCAGGCATTCTGGCGGCGCTCGGACTTGGCCTTGCGGCGTCCGGCATAGCGGTGGCAAGGACCCAGCCGCCACTGCCCAAGTCGTGAGTGTGAGAGGCTTGATTGCGAGAGTTTCGAACGTCGAAGTTTCGAATGTGAGATCCTGAGCTCGAACGTACGGCCGAACGAGGGTCCAATGCCTGATCCGATCCAGATCCGAATGGGAGGCTACGGCCCCGCGAGCACCGGGTTCAGCCGCGCGCTCGAATTCATCGGCGACCGGCTCACGGCCGAGCTCGGCGGCCGCGTCGAGGTCAAGTATGTCTGGAACATCATGGAGCTCGGCTATCGCGCCGAGGACATTCTGTGGCTGGTCGAGCACGGCCTGCTCACGCTCGGCTATCAGTCGTCGAGCTACCTGTCCGACCGGGTGCCCGAGCTCGGCTTCGTCGACCTGCCGTTCTTGTTCGAGAGCACGCCCGCCGCGCGCGCCGCGATGGACGGCGCGCTCGGTGAGCGGCTCGCACGCAAGATCGAGGAGCGCGTAAACTACCGCGTCCTCGGCTGGTTCGAGAACGGCTTCCGCCACATCTCCAACCGCGTGCGGGAGGTGCGCAATCCCGCGGATCTCGCTGGGCTGCGTATCCGCGTGCTGCCGAGCAAGGTGCAGGCACGCACCTTCGAGCTGCTCGGTGCGGTGCCGATGCGCATGGACCTCACGCAGGCGATCGAGATGATTGCCGCTGCCACCATCGACGCGCAGGAGAACCCGCTTTCCAACACCGTCACCTATGGCGTGCACAAGTTTCATCGCTTCCACACGCTTTCCAACCACTTCTATGTCTCGCGGCCGATCTTTCTCAATCGGGACGCGTTCGACGCCTGGCCCGGCGAGCTCCAGCGCGCAATGCGCGAGGCGGTGACGGCGGCAATTGCATTCCAGCGCGAGCTGCCACGAGCAGGAGGAGAACGAGGCCCGGCGCGCGATCGAAGCGCAGGGCTGCGAAGTCGCCGAGCTTTCCGCAAGCGAGCACGACGCCTTCGCCGCCGCCGTGGCGCCGCTGCACGACGAGGCGCAGCAGATTTTCGATCGCGAGTTGTTCGCCATGGCAAAGGACGCGGCGTCGACAGCCGAACTCGAGGTGATCGTGGGATTCAGACCGACAGCCTTTGGCGGACAGCTTCATCGGCCAGCACGACCGATGGCGCGCCGTGCACGACGATCCGGCCTTTTTCCATGAGGTAGCAGGAACTGCTGATCGCGGCGGCACGCCGGACATTCTGCTCGACCAGCAACAACGCAATGCCCTCGCCACGCATGCGCGCGAGCAATTCGAAGATTTCGTTGACGATCATGGGGGCGAGGCCCTCCGAAGGTTCGTCGACCAGCAGAAGTCTCGGCTCGCCGATCAAGGCGCGGCCGATCGCGAGCATCTGCTGCTCGCCTCCCGACAGGGTCTTGCCGAGTTGCTGGCGGCGCTCTCCCAGACGCGGAAACAGGGCTACCACCCGGTCGAAATGGCGGCGGCGGTCGGAGGTCGAAATCCGCCACCTGCTGAACAGGCCCAGCATCAGATTTTCTTCGACGCTCAGTGTCGGAAAGATGCGGCGGTCCTCCGGAATGAAGGCGATGCCGCGGCGGAAAATTCGATCCGGCGACAGTCCGCCGATACCCTCGCCGTCGAAAGTGATCGAACCAGCGGACGGCCGCAGCCAGCCCATGATGGTTCGCAGCGTGGTGGTCTTGCCGGCGCCGTTGCGGCCGAAAACGCTCACGATCTCGCCAGCGTCCACGGTGAAGGAGACGCCCTGCAGGACCGGTGCGTGGGCGTAGTGCGCATGCAGGCGCTCGACCTCAAGCAGCGGCATGATCGACTCCCAGATAGGCTTCCCGGACCACGGCGCTGGCACGCACTTCGCCCGGAGCTCCCTCGAAAAGCTTGCGTCCTTGGTGCATGACGATCACGTGATCGGAGATGCTCATGACCAGGTCGATATCATGCTCGATCAGCAGCACCGTGACGCGGCCCGCCAGTGACTTGATCAACGCGTCGACCTCCGCCGTCTCGGCCGGCGACATCCCTTGCGTCGGCTCATCGAGCATCAGGAGCTTGGGCGCGAGCGCCATGCAGAGGGCAATCTCGATCCGGCGCTGGTCACCATGGGAGAGATTGCGCACGAGCTCGTCCGCCCGGTCGTCGAGCCCGAATTCCTCGAGTATCTCATAGGCGCGCATCGCGGGAGCGGGCAAACGATCCAACCGGACGAGAAAGCGGGCACGGCGCTCGAGACTCTGACATGCCAGCCTGACGTTCTCGAATACCGACAGGCCGAAGAACAGATTGGTGATCTGGAACGAGCGCGCGACGCCGAGCCGCGTCAACCTGTAGGATGGTTGCCCGGTGACATCGTGCTCATCCAGTTCGACCAGGCCGGAATCCGGCCGAACCGTCCCGGCAATCAGATTGAATGCCGTGCTCTTCCCTGCCCCGTTCGGACCGATGATGGAGGTGATGCGACGCGGCTCGGCCTGGAAGCTGAGCTCATGGACCGCTCTCAGCGCGCCGAACGCCTTGCTCAAGTTGGTGACCTTGATCATGAACCGGCTTTCCGCCCGAACGTTCGCTGCAGAAGACCGCACAAGCCCGTCGGGCAGAAACATCACGAAGACGATGAAGATGACGCCCAGCACGAACAGGTGCCGCTCGGTATAGCTGCCGACCATCGATTCCAGAAACGTTATGATCACGCTGCCCATCAGCGGCCCGATCAGCGTCCCGACGCCGCCGACCAGCGACATAACCACCGCCTTGGTGGACACCTCGAAGCCGAAGAGATGCGGCGCCACGAAACCGCGTAGCAATGGATAGATCAGCCCGCCGAAGGCAGCGATCTGCGCCGCCAGAACGTAGGCGAGCAGCTTGTACCAGAACGGATTGTAGCCGAGATAGGGAACGCGATCGGAATTGTCGCGGATGGCGCGCAGCACGTTGCCGAAGCCGGTATTCAAAATCCGCCGCGTGCCGACATACATCACGCAGATCGCGCCGAGCACGAGATAGTAGAATACGAGATTGTTGGTCAGACCGATCTCGAATCCAGGAAACAGCGGAATAGTCGGGATCGGTATGCCGATCAAGCCATCGGAGCCGCCGATCGCGCGCGTGTTGTGCGTGATCTTCGACAGGATTTCGGCGGCACCGAACGTGATCAAGGCGAAATACACGCCCTTGGCGCGGATCGCGACCGCTCCCAGCAGAAACGAGAATATGCCGACGCTGACGCAGACGGTGAGCAGGACCAGCCAGAACGACGATGTGACGTGCAGATACATCAGCGCGGCGATGTAGGCCGCCAAGCCGAAATAGGCCGCCTGTCCGAGCGACAGCAGCCCGGCATATCCGAGCAGAATGTCCACGCTGAGCGCAACCGATCCCAGCAACAGGGCCTCGATGCCGAGCCGCGTATAGAACGCGCCGCCAAACCACGGGAATGCGGCCGCCAGCACGAGCAGTGCCCAACCGAGACGGCGCAGCAGCGGCGAGTCCGAGCCGGTCGGGCGAGTGGCCCGCAACAGCCGCGCGAGAACGGTTGCGCGCGGCGCGGCCTCGCCTCCGGCATCGTCCCGGGGCTCCGGGAGATGCTGCGCTCGAAGCATCAGGCCTCCCCGATCCGGTTGAACAACCCGGCAGGCCGCACCACCAGCACCAGCAGCATCACGCCGTAAACGAGCGTTTCGGCCCAGACCGGCGGAATCCAAAGGCTCGCAAGGCCCTGTACCTGCGCCAGCAGCAAGGCCGCAACCACCGCGCCGATGATGCTGCCCATTCCGCCGACGATCACCACGGCGAACGCCATCACCAGAAAATCGTGCCCCATGGTGGGAAACACTGCGTAGATCGGGCCAAGTAGAACGCCGGCCAAACCGGCGAGGCCGCAGCCGTAGAGAAACGTAAACCCGTAGACCAGCCGGATCGGTACGCCGAACGATGCCACCATCGTCGGGTCGACGGCCGTTGCCCGCAGCACGGCGCCGATTCGCGTGCGATAAACCAGCCACCACGTCGCGACGATTGCGAGAAGACCGCAACCGAAGACGAACACGCGATAGGTCGGGACGATGACGCCGGCAACGCTTGCGATTCCGGTCAACGGCGCTGTGACCGCCCGCGTCTCGGTTCCCCAGATGACCTGGGCAACGTCACGGAAAATGAGGCTGACGCCGAAGGTGAGAAGCAGCGTGACGATGGCACGATCCGCCCGCGGCAACAGCGGGCGGATCCCCAGCTCTTCGAGCCCCCAGCCGACGAAACCGACCAGGATCGGCACCAGGACGAGCGCGCTCCAATAGCCCATGCCCCATCCGAGCAGCGTGAAGGCGGCATAGCCGCCCAGCATGTAGAGCTCGCCGTGCGCGAGGTTGATCACGTCGAGCAGCCCGAAGATCATGGTGAGCCCGAGCGCCACCAGCGCCACGGCGACGCCGATGATCAGCGCATCGATGAACTGGGGCAGCACCACGAAGTGCAGATAGGACAGAATATCTTCCATCGGGCGGCTCGCCGCATCCTCCCGATACGATCAGAACTTCTCGCATTTGTCGGGACCGACAGCGTCTGCGCCCGGCACCTTGCCGACGGTCTGGAAGTCGTTGCCTATCACCTTGACGACGACCATGTCGACGACCGCCTGGTGATCGCCCTTGCGGATTTTCTTGGTACCTTGCGGGGTCTCCCAGCTCGCATCCTCCATTGCAACTCTCAGCTTCGCCGGATCGGTGCTGCCGGCCTTCTCGATGGCCTGCTTGAACAGAGAGAAGAGCCCAAAGGTATCCGCCGCGAACAGGTCAGGATCGTTCTGGAAATCCTTCTTGAAGGCGGTGACGAATTTCTTGTTCGCCGGCGTGTCGATGTCGGTCGAATAACCGGCGGCGCTCAGGAAACCTTCGGCGGCGCCGCCCATGGCGCCGATGATTTCCTGCGTCACCGCGCCCGCCGCACCCGCGAGCGTCAGCTTGTCGGAAAGGATTCCGTATTCCTTGAGCTGCGTCAGCAGCCGCACCGTATCGTTACCGGCGGTCGCCGTCATGATGACATCCGGACGCGCGGCCCGGATCTGGCCGACATAGGGCGTAAAGTCCTTCGCCCCGAGCGGCGGATAGGTCGCGCCGACATCGGTGCCGCCGAGACGCTTGATGTCGTCCTGGAACGCGGATGTCGTGCTGCGGCCCATCTCGTAGTCCGGGCCGATGAAGAAGTAACGCTTGCCGGGCACGTTCTTGATCAGCCAGGCCGTCAATGCGTTCGATTGCATGAATGCATTGGCGTTGACCCGGAACACATTCGGATTGCATTGCGACCCGGTAATCGAAGGCGCGTAGGACACGGTCGTCACGAGGATGCGATTGTTGCGCTCTGCAACCTGACCGACTGCGAGCGTCGACCCGCTGTTCACCGTCCCGGTCAGAAGATCGACCTTGTCCTGCTGCAGCAGCTTCTCCGACTTTCGCACGGCGACCGGAGGGCTGGCTTCCTCATCCTCGAACAGGAGCTCGAAGGGACGCCCATTCACCCCGCCCGCGGCATTGATTTCCTTGACCGCGAGCTCGGCGCCCCAACGGACCTGCTTGCCGATCGGCGCATAGCTCCCCGACAATGGTGTGACGACGCCCACTTTGATCGGATCGGCCGCGTGGCCGCCCGGCACCAGCGCCAGCATGAAGACGCCGGCCATTCCGAGCCCTTTGGTCATTGCAGATTTCGACATTCGCTTCCTCCTGTTGATGGTTGGAGCTTTTCCGGGCCTTTAAATGCCCGTGAATTTCGGCTTTCGCTTTTCGCTGAAGGCTGCGATTCCTTCCTTGTAGTCTCCGCTCTCGCGCAGCTTCTCGTAGGCGTGACCTTCCACCTCGAACCCCACGTTCAGGCTCGTGTCATAGGACGTGTTGAGCACCCGCTTGACGGTCTTGAGCGCGAGCGGCGACATCGCCGTGAGCGTTCCGACCATCTCGTCGATCATCCGATCGAGCGCCGCGGAGTCCTCGACCACGCGTGTGACGAGCCCCCAGGCATGCGCCTCGAGCGCGGGAATGCGCCGCCCGAGCATCATCATGTCCACTGCCCGGGTCAGGCCGGCGATCCTCGCCACGCGCTGGCTGCCGCCGCTGCCGGGAATCTGGCCAAGCGTCACTTCCGGCAGCGCCAGCACAGTGTCTTTGGTAGCGAGCCGGATATCGCAGGCCATCGCCAGCTCGAGGCCGACGCCCATGGCGTATTTTTCCATGGCGCATATCACCGGCTTGGGACAGCGCTCCGGCGAGGCGATGTTCCAAGCAAGATGCGACATGCCATCGCGTTCGATCTCAGGGAACGCTTTCACATCTCCACCCGACGTATAGATGCCGTTCCTGCCGCGAATGACGACGACGCGAACATCCGGATCCTGGCCGAATGATTCCATGATGGCGGCGATCTGACTGCGTCCGCGATACGAGACGACGTTGAGCGGCGGCCGATCGAGCCAGAGCCACCCGACTTTCCTACTGGGGTCGATCTCGTAGTGCAACCCGTCGAGATTCTTGAGAACCGAGGCGCGCATCTCGGCGTAGTCTTTGCTCATCAGCTTTCCTTCAATGTGAGGTTTCTTCACTCGTGAACTTCCCGTGCTCGAAGCGCTCGTACTCGCCGCTGCGCAATTTGCGGCGGAGAAGCTTGCCGGAGGCGGAGCGCGGGATCGATTTCACGAACACATATTCCTTTGGTCGCTTGAACCGCGCGAGGCCGCCTCTGAGGCACATCTCGTCCAATTGCCCCGGCGTGAGACCGGTCGCCGCGGGCTCGACGAAGGCCACGACCCTGGCGCCCAGGCGCTCGTCGGGCATGCCTACCACTGCGCACCCTGCGACGAGACCGCTTCGCGCCAGCATGTCTTCCACTTCTTCCGGATGGATGTTCTCGCCCCCGCTGACGATCATGTCGTCGACTCGGCCGACGACGTAGAGCTCGCCGTCGTCGTCGAGCCTGCCGAGATCGCCGGTACGATACCAACGGCCGGCAATGGCCTTGACGTCGGCATCGGGCCGCTTCCAGTACCCGGAGAAGGCTTCCGGGCTGCGCATGCTGGCGACGATCTCGCCGGACGCACCGGGCGGCAGTTCGGTCTCGATATCGACACCACGGTCGGGTGAGACCACACGGATGATCTGATTCATCCCCGCCCGCCCGGCGCAACCCGGCTTGCGGTCGAGATGATCGCAATAGCTGAAGGTATAGATCTCGCTCGACCCGTAATAATTGACGAACAGATCCGGTTCGAGCTCGCTCAAGCAGCGCTCGATCAGCGCCGGCGTCATGTTCATGCCGGCGTATCCGACACGCGACAGCGAGCCGAGATCATACGAGCCGAATCTCGGATGGCGCAACACGTCGTGAAACATGGTCGGGACCAGAAAGACCGTCGTCAGACGCTCTCCCGCGGCCAGACGCAGAACTTCCTCGGGCGAATAACTCGGCACGCAAACCAGGCGGCCGTTGAGCAGTGCGGCACCGAGCAGGATGCGTATGCCCATGGTGTGAAAGAGCGGCATCACGCCGAGGCACGATTCGCCCCGGCGGTATTGATTCTGCGCAATGTGGGAGATGGAGGCCGCCAACTCGCTGCGATGGCTTCTCGGAACGCCCTTGGGCCGGCCGGTGGTGCCGGAGGTATAGAGCATCAAGCAGGTCGAGAATTCACTCGGCGCCGAAGGCCCGGGGACCGCCTGGGCGGCACACAGGGTCTCGAATCGTATTCCGTCGCCCTTGCCGTCGGCGGCAATGATCACGCGCCCCGGATCGATCGCAAGCGCCGCCGCCGCCTGCGGCGCAGCGTCCCCTGCCGCGCCATCGAAAGCGACTGCCGCGGCCTCGGCGTCTTCGAGACAATATCGGATTTCGTCCGCAGCCGAACGCCAGCTCACCGGGGTGAAGACGAGGCCGAGCAGGTGGCACGCCCAGTACAGCGTCGCCATCTCGTAGCGGTTGCGCATGACGACGACGACGTGCTGGCCGGGCCGGAGCCCCATTTCCATCAAGGCGCCGGCGACCGCTTTGATCTCGCGATACCATTGGGCATAGGTGCTTCGACGATCGCCATCGACAATCGCTTCCTGATGCGGCCCGCGCAGGACCGAAACAGCAAAGGCGGTGCCGAGATCCATCGTCAGGGGGCTTTCTTCTGAAGGTTCGATGCTTCGAGGATCGCGGAGACGATTGCGGCGTAGCCGGTGCATCGGCAAATGTGGCCGGACAGCATATCACGGACCTGCGCCTCGTCCGGCGACGGATTCTTTTTCAGGAACTGCGTCGCCGAGCAGAGAATGCCGGGCGTGCAGAACCCACACTGCAAGGCATGATGCGTGGCGAATGCGCGCTGCAATTGGTTCAACGTGCCAGGCTCCGCCAGGCCCTCGACGCTGACGATATCGGCGCCATCCGCCTGCACTGCGTATTGGGTGCAACTGCGCACGGCGCGTCCGTCGATCATGACGGTGCAGGCCCCGCAAACACCGTGCTCGCAGCCGACATGAACGCCGTAGGCTTGCAGCTCGTGGCGGAGAAAATCGCACAGCAGCATGCGAGGCTCGGCGTGCCCCGACCGGCGCCGGCCGTTCAGCGTCAGCGAGACCGGGTGACGTTCCCCGGCAGCGAGGCGAAGGGTCGTCATTGCACCCGCTCCCGCTGCCTGACCGCGTCATCAATCGCCTTTTCCACCACCCGTTCGACCAGCGTTCTTGTCAGCGCGATCCGGAATTGCACGCTGGCGGAATGATCCTCCATGGGATCGACCGTGGCAGCCGCGTGATCGGCGAGGGCTGGCGCAACACCACGCAGCGGCCGACCGATGAAGCTCTCGACGTCGACGGCAATGGGGCGGCTTTCCACGCCTCCCAATCCCAGCGACAGCGCCGCGAGCCGTTCGGATCGGTCGATTCGAAGCTGACAGGCGGCCGCGGCGATGGCGAAATCGCCGTGCCGCTGCGCGATCTCCTCGAAGGCATGGCCGGCATCCGCGGGGGTGCGCCGCCATTCCAATGCAACAATCATCTCGTCCGGCGCACGCGCCGTCGTCAGTGCCCCCTGAAAGAACTCGCCGGCGCCCACGCGCCGCCGGCGCCGCTTGGATTGCAGGACCACGCAGCCTCCGCTCACCACCAAAGCGAGCGGAATTTCGGCGCTGGGATCCGCGTGTGCCACCGACCCTCCCAGCGTCCCCCGATTGCGGGTCTGGAAATGTCCGACCCATGGCAGCGCCATCGACAGCAGCGGCACGCCGCGCCTGACGACGTCCGCATCCAGCGCGTCACACTGGACAACTCCGGCACCGGTCACCACGATATCCGACGTCTCCGAGATCGTGCCGAGCATGGGGATGCGCGAGATATCGATGACCGCGCGCGGGCGCACGATGCGAAGATTGAGCATCGGGCCGAGCGTCATTCCGCCCGCGAGCACCATGGCCTCGTCCCGCAATTCCGCCAAAAGTCCGACCGCCTCCGCAATCGAGCTCGGACAGTAGTAGTCGAACGGAGCCGGCTTCACGGCCGGCGCCCCGCCGGGGAGCGCCAGCGAAAGAACCAGCGCTTCCACGCAGCTTCCTGCTGCGGGCTGATGCGTCTTTCCAACGATCGGAAGAACTGACCGATCAGCAACTTCGTCACGGTGCCCAGCATCCGCTGACCCACCGCCGCGACCTTGCCGCCGACGTCGGCCGCGTATTGGTACTCGAGCCGCGTTCGGCCGTTCTCCTCGGGTGCGAGCGTGACCAGCCCGGATCCGGAACCGAAGCCGAACGCTCCCGACGCCTTGCCCACGAGGCGAACCGACCTGCCTACCTGCTTGTCGCGCATCTCGATGCGCGCGTCGTAGCTGCCACGAATGCCGGCAACCCCGATGATGACTTGCGCGCAGTAGCTGTCGGGACCGTCCTGAGTGAGGCTCTGACATCCCGGAACGATGGCCGCCAATTCCTGCGGGTCGACGAGACGCCGCCACACTTCCTCCACCGGCGCAGCGAGCACGACCTCGCCCTGTCCCGTGAGCGCGCCGGGCCCGATCGGTTGATCCGCTTTCGCGACGGCGGTCGCCCGCTTGATCTGCGGATCATGGCCGTTCGCGAGCAACCAGACCCGCTGCAAGGTCAGCGGCAGAACGACGTCGTCGCGGCCGAGCGCATCCGCCACCGCGTTGGCCATGGCCGCCGGCGTCAGCATGGAGCTGCCGTCCCCCATGCCCTTGGCGCCGAGTGCATTCATCGGAGACGCTGTCTCGATGTGGCCGATCGCCAAGGGCGGCACCTCGACGGCCGTTGGACAAAGATAGTCGGCAAATGTTCCGGACTGAAAATTGCCGCGCTCGTCATAGACGAGCTCCTCCAGCAACGCCGCGCCCAGCCCATGCACGAATCCGCCGTGAATTTGCCCCTCGACGATTCGCGGATTGAGCACTGTCCCGACGTCATGCACCGAGGCATATTTGTCGATCCGGATCGATCCTGTTCTCGGGTCGATCTCGATCGCCGCAAGATCGATGACAAAGCCGAACGTGGTCGCAGACGCAATCCGGTCAGCTTCATCAGGAGAGCCGAGCACTGCGGGCGAGATAACCGCGATCTCGTGAATCCCCGGCGTGGCGCCGGCCGGCAATCCGGCCGGGTCCCAATGCGCGCGCGCGGCGACCTTGCGAAACGGCATGCCCTTGTTCGACTTGCCGCGCACCCGGGCATAGCCGTCAGCCAGCTCGATATCCTGCGGCGACGCGTCCAAGGCTTGCGCGGCGAGCAGCCTGACCTTGGTCGCGACCTGCTCAGCCGATCTGGCGATCGCATCGACCACGATGGAAGCAAAGCGGTTGGAATAGTTGCCCGAGGCGATCGACCAGGCGCTGGTCGAGGTGTCGATGTCGGTGACGACGTCGATGTCGTCGGGCGCAAGCCCGAGCGCATCGGCCACGATCTGCGCGGCAACGGTCGCATGGCCCTGGCCGTTCGGCGTGCTGCACAAGCGCAGAGTGACCTGGCCGCTGGGATCCACCGAAACGACGGCGCTCGCATTGGCACCCGACTTGCGGTCTGCGCGACTGCGATCCTGCGCGGTCTGAGCAAGTGAAATGTAGGCCATGTTCGAGCCGGACGGCTCGATGCCTGCCGCAATTCCGATCCCGTACAATTTCCCTGCGCGCCGGGCATCCTCGCGCCGGCGTTGCAGCCCATCGTAGTCGGCGATGCGCAGCAATTCGGTGAGCGCAGCATCGTAGTCGCCGGCGTCGAGCACGGCGCCGGCGGGGGTGCGATAGGGAAAGGCATCGTGCGCAATGAAATTCCGCCGCCGCAATTGCGCGGCATCGATGTTCAGACCCCGCGCCGCGATATCCATGATGCGCTCGAGTGCGAAATAGAACTGCGGCCCGCCATACCCGCGGTTCAGTCCGACCGGGGTGCTGTTGCTGACGACGAGCTCGTTCTCGATCGCGATGTTCTCGACCCGATAGCAACCGTTCGACGCCGCATGCATCCGGTAGAGCGAGGCCGGCTCGGGCGCCCGGATGTAGGCCCCCATGTTGGCGACGTTGCGAAAGCGCAACCCCGTCAGCTCGCCCTCGCCGGTAAAGGCGGCGGAGATCGTTCCAATGCGATCACTCGATGCCGAGGCGGCAGTGAGGTGCTCGGCGCGATCTTCGATCCATTTGACCGGCACGCCGGTCTTGCGGCTGACCGCAGCGAGCAGAACGATATAGGACAGGATCGCCTGCTTGATGCCGAAGCTTCCACCGCTGCTCGGTGGCGTGATCAGGCGGAGCCGGTGACCGGGCACGCGCAAGGCGCCGGCCATGAGCGGCTGCAGCACGAACGGACCCTGGAAGTTCGACCAGACAGTGAAGCGGTCGGGCGCGCGCTCGAAATGCGCGATGACGCCGAACGTCTCCATCGGCGTCGAGGCATAGCGCGGATAGGAATAGGAGAGCTCGAACACGCGCGCCGCCTCGGCGAACGCCGTCTCGGGATCGCCGTAGCGGAAGCTGCGCCGGCTCACGACATTGGACCCGGCCTTGTCGTGAACGAGCGGCGCATTCTCGGCGGTCGCGGACCGGAGATCGGCCGCCGCCGCGAGCGCCTCGTACTCGACCTCGATCAAGTCGCAGGCATCCTCGGCAATATACCGGGTCTCGGCGACAACGACCGCCACCGGCTCCCCGACATAGCGCGCCCGTTCGATCGCGATCGGATAATAGGGAATCGGAGCCTTGACGACGCTCGGGACCGGGCCGATCAGCGTAGCGAGCTCGCTGCCGGTGACGACATCCCATACGCCGCGCAACGCGCGCGCGCGCGTGGCATCGATCCCAACGATGCGCGCATGCGGGTGCGGAGAGCGCAGGATCGCGGCGAAGCGGATACCGGGCAGCGGCGACAGGTCATCGATGAAGCGCGCGCCCCCGGTGAGGAGTGCCTCGTCCTCCTTGCGCGGGACCGACGCGCCCACCCAGCGCTGCGAAACGGAAGCAACTTCGGGCACGCAACCATCCACTCTCGGGCTCCCGACCGGATGTATCGTTGTCATCGAGCCTACTCTCCGGCAAGTCTATAGATGCTCGAGGTGTCATCGCAAATCATGGTGGCTCATCGGCATGACACCTTCCATTCCCGCGGCGCGGCGGCGCCCGGGTTTTGCAACTTCTTTGCAGCCCCGATGTGAGGGGCGGCGAAGCGCCGGAAGGCGCAAAAAACTGCCGCGCTGGCCAGGCGCGGCGCGCACCCAGCCGGGGTGCGCTCGCCTTCCGGCGCTCCACCTTGGCGCTTTCTGATCCGGGTGCCGCATACTTCCCACTCCGGCATTTGCGCCGGAGCTTCTAGCGATGCTTCGCGGCCGGGTCGTAGTGCCCGACGGGCGGTTTCCGGACCTCCCGAGCCCGCGGTTACGAGCCGCGGCCGCAGGACGCCAAATCTCACTCCGTATTCAGGATCGTCTCTAGAAACGGCCCCTCATGAGCGATGACGGCTACATCATGCCAGAAGCTCTTAAAGTAGTCAATACCTATATGCAAATTGCGGTCATTTTTTGTTTCGCGACGCTCACGCCAGCGACTTGGAACGAATCTCCATGCGCTTGCTGTCGATGTCGGAACTTCAGCGAGATCACCTCGGCGGCACGCAGATCTGCCCCATAGGCCACGCTCAGCGCCGCCTTGTATTTGAGCCCGGGCGCCGCATCGAGAAGCCGAGCAACTTCCCCCGGACTGAGCACCACCGGGAGCTTCCGAGGCTCGTGGAGTCCTTTGACCCGGACCGGACCTCCGCCCCGCCAGTCGGTTGCAAAATGCTTTGCGCACCCGCTGACTGATCGCGGACAATTCGGTATCCTGCCAGGCGCGCGTTCCCGCTGGGATATGGATGCCCTTCGAACCATTGAAACGTCGCAAGTTCATCAAGCTGCTCGGCGGCGCGGCGGCGGCGTGGCCGCTGACGGCGCGCGGGCAGCAATCCGCAAAGATTTACCGTGTGGCCTATTTAGCGTTGGTCGGCGATCGGGACGCGATAATCGTCAAGCAGCGGCTTGATGAACTGGGCTATAGTGAGGGGCGGAATTTGGTTTTCGACTTCCGCTCCGCGCAAGGGCATCCGGAGCGCCTGCCTGAACTGGCCGCCGAACTCGTCACCACGAATCCGGACGTGATTGTTGCGGGTTTCGGAACGGCGACCGCAAAGGCCGCGCAGGGCGCAACCGCGACCATACCCGTCGTTTTCACCTCCGTGGGCGATCCGATCGGAACGGGAATCGTCAAGAGCCTGAGCCGGCCCGGCGCGAATGTCACCGGAATTCACGCCCAGGCCACCGACATCAGCAGCAAACGGCTGCAAGTCTTGACGGATATTGCCCCCGGTATTCGGACCGTCGCCGTGCTTCTGAACCAGGAGGCACCATTTACGGCCGTGGCATTGCCCGAGTTGAAGATCGCCGCTGACGCGCGCGGACTACGTCTCGAGCTCTGCGATGCGGGAACCGCCGAACAGCTCGCGCTCTGCCTCGAGGCTGCCGTAAAAGCCGGCGCGACCGGACTGACGATCTTGGAAACTCCCTTACTGCTCGGTCTTCGTCAGCAAATTGTCGATCTCGCGGCGGCCCTTCGGCTGTTCGCGATCTATACGAATCGGGAATTTGTCGCCGCCGGCGGATTGGCATCCTATGGACCGGATCGCCGGCAGCTCTATCGGCGCGCGGCCGATCTCGTCGACAAAATCCTGAAAGGCCAGAAGCCGGCGGATATTCCAGTCGAGCAGCCAACGAAGTTCGAGCTCGTCATCAATCTCAAGACCGCCAAGGCGCTCGGCCTCGACATGCCGCCGATGCTGGTGGCGCTCGCCGACGAGGTGATCGAATAAAGCGACGGGATGTCTCCTCCTGTGAAGGTTTTCGGATGCCGGCCCCATGACGAGGGCGCCACGCGCCGCGCGTCAGGCGGGCGGCCAAATCTCCTTGAGCTTCAGCGCGATATGTTCCAGCGGGCTCATGACCTCACGGATCGTCTTGGTGGCGACGCGGGTGTAGAGCGCCGTCGTATCGAGCTTGGAGTGACCGAGCAAAACTTGGATGACGCGAATATCGATGTTCTGCTCGAGCAGATGCGTGGCGAAGCTGTGCCGTAAGGTGTGGAGCGATACGCGCTTGTGGATCTCGGCCATGTGGGCTGCGGCATGGCAGGCGCGATTGAGCTGGCGCGTCGTCACCGGCTGCACACGATCGCGGCCTGGAAACAGCCAGCCCTGCGGTCGTCCCGCCCTCCACCAATTACGCAACAGTTCGAGCAGATGAGGCGACAGCATGACGTAGCGGTCTTTGCGGCCTTTGCCCTGCTCCACACGAATGACATGCGTTTGCTGTCGATGTCGGAAAGCTTGAGCGAGACCATCTCGGCGGCACGCAGACCCGCCCCATAGGCCACGCTCAGTGCGGCCTTGTACTTGAGCCCAGGTGCCGCATTGAGCAGGCGTCCGACCTCCTCCGGGCTCAACACTACTGGCAGCTTGCGCGGCCCATGGATGAACCTCGTATGCTCGACGATGGCATATCGCTTGAGCGTGACCCTGAAGAAGAAGCGCAGCGCCGACACAGTTGAGTTGAGAGTTGGTGTGTCGGCGCCGTTCTGGGTCAGATGCAGCTGAAAACGTCGTACGTCCTCGAAACTCGCCTTGGCGGGCGAGCGGCCGATGAAAGCAGCTAAATTCTTGATCGAGCGGATGTAGTTTCGTTGCGTGTCTTCGGCGCTAACTTGCGGATCGTCATGTCCTTCGATCATGCGCCGGCGCAACGGGCTCATTGCCTCGTCGGTCATGGGGATGCTCCTGTCTTGAGTGAGGTTGTGAACCCCTCATCTTCAAGACAGGACGCCCCCGTGCGCTACCATGCCGGTCGCGTCGCCTGCCGCAGCGAGCTACCGCGCGAGCGGTTTAGTCCTTTGGACCCAAAGCGGACATGCGGTCGATCACCTAACACGATGTGCCCAAAGCTCGCCCCTTCCAGAGTGCCATCATCCCCGCTGACTGATCCTTGCCAATTTGATATCCTGGTCCGGCCCTTAGCTGGTAAGCCACCTAATGCGCCTCGATCAAATGAGACGCCGCGAGTTCATCGCCGTCCTCGGCGGCGCTGCGGTGTCCGCACCCATGCTGTGGTGGCGCTCCGCGCGCGCGCAGCAGGGCGAGCGCATGCGGCGCATTGGCTATCTCGCAAACCTCTCGCCGGAGGCGGTCCCCGAACTAATGTTGGCACTTCGCGAGGGCCTGCGCGAGCACGGGTATGTCGAAGGCCAAAACCTGAAATTTGAGTACCGCTGGGCTGCGGATTTGAACGAGACGCTAGCCGCCGAACTGGTGGCTCTCAACGTCGATGTCATCGTTGCATGGGCAACACCGGTTGTGACCGCCGCCCGCCGCGCAACATCGAAGACACCGATCGTCATGGTTGGAATCGCTGATCCGATTGGCGCTGGCTTCATCGCGAATTTGTCGCGGCCCGGCGGAAACATTACTGGAACGACCAATTTGTCACGTGATCTTGGCGGCAAACTTCTGGAGCTGCTGTTGGAAATTGTGCCACGGGTCAATCCGGTCTTTGTGCTGCGCAATCCCCGCAATCCGGCATCGCCTTTGCAATTGAGGGAGGTTGAGGTTGCCGCTCGCGGCCTAGACCTGCCGGTTACTCTTATCGATGTGACGAGCCCCGGGGAAGTGGACGCAGCATTCGCGCGGATGGTCGGTGAGAATGCCAAGGGGGTCATTGCGTTGGCCGATCCGCTGCTGATCAGTCAGCGTGCGCAGCTTGCCGATCTTGCCCAGAACGCAAGATTGCCGCTGATCTTCTCGCGGCGCGAAAACGTGGAGGCCGGCGGGTTGATCTCCTACGGGCCGAGCCTGCTCGGTCAATTCCGCGATACCGCGATGTACGTCGACAAGATTTTCAAAGGTGCCGATCCAGCCAATCTCCCAGTGGAGCAGCCGACTCGGTTGGAGCTAGTCGTGAACCTCAAGACGGCGAAGGCGCTCGGTCTTGCCGTTCCACCGTCGATCCTGTTGCGCGCCGACAAGGTGATCGAGTGAATTGTCAAGCCATCCGGTCACGCAGCTTATTGCACTGCGGGAGTCCGGTATTGTGCAGTTCAAAAACGCGCCTACGGGGCTCCCAGGGCATTTTTAAGTTTCCCCTGTGCTGCGATGGAAGGAACATACCTCAGGTGGCGAAGCTTTGAGCGAGAAGCCCGGCTTGAAAAAACCTGCGAGGAAGCTGGGACTTATCTGGTGGAAGAAACCAAGCCTACGAACAGGCATGGTTTCGCGACATCAGCGGTTGCCACCTTGGTTTTGTCGGAGCACGTCCATGACCTCATCGCTCTGCACTACGAGTTCGCCTGCTAACGAGCCGGAGGCGATGCTGGCACACTGCCTTGCAGACCTTCGATGCCGATGAACACGGCAAGAATTTTCACCGGGCTCTGACCCGTATTGCGGCCATTGTGGGCCTGGTTCATCGCCTCGGCGAGGGCGTCGTCTTTTCGATAAATCCGCTGTCCCTTCGCCCCGTAATCGACGGTGAGCTCACCCTCGAGGACATAGCCGAACAGTGGCACCGGATGCGTATGCCATCCTGTTTGTTGCCCTGACTGGAGCATGATCTCCATAGCTGTGATCAGTGCGGGCGCTCCCGACGGATACCGAATCGCCTCGCCGGTAACGGTGCTGCCGGTCGACAGAATGACTCGCACTTCCGGATAGACAAAGGCGGGTCGTGTCGTTGGCGGGACAGTGTCGGCAATGCTGGCGATCAACGATAGACTCAACCCGAGCAGCACGACGGTGCCCAGTGCCGATCGCCATTTGGGGTCTCTGCAGGATTTCGGCATAGTCGCTCCCGGTCGCATGGCGCTACTGCAACGTCGGGCGAGACCGAACGATTTCACCCGTGATAGCGAGCAGGCGACTGAGCGGGTTGTGCATGACGCGCCAGCATCCTATTGATCTCGGCGCCCCAGGTTAAGCTGACGCCAGACCCACCGCGGGCTTCCTCGTCGTCATCAGCGCGCACTTGAACTTTCATGACCGGCACCCCTTGAATGTCAGAAAAACTAGTATTATTTTCTGACACAAGAGGAGGACCAAAATGAGTTCTATACCGAGTCGGATCCTCTGCCGTGCCCGGGCCCATGGCCGCGGTAGCGTCTTCACGCCTGTGGATTTTGTCGACCTGGGTAACCGAGCGGCGGTCGATCAAGCACTGTCGCGTCTGGCCAAGAAAGGGCAGTTGCGCCGCCTTGTCCGGGGTCTCTACGATTACCCGCGGCTTCATGCACAGCTTGGCCCGTTGGCGCCAGCCCCAGACGCGGTCGCCAAGGCATTCGCGCGTGAGACCGGATCGTCTTTGCAAGTTGCAGGGGCTCAGGCGGCTAACGCACTCGGGTTGTCCACTCAGGTGCCGGCGCGGAGCCTATATCTGACTGACGGGCCTTCCCGGCGCGTTGTGTTGGGCAAAAGGGTTGTGGATCTGCGTCATGCGTCGCCTAAGCATCTGGTCGCTCCAGGCAGCATGGCCGGCACGGTTGTCCAAGCGCTACGTCACCTGGGACCGGATTCCGTGTCGGCTGTCATCGATGCTGCGGGGCCGCGTCTCACTGCATCGGATCGGCGTGCGCTTGCCGACGGGGTCAAGCAGGCGCCGGCCTGGATGCGATCTGCATTGAGCCGGATTGCAGGCCAACCAGTTCCGGACTGAAGATCATCATGAAGGTCGCACGTCTCACGGCGTCGGAACGTGCGGTGCTTTTCAACGAGACTGGCGCGGCACGCGGCCTTGCCAATGCGATCATCGAGAAGGACTTTTGGGTCTGCTGGACGCTCAAGCGGCTTTTCAGCCCTCAAGGGGAAGGCACGCCTGTTCTTGAGACGGCATCGAAGAAGAAGGCTAAGGCGCTGATCGAGGCCCTCGTAGCTGACGTCCAGAAGCACATTGCATCAGTGCTATTGCCGCTATTGACCGAGGCGGCTGTGCGCGAGCTCGGTTCTGCAGAGAAGGGGGGATGGCGGCTGGCGATCGACAATGAAGAGCCACAGAATGTGAACTTTGAATACCCGCCGAGTTCTGAATACCAAAGATTACGCTGATCTCGCGTACATGAGCAGGCGGGTTAAACTTGAGTTCGGTGCACGGGGCGATCCATGGCCCTCGGAGAAGCGCGAGATACGGCCCTACGCGGCGGAAGAGTTTCCGGATTTCTTCGAAGCGCCAACTTGCGTGGTCAATGTTCTGGCGTTGCGTCGCACTTTTTGGGAGAAGGCTACGGTCCTGCATGCCGAGCATCATCGAGCAGCCAATTCTCGGACGCCGCAGTATTTCTCGCGACATTACTATGATCTTGCGACCTTGGCAGCTGGAGAAGCCGGTAAGGCTGCCATCAAGGACATCGATCTGCTTATAAAGGTCGCTGATCATAAATCGGTGTTCTTTCGCTCGGCCTGGGCGCGCTACGATACAGCCCGTCCCGGTACCCTTCGATTGATCCCCAACCCCGCGCGACTTGTTGATCTGCGCGCTGACTATCGCAAGATGGCGCCCATGATGTTTGATGATCCTGCGCCTGGGTTTGACGACATCATGAAGCGGATCGGAGAGTTGGAGCGTCTCATCAACGAGGCCTGACTACGTCAGGTCCGTCGTCCAGAGCAATGTTGTAGCGAACTGGGAACTGGGCGCCGGCCCGCGAGTAGGTGGCGATGCCACTCGAATTGTCGTCCGCCGCGCCGGCTCGGCGCTGCGAGTGCCCGAGTGCCCCAGCTCTGGTTCTGACGGACGCATCCGGGAATGCTTGAAGAGAGGCCGATAGAATTGCGGCCTCTAGCAGCCTTATCATTTCCGCATGACAGCCGAGGGCCACCCGCAGAGTTGGGAGACGTGGACATTGCAGCGCTCGCGGCGGCGATGGCTCCGCGGACATCATCAAGTGCAAGCCCGAGCTCGCCAGACCATCTTGAGTTGATTGTCAACGTGCCGGGGGCGAGGCTGGCACACTGCCTTGCTGCCCCTCGATGCCGATGAATACGGCGAGAATTTTCACCGGGTTCTGACCTGCATTGCGGCCATTGTGGGCCTGGTTCATCGCCTCGGCGAGGGCGTCGCCTTTTCGATAAATCCGCTGTCCCTTCGCCCCGTAATCGACGGTGAGCTCACCCTCGAGGACATAGCCGAACAGTGGCACCGGATGCGTATGCCATCCTGTTTGTTGCCCTGACTGGAGCATGATCTCCATAGCTGTGATCAGTGCGGGCGCTCCCGACGGATACCGAATCGCCTCGCCGGTGACGGTGCTGCCGGTCGACAGAATGACTCGCACTTCCGGATAGACAAAGGCGGATCGTGCCGTCGGCGGGACAGTGTCGGCAGTGCTGGCGTTCAACGATAGGCTCGCCCCAAGCAGCACGACAGTGCCCAGTGCCGATCGCCATTTGGGGTCTGTACAGGATTTCGGCATAGTCGCTCCCGGTGGCATGGCCATACTGGGATCTCGTTGCCGAGCTATCCCCGCTGGTCGTCGGGCGCGGCGAGGATCAGGGCCCAGAACACCTTGTACTTCGATTTCGGCGCGTAGACAGCGGCGATGCCGATGCTGGTCGCTCCCTTGAGCAGCATGTTGGCGCGGTGTGGCGGAGAATCGCGCCAGCCCGAAAAAGCCTCCGCCAGGGTATGGTAGCCGGCGCCGATGTTCTCGGCCGCGGTCTTGGCGCGATAGCCTCGCGACCTGAGCCGTTCATTGAACCCGCGGATGACATCGTGGTCGAGCTTGTCGCGGCTCGCCATCGCCTGCGCCTGCGCCTCGGCGAGCTTCATCAGCTCGGAATCGACGCTCACGCTGCTCAAGCCGTTGTTGCTGCGGTAACCCGAGATCATCGAGGCCGCAGTGGCGGCGTCGAGTTGCGCACCTCCGGAGGCTAGGCTGCGATAAAAGCTCGGCTGGCCCGGCGGCGGGTCGAGGTCGCCGGCGCAGGCCGAAAGAAGCGCCAGGAGAGCAGCGGCGGCAAGCCGCCCGCCATGGCCCATAAACGATCGCTGGAACGTCATGATCCCCGATTTCCCCCTCGGCAGCCGATCCATGCCCAGTCAGCATGGCGGAAGCATGGAGGATGGTATTGGACCCCGCCGGTTAATCCCAGACGGACTTTCGCCCGGCAGCCTGAGCAGTCAATTGACCAACGGATGCACCGGGGATGCAGCGTCAGCTTTCGCCAAAAGGGGAAATTGCCAAGAATCGTATGGGTTCAAGTAACGTCGCGCGCCTCGATGCACTTTCCCGCAGCTGCGACCAGGGCGAGGGACAGGAGCCGATCAGAAGGACCACGGGACCAAGCACATCGAGCAAACCAAGGCGGTCGATGCTGCCGATCGGAACGATGCCGACGAAGGCTCACCACATACCTCGACCGAAGATCCCCCTTCGATGCGGCGGCGAAGGTCATGCGGCGGCGTTGACCAGCGACAGGTAGAGATCGTCCATCTGGTCCACGCCATGACTGCGCTTGAGGTCGGCAATGTCGCCGTTGGCTATGAGCCGGCCATGGTGCAGGACCGCAACGCGGGCGCACATGCGCTCGATGTCGTTGAGAATGTGGGTCGAAAACAGGACCGTCACGCCATCCTCCTGCGCCAGTCTGCGCATGAGAGCAAGGGTATCTCGGACGCACTGCTACTGCGCCGGCTGAACCAGCGGTTTCCCCTTCTCGACAATATAGACGGCCATCACCTTGGCGGGCTTGCTCCCGACCGCTCCTTCATTGTGAATCGCGCGGTCGGGTACCTGGAAAGAATCGCCAGCCTTGTAAGTCTTCTCCGGCTGGCCGTCGATCAGATACCAGAATTCGCCCTCTGCCACATATGCCAGCACCATGCCTGGATGGGAATGACGTCCTGTTTTGGGGCCGGGAGCCAATTCGGCTATGCCGAACACGACTTCATAGTTCGATCCCGGGACTTCGACCTTGCCCAGTGGCGTTCGTTTGATTGGCGACGGCTGCAGTGGCGCTTGCTGGGCATAGGCGAGGCAGGCAAGTGAGAGGGCTGCAACCGAACTGACGAGCAGCGATTTTTTGAACATAGAACTTCTCCCTGGAAAAACAGCCCTCGGGTGCCCCGACGTCTTCGTATGATGCACGTTGTGAGAGGCCGCGCTTGGCTTCCTGCCTGTTGTGCCAGACGCCCGTAGGCTCGGATTCTCGAGGTCACGGGGACCACGCTCTGTCGGTCCGGAATTGGTTCCGTTTGGCGGGGGAGCTTGTCAGGGGACGCGGGCGCAACGAATCAGCCAAGCGTCTTAGTACCGAGGTTGTGCCAATGCCAGCCACCCACAGAAATCGTTGCGCGCCAGGCAATTCGGGACGGCGCAATGGTTGGCGAGGGAGTGCTTTGGATCTAGTTCTGAAGTATTCTTGCATCGACAGAACAGACGAGACCGCGTCGCATGAAAATTCTCGTCGTCGACGATCACGTCTTGATTCGCGAGGCGTTGCGTGGCGTCCTCAGAGAGCTGAAGGGCGAGGCGACCGTCATCATCGAGGCGCCGGATTCGCGCCAGGCGATGCAACAGATCGAGCAGAATCGCGACGTGGCGCTGGTCCTGCTCGATCTAGGCTTGCCGGATCGGGACGGT
>CAWHPT010000087.1:0-64256 GCA_963831225.1 uncultured Alphaproteobacteria bacterium
CGGGGAAGAACAGGCTGAAGCGCGTGAGGTTGACCTGCTGCTCGTCGGCCTCCACCTGCGCGAAGTCGGTGTTGTAGGTGAAGTCGGCGGTCAGGTTCTGCGTGAGGCCGTACTCGACGTCGACGCCGACGTCGCCCGACGAGGTCGTTGCGCGACGCGCGGCGATCGACGTCGACGTCGCTCGTGCAGGCTCGACACCGCGTACGGCTTGACCTCGAGGTTCCGCGAGCCCGGCGGCACCTCGAGGCCGACCATCGTCGCCGCCAGCGACGCGCTGGAACAGCGCCGCGCTGCCCGAGCGGCGCGCGGGATGCGTGGTGAGAAACGACGTCTCGTTCTTCGCCCGGTTGACGCGCCGGGCGTTGAAGCCCCAGATCTGGCGCGCGGCCCGGGCCGGTAGCGCAGCGACTTGAACGGGATGGCCAGTCTCCACCGTCCAGCCGCCGTCGAAGCGGCCGACCTTGAGGTCCCAGACCGGATTCCAGTCCGCGTTGAAGTTGCTGCTCGTTCGAGATCTGGCCGTCCCATCGCCCGCCGATCGGGTTGATCGCGAACTCGATGCCGTTGCGGCGGTCGTAGAAGGGGTCGATGCAGGAACGCGACGTGATCGTTCTGGAAGATGTTGTTGCTGTCGCGCCGCATCTCGTTGGCGACGAGCGCGTCGGGCCGGCTCTCCCAGCAGCGGAACGTCACGTAGAGGCGGTCGTCGTCGAAGAACAGCCAGACCTCGGTCTTCTCGGTGGCCGCGGCGCCTTCGACCGGCTCCTGCTGTCGCAGATCGGAACCGCGGGCACCGCGGCGTACACCGGCTTCGTCGAGACGCCCGTCGACGTGGAGCGCCGCCTCGAGGCGCACGGCCCGCAGCGCGACGCGGCCGTCGTCGTCGCGCGACACGGTGGCTGGAGCGGCCGGCGTCACCGGGCCATCGGGCCCCGCCTGCCCGGCCGCGGCCGGCAGCGCCAGCGCGATGACCGCTGCGGCAACGAAGGCCGCCGCTCTCAGCGGCAACAACGCGGGGCGCCCGGGGAAGGGAAGGATGCGAACGGCAAGCGGCGGCCGTCATTGTACCCAACGGTTGGCGCCGCGCCGGCAGGTACTATGGCGGCTGCGCTCGATGACGCCTCACTCCCGCGCCTGGCTGCAGATCCACGTCTGCGTCGTCCTGTGGGGCTTCACCGCCATCCTCGGCCGGCTGATCACGCTGCCGGCGCTGCCGCTCGTGTGGTGGCGCATGCTGCTCGTCACCGTGCGCGCTGCGCGGCGTGGCCGCCGGTGTGGCGCGATCTCCGCCGGATGCCGCCGCGCCTCGTCGCCATCTACCTCGGCATCGGCGTGCTCGTCACGCTGCACTGGATCACCTTCTACGGCTCGATCAAGCTGTCGAACGCGTCGGTGGCGGCCACGTGCATGGCGCTGACGCCGGTGTTCGTGTCGATCATCGAGCCGTCGCTGGCGCGGCGGCCGCCTCAACCTCGTCGGAGTGGCTGATGAGCGTGGCGGTGCTGCCGGGCGTGGCGCTGGTCGTGGGCGGCACGCCGGCCGGGCATGCGCACCGGCATCGCCGTGGGCGCCGTTGTCGGCGCTGCTGGCGGCGATCTTCAGCACGCTCAACAAGCGCGCGATCGGCTCGAGCCCGGCGCTGGCCGTGACGGGGCTGCAGATGGCCGCCGGCGCGCTCCTGCTGCCGCCGCTCGCGTGGCTGCTGCCGGCGGCCGAGCGCGTCGTCGTGCAGCCGAGCCTGCACGACGCGCGCTGCTGCTGGTGGCGCTGCGATGGCGTGCACGCTCTTCCCCTACGCGCTGGCGCTCGTCGCGCTGCGGCACCTGAGCGCGTTCGAGACCACGCTGGCGGTGAACATGGAGCCGGTGTACGCGATCGTGCTGGCGATCGTGCTGCTCAACGAGCAGCGCGACCTCGAGCCCGGCTTCTATCTCGGGGTCGCGCTGATCATGGGCGATCGTCTTCTCACACCCATGGGTGTCGCGACGCTGGGGCCGACGTGCAGTGCCTTCAGGTCGGCCCGGCCTACAGGCCGTGCCTCTAGGGGCCCGCTCGACCGGCCCGACCAGCCCGAAGCCCAGGCCCTGAAGCCTTCAGAAATCGATCTGCGCCCCGATCTTCGCGAAGCGCGCCGGCAGGATCAGCGTCGGCGTCCCCCAGAGTCGACGGGTTGGCCGTGCGAGTAGGTGCCGTTGTAGGTCTGCCCCGTGCTCGAGTTCAGCGCGTTGTAGATGTCGAAGCCGATGTTGGCGCGCATGCGCCGCCGAACCGCAGGAGCTTGCCGACGCGCAGGTCGACGACGGTGATCTGCGGATAGAACGCTTCGTTGGTCGTCGAACAGGTTGATGGTCGATCGTCTGGGCCGCGTCGCTGCCCGACGGCGAAGCGGCCCAGCGTCTGCGCGATCTCGGCGGCGGTGAACTGGACGTTCGCCGCCTTCTGCGGCCCGGGCCGGCTGGTGAGCGTGCCCGCCACCTGCACGTCGATCTTCGGAATGGTGTAGCTGCCGAGCCCCTTGAACTCCGGCTGCCACGGCGACACGCTGCGGCAGTTGCGCATGCTCGGGCCCTCGGGGATGCCGGTGCCGTAGTAGCCGTTCTCGATGTAGGTGCAGCAGTCGTCGCCGGCGGTCGAGACGCACGGCGCCGCCGCGCAGCGTGAGGCCGTCGCGCAGGCGCGCGTTCACGTTGAAGTCGACGCCGTGCCACCAGTTCTTGCCGGTTGGCGCCCGGCGACGTTGTTCTCGAGATAGGTGTTCGTTGTTGATCTGGCCGAACTTCGCCGGGAGATGTTCCACAGGTCGTCGATCGATGCGGCCGCTGGCCACGCCGAGCCGCGGATCCGCCGGCGCCGTCACCGAGTACGGCTCGAAGTCGGCGTGCGTGTTCGAGCGTGTTCTCGATCAGCGTCCACTTGTCGATCCAGCGGCGGTGATAGCCGACCTCGACCGACATGCCGCGGCAGGATCTCCCGCTGCACCGAGGCGCCGAGCTGCCAGTCCATCGGCCGCGTGAACCAGCCCTTGAACATGTCCGGGTCGTAGGTGGTGCTGAACACCTCGCGTGCCGAACGTGTTGTTGTTCCACGCGCCGCAGATGTCGCCGCCGACGGCTGTCAGGTTCTGCGCCAGCGGGTTCAGCAGGTCGCAGTCGGGCGTGAAGTTGCTGTTCGCTGTCGGTCCAGGTCCGGCCCACCGTCGTCTGGATGCGGCTCATCGGGTTGCCGAGCGTCCACCGGCCGTCGCTCGACGCCGAGTCGGTGTAGCGGCCGGCGTTGAACTTCACCGACGTCTTGCCGTCGCCGGTCAGGTCGTAGATGACGCCGACGCGCGGGTTGATGTCGTGGAAGCCGGTGATGCCGCCCTCGGTGTCGGTCGGGCTGCCGGGCGCACCGTGACGATCGGATGGCCGTGAAAGGATACGCTCGATCGGTGGCCGTTGCGCTCGGTGTCGGTCTTGAGCGCTTCGAGGAAGGCGGCCATGTCGGTGGGGGCCGATTGTTCGCCCGTATCGCCACGCGCGAAGGCGAGATAGGCCTCCAGCATGCGGGCCATCTCATCCACATCCTTCCTCATGCCGTCGACCTCGGGGCAATCGCCGATCAGTGCGAGCTCGAGCTTGAAGCGGGTGAGGATGGTGCGCAAATCATGGGATACGCCGGCGAGCATGGCGGTGCGCTGCTCCATGGCGCGCTCGATCCGGCTCTTCATTTCGATGAACGCCTGCGCCGCGCGGCGGACCTCGCGCGCACCGCGCGGACGGAAGTCGGGGACTTCACGCCCTTTGCCGAAGCTTTCGGCGGCATCGGCAAGCCGCAGAATCGGGCGGATCTGGTTGCGCAGGAACAGCACCGCGACGGTGATCAGCACCAGAGAGGTGCCGACCATCCAGCCCAGGAAGATGTGTGAGTTCGAGACATAAGCGACGCTGCGGGGTGCGAATACGCGCATCACCGCATTGTCGAGCTTGATGCGGATCTCGACCAGCGCGGAGCGGCCGACGGTATCGATCCAGAACGGCCGGCCGACCAGCTTTCTGATCTCCTCGGACAGCGCCTGGTCTACCAGCGAGAAGAACGGCTTGGGTCCCGGCGGCGGCAGCTCGTTGACTGGCAGGAAATCGACGACCAGTCCGAGCTTCTCTTGCGCGATGCGCCGGATCTGTGCCTGGCCGGCGTCCGGAGGCAGGATTTTGGCGACCTCGATCAAGGTTGCGATGTCCTGCACGACCCCGGCGGACAGCCGCTGCGTCACGAGAAAGTAATGCCGTTCCATGAACATGAACGCCACGACCGACTGCAAAACCACCATCGGGGCGATGATGATCAGGAGGGCGCGGGCATAGAGCCCTTTGGGCATGACGCCTTTGAGCGTCGCGCCGGCACGGTCATGGAGCTCGTACAAGCGGCTGGCAACCGAGCGCAGCGCCGTAAGGCTCGAGCGGAGGGCGGCAATGCCGGTATCGGCCATGGTCATGGCGTCGTCACCAGGCGGTATCCGACCCCGCGCACGGTCTGCACCAGGAGCGGATTGGCGGGATCGCGCTCCACCTTGCGGCGCAAGCGGTTGACCTGCACGTCGACGGCACGCTCGCCGGTCGCACCGCCGTTGCCGACGAGCGCCTGCCGCGGCACGGTTTCCCCCGGCGTCGCCGCCAGCAGGCGAAGCATGTCGCGCTCCCGATCGGTAAGCCGGATGATCTCCTCGCCGCGCTTGAGCTCTCCGCGCCCGAGGTGAAAGCGGAACTCACCGAAGCACACGGTCTCGACCGAAGGGGCCGTCGCCGGGCGCGCGCGCCGCAGGATGCTGGCGATGCGAAGCGAGAGCTCCCTCGGCTCGAACGGCTTGCCGACATAATCGTCGGCCCCGATCGTGAGGCCCTCGATGCGGCTTTGCGCTTCGTCGCGCGCGGTCAACATGATGATCGGCACGTTCGAGCTCGAGCGCAGCTTGCGGGCGAGATCGAACCCGGTTTCGCCCGGCATCATGACGTCGAGGATCAACAGATCGAATCGCAATCCTGCGAGCTTGGCGTGAGCGTCGGCGGCGGACTGGGCCGTGGTCACGCGATAGCCCTCGGCAAGCAGGAAGCGCGACAGCAGACCGCGGATGCGGCGGTCGTCGTCGACCACGAGCAGATGTGGTGCGTCGTCGGCAAGAACGGCATGCGTCGCCATCGCGGCTGCCATCACGTTGCCTCAGGCCCGAGTCCGGCGCGCCCGGTCCGCTCGTGCGATGAACCGCAGCACGGCGTCGCGGTGGTCGGCATTGATCATGGCGGTCAGGAACTGGCATGCCGCTTCGTGCGCGTCCGGTCCCAGCTCCGCCAGCGCGCGCCCGATCCGCGCGGTCTGCAACCCGGCGAGCTTCATGGCCAGGGCCTCGCCCTTGGCGGTGACATGCAACAGGCGCTGGCGGCGGTCGTTGGCCCCCTCTTTCTGCACCACGTAACCCTGATCGATGAGCTGCTTGAGCACGCGCCCCAGCGATTGCTTGGTTATCTTGAGAATCTCGAGCAGGTCGGCGACCTTCATGCCGGGATTGCGATTGACGAAATGCAAGACCCGGTGATGGGCACGCCCGAAGCCGAATTTCGCGAGCGCATCGTCGGGATCCCCGATGAAGTCGCGATAGGCGAAGAACAAGAGCTCGATCACATCCCACATCGGGCTCGTCGGCGCGCGACGGGCGTTCGCTCCCGGAAGCCGGCCCATGCGCAACGGGGACAATTAGGTCAGCCATATTGACATATTTCGATCAGATTGTTATTCCACGGCGGTCTGCCACGAAAGGATCTGCGCGGCAGCCTGCCGCAGGGTGGATTGCGCCCGAGGCGCAAGCGCGCTCTCATGGGTGGACAAACATACCGGGTGTCGGCCCGCGACGCAAAAGCATCGAAAGACGAAGTCCGAGGAGGAAGTGCCATGGCTGAAAAACCGTACGACCGCCTCGACGGCGTCATCTGGTACGACGGCAAGCTCGTGCCGTGGGGCGACGCCACGCTGCATGTGCTCTCGCACGGGCTGCATTATGCGAGCTCCGTTTTCGAGGGCGAGCGCGCCTATGGCGGAGCAATCTATCAAGTGCACGGAGCATTCGGAGCGGCTCAAGCGATCGGCGCAACTGCTCGACTTCGAAATTCCCTACTCGGTTGCCGAGATCGATGCAGCGAAACGGCTGGTGCTCGAAAAAAATGCCCAGGCCGATGCGTATGTGCGGCCGGTCGCGTGGCGCGGTTCGGAGATGATGGGCGTCTCCGCACAGAACAACAAGATCCATCTCGCCATCGCCACCTGGCAATGGCCGAGCTATTTCGATCCGGTGCAACGACTAGAGGGCATCCAACTCGATCTCGCGGACTATCGACGGCCGGACCCTGCAACCGCGCCGGCGCGCGCCAAGGCCGCTGGCCTTTACATGATCTGCACGATCTCCAAGCACAAAGCCGAGCGCAAAGGTTATGCCGATGCAATGATGCTGGATTGGCAGGGACGCGTCGCCGAATGCACCGGCGCCAATATCTTCTTCATCGCGGACGGCAAGATTCATACTCCGATCGCGGACTGCTTCCTCGACGGCATTACCCGGCGCACTGCGATCGAGCTGGCGAAGAAGCGCGGCATCGAGGTGATCGAACGCCGGATCATGCCAGATGAGCTCGGCCAGTTCTCGGAATGCTTCATCACCGGCAGCGCAGCCGAGGTGACGGCAGTGTCCGAGATCGCCCAGTGGCGGTTCACACCTGGCGCCATCACGCAGCGGCTGATGAGCGACTACACGGCCGAAGTGCAACCGAGGGGCAAAGCAGCCGCAGCCTGACCGGAGCCGACGTCCGCAGCGGCCTTGCTCATTGCGCTGCTGCGGCCTTGCCGGCCGGCTCCGACCAGCGCTCGGCCAAGGCATCGTCCGTCTGCTTGGCATCGACCCAGGCGTTTCCGCCGGCGTATTCTACCCGCTTCCAGAATGGCGCCTGCGTCTTGAGGTAGTCCATCAGGAACTCGGCGGCGGCGAATGCATCCGCGCGATGCGCGGCGGCGGTTACCACCAGCACGATGTCTTCTCCCGGCAGCAGCCGGCCATGGCGATGAACCACGGTTACCCCGAGCAGGGGCCAGCGCTGCGCGGCGGATTCCACGTGGCGGCTTACCTCGGCCTCGGCCATTCCGGGATAATGTTCGAGCGTCAAGGCGACGAGCGGCGCCCCGGCCTCCTCGCCGCGACATATCCCTGTGAAGGTCACGACCGCACCTACATCCGTGCGCCCAAGGGTAAGCGCCGCCGCCTCCTGCGCGGCATCGAACGGCCCGTGCTGCAGGCGTATGGTGGTGGTCATGCCGCGATCTCCGATGCGCGACCTTCAGCCGCCCGTCATCGGCGGAAAGAAAGCGATCTCGCGCGCGCCGCGAATGGTGGCGTCCGATTTGACATGGGCATGGTCGATTGCGGCGCGGATCACCTTGCGATTCTCGAACGCAAACGCGTATTCCTCGCCGCGCCGGCTCAACCAATCCATGAGATCCGAGATGGTCGTGATCCCGGCCGGCAGCTCGACCTCCTCCTCCGGCCTGCCGACACGCTCGCGCACCCAGGCGAAGTAGCGAACTTTCACGATCTGATTCCTCCGCTTCGAGTTGACCTGTCCGGTCGACCCGGGTTGCCCGCATCCGGTCACCATCATTGCGGAGAATATATAGTGCATGATCGCGCAATGCGCGCCGGAAGACGGCCGGTTCGAGCCAGCGAGCCTGACCCTAATCCCTGATCAGGTGGCGCACGCCGGCCCGGAAATAGTCCCAGCCCGTGTACAGCGTGAGCAGGGCCGACAGCCAGAGCAGGGCAAGCCCCACCGGGGTCACCACCGGCACCACCGCATCCCCCGCAATGCCCGCTATCAAGAAGCCGACTGCGACGAGCTGCAGCGTGGTCTTCCACTTGGCGAGCTGCGTGACCGGCACGCTCACCCGCAGCTCCGCGAGATATTCGCGCAAGCCCGAAACCAGGATCTCGCGGCAAAGAATGACGATGGCCGCCCATAACGACCAGCCGCGGATGGTCCCGTCGGCCGCCAGCATCAGCAGGCAGGAGGCCACCAGGAGCTTGTCGGCAATGGGGTCGAGCATGCGCCCGAAGGCCGATTGCTCGCCCCACTTGCGCGCAAAATAGCCATCGAGCACATCGGTGACCCCGGCACCGATGAAAATGACGAGAGCGACCCAGCGCAGCCACAGGCCGCCTTCCAATATGTCCTGCCAATAAAGGCAGGCGACCACAGCCGGCACCGCGACGATGCGCGCATAGGTCAGGAGGTTCGACACCGCGAGGGGTCGCGCCGGAAGCTGCCTGGAGGTCACCGTGTTCATGAGCCGAAAGAATACCCTTCGGATGCCCGCGTCAAACGAGGTGGCTGCACCATCCCCACCGGGAATCACCCCCACATCTGTCTATGATTTCAGGGCAAGAGCATAAGCGCAAACGACAAATCCCGGTTCCGCACGCACGCCGCCCATCCACATTCGCGCGACGCATGCCAGCCCTCCACCCCGACCTGGAAAACGGCGGCGCAGTGCGGCGCGCCGAAGACGGGGCCAGCCCACCGTGCAGTCGGGTGGATGCCGATGCGCCGTGCAAACTCACTCACGTTGTCCTGCTCCCGTCCTCATGAAAGAAATCGTAGATCTTTCTCGCCGTCTCCGCACTGATGCCCGGCACCCTGGCGAGATCCGCCGGCGCTGCGCGTTCGATGGCCTTGAGCGTTCCGAAATGGTGCAGCAGCGCGCGCTTGCGGGCCGGACCGACGCCCGGAATTTCCTGCAGTCCCGCTTCGCGCAGGTCGCGCCGCCGTCGAATGCGGTGAGAGCCTACCGCGAACCGATGCGCCTCATCGCGCAATCGTTGCGCGAAATAGAGCATGGGATCGCGCGGCTTGAGCTTGAACGGCTCGCGGCCGATTTGAAAAAAGCTTTCCAGCCCGGCATCTCGGTCAGCTCCCTTGGCGATAGCCAGAAGCGGGATATCGCTGATGCCGAGTGCAACGAGCGTGTCGTGCGCGGCGGTGAGTTGTCCGCGTCCGCCGTCGACGATGACCAGATCGGGCCAGGGTGACCCGTCCTGGTTGTCCGGGCTCGCGTCGCCACCGACCGGCATCGGCGCATGGTGCTGCGCCGGATCGATGCGCATTGCATCGGCAGGCGGCGGTGGCATCGATTCGAGCTGCCGACGCGGCGCTTCGTTGATCAGCCGCTTGAAGCGGCGGCTCAAGACCTCGCGCATCATGGCGAAGTCGTCTCCTGGCACGAGATCGGCTGAACGGATGTTGAACTTGCGGTATTGATTTTTCTGAAAGCCCTCCGGCCCGGCGACGATCATGGCGCCGACGGCGTTGCGGCCCTGGATGTGACTGTTGTCGTAAACCTCGATACGCCGCGGCACGCCCGCCAGCCCGAGGGTCTCGGCGACCATCTCGAGAAGCTTGCGCTGGGAGGAGGTCTCGGCCAGCTTTCTTCCCAGCGCCTCGCGCGCATTGGCGAGCGCGTGGTCGACGAGATCCTTCCGTTCGCCGCGCTGCGGCAGGCTGACTTCCACCTTGTGGCCGCTCTTGGTGCTCAGAGCCTCGGCCAGCAACGCGCGCTCCTCGATCTCCTCCGATATCAGAATGCAATGCGGGGGCGGCTTGTCGTCGTAGAACTGGGCCAGGAACGCGCCGAGCACCTCGCCGGAGGAGTGCGAACGGTCGGCTTTGGGGAAGTACGCGCGATTACCCCAATTCTGACCGGTGCGGAAGAAGAACACTTCCACGCAACTGAAGCCGCCGGCCTGGTGTACCGCGAACACGTCGGCTTCTTCCAAGCCGCGCGGGTTGATGCCCTGATGCGACTGCACCGCCGAAAGCGCGGCGAGCCGATCGCGACTGATCGCTGCGCGTTCGAAATCGAGCATGGCGGAAGCCTGTTCCATTTCTCGTGCGAGAGCGTCCTTCACCACTTGACTCTTCCCGGACAGGAACGCGTTCGCTTCGCGCACGAGCTTGCTGTAACCGGCAAAATCGATCTCGCGGGTGCATGGTCCGGAGCAGCGTTTGATCTGATGAAGCAGGCAGGGACGCGTCCGGCTTTCGAAGAACCCATCCGAGCAGGAGCGCAGCAGGAACGCGCGCTGCAGCGCCGTGATGGTCCGGTTGACGGCCCAGACCGAGGCGAACGGACCGTAGAAATTTCCTTTCCGCGTGCGCCCCCCGCGATGCTTGAGAATCTGCGGCGCCCAGTGATCGGCGGTGATCAGGATGTACGGAAACGACTTGTCGTCGCGCAGCAGCACATTGAAGCGCGGCCGCAGCCGCTTGATCAGATTGGCCTCGAGCAGGAGAGCCTCGGTCTCCGTCGCCGTCGACATGAATTCGAGCGCGGCAGTTACCGCGATCATTCTTTCGATGCGCGGCTCGTAGCCGGTCGGGCGCGTGTACGCGAGGATGCGTTTGCGGATGTTCTTGGCCTTGCCGACATAGAGCACGTCGCCATTGGCATCGATCATCCGGTAGACGCCGGGCATGGACGGCGCCAGCCTCACATGGCGGGCGATAGCGGCGCGTCCCGCAGCAAGCGGATTGCTGCTCGCGGCAGCCGCGGTGCCCGCGTCGGCCTCGAGCTCGGGCAGGGACTGATCCTCGTCCTCCTCCAGCAGCTCGGTCGTCGGATCGATGTCGGTCTTCACTCCGTTCATGGCCGCAAGGTAAGATGCCGGTGCCGCAAGAGCCACCGAATGTAGGGGAATGCCCGAAGCGGCATGCCGTGGTTCGCTCCGCAGGCTCCAGCAAATGACGAGCGTGACGTCGACGGCTCGAAAGTGCGCATTCGTCCGATTATCGCTCCACAAGGGATCGAAGTCGCAACAGGGCGTCGTCCCATTGCCCCGAAACCGTATCGAGATACGACCTGACCTCGACGATCGGTTCGGGCCTAAAGGCAAATTGGCTTTCGCGGCCGACTCGCGTGCTGCTTACCAACCCTGCATTTTCCAGCACGCGAAGGTGCTTCGTGATGGCTTGCCTCGTAAGCGTTGTATCCGCCGAAAGCCTTGCGATCGATCGAGTTTGCCCGTCGCTCAATTTCGTCAAGAGCCCGAGACGGGTCCGGTCTCCGAGAGCCGCGAACACCGGTGCCGGGCTCAAGTCGTGGGCACGGGTTCTATCGCTCAACATGAGCTTGGATGTTCCTGATTTGTTCTGCCCATCCGCCTTCGTTCATGCGGAATGCGTCCGGCTGCCGATTTTTCGGCAGGGCGTCAAATCCGGACTCGACGATGATCAGGCGCGTTCCATGCAAGGTCGGTTCGAGCCGGAATTCGACGAGCGTGGGTGTCTCCCGGGAGTAATCGACGTCGGGATCGATGGCATATGGGTGCCATGTGAAGGAGAACAATCGTGGCGCTTCCATCTGCTTGATTTCAGCCTCCCATTTGACGTGCTCGAAGCCAGGATAAGTTATGCGGCCGCGTGAGACCTCCCCTGGCGTGAACGGACCATCCAGCTTCACCCGGAACCATTCGCCAAACTCGTTGTGATCAGTCAGCGCACGCCAGACCCTCTCGACAGGGGCGTTCAACTCGATGCTCTTCTCGATGCGATCAGACATAATGGCAACCTCCTGGTTGCTGATACCATGACGGTGCTCAGCGAGATTAGCAACCAGAAAGTTGCGCTTCGTCCAGGCCTGCCACGAACTCGCTGCCGCATCGGTTTGCGGTCGAGCACGCCCGGACGCCGCCAAAGCGCGTCAGCCTCGCCGATTCGATCAGCCGGTGATCACGAGGTTGACGGCCTTCGGACCCTTGCCCTTCTTGTCGGGCTCGACATCGAAGGACAGCCGCTGTCCTTCGGTCAGTGACTTCAACCCGGCGCGCTCGACGGCGGTGACGTGCACGAACACATCGCGTCCCCCATCGTCCGGCTTGATGAAGCCGTAGCCGCGCTCGGCATTGAAGAATTTGACCGTTCCCGCCATGGCCATCGGGAAACTCCTTTCCCCGTGGTTGCTCGCCGCCGGCCCCACAGCGCGGCGGCTCAGCCGGACATTCGCATGCGGGGAAAGCAGTGGCCGCTTCGGCCCCCGTCACTCCGCCGGCCCCCACACGAGGCGGAACGTCAAGCCAGCCCGACAAAAATAGGCCAATCCCGGGCTGTGGAAAAGTAGCGAAACTACTTTTCGCCCGCGAGCCCGTTCGATGCGATGGCGAGCAACGCCAACGCGGCGGCCGGGCGCCAGCGCGGCGGCAAGCTCCGGCAGCAGCGTCTGCAAATCGCTTTCGAGCATCCAGCGCGGATTGACCACGAGTGCGCGATCTCGCGTCGCCCACCCGCCGGTTCAGCGCGTGAGCGCAGCGCTGCCGCCGCGCACCGGCGGCATGACGATATTTTCGCGCCGGCAGGCGCGCGCGTCCACGTCGGGACAGGAGCGGAACTTGAAGTCCTTGCCGAGACAGATACGCACTTCGCCCAGCCGCCTGCTGTCGCAGGTCACCGAGATGGCGTCGCGGGTGAGGCCGGAGTTGCTGTTGATGAACGATTCCTCGACCTCGTCGGCGGTGACCGTGAGCGGCTCCTTCAAATCGATATAGGCATCCGGGATCTTCACCAGCGCGCGCACCTTGCGTACGTTCTCGAAGTAGGCCCTCGCGCTCGATCCCGTACAGGTGCCGTGCTTGTCCCAGCCATTGAACACCAGGCGAGGCGACGGCATGAGATCGAGCATCGAGGAAACGATATTGCGGTCCAGGCGCGGCGCCGGCACCTGGCAAAATTCGGGAAAGCCCTTTTCATATTGCGGCCACAGCCCGTGGACGACGAAGGAGTAGGGGCGCGCGCCGCACTGCTGCCGCGGCGGCGTGCCGCGTTCACCGGCAGCTTCGCAGAATGATGGCGACCACGACAGCGCCAGAACATAGAAATCGAACTGACCGGGCTGATTCTGGCGCCGATCCTGCGCCCAGGCCGAACTGAAGATAAACGAAAAACCCACGGCAACGAATGCCAAGCTGCGCGCTGTCCTGACCATCTGAGCATCCCATCAACGCTGGAGAAGTTGAACCGATGGAAAGGGAGGATATCTAAAAACAGGAACATTTCAAGAACAAAATGGGGATGAAAATGGCTCAAAGCCCATCAGCCATATGTGCCGTCGCAAGGCCATGGCGCGTGCGCGGGATCGGCCAGCAGGCTCTCAGGGTCGCGCCATCTTGCAGGCCGGGCTGTACGCCCAGTTGCGATCGAGCCCAACCACGCACCACTCCACGCCCCACCTTGCGCCGATCATGCCGGTATCTTCCGCAATCGCATAGTGGATCGTGCGCCGGCGCCCGTCCGACACCTCCACGATTCCGCTGCAGAAGCGGCGGGGAATGGTGTTGGCTGCCCATGGCCGGAACGCGGTTTCGCGGATGTCCTCGAAGGCGACGATGGCGAGCTCCGGGTTCCAGAACTTGTATTCCTTCTGCCTGAAGCGGTCCGCGATCTTGTCCAGCGCACGCTGGTGATCGCATGGCGGCAGCACGCCGTCGTAGCGCGGGCCGGAAAGATAGAAATTGAGCTCGAGCCAGCTGGCCGCGCTGGCCGCTCCCGGCCGGCAAGACGGCCAGCAGTGCGGCGAGCGCAGAAAGCAACAAGACGCGGCCATTCATCATGATGAAATGATGCTCCTCGTTCGAGCGCTGGGGCGACGGTGATCTCCCGGACTGGCGGAATCAAGATTTGCCCGGCAGGCGCGACCAATAAATGAACGGTGTTGCGTCCTGGCCACGGATGCCGTCGGCCGGCTCTCGACGCCGTCATTGCGTGCCTGGTGCAAAGGGGCGCTCGAGACTGGATCGGCGCCCGCGTGTGCCGATCGGCAACACTCGTCGGTTTTCGTCGGTGGCACGGCTTTCCAGGAATCTCTCCGGGGTCTAAGCTTTCTCCGTGGCGGAGGGGTAGCGATGCGGTCACTGCTGTCGGTGGCGGGTGTTGTGCTATGGGCCGTGACTGCCCAGGCGCAGGTTCTACGACGGCAACGATACCGGCGGCATCATCCGTTGGTCCTGCGAGAACGAGGCCTTGGCGCAGCAGACTGCCGCAGCCTATTGCGCCCGCTGGAACAAGTACCACCGCATCACCAGCGTGCGCCGTGAATTCGGCAACTATATCAGCTTCAACTGCCTGTGGTCCCCGCACATCAACCGCTATGCGATGCCGGCGGTGGAAACCCGGGCGGCCTGCTTCGAGCCGCGCCTGTGGCCGCGGGTCAGGGTCCTCAACTGATCGCGCCGCATCCTGCTGAAAGCCGGCGCAGTTGCCGAGCTCGAATTGGCGAGCGGTCATTTCGCCAGAAGCAGAAACGATCGCCGAGACGTCCGCGCCCGCGCCCGCAGATGCTCAGTCCGACGCTGAGGTCGTGCCGGGCGAGAACCTCGCGCACGGCCTCGACGATCTTCCCTTCCGCGACGGCGAACTGCGCCGGACGGGCTCTCGCGCCACTCCTCGTGCGAGGCGATGGCGGCCGCCGCCTTGGCGCCCTCGATCAGATCCTTGATCTGCACTTCGCCCTTGGCCTTTTCGTCACCACCTTGGATGACCACGCAAGGCGAGCGACGCCTGTCGGCATATTTGAGCTGCGGCCCCATTTTGCCCGAGCCGAGATAAAGCTCGGCGCGGATGCCGGCATTGCGCAGGCGCACGACCATGTCTCTGGTAGTCGGCGATGCGTTGCTGGTCGAACACCGTCACCACCACCGGTCCGGGCTCGGGCCGCGTCCCGATCTTGCCGAGATGGCGCAGCGCCGCGGTCAGGCGCGAGACGCCGATCGAGAACCCCGTTGCCGGCACCGGCTCTGCCGCGAAATCGTGCGACCAGACCGTCGTACCGCCCTCCCCCGGCCACCGAGCCGAAACGAGCCGGCTTGCCGTCCTCGCTTTCGATGGGAAAGGTCAGCTCCACCTCGTAGACAGGACCGGTGTAATATTCGAGGCCGCGCACCACCGACGGGTCGATGACGATCCGATCATTCGCGTATCCGGCTGCTTTGACGAGCGCGTCGATCTGCTCCAGCTCCTGGCGGCCATCTTGCCCAATTTCGCTGTCCTGCATGCGAAGATCGATCTGCGCAATCTTTTCATCGCTATCTGCGACCGGCTCGAAAACGCCCAACACGGTTCGAATGGCGGCCGCGCTCAAACCGGCTCCCTCGGTGAAGTCGCCTGACTCGTCCCTGCGACCTCGGCCGAGAAGCTGCTCGACGCCTGCCACGCCGAGGCGATCGTATTTGTCCATGGCTCGCAGCACGGTCAGTTTCTGGGTTTCGTTTCCCGCCCGACCCAGCCCGATGGTCTCCAACAATCCGTCGAGCACCTTTCGATTGTTCAACTTCACGAGATAGCTGCCGCGCGCAATGCCGAGCGCCTCCATGACATCGGCGGCCATCATGCAGATCTCGGCATCGGCTGCCGGCGAGGAGGATCCCACCGTATCGGCATCGAATTGCAGGAACTGGCGGAAACGTCCCGGACCCGGCTTCTCGTTGCGAAACACCCAGCCCACGTGATAGCTGCGATACGGCTTGGGCAACTGATCGAAATTCTCCGCCACGTAACGTGCCAGCGGCGCGGTGAGATCGTAACGAAGCGAGAGCCATTGCTCGTCGTCGTCCTGGAACGAGAATACGCCCGCGTTCGGGCGGTCCTGATCCGGCAAGGAATTTTCCGAGCGCGTCGCTGTATTCGATCGCCGGCGTTTCAACCGGCTCGAAGCCATAGCGTTCATAGACTTCGCGAATGCGATCGAGCATGCGGCGCGTGCCGGCGATCTCGGCTGGTCCGCGGTCGACCAGCCCGCGCGGCAGGCGCGCCTTGAGCTTGTGGGGCTTGTTGGGTTTGTCCGCCATCTGGTCTAGCATTCACCGGCTGCGGTTGGTAGCAGCCGCCTCGCCCAGCGGCAAGAGAAGCATCCAAGAGAAGCAGCAAAGGAATCATCGATGCGGTCGGCACGAGCGGACAGAGCGAGCGCAGTCCCCAACGACCTCGAAGCCTATTGGATTCCGTTCACGCCGAACCGGGCGTTCAAGGCCTCGCCGCGGCTCATCGCTCGCGCCAAGGACATGCACTACTACACGCCCGAAGGGCGCTCGCTGCTCGACGGCACAGCCGGACTATGGTGCACCAATGCGGGGCATAGTCGCGAGCCGATCGTTGCGGCGATCCGCAGCCAGGCGAGCGAGCTCGACTATGCGCCGGCCTTCCAATTTTCCCATCCGAAGGCGTTCGAGCTCGCCAGCCGGGTGGCGGCGCTCGCGCCCGGCGACCTCGACCATGTGTTCTTCTGCAATTCGGGCTCGGAGGCGGTCGACACCGCGCTCAAGATCGCGCTCGCCTATCACAATGTTCGCGGCGAAGGCGCGTCGCATGCGGCTGATCGGGCGCGAGCGCGGCTATCATGGCGTCGGATTTCGGCGGCATCTCGGTGGGCGGCATCGTCAACAACCGCAAGCTCTTCGGCTCGCTGCTTGCCGGCGTCGATCATCTGCCGGCCACCTACAGCCGCGAGCACCAAGCCTTCAGCAAAGGCGAGCCGGATTGGGGCGCCCATCTTGCGGATGATCTCGAGCGCATCGTTGCGCTGCACGACGCTTCGACCATCGCGGCCGTGATCGTCGAGCCGATGGCGGGATCTACCGGCGTGCTGCCGGCGCCGAAAGGCTATCTGCAACGCCTGCGCGCCATCTGCGACAAGTACGGCGATCCTGCTGATCTTCGACGAGGTCATCACCGGCTTCGGCCGGCTCGGCCATGCCTTCGCAGCCGAACGCTACGGCGTCGTGCCCGACATGATCACCTTCGCCAAGGGCGTAACTTCCGGCACGGTGCCGATGGGCGGCGTGATCGTCCGCAAGCCCATCTACGACGCGTTCATGCGGGGTCCCGAGCACGTCGTCGAGCTGTTCCATGGCTACACCTATTCGGCGCATCCGCTCGCCTGCGCGGCGGGGCTCGCGACGCTCGACCTTTATCGGGACGAGCAGTTGTTCGAGCGCGCCAACAGGCTCGAGCCGGTCTGGGCCGATGCGGCGATGGGGCTCGAAGGGTCTGCCCAACGTGCTCGACATCCGCTGCGTCGGTCTCACCGCCGGCATCGATCTCGCCTCGCGCCCGGATGCGGTCGGCCGCCGCGGCTATGACGCGATGGAGACGCGTTCAACGAACAGAGCCTGGTGATCCGGGTCGCCGGCGAAACTATTGCGCTCACGCCGCCGCTGATCGTGAGCGAGACCGAGATCGAGGAGATTTTCGCCAAGCTCGCGGAAGTGATCAAAGCAGTGAATTGAGGGGAAGATTTTGCATAAAGGGCTGGGATCTAATGAGAGCATAAATAGAACGAATTTGCAGGATTCGAACTCGATTATGAAGGTTGCCGCTTTATTCGCCGGTATCGGAGGACTCGAAGCGGGTCTTCACCGGGCCGGCCACGAGACGGTTCTACTTGCTGAGAATTGGCCTGTTGCTGCTGCAGTATTGGCACGGCGGTTTCCTCTTGTACCTAACGAGGGCGACGTCCGGGAGCTGCGTTCGCTTCCGAGAAATGTCGATGTGCTGACTGCTGGATTCCCGTGTCAGGATTTGAGCCAAGCCGGCAAGACCGCCGGCATCCAGGGCACGCGCTCCAGCCTCGTCGATCACGTCTTCCGTCTGCTCGATGATCATCCCGTCCCTTGGGTCGTCTTGGAGAATGTCTCGTTCATGCTTCATCTCGATGGCGGGCGAGCAATGAAGCGTCTCGTAACCGCTTTCGAGGATCGCGGGTATCGCTGGTCCTACCGAGTAGTGAATTCTCTTGCTTTCCTTCCTCAGCGTCGTGAGCGCGTATTTTTCGTCGCATCGCGAGCGGCAGATCCGGCTGACGTCTTGTTCGTCGACGATACCGAACCCCGAATTCCGAAAACGACCTTGGATTCACACGCTCATGGTTTTTACTGGACTGAAGGAATTCGTGGGTTGGGGTGGGCGCCGGATGCAGTTCCGACAATCAAGAACGGTTCGACAGTTGGTATCCCGGCTCCTCCCGCCGTGCTCATGCCAGATGGTGAGGTCGTCAAACCGGACATCCGCGATGCCGAACGACTGCAAGGGTTCGACGCCGAATGGACGAAACCCGCCGAAACCGTCGGCCGCGCTTCGTGGCGCTGGTCTCTGATAGGAAATGCCGTTACGATACCGGTTGCTCATTGGATTGGCACGCGGCTTGCCGATCCAGGCCGATATTATTCTGATCGAGATTGCGAACTGGGAAAATCCGGGAATTGGCCGCGAGCGGCGCGCTTCGACGGCAACAAACGATACCGAGTCGAAATTGGAAGCTATCCAATTTGGAAAGCTCGAAAATCCCTCCACTGTTTCTTGAAGTTCCCGGCAGACTTGCTCTCGACGCGCGCGACAGCAGGTTTTCTCAAGCGAACCGACGTCAGCAGATTGCACTTCGTTGAAGGCTTTCGTGAACGTGTGCAACGACATCTCGAGCGGATGCGGAATCTGGATCGAGTGTTGGCGGTTCCCGCCGAATAGCCGTGCCCCGACTGAAGTTGAAAACTGACCCGGTGAGAAGCGCTTTGATGAAGCGCGTAAGGCGGGTACGGACTTCGCCCGAAGAGCACGTATCGCAAGTGCTTCGAGAGCTCGGTATGAGGTACCGGCGCGCCCCTCGCGACCTGCCCGGCACACCGGACTTCGCCAACAAGAAACAGCGCTGGGCAGTTTTCGTCAATGGATGTTTTTGGCACCATCACACGAGTTGTCATCGAGCGACCGTACCGACACGAAACCGAGCCTTCTGGACAGCGAAATTTGCCGACAACAGGCGCCGTGACAAGGCCAAGATCGTTGCATTGAAAGCCCTTGGTTTCTGCGTCGTGGTCGTGTGGGAATGCGAGACAACGAAGGCACTCAAATTGAGACGCAAACTGTTGTCAGCTAGACATCCTGTTTAACTGATCGACCAATACTGCATGAAAAGAACAAAAGCAATAGCCAGACCGAACACGTCTCCGGACATCAACAGCCTGGCAAGTGAATTGCGTTATGCCGGGGATCGGGAAGTCATCGCGCGAACCTGCACTGAGATCAGCGACCACCTCCGCACATTGTCATTTCCCGAAGAATATTCGGTATTTCTCGAAATAGGCCGCGCTCCGAAGCGGAATTTCGCGCAGAGACTTTCGGGCGCACTTGCCCAGAAGATTGCTGATGCGCTGCGTCCATACATTCCCCGGTATTTATCCCGATGCGAGCGGCCGTGGCCACGAGCGGGAGCAGCAAGGGGCCGAAGGGCTCAAGAAGCTCGATGTGATCATATGCGCCACCGAGCAAGCGGGTCTGCGCTTGTCTATCTCGATCAAGACGATCAACTTCAAAGACGAGAAGACCAAACGATATACCAAGAACATCAAACGCGCTGGACGGTGAACTGCGCGCGGAAGCTTCAGACTGCCACAAATACAATCCCTACGCATTGCTGGTTGGTATCGTTTTCTTTCCAATTGAAGCTGCATCTGACGGAATCGGTGGTCGTTCCAGCTTGAAGCATGGGTGGGATGTCTTTCGCCGCCGCTCCGGCCGCAAATCGAACGAAGATGATCCGAGTCTTTTCGAATCTCATATTTCTCGGAGTCATATGACACAAGTGTCGAGCATTTCGGCGAAGTTCGTTTTTTCAAGGTTACAACCGAGCCCCCCGACCGGGGCTTGCCGGAAAAAATGTCGACGTTTGCAGAAGTAATCACAGCAATCATCAGCGACTTCAATACGAGACAGCGGCCTTGATATCCGAGGACCGACTGATCCGCGCGGTGGCATAGTCTGCGCGCGCGAATGCAGGCTGCGGCCGCAAGATCGCCCAGCCCACAGTGAGAATGCGCTCGCCACGCCGGAACGGCAGCTCGAGCGGCTGCTGAACCTGGGCGTCGGCGGCGATGCTCCGTAGGCCGATCGGGATCACGTTCGGATCGCCGGTCGTCCACACCACCACCGCGCCCTTCGTGCGCAGATCGCCGAGATCGATCCAGGGCGCGCGTCGCGGATGGCCGTCGATCAGGACGCGCGGCCGCTCACGCGCATAATGCCCGACATTGCCGGCATCCCACATGCTGCCGATCACATAGGCGAGCGGCTTGCCGGTGGCGGCACGAAAGCGGCGCGCCAACTCGTCGGCGAGTTGCTCGCCGGGAAAAAAGGCGGCGCGGTAACGGTGGTCGATCCCCGGAAGCAGTGAATAGTTGACGTAGAATGCGGTCGCAAAAATCGTGAAGATCGTCAGCCACAGGGCACCGATCCGCGCGAGGCGAGCCGGCTCGATCGTGCTGCCGGCGTGAAGCACGATCCAGAGACCGAGGAAAAGCCAAAGCGGATAACCCCACATGGCGATGGTGCCGCGTCCGCTCAGCAGCGAAAGCGCGATCACGGCCGCTGCCGGACCAAAGGCCAGCAACGTCACGATCCGCCGGTCGAAGGCATCGGCGCCGTGCGCGCTGGGCGCGTCGCGGCCGCGGCCAAATCAGCGCGGCCGCGACCACCAGAGCCGGCAGCAGAAACGCGACCTGGCCGAACGCGAATACGACAGGGTTGAGGATGTGGTCGAGCAATCCGCGCGCGGGCGCGGCGCGCGCATTCACATGGGCAAAGGGCAGGAAATCATTGCGCACGAGCCAATGCAGGTGGGGAGCCGTCAGGACGAGTGCCATCGCGAGGGCCGACCCAGGGTCCAGGGGTACCGAGCGCCTTGCGGGCATCGCGGTCGAGCAGCAGGAACAGCGCAAGCGGTAGCGCGAGCACGATCACGAAGTATTTCGCCCACAGCGCCAGCCCGACCGCGGAGCCCAGCAGCAGCCAGTGCAGCATGCATCCACGCCGCAGCGCGGCATGGAACGCGTAGCCGGCGAGCGCCCAGAGCGGCAGTTGAATGACGTCGTGATTGAACTTGGCAGCGGTGTAGTGAAAATAGTGAAGGCCGTCGATAATCAGCACGGCGACGAGCGCGCCGACAGAGCCGACCAGCGGAACCGCCGTCAGCCAGACCGCCGCGAATGCGCCTATGACCGCGACCTGCGCCAGCGCGTAGTAAGCCGCATCGATCCCGATGAGGCGATAGGCGATCTCCACCAGCCACCAGGGGAGCGGCGGCAGCTTGTCGTAGCCGAGCTGCCACTCTCGCCCATAGGTCAGGGCCTCGATGAGATCGAGCGGCAGATTGGGGTAAAGCAGCGTCGGAAGCGCCGTCCAGACGAGAAAATGCACGCCGAGGAACACGACAAAGGCCGCTCGCGGGCGGCGCTCGATGGTGGCGATCAGTCGCGACATCGATGCGGCAAGTGCCCTCGGTTCGATGGACCGACGTTGATACTGCGATCAACCGCATGCGAACAGGCCAGGGCGGCAGGGCGCGGATCGTGCATGGCCTCCATCCAGGCAGGCAGATTGCTCGCATCCGGGGCCTGCCATACCGTCGGCGTCATCAGCCGCAGTTGACTTCGCAGGACGACAAACCGGAAACACGGGCCGCAACAACTCCCCGGATCATCCCTCCTCCGACGAACCACGTCCCTCGACTGGTCCCGCATGGTCACTTCCGTTCCCACCTTGACCAGCCACTTTGCGGCGCTTGCGCCGGCCTACGACATCGTCCTCAGCGATGTATGGGGCGTCGTCCACAACGGGATCGATGCCGCGCCCGCAGCTTGCGACGCACTTGCCCGGTTCCGCGAGAAGGGCGGCACGGTGGTCCTGATCACGAACGCCCCGCGACCAGGCGAGGTGGTGGCGCGCGGCATTCTCGATCGACTGGGGGTGCCGCTCTCGGCCTATGACGGCATCGTGAGCTCGGGCGATGTGACGCGCGCGCTGATGGCCGCACGCGCCGGATTGCGCGTATTCCATATCGGTCCAGAGCGGGATTTGCCGATGTTCGAAGGCCTCGACGCTCCGATGACACCGATCGAGAGCGCCGACTATGCTGTCTGCTCCGGTCTCTTCGACGATACGGTGGAGACGCCGCAGGATTACCGCGACCTCATCGAGCGCCTGCAAGGGCGCGGACTCCCGATGATCTGCGCAAACCCCGATGTCGTGGTGGAGCGTGGCGACACCCTGGTGTTCTGTGCGGGCGCAATCGCCGACCTTTATGCCGCTGCCGGCGGCGAGGTCATCTATGCCGGCAAACCATACCGCCCGATCTATGATCAGGCGCTGGCGATGGCCGCAGCCGTGCGCGGCTGCCAGGCCGACCGTCGTCGCGTGCTGGCGATAGGGGATTCGGTGCGTACCGATCTCATGGGCGCCGCAGGCTTCGGGATCGATTGCCTGTTCGTCACGGCCGGCATCCACGCCGAGGAGCTCGGCGCACGCGACAGTCCCGACGCTGATGCGCTTGCGAATATTTTCGCCGAAGCGGGGGTGACGCCGAAAGCGGTGATGCACCGGCTGGCGTGGTGAAGCCGGGCATTGATCGCTCTCGCCGGCACCGCGCTCGACCGGGCAGCGCGGCCGTAAGTCCCTGTTAATCCTCGCAGGTCGACGGCCGATCGCCCTCAATTGGTACCGCGGGGGTCAATTTTTCTCCTCATTTGTGCATACAACTTCACATCGGGGATCATACTGCTGGGATCGGGGCTCACTCCAACTTCCAACTGATCTGGAACGTGCGGGCGTTGCGCGCTGCCGCCCATGCAAGGGTTGCACGCTTGCCGCACCGGGGTGGGTGTCCTGGCAGGGTGATCGGCGGGGGGTATCATCCATATGATCGCACAAGCAGGTGCCGTGAAGCGGCATGCGGGGGCACCTTCCGGGGTGGCACGCGCCCCCAGGAGATCGGCTCCCTCACGCGCAAGGCCGGCGATTGCGCGGCACAGCAGCACCACGTCGGCCAACACCGCGTCAGCCAGCAGTCGCCGTGGCCGCGGATTTTTTCCAAGAGGCGTACGTTGGCTCAAGCTCGCCGCCGCCGTCTTGGCGGCCGCCTTGGTGGGTCTGGCAATCCTGAACAATCAAGACAGCCCGTCGGCCGTATCTGGTTTCGAACCGTCTCGCAACGAGACCGTGATCTATCGTCATGCAACGCCGCGAAAGCTCGATGCCCGCGTCGCACCGGGCGATGCAATGGATTATGCCGCTCCGTCGAATTACCCGCGCACGGTGCAGACCGTCCGGTTCGTCAATACCGATCCGCAAGCAGTCGACGAAGCGGCGGCCGAGACGGCGCGCGGATCGGCGTGGCTTCCGATCGCGCACTCTATTCGAGCCGGAGACCATGACCAGGGTGGCAGGTTTCGTCGCTTTCTCCGGGAGACCGGCCGCTGCCGATCCCGATCCGGTCGCGACTGCCGAGGCTGCCGAGCCTGCCCCTGCCATACGCTCGGTCAGGCCTGGATTCCCGCGCCGGCGAGCACCGGCGTCGATGCAGGAAGTGGATGAGTATCTCTGGCAGGTTTATCAGCGAGAGCCCACCAAGAAAGACAGGTCGGGCGACTTCACGTGGAAGGACCCCGCGGCGGCAAAGCGCACAGGCATGTCCTTGCAGGATTACGTGATCGGCGGGATGGATCCCGACTTCCGCGAGCAGCTCTATCACGCCGGACGGGCGATGGATGCTGCCGGCATCCAATGGTCGATTCTCAGCGCGTTCCGTGACGACTACCGCCAACGGATCGCCGCCGGCTTCAAGGCGCGTACCGGCCGTTCGCTGCACGGCGGAAGCCGTGCAACCGGCGGCTATGGTCATGGCCGCGCCGTCGACGTCATGGGAGTGGACGGAACTGCAAGCGAGGTCTGGCAGTGGCTCGACGCGAACGGCGCGAAATATGGACTTCGCCGTCCGATCCCTGGCCCCGATCCGGCGCACGTCCAGACTCGGAGCGACTGGCGCAAAATCGCGACTGCATTGCGCGAGACCCGGCTTCGGGTTGCCGATGCGGCGGGCGGGCGCGGCAAAGATGCTGGATCAAGCAACACGAAAGTCGCCGCCAAATAACTCAGCGGATATCGCGCACCGGGCCGCGGCGATTGACGGCGGCGCTTCGATCGACCGCGTCAGAAGTCTATGGTGGTGGTTCTGGTCCAAGCTGCCGGCGAAACCGGCGGCCGCTCGCTCGGTACAGCCGACTGAATATCGGCACATATGCCGGACGCTCCGGCAGGCCGTGGCGGCCGGATTTCGCGCCTCCCATTGCCTCGAAGCACCTCGGGAAAATAGTAGCGCTCGCCGTTGGATCTCCGGTTAACTGCCGGTCTGGAGAAAACGCCGAGCCACGCTCAACGGAACCTGAGCAACCTTCGTCAGCGTGCTTCGAGGCCTCTTAACGCACCGTCCATCATGACCGAACAGTCGCAGTCGACACCGCGGTTCGCCGTGGTTCGTGACGGAGAGGCGCCCCGGGAGGCGCTGAAAGGCGCCGTCGTCGCCATCGGCAATTTCGATGGCGTGCATCGCGGGCATCGGGTCGTGATAGCGGCGGCGCAGGCGCGGGCGCAGGCGCTCGACCGGCCCGCAGCGGCGCTCACCTTCGAACCGCATCCGCGCAGTTTCTTTCGCCCGGGCGAGTCGTTGTTCCGGCTCACCGACGAGCGCGCGAAGCTGCGGCTGCTGGCCGCGAACCGGGCTCAGTGGGGCGATCGTGCTGCGGTTCGACGCAGCGCTGGCGCAGTTGTCGGCAGAGAAATTCATCTCGCGCATTCTGCGCCAGCGGTTCGCCGTTGCCGGCGTTGCAATCGGCTTCGATTTCCATTTCGGACTCAATCGCGCGGGCTCACCCGACTATCTCGCCGCCCAGGGCGCGAAGCTCGGCTTTGCCGTTGATGTCGTGCCGCGGTTCGAGGACGCCGGCCGACCGGTCCGCTCTGGCCCGATCCGCGCCGCCCTCGGCGCCGGACGGGTGGTCGAAGCGAACGAGCTTCTCGGTTATCCCTGGTTCGTCAGCGCGGAAGTGGTGCATGGGGACAAGCGTGGACGCGAGCTCGGTTACCCCACCGCCAATCTTCGTGTCGATCCTTCTTGCGAACTCGCGCACGGCATTTACGCGGTGCGCGTGGGCGTTGGCGGGCGGCGCTATGACGGCGTGGCGAGCTTCGGACGACGTCCCATGTTCGACCTCGGCACCATCTTGCTCGAAGTGTTCCTGTTCGATTTTTCGGGCGACCTTTACGGCGAGGTCATCGACGTCGCATTCATCGACTGGATCAGGCCCGAGCTCAAGCTCGACAGTATTCCCGAGCTCATTCGCCGGATGGATGAGGATTCACGGCTCGCGCGTGCGGCGCTGGCGCGCAAACCGCGGGCGTTTCCCGAGCTGGGCAGCATTGCAGATTAGGCTTCGGGGGCGATCTCATCGCTCTCAGAAGCTGCCTCCTTGCGGCCTATCCATTCCCGGGCCAAAACGGTCGCAAGCAGTCCCACCGCGCCGAGCGAAGCAAGCTTGCGCCAGCCGATCGCCTGTCCGATCTGCAACCCAACCGCCATGAGCTTGGGATCGAGCCAATTGGCGGTGCTGCTGGCGGTATTGCGAGCGGCAATCTCGAGCCGGGCCTTTTCCATGTTGCGGCGACGGATGCTGAGACACGTTGCAGCCGCAATCAATGCGACCACGACGAAGACACAACCGAGCAGCAAGCCTGCAACCACGCCGTCGTACCGGTCGGCAAGCCATATGAATGCGGCGATCAGCAGAAACAACAGCGCCAGCGTGGAAGCAGTGGTGGCAAGCATTGCCCAGATCATGATCTGGGCACTGAAACCGGTGCGGGCGATTGCATTCAGCGCGATGCTACGGAGCCAGCCGCCCATTCGTTCAACTCATCGGCCCGGGAAAGGGCGCAGACCTACCTGCGCCAAGTCTACCTGCGCCAAGTCTACCTGCGCCAAGTCGCACCGAACAGAAAGCCGATTCCCACCGCAAGCGCCAGCGTCGTGTACGGGCCGCTTCTTGAGCGACTCGTCGATGGCATCGAGCATGTTGTCGCCGACCTCGCGCACGGCGTCGACGGCTTCCTGACCTTTGGCACTGGCATCCGATACCACGCCCTCGATGTTCGACCTCGCCCGGCTCCAGGCAGCACCGCCCTTGGACGTCAGGAGATCGCCGAGCTCGGAGCTGAGACGTGTCACGTCGTTCCGCAACGCTTCGAGATCAGCCTGCACGTCGCTGCTGGCTGCCGAGACGGCTTTGGCGCTTTCGCGCGCCGCGTCTATCGCATCGCCGCAGTGTCGCGAGCCGAATCCCTCGTCGTGTCTGATGGATTGGACATCTACTTGCTCCACACTGTGACCGGGAATATTCGCTGGGCCGCCAATCCGAGGCAAGCGGAAAATTCCGCTCAGAAAGATGCGAGCCCTTCGGCGTGCAGACACCAGCAGAATCGAATGCTTCGAGGACATTGCCAGCTCAGCCAGGAAGCTTGCTCTCTTCGGGCGGGAAGATGTGTTGCAGCGCGACCAGGCCCATGATCGTGAGCGGAACGGCGAGAAAAGCCCCGATCGGCCCCCACAGCCAGGACCAGAACGCGAGCGCCAGCAGGACCGCCAGCGGGTTGAGGGTGAGCCGATGTCCCAGCACAGCCGGCGTGATGAATTGGCCCTCGATCGTGGCCACGGCGACAAACGCCGCCGGTGGCACGAGCGCGTAGCCGAGCGACGGGAACGTCACAAGCCCGACCCCGAACAGGATCAGAGTCATGCAGGCGGCGCCGATATACGGGATATAGTTGAGCACCATGGCCATGATGCCGAAGATGATCGGGTTCGGAAGTCCGAACAGCCATGCGCCGGCAGCGACGGTGACCCCGAGTCCGAAATTGATGACGGTCACGACCGCCAGATACGACGCCAGAATCTGCTCGATGTCATTCGAGATGCGGATGAAGCGGAGCTTGCCATTCCTGGTCGTGAAGAACGAGACGACGTAGCGGCGGAAATCCATCTGCGTGGCGAGGAAAAAAACAAGAGTGACGAAGAACAGCGTGAGCTGAGCCGCCGCCGGCGTGACGAATGCAAGCACCGGCGTGACGATTGCCAGTTGCGACGTCTCGACTGCGACGGCGCTCCCGCCCGAGGGCAGCAGGACTTCCTGCAGCTCGCGCATTGCCGCCAACGGCCGATCGAGCACGTAGAGCTTTTGTTTCAGGATCGCGCCGATCTCCGGCGCTTTGGCGATCCACTCGCTCATCGGAGCTGCAAACAGCGTGACCGCGACAGCGGCCGCTGCGAGCAGGCTCGAACCAAGAGCTGTGGCGGTTATCCATGGTGAGATACCGTGATGAGCTGCGAGCTTCACTCCCGGAGCAAGCGTGGTTCCGATCACCAGTGCCGCCGCGACCGGCAACAAGAGCGGGCGGCAGAGATAGAGAGCGATGCCCAACAACAATACGAAAATTCCGACCGTCGCCATCTGCGCGGCTTGTGTCCAGAAGTCCTCGAGCGGCTCGACCGGTTGGGGCTCGTTGACGGTCTGGGCCTGGCCTTTCTCACGACGAGCGCGAAGAAACTCCACAGTCGCCTCCACGATATCGAGAGGACGCGGTCGAGGTACAACCGGCGCTCGCCGGCTTCCGACCGGTCGGAACTCCAACGCCGGATTGTTCCCCCCGGTTCCAGCTGAGAAGCATTGCGGTCGTCTCGTGGAGCAGTGGAGCGGGGCCTTTTCGATACCGAAACGATCTGCTAGGAAGCGGGCCATGATGGCGTTTATGTCGATTACTCCTTTCTCGGGTTCGGCCCCCTGGCACATTAGCGGCCCGGTCTCCGCTTGAACGTCGGTCGGCGGGACCGGGATTGCATTGCCGAGCCACCGTCCAATTCAACTTGAGCGCCATGACCACGCCGAAACGCGATTACAGCGAGACTCTGTTTCTGCCCAGGACCGGCTTTCCCATGCGCGCGGGACTTCCGCAGAAGGAGCCGGAAATCCTCGCGCACTGGCGGCGGCTGCGGCTCTATGAGCGATTGCGCCGGGCCGCCCATGGCCGCACGAAATTCATCCTCCATGACGGCCCGCCTTACGCCAACGGCAACATCCATATCGGGCACGCCCTCAACAAGATCCTCAAGGACGTGGTGACGCGCTCGCAGCAGATGCTCGGCCGCGACAGCAACTATGTGCCGGGCTGGGACTGCCATGGTCTCCCGATCGAGTGGAAGATCGAAGAGGACTATCGCGCCAAGGGGCGGAACAAGGACGCCGTGCCGGTGATCGAATTCCGCGGCGAGTGCCGCGCGTTCGCGCAGCATTGGGTCGCCGTGCAGCGTGAAGAATTCAAACGTCTCGGCGTCGAAGGCGATTGGGAGCACCCTTATACGACGCTGGACTTCGCCGCCGAGGCGCAGATCGCCCGCGAGTTGATGAAGTTCGCTCGAAACGGCACGCTCTATCGCGGCTCCAAGCCGGTGATGTGGTCGGTGGTGGAACAGACCGCATTGGCGGAGGCGGAGGTCGAATACGAGGATTACGTTTCAGACCAGGTGTGGGCCGGGTTCGGCGTCGACCGCGACCGGACCTCGGTCGCGAATCTGATCGAGGGCAACCCGGCGGCCGCAAAGGCGTTGTGCGACGCGATTCTGGACGCGTCGGTGTTGATCTGGACCACGACGCCCTGGACCATCCCGGGCAACCGCGCGATCAGCTTTTCGCCGAAGATCGGGTACGGCCTCTACGAGGTCACCGATGCACCCGCAGAAAATTGGGCCAGGCCCGGCGACAAGTTCATTCTGGCCGAGAAGCTTGCCGTTGACGTCCTGCGGCAAGCACGGGTGACCGCGTTCAAGCAACTCGCCACCCTGCCTGCGGACCTGATTGCCGCCATTACCTGCCGACATCCCTTCGAAGGATTGTGCGGCGGCTACGACTTTCCGGTGCCTCTGCTCGCGGGGGACCATGTCACCGATGACGTCGGCACCGGATTCGTTCACACGGCGCCCGGCCATGGTCGGGACGACTTCGACGTCTGGACGGCGAACGCGACGACGCTTGCGCGCCGGAGGATCAACCCGACGATCCCGTATACCGTCGACGCGGACAGCCGCTTCACCGAGCAGGCCCCGGGCTTCACGGGCAAGCGCGTCCTCACCGACAAAGGCGAGAAAGGCGATGCCAACGAGGCCGTCATTCGCGGCCCTGATCGAAGCCGATGCTTTGATCGCGCGAAGTCGGCTCAAGCACCAATACCCGCATTCCTGGCGATCCAAGAAACCGGTGATTTTCCGGAATACCCCGCAATGGTTCATCGCGATGGACAAGCCCATCGCAGACGCCTCGGGCAAGCCGGAGGCTCAGCACAACTTTCCCCGAGGCGTCAGCTCGGAGCCGCGCGACACGCTGCGACAGCGGGCATTGACAGCGATCAAAGCCACGCGCTGGGTGCCTCCGCAGGGCGAGAATCGCATCACCGGCATGATCGAGAGCCGGCCGGACTGGGTGATCTCGCGTCAACGCGCCTGGGGCGTGCCGATCACCCTGTTCGTGCGGGAAACAGCACGACGGCTCGGTCGAAATCCTGCAGGACGAAGGCGTCGATCAGCGCATTGCAGACGCATTCGAAAGCGAAGGCGCCGACGCGTGGTATCGGCCGGGCGCGCGCGAGCGCTTCCTCGGCCGACTTGCGAACGAGGACTGGCAGAAGGTCGACGACATTCTCGACGTCTGGTTCGATTCGGGTTCCACCCACGCCTTCACGCTCGAAGCTCGCGAGGATCTAAAGACCCACCGCCCGAAGGACGGCGGTTCCGATACGGTCATGTATCTCGAGGGATCCGACCAGCACCGCGGCTGGTTTCAGTCGTCGTTGCTGGAAGTCGTGCGGCACACGTGGCGTTGCGCCATTCGACGTGGTTCTCACGCACGGGTTCGTGCTCGACCAGCACGGGCGCAAGATGTCGAAATCGCTGGGCAACGTCACTGCTCCGCAGGACGTGATCGAGCAATCCGGCGCCGACATCCTGCGGATGTGGGTCTGCGCCTCCGACTATGGCGACGATCTGCGCATTGGACCGGAAATCCTCAAGACGACGGTCGAGACCTATCGCAAGCTGCGCAATACCATTCGCTGGATGCTCGGTTCGCTTGCGCATTTCCGTGATGATGATTGCACGGCAACTGCGAGCATGCCCGAGCTCGAGCGGCTGATGCTGCATCGGCTGGCCGAGCTCGATGGGCAGGTACGCCGGGCCTATGCCGATTTCGACTTCAAGCGCATTTTCGCCGCGCTCAGCTCCTTCATGACCAACGATCTCTCGTCATTCTACTTCGACATCCGCAAGGACGCGCTCTACTGCGATCCGATCTCCTCGACGACGCGCAAGGCGTGCCTCACCGTGCTCGACAGCTTATTTCGAGCGACAGTGACCTGGCTCGCACCGATGCTGCCGTTCACCGCGGAGGAGGCCTGGCTCGCCCGCTACCCCGCTGCGCAAGGATCCGTGCATCTCGAACTGTTTCCGGAAGTGCCCGCCTCCTGGCGCGACGATGCGCTGGCCGAGAGATGGCGCATGGTCAAGCTCGTCCGGCGCGTCGTGACCGGTGCGCTCGAGATCGAACGGGCGCAAAAGCGGATCGGCTCATCGCTGGAGGCCGCACCGGTGATCTACGTCTCCAATGACGACCTGTTCGCCGCGCTTGTCGATGTCGATTGGGCCGAGGTCTCGATCACTTCGGCCGCGACGCTCGTGCAAGGTGAGGGCCCGCCCAGCGGATTCCGACTCGACGACATCAAGGGGGTGACGGTGGAGGTACGGCTTGCCGAGGGAAGGAAGTGCGCGCGATCGTGGAAAATACTCCCCGGCGTCGGCTCGGATCCCGTTTATCCCGACGTGACCCCGCGCGACGCCCAGGCGCTGCGCGAGTGGGAGGCGATGCGCAAGGCAGCGGAATGATCCATCAGCCGATACAGCATGACCGCTGCTTCGACCCGTGCTGGATTGCTGTTCTGGGGTCCGCACGCGCGACTCGGTCTCACCATTGCGATCGCCGCCGCAGCGATCGATCAGATCACAAAATTGTGGATGCTGTTCGCCTTCGAGCTCGGCTCCCGCGGCATCGTCACCTTGACCCCGTTCCTCGATCTGGTGCTGACCTGGAACACCGGAATTAGCTACGGCCTGTTCCGCCAGGATGGGGCGTTAGGGCAATGGGCTCTCCTCGCTCTCACGGCCATCGCGGTCGCTTTGCTGTGGATATGGCTTTCGCGGGCGTCCTCGCGGCTGACCGCGGTGGCGCTCGGCCTGATCATCGGCGGAGCCATCGGGAACGCGATCGACCGCGTGGCTTATGGTGCGGTCGCCGATTTCGTGCTGTTTCACGTCACCACGGCGAGCTTCAGCTTCAAATGGTACGTGTTCAACGTCGCCGACGCGGCCATCGTGGCGGGTGTGATCGGCCTTCTATACGAGACCTTCACCGCAAATGGTGCCGCAAAAGCGCCCTGATCCTGGCCAGAATAGTAGCTGGGGACGCAGCACATTCGATGTTGCTGGAAGGGGATAGCCATGCGGCACCGATTTCCGAGCAGACAGCGGCGCGCCGCTGCCGGCTGGGCGAGCACGCTTGCTGTGGTGCTTGCAATCACCTCGAGCGCGGGCGGTGCGTTGGCCCAGAGTCGCCGATGAGGAAGGCCTGCCGCTGGACACCAAGCTGTTCCGGCAGCTCATGAAGGACCTTGGCCTGCAGAGGGGGGACGGCAGCCAAATCGAATATCGCGAACGTGCCCCCTTGGTCGTTCCGCCGAACCGTAATCTTCCGCAGCCACGGAGCGAAACGGCAGCGACCGATAACCCGGCTTGGCCGAACGATCCGGACGTCAAGCAGCGCAAGCTCGAGGCCGCCAACGCCAAACGCAGCAGAGGCTCCCGGACCGCCGCTGAAACCATGGAAGCGGAAGCCCGGCCGCTCCCGCGCAGCGAGCTCGACCGCGGCGGCCGGGCCGCAGCCGGAAGCAGCGGCGGCTCCAACACTCCCGAAGACGGCGCGCGTCCGATGCGGCCATCCGACTTGGGTTCCAAGGGGCTTTTCGGGAGCCTGTTCTCGCTCGGAAGCAAGACCGAGGCGTCAACCTTCAGCGGGGAGCCGGAGCGGGAAAGTCTGACGGCACCGCCGGCGGGTTATCAGACACCATCGCCGAATCAGCCGTATGGACTAGGCCCGGCGAATGAAAAAGCCAAGCCGGCGACCATCGAGGACCGCGCAGCCGGACAGACGCGTTGACAGCGGCCACTTCGCCACCCCATATCACGCGCGAATGCGCTTCCTTACCTTCGCCAGCGGATGTTGCCCGTGCGGGTTCGCCGCAGCAACGCCGGCTGTGCTCGAGCTTCGAGAGACCGTGCTCTTGTTCAAACGAATAGCCATCTTTGCCGCACTGGCACTTGCCGCAAGCATGCTCGCCGGCGCGCCCGAAACCGCAGCGGCAAATGGTCCCAAGGTCACCCATTTCACGCTGGCCAATGGCCTCGAGGTCGTGGTCATTCCGGATCACCGGGCGCCGGTCGTAACCCATATGCTGTGGTACCGAGTGGGGTCCGCGGACGAGACCCCCGGGAAATCCGGGCTCGCGCATTTCCTCGAGCATCTCATGTTCAAGGGCACCGCCAAGAATCCGGCCGGGCGCTTCTCACAGGTGGTTGCCACCATCGGCGGCCAGGAGAACGCTTTCACCTCGTCGGACTATACCGGCTATTTCCAGCGCGTTCCGCGCGACAAGCTCGCCGCGATGATGGAGTTCGAGGCCGATCGGATGACCGGCCTGGTCCTCACCGACGACGTGGTGCGGCCCGAGCTCAGCGTCGTGCTCGAAGAGCAGAACATGCGGGTCGCCAACAATCCGGCCGCCCGGCTCGGCCAGGAGATGGAAGCCGCGCTCTACCTCAATCATCCATATGGCCGGCCCGTGATCGGCTGGCGGCACGAAATCGAGAAGCTCGACCGCGAAGGCGCGCTTGCCTTCTATCGACGCTTCTACACCCCCAACAATGCCATTCTCGTCATCGCCGGCGACGTGACGGTCGACCAGATCCGGACGCTGACCGACGCGACCTACGGCAAGGTTCCCCGTATCGTCGAAATCGAGCCTCGCATTCGACCCCAGGAGCCTGCGCCACAAGCCGCACGCACCGTGACGCTGGCGGACCCGCACGTCATGCAGCCCAGCGTGAGCCGATATTATCTGGTGCCCTCCAGCACGACGGCGCGGCCGGGCGAAAGCGAGGCGCTCGACGTGCTTGCTCACATCTTGGGCCGCGGCTCGAACAGCCGCTTGTACCAGGCATTGGTCATAGGCAAGGGCATCGCAGTGAGCGCCGGCGCCAGTTATGACGGCACGGCTGTCGATAGCACGCGCCTGAGCGTCTACGGCTCGCCGAAGCCCGGAACGAGCCTGCCGCAGATCGAGCACGCCATCGATGCCGTGCTCGCCGAGGTGGTCGAGAACGGGGTGACCGACGAGGAGCTGGAACGCTCCAAGAGCCGCATGATCGCCGATGCCGTCTATGCAAACGACAGTCAGCGCACGATGGCGCAGTGGTATGGCGCGGCACTGGCGACCGGCTCCACCGTAGAGCAGGTTCGCACTTGGCCCGATCGCATTCGTAACGTCAGCGCCGAGGCCGTTCGCGACGCTGCACGCTATTGGCTCGATAAGCGCCGCTCGGTCACCGGCTATCTCGTCAAAGAGGTGCGGGCGGAGGAGAAACGGTCGTGAAATCGGCTTCCAAGCGCCTGGAGCAGCAAATTCTGGTTGCGCTCATCGCCACCGCCTTTCTTTGGCTTACCCCATTCACCGCCCAGGCCATGAAGATCGAGCGGGTGGTGAGCCCAGGCGGCATCGAGGCCTGGTTGGTGCGAGATCCCGCGCTCCCCCTGATCGCGCTCGATTTCGCCATTCGCGGCAGCGCCGACCAGGACCCGCCAGCCAAGCCCGGGGTGGCCAATATGGCGACCGGCCTGCTGGATGAGGGGGCCGGTCCATTCGACGCCAAGACGTTTCAGAACCGGCTCGAAAGCAAGGCGATCGAGCTCAGCTTCCGGGCCGGCCGCGACTATCTCCGCGGCACCCTTCGCACGCTCAAGGAGAACCGCGAGGAGGCCTTCGATTACCTGCGGCTTGCATTGACCGAGCCGAGGTTCGACCCGCAGGACGTGGAGCGCACACGGGCACAGATCATTTCGCAGCTGCAGCGCGAAACCATGAGCCCGAGTGACCTGGCCAGCCGCAATTGGTGGGCAGCTGCATTTCCCGGCCACCCTTATGGGCGTCCGGTAAAAGGCACGCTCAAATCATTGCCGCATATCACGGTTGATGATCTCAGAACCTACACCAGCCGTGTGCTTGCGCGCAGCAATCTCAAGATCGCTCTCGTCGGTGACATCGATGCTGAAACCGCCGGACAGCTGCTCGATCGCACTTTTGGTGGGCTCCCCGCCAAATCGGTGCTCGAGCCGGTCGCGTCTGCCGTCCCGCAGGGGCTTGGCCGGCGCATCGTGATCCAGCTCGATGTGCCGCAAGCCGCCGTGAACTTCGGTGGTCCCGGGGTCAGCCGAAGCGATCCCGATTTCATGGCAGCCTATATCGTCAACCACATCCTCGGCGGGGGCTCGTTCACGTCCCGGCTCTACCGCGAGGTACGGGAGAAGCGCGGCCTCGCCTATGGCATTTCCGACAGCCTGGTCTGGCTCAATCATACCGCGTTGCTGCTCGGCAGCACTGCGACGCGCGCCGATGCCACCGGCCAGACCATCGAGATCATCGAGCGCGAGATTCACCGACTGGCGCAGGAGGGCCCGACCGAGGAGGAATTCGTCAAGGCCAAGACCTATCTCAAGGGCTCCTTCGCGCTCGGCCTCGACTCCTCGAACCGGATCGCGAGCCAGCTCGTGCAGATGCAACTCGACGATCTCGGCATCGACTACATCGAGCGCCGCCCCGGCCTGATCGACGCGGTGACGATGGCCGACGCGCAGCGGGCGGCCAGGCGTCTGCTGGACAACGGGCTCCTCGTCACGATCGTCGGTCGCCCCGAGGGCGTCACGGCCAAAGCGGGCGATTGATCGCGACGGAGATGCCGTTCGTTCAGTCGATCGATGCGACGCTGGCCGGGCGGATCGGCAGAGGGCATTAATCCTCCCCGCCGAGCGCGATGATCTTTGCGTCGATCCATCTCGAGGCGCTCGACGAGGCGAGCCTCGGCGAGCTCCTCGCATTTCATGCTTGAAACCATCATCGCCGCCCACCTGCTTGGCGTCGACGCATTCGATCAACAGGCTGTGGAAGAGCGCAAGGCGTTGGCCCCGCGGTATCTCGGCGCCGGTTCCCGCGCTGAAACAACGCCACGTCGCCGGGTTGGTATATTGCGGCGAATCTGGGGCAAATCCGCTTTATGGACCAAGCACTTGGCGCTTGCTCCCCGCGCGAATGATGAGCTATCTTGGAATACTTGACGAGTCGTGGGTCGGGGAATGTCTCGCGAGCTCGAAAGCGCAAGTGCTGCTTCGGGGCAAGCCGCGCGATGCATTCGACGCACAAGCACTGCCTGATCGGAAATTCGCGCCCGCCTGACCAGTTGTGGTCAGGGATGCTGCGCCGCGTAGGCGTCGCGGTTGCAGCCGCTCTGTTCCTGATGCTGGCTCCGGTCGGCGCAAATGCGCAACTGCCAGCTCTCGGCGGCGGCGGTGCCCCGGGGGTCGGGAACATCGGTATCGGCAGCCCCACGCTCGGGGTGGGCGCGCCAGGAGTTGGTCTTCCCGCGGCGACGGTCCAGGACGGGGTCAGGTTGGGTGTGTCGATTCCGAGCGTGACCTCGGGCGTCACCCAGACACTGTCGAATCCACTTGGCACTGTAGGTCGCGCAACCGATGCAATCGGCGACGGCATCAAGCAGCAAGTTGCCTCCCGGAGACCGGGCACGACGGTCCGCAGCGGAGCTCCGCCGGCCGGCGAGCATCGCTTCGTTCCCGGGGAAGTCGTTGTCAGCCTTCCGTCCACCCTTTCGAGGGAGGCACTCGACGGCCTTGCACGCCGCCACGGGCTCACCCGCCTCGATTCGCAAAGCATCGGCCTCACGGGTACCACGTTCCATCGCTGGCGCATCGTCGACCGGCGCTCGGTTGCCCTCGTCATCCGAGCGCTCGAAGCCGATCGCGGCGTACGCGGTGCGCAGCCGAACTACCGGTTCACGCTGCAGCAGGATGCGGCGCCGACCGCGCAATCCGGGCCAATGCAATATGCTCTGGCGAAGCTACGGCTTGCGCAGGCGCATCAATTCTCGACCGGCGACAATGTCCTCGTCGCGCTGATCGATTCCGCTGTCGATGCGTCACACCCCGAAATCGCCGGCATGGTGGCGGCCAGCTTCGACGCGATCGGGTCGCAGGAGGGCGCCCACGATCACGGCACCGCAATGGCCGGCGCCATCATTGCGCATGCGAGGCTCAAAGGGGTTGCACCGTCGGCTCGCATCCTGGCAGTCCGCGCATTCGACGGTTCCGGCGCAGGACCGGAAGGCACCACCATCACCCTCCTGCGCAGCATAGACTGGGCGGTCGCGCGCGGCGCGCGGGTCTTGAACATGAGCTTTGCTGGTCCAAACGATCCGCAAATCGCGCGCGCGCTCGCGGCGGCGCGGCAGAAGGGCGTCGTGCTGGTAGCCGCCGCCGGCAATGGCGGGCCGAAATCCCAGCCGCTCTATCCGGGCGCCGACCCCAACGTCATCGCGGTCACCGCGACCGATGCGCAGGACCAATTGCTGCGGATCGCCAACCGCGGGCGGCATATTGCCCTCGCCGCACCGGGCGTCGACATTATCGCACCGGCACCGCGGGCACGTTATCAGATGACATCGGGCACCTCGATCGCAGCCGCTCATGTCAGCGGGATCGCTGCGCTGCTGCTCGAGCGCAATCCCGAGCTTACCCCGGATGCGATTCGAAAAATCCTGCTCTCGTCGGCCACTGACCTCGGGCCGAAAGGACGCGACGACCAGTTTGGTGCCGGCCTGGCGGACGCGTTCCGCTCCGTCTCGTCGTTGCCAGCCAAGCCCGCGCACAGCGCACAGGGGAACATTCCGGGCACGCGCTGACCTGGGGGAGTGCGGTTTCAACAACCCCGTTAGCCAAATCGCACAGGCGCGACTACAATACTACCGTGCTGCGGTGTATTCCCTGAACTGAATTATTGGAGGTATCCTGTGCTCGCGCCCTGGGATTTGCTGGCATTGGCGATCGACGACCCCAAGATCATCATCGCCTTTCTAATCGTGCTTGCTCTAGCGGTCGTCTTCGCCAAAGCTATCCGACTTGCCGTCATATGGACGGCCCAGTTCGCAGCCTTGATTGCCCTTGTGCTCACGGTCTTCTCGGCAGGCGCAGCAGGATACGTTGCGGGCCGGTCTTTCCAGCAAACCAACCCGTCAGCTTCGTTCGCCCAGTTCTATCCGGAAGCTGCAGCCGTTCTGGGCGGGATTGCCGGCTTTGCAGCGGGTTCACTTGTGCTTTCGGTATTTTTCATTTTCCTGGAGATTCTGAACAACACGCGCAAGCGCCTGTAGCCCCAAGCGCCATGATCCGAATAGGCAACCAGATCAGCATCGACGAGCGCGAGCTGGAGGAGCGCTTCGTCCGCGCCTCTGGGCCGGGGGGACAAAACGTCAACAAGCTCTCGACTGCGGTACAACTTCGCTTCGACGTGCGCCGCTCGCCGCATATTCCCGATGACGTGCGTGCCCGGCTGGAACGGCTGGCCGGCAGGCGGCTCACGCGCGAAGGTGTTCTCGTGATCACCGCGCAACGTCATCGCACCCAGGAGCGCAATCGACGGGACGCCTTCGATCGCTTGGTAGAATTGGTGCGGCGCGCGGCGGTGGCGCCGGCTCCGCGCCGCGCGACCAGACCGACGGCCGGTTCCCGCGAGCGCAGGCTGAAATCCAAGAAGCACCGCGCCACTGTCAAGGATTTGCGCCAAGCCAAGACCGCTGTCGATTAGAGCAAAGTCGCTTACACTGATCCCAATTTCCATCTGAGCTCGCCGGGGCCGGCTGCGGAAGGAGGGGATCATGTTGTTGCCAACCAAGGCGGTCGTTGCCGCATTGATCGTGGCTTCGCTTGCGCCGCTGCCATGCGACGCGCAGGACGCGGTTGCCGATTTCTACAAGGGCAGGCAAATCTCGATCATGGTCGGCTTCTCGCCCGGCGGCAGCTCGAGCCTGTACGCGCAGGCGCTTGCCCGCCATATGCGGCGATATCTGCCGGGCAACCCGAGCTTCATCGTGCAGCTCATCGAGGTGCAACTCGTCGATGGCGAGCAGATCCAGAAGCTCGTCGACAGGATCTATGCCTCGCCGGCGGACGTCATTGCGCGCGCCAAGGCAGTGGCGGAATAATCCTCACTCGGTTCTCCGCATGAATGATTTCATGGATTTCGTCGATATTGTCTTGCGCCTGGGCGCGGCCGTGCTGGCAGGGGCAGCGATCGGCGTCAACCGCGATTTGGCCAACAAGCCGATCGGGATGAGGACGCTCGCCCTGGTCGCGCTCGGCGCCGCAACCATCGCGCTCGCCGGAATTCAGGTCGAGGGAATGGCCGCGAATCCCGACGCGCTGAGCCGCGTGGTGCAGGGCATCATCCAGGGCGTCATGGCCGGGATCAGCTTTATCGGTGCCGGCGTGATTCTGCGCGATGCGAAAGCGCGAATGGTGGAGGGATTGACCACCGCCGCCACGGTTTGGGTCACCGCTGCCCTCGGCGTCGCCTGCGGGCTCGCGGCGTGGCGGGTGGTCGGCGTCGCGGTTGTGCTGGCACTCCTGCTTTTGACCGTCGGCAGATGGCTCGAAGATCTGTATTCGCCTGAATCCCCACCGGAGGACAAGCCGAGCACCAACTGAGACTCGTTCTCGATCTTCCAGCAGGCACGCCCGCAGACGGCGAGATCGCAGGGCCGGAAGCCGGCTCTCGTTCTCGCGCTGCGACGGTAAGAGCACTGAATGGGTCGGGCTTATGCTGTAATCGCCTGAGGAGAAAAGGTTTTTTCTGTCAGCTCGGGCAATTTTTCGACCAGAATGATGGCGTTTTCTCGCTTCGTCGGGACCACATCTATTGCCCTTGGGTCCCGGCTCTTCGCGCGCAACCCCCGGATCAAGTCCAGGATCAAGTCCGGGGGCGCGCTCGGCCGGGACACGAGCGTTTGCGCAGGCCGCGGCGTCGACCATTTTGGCCCAAACGAAGCCAACGCAAGAACCGTCGATGCATTCAACGATCCGTCCCGCGGATCCATCCGAAACGCCAGCTCACCGATGCTGAAATTTCGCCGGCCGCTTCCCGATGAAAGCGGCCATTCCTTCCTTCTGGTCCTGCGTCGCAAACAGGGCATGGAAGGCGCGCGGCTCAAACCGCGCGCCCTCGGCCAGCGACATCTGCTGGCCGTCCACGACAGCTGCGGTTACCTCGACTTCGCTCGACCCGGCATGCAGAGTAGACTGGCGTGGCCGAAAGCATTCGATTCGCACCATGCCCGTTCGCCAGCTTTCCGAAGGCATCGTCAACCGCATCGCCGCGGGCGAGGTGGTCGAGCGACCGGCGAGCGTGGTCAAGGAGCTCGTCGAGAATGCGCTCGATGCCGGGGCCACCCGCATCGATGTGCTGACCGACGGCGGCGGCCGCCGGCTCATCCAGATAACCGACGACGGCGCCGGCATGACCCGCGACGACCTCGGGCTTGCGGTCGAGCGTCATGCGACATCCAAGCTGCCCGGCGAGGACCTTCTCGACATCAGCACGCTGGGGTTCCGGGGCGAGGCTTTGCCGTCGATCGGCGCGGTGGCGCGCCTCGCGATCACCACGCGGCACAGCGGACGAGCCGCACGCCTGGCAGATTACGGTGGACGGCGGCGAGAAAGCAGCTCTGAAGCCCGCGGCGCTCGGCGAGGGTACTCGCGTCGAGGTGCGCGACCTTTTCTTCGCGACGCCGGCGCGGCTCAAATTTCTCAAGAGCGACCGCAGCGAAGGCGATGCGATCCGCGAGGTGGTGCGCCGGCTGGCCATGAGCAGGCCGGACGTCGCCTTCACGCTCGCAGGCGAGCAGCGCACTCCGGTGACATGGACGGCGGCATTGCCCGGGCCGAGCGGGCGGCTTGCTCGCCTCTCCGACATTCTCGGCGCCGAGTTCCAGGCCAACGCGATCGAGATACAGGGTGGACGTGACGGTTTCTCGATAGCAGGCTTCGCCGCGCTGCCGACCTACACGCGCGCCAATTCGCTCGGGCAATACCTCTTCGTGAATGGACGGCCGGTTCGCGACAAGCTCCTCATCGGCGTTGTTCGTGCCGCGTATTCCGACTACCTGCCACGCGACCGGCACCCGATTGTGGCGCTCTTCGTCGCGATCGAGGCGCGCGAGGTCGACGTCAATGTGCATCCGGCCAAAGCCGAGGTGCGTTTCCGTGACCCTGGCCTGGTTCGAAGCCTCATAATTCGCGCGCTGCAGGACGCACTGTTGCGCGACGGCAAGCGTGCGGCGAGCGCCGGCGGCACTGCTACGATCGCGGCCTTACGCCCAGCCACAGCGCCCGAGCGAGGGTACTGGGATTGGCGCAGGTCGCCGGCGCGGACGGCATTTCGCACGCGAGCTCCCATGCCGGACGGCAATGCGTCAGCCGGATTCGCCCAGGCGGCGCAGGCGGCATTCGACGTCGGCGGACCTTCTGCGGCAGGGCCGGTCGAGCTGGCCGAGCCTGTCCCCGATCTGCTCGATCGTCCGCTGGGCGCCGCGCGCGCGCAGGTGCACGCGGCCTATATCGTGGCGCAGACCCGCGACGGGCTGGTGATCGTCGATCAGCATGCCGCCCACGAGCGCATCGTCTACGAGCGCTTGAAGTCGGCGCTCGGGAAGGCCGGCGTTGCGCGGCAAATCCTGCTGATCCCCGAAATCGTCGAGCTCGAGGAAAGCGACGCCGCACGCCTCGTCGCTCGGGCCAATGAGCTTGCGCGGTTCGGTCTCGTCATCGAGCCATTCGGGCCAGGTGCGGTCGCCGTGCGCGAGACCCCATCGCTGCTCGGCGAGGTCGATGCGCAGTCGCTCGTGCGCGACCTTTCCGAGCACATGGCCGAATGGGACGAGGCATTGCCGCTCGAACGCCGCATCCTGCAGGTGGCCTCGACCATGGCCTGCCACGGCTCGGTCCGCGCCGGCAGGCGTCTCAAGCCCGACGAGATGAACGCGCTCTTGCGCGAGATGGAGGCGACGCCCAATTCGGGCCAATGCAATCACGGCCGGCCGACCTATGTCGATCTCAAGCTCACCGATATCGAACGCCTGTTCGGCAGGAGATGAGAGCTGCAACGCACCGCGCTGCCGTGGTCGAAACAGTGGCTCCGCAGTATCAGAATGCCGTATGCGCGGGTCTTCCTGCCCGACAGTCCATCTTTGCGACCAGGCTTAATGAAGCTTGAAGGCGATCGGCACAAAGGCCTGCGCCAATGCGATCCCAGCGCGTATCTGTGGAGGGTGGAGAGGAGGACCACCACGGTTTGTTTAGGAATGATTGCAACCATGCGTCCGGGAGAGCCTCCAACAACAATCATCGGCGCGAGTGCAATGGCACGGACCGGCGTCACTGCTCGACCTGGCGAACGTCCCGATACGGCGGCGGGGTCGCGCTGCTTCTCCAACCAGACAGAGACGGCGTGCCGGCGACCGCGGTACGTGCCCTGCCCTGGTCCGCCCCCGCGCCGATGCGCGCCGCCGGTTCCGAGTTGGCACGTTCAACCTCCGGATCGGGCGTCAATGTCCACGTCTATGGCGATCTCGACGTTGTCGAGCAGGATTGGAAAACGTTCGAGCGTTGCGCCGACCGAACGGAATTCCAGACCTTCGATCGGCTCGCTGCCTGGCAAGGGAGTATCGGCGCGCGCCGCGGCACCATCCCCGCCATTGTGCTTGGTCGCGACGGCGATGGTCAGTTGCTTTTCATGCTGCAGTTTGCGATCGAGACCGGCGGATGGGTCAGGCGGCTGACCTGGCTGGGGTGGCAATTGTGCGAGCACAATGCACCCTTGCTGGCCGAGCATTTCTCCGACCGCATGAGTGCGGAGCGATTCGCCCTGGCATGGAGCGACGTCATCAAGCTCCTGCATGCAAACCCGCGCTTGCGTTTCGATCTTATCGATCTCCAGAAGATGCCGGAATCAATCGGCGCACAGCGCAATCCCTTTCTCGATCTGCGGGTGCTCGCGCATCCGGGCGGGTCGCACCTCACCGATCCCGGCGGTGACCGGAATGTCATGGTCGACGGGTCCTACAAGGGCGATTGGTGTGACAGCGACTTGCAGCGGTATGATCATCTGGCACCCGTTACCGCAAAAGGTTGGTTGCTCGCGGCTATGACCATGCCGTACCGCCGGGCCAAGCGGGTGATCAAGCGATCTCCCTCGCTGTGGCGCACTTTCTGCAACACAAGAGCGCTGGCAAGATCGCTCATTCCCCATTGATCGGCTGCCGCACGCCAGCATGGACGGACGTCCGGCGGCTCCGGCTCCGGCGCAGGATGGCGAAGCATCGCCTCGTGCGCGCGCCGCCGGCGCGGCAAAGTGGGGCTTGATCCCGCGCGCGATGAGCGCGACTGTTTGCGGGCAACAAGGAGACCGCCATGCTCAGAACGATGGTTGCCGCCGGGGCGGCACTGGTCGCCCTTACCGCCGCAGCCGGTGCGCAGAATTGGCCGACCCGGCCGATCACGCTCGTGGTTCCGTTCGCCGCCGGTGGCGGCATCGATGTGAGCGTGCGCATTCAGGCGCAGCATATGGGCGAGATCCTCGGCCAGTCGATCGTGGTCGACAATATCGGCGCGGCGGCCGGCACCATCGGCAGCCAGCGCGTCGCCAAGGCCGCACCCGACGGATACACGATGCTGATCGGCAATTCCGGCACCCACGCCTACAGCCAGTCGCTGTACAAGCGGCCGCTCTACAATTCGATGACCGATTTCCAGCCCGTCGGCATGGTTTCGGAGTCGCCGAGAATTCTGCTCGCCCGCAAGGATCTCCCTGCGGGCAACCTGCAGGAGTTCATCGCCTACGCCAAGGCCAACCAGGCCAGGATGCAATTCGGATCGGCCGGCGTCGGCTCGGGCACGCATCTTCCCTGCGTATTGTTGAATCTCACGCTCGGGATCGACGTCACGCACGTACCCTATCGCGGAGCCGGCCCGGTCATGCAGGATCTCATCGGCGGGCGCATCGACTACATGTGCGACACCATCCAGACCGGCGCGCAGCAAGCCAAGCAGGGCACCGTGAAAGGAATTGCCGTGATGGCGGAAAAGCGCGTGCCGATCATCGCGGATCTGGCGACCACCGGCGAGCAAGGCTTCGCCGGCGTCGAGGCGAGCGTCTGGAACGCGTTCTTCCTGCCGAAGGGAACGCCGGAGGCGATCGTGCGCAAGCTCAACAAGGCGATGAGCGATACGCTCGATGATCCCGGCATTCGCAAGCGGCTCGAGGAACTGGGCCTCGAGATCGCGCCGTCGGCGCGCCGCAGCCCCGAATATCTGGCCAGGTTCCTGCAAGACGAAATCGAGCGCTGGGCAAAGCCGATCCGTCAGGCCGGCATCAGCGCCGATTGAGCCGCAGGGAGAAAGAGAGATGCGCGGAACGATTTTCACTGCCGCATTGCTCGGCGCGTCGCTTGCTCCTGCCGGCACGGCCAGCGCGCAGAACTGGCCGACGCGAGCCGGTCACCATGGTGGTGCCGTTCGCCGCCGGCGGGCCGGTCGACACCATCGGGCGGATCATGGCGGCGCGCCTGAGCGAGCTCCTGGGCCAGCAGATCATCGTCGAGAATGTCGGCGGCGCCGGCGGCATGACCGGCGCAGCCCGGGTCGCGAAGGCTCCACCCGACGGCTACACCGTCATGCTCTCGGGCAGCGCTACGCTCGCGATCAACCAGACCCTCTACAAGAGGCCGCTCTACAACGCGCTGACCGACTTCGAGCACGCTGCGCTGTTCTCCGACTCGTCGAGGGTGTTGATCACGCGCAAGGACTTTCCGGCGGATACGCTGCCCGAGTTCGTCGCCTATGCCAAAGCCAATCAGGTCAAGATGCAGTACGGCTCCGCCGGCGCCGGCTCCGGCACGCATGTCTGTGCCATTCTGCTCGACGCCGCCATGGGCACCAGGATCACGCATGTGCCTTATCGCGGCGCCGGGCCGGCGATGCAGGATTTGATCGCCGGCCGCATCGACTTCATCGCCGAGCAGATTTCAACGGCACTGCCGCAAATCCAAGGCGGCGCGGTAAAGGCGATCGTGACGCTGGGCCTCGACCGCGCACCCGGTCTCACCAGCCTGGCGACCGCGCAGGAAATGGGCCTCTCGGGCCTCGACTGCGGCAGCTGGGCGTCCTTCTCCTTTCCGAAGGGAACGCCCGATGTGATCGTGCGGCGATTTGCCAAGGCATCGCACGATGCGGTGGAGACGCCGGCGGTGCGCGAGCGGTTCGGCAGCATCGGCGTGACGATCCCGGCGCCCGAGCGGCGGACGCCGGAATATCTGGCCAAGTTCGTTGCGAGCGAGATCGAGCGATGGGCCGTTCCGATCAAGGCCAGCGGAGTGAGCGTCGACTGAGCTTCCCTGCAACGAGCGATCGATGCGAGCCCGCATGGTGCTGTGCTCGTATCATCCACGGTATCGCAGCACGAAAATCGCGCTGTCGTCGTAGCTGCGGCGCTCGAGCTCGTCGAACCCATGCGGCGCGGCGAAATTCGCCTGTGTCGCCTCCTCCACGACGACCAGTGCGTCCGGGCCCAGCCATCCTCCGGCGCGCGCGCTCGCCAGCGCCTGCTCCGAGAGGCCGCGGCCATAGGGCGGATCGAGAAAAGCGAGCGAGAATGGCGCGAGCGGATGCGCCGCTCCGAGATTGACAGCATCGCGCCGGAAAATCCGGCTGACGCCGCCCAGCCCCAAGGCCGCGACATTCTCGCGGATCAGGGCGCGTGCCTGCGCGCCGTCGTCGACGAACAGAGCAAATGCCGCGCCGCGCGAGAGCGCCTCGAGCCCGAGCGCGCCGGTCCCGGCGAACAGATCGAGCACGCGCGCATCGGTGACGGGATCGTCATAAGCGTGCACGAGAACGTTGAACAAAGCTTCGCGCAAACGATCCGCTGTCGGTCTGATCACGTTCGTCCTGGGCGTAGCGAGCGTGCGCCCGCGCAGGCGTCCGCCGACGATGCGCATCAGCGCCGCCGTTCGCGGGGTGGCCGTCGGCTGCGGCGCTTCTCCTGCCGGGCGCGTTCGGGCTCACCGATGCGCTCCGCATCGGAACGGCGGCGCTTGCGCTTGGCGCCGGCGCGCAGCGCCGGTTCGCGATTTGCTTCCGATGCGCCGCTCGGCGCGGTGCCGCGCGCATGTCGGGCTTGCCGCAAGTCACGCCCTTTGGAGCGCGCGCCGGCGGTCGCCCGCTCGCGTGGCGGGTCGCTCGCGCGCAGCCCGGAGCCCTTGCGAGCCGCAGGCTCAGCCGGAAGCTCGCGCTCGACGATTGTCGCCGTGAAGTCGGCGCCGGCCGCGGCCGCGATCCGCTCGCCGAGCTGCTCGCGCAACGTTCGCGTCTTCACCTCCGCGATCGCGCCTTCCGGTAGGTCGCCGAGTTGAAACGGTCCGAATGAGACCCGGATCAGCCGGTTCACTGCGAGGCCGAGCTGGCCGAGCACGTTCTTCACTTCGCGGTTCTTGCCCTCGCGGATGGCGAAGGTGAGCCAGACATTGCTCTCCTGCGTGCGATCCAGCCTGGCCTCGATCGGTCCGTAGCGGATGCCGTCGATGGTGACGCCCGCGCGCAACCGGTCGAGCTGATCCTGCGCAACGCGGCCATGGGCACGCACGCGATACCGGCGCAGCCAGCCGGTCGCCGGCAGCTCGAGCATGCGCGCGAGCCCGCCGTCATTGGTGAGCAGCAGCAGCCCCTCCGTGTTGATGTCGAGCCGGCCCACGCTGATGAGCCGCGGCAGGCTCTTGGGCAGAACGCGTGAAGATCGTGGCGCGCCTGCCGGGATCCGCGTGCGTCGTCAGGAGGCCGCGCGGCTTGTGATAGAGGAAGAGCCGCGTGCGTTCGCGCACCGGCAACGGCTGACCATCGACCGCGATCCGGTCCGCCGGCGTCACGTTGAGCGCCGGCGAAGCGATCACCTTGCCGTTGACCGCGACCCGCCCGGCCGTGATCCACGCCTCCGCTTCGCGGCGCGAAGCAAGTCCCGCGCGCGCGATCACCTTGGCGACGCGCTCGCCGCGCCCGCTATGTTCACGTTGCCCGCTCATGTTCCTCTTCACTGGGCTCGCCGCCGGACTGGCCGCGTGATAGCAAAGCCGGAGGACTTCGACGAGCCATGCCGACGCAGACCTTCATGGAGATCGCGCTCGACGAGGCGCGGGCGGCTTGCGAAGCCGGCGAGGTGCCGGTCGGCTGCGTCATCGTGCGCGCCGGCGACGTCGTCGCTCGGGCCGGCAATCGGACCCTTGCCGACGCGCGATCCGACGGCGCATGCCGAGGTGGTGGCGATCCGTCACGCCGCGGCGGCACTCGGCAGCGAACGGCTTCTCGACTGCGACCTCTATGTCACGCTCGAGCCCTGCACGATGTGCGCTGCCGCGATCTCGTTCGCCCGCATCCGGCGGCTGTATTTCGGCGCCGCCGATCCCAAGGGCGGCGCCGTCGAGAACGGCGTGCGCTATTTCTCGGCAGCGAGTTGCCTGCATCGGCCGGAAGTCTATGGCGGAATTGGAGAGGCCGTGGCCGGCGCGCTGCTGCAGGGTTTCTTTCGTGCGCGCAGGGCATGAAGCTGCCATCGCAAGACGTCGTGACGGCGCCGGCGATCCTCAACTATGCATCCGCGCATCAGCATCATTCCATCGAGGAGGAGCTTGTGAAGAAATTCGTCGCACTTGCCGCAGCGCTGTTCGGTCTCGCCGCATCGGCGGATGCGCAAGACCAGCAGTCGTTCAAGACCATCATCGGGAAAGGCTTACGAGATCAAGAGCGTCACTTTCGCGCGCGGGGATTCCACCGACAATCGCGAGATATTCGTGGTGACCTTGCAGAAGGAGAAATCGGTTGCGGTCTGTTATTTCGCCGCTGCCAACTGGATCAACCTGAGCACCGGCACGCTCGAGGATTCCAAGCGCTGCGACGTGCGGTAGGGTGGACAAAACCGTTCGGGTTGCCGGCGGCGCGTGGGCACGGCGCCGAAACGGTTTTGCCCACGCGTCGAGCGCGCGCCGCGCCACGCTGCCGCGAACTACGACAGCAGCGCCGCCAGCTTCTCCTTCAATTCCGCCTTCACCGGCTCCGACGCCCGCAGGATCGCGCTCGCCTGCAGAAGATCGAGGGTGCGGAAGGAGCCGACCTTCGGCCGCACGATGAGGTCGGGAGGGCCGTGCTTGATCTTCTCGGCGGTGATGGCGCCGCCCATGACCATGACGGTGGTGAGCGCGCATTCCCACGGACTGGGGATCTCGCGCCGCTCCTCGGTCGGCTCGCCGGAAAGGTCCACTGCGACGACGACGTCGGCGCGTCCCCGCAGCAGGTCGAACGGCAGCGGATTGATCGCCCCGCCATCGATGAGGATGCGGCCGTTGACCACGACCGGGCGCATCACCGTCGGAAGCGCAATCGAAGCGGCGAGCGCGGGCTTGAGCGCGCCCGACGAAAACACCGCCGCCTGGCGGCGGTAGAGATCGGTGGCGACGACGGTCAACGGGATTTCGAGGTCCTCGAAATCGTCCGGAATATCGTCCGGCAGGAACTGACCGCAGAATTTTTCCGCGTCGACCAGCATCGACGCTGCCCAAGCCCAGATTGAAGAACGTGGAGAACGTGCTGGCGCGCGCTGCTATCAGCCGGCGGAACACTTCGCCGCGGTTGTGCGCCAGCGCAGTCACGAACCGTCGCATCTGCTTTCCCGACATTCCGGCCGCGTAGGCAGCGCCCAGCAGCGAGCCGACCGAGGTTCCCACGATGGCGGCGGGTTTCTTGCCGATCTCGTCGAGCGCCTCGAACACGGCGATATGCGCGAGCCCGCGCGCTCCTCCGCCGCCGAGTGCGAGACCGAATGTCTTGCTCATATGGCGCCTGCCTCGCGCGCAAATGCCCACGCCTTGACGGCAAGCGGACGCACCAGCGGCGCCATGGCGGCCGCATTCTCGCTGGTAGCCGTGCCCTGGCGAACGCGCCCGGCGATCCCCTGGAAGATCGCCGCCAAGCGGAAAAAATTATAGGCGAGATAGACCGGCAGATGCGGTCGCGGATCGAGGCCGGTGCGCGCCGAGTAGGCCTCCACATAGTCTGCCTCGCGCAGGAATGCCGAGATTGTCGAGATCATGGCCCATGAGCGTGCCGACGCCGGCGCCGCTCTCGGACGGCGGCATGTCCCATTGCATCAGATGATAGGCGAGGTCGGCGAGCGGATCGCCCAGCGTGCGAAAGCTCCCAGTCGAGCACGGCGAGAATGGCCGGCTCGGACGGCGCCAGGATGATGTTGTCGAGGCGATAGTCGCCATGCACGACGCCGCACCGGGGCCGGCGGCGGAAGATGTGCGGGCAGCCAGCCGATCAGCTTTTCCATCTCCTCGATCTGCTCGGTCTCGGAGGCGCGATATTGCTTCGACCAGCGGTCGACCTGGCGCGCCACATAGTTATCGCCGCGGCCGAAATCGGCCAAGGCCGATCGCCGCCGGATCGAAGCTATGGAGCCGTGCCAGCGTGGCATTCATGGCGTCATAAACCGCTGTGCGCTCGAACCGCTGCGCACGCCGGCATGTGCGGCTCCCATATGACGCGACCCTCGACATGGCCCATGACATAGAACGGCGTGCCGGCGATGCCGTCGTCATCGCAATAGATGATGGGCTCGGCCACCGGAAAGCGCTGCGCGTGGAGCGCGCTGATGACCCGGAATTCGCGGTCGACCGCATGCGCGGACGGCAACAGCTTGCCCGGCGGCTTCCGGCGCAGCACATAGCGGCGTCCCGGCGTCTCCAGCAGATACGTCGGATTGGACTGCCCGCCCTTGAACTGGCGCACGGCAGAGCGGGCCTTGGAACCCGGGCAGCCGGGCAGCAAGGAAAGCCTCCGAGCCGAGCGGAATCGAACGCAAGGGCCGGCGCGACCTCCTTGGTGCCGGAGAAGCTCGCCTGGCGATCGATCTGCGGCATCATTCGCAACGTCACGCTGTGAAGAACTCGATCAGCGCCTCGGCCGTTTCCTCCGGCGCCTCCTCGGCGAGATAATGCCCGCTGTCGATGGCGAAACCATGCAGGTCGGTCGCCCATTCGCGCCAGGTCGCGAGCGGCCCCTCGGTCTCGGCCGGGATGCCGCCTGCCGCGCCCCAGAGCGCCAGCATCGGACAGGTGATCTTTTTTCCGCAAGCGCGGTCGGCCTCGTCATGCGCGAGATCGGTGGTGCGGCCGGCGCGATAATCCTCGCAGGTCGCGTGGATCCGCACGGGATCGTTGAAGAAGGCATGGTAATGCGCGAGCGCCCGCGGATCGAAGGCGGCGAGCGACTTGGCTTTGGTTCCGCGCGCGGCGCGCCAGTCGAAAAAGAACAGCGGATCCTTGCCGATCATGGTTTCCGGAAACGGTTCCGGCAGCGCCAGGAACGGCCAGTGCCAGGCGCGATTGGCAAGGCGAGCATCCATGCGATGCCACATCGCCCAGGTCGGCACGATATCGAGCACGGCCAGACGGTCGAGGCGACCGGGATGATCGAGCGCGAGGCGATAGCCGACGCGGCCGCCGCGGTCATGGCCGGCGAGCGCAAAGCGCACGTGTCCGAGCGCTTCCATCACCTCGATCATCGCAGCCGCCATCGCGCGCTTGGTATAGGGCGCGTGCTCGGCGTCGGATCGCGGCGCATCGGACCAGCCGTAGCCGGGCAGGTCGGGAATGACCAGGCTGAAATGCCGCGCCAGCGCCGGTGCCAGGCGATGCCACATCACGTTGGTCTGCGGATAGCCGTGCAGGAGAATGCAGCGGCGGCCCCTCCCCGCCGGTGCGCGCGAAGATGCGGCCGGCCGCGGTGTCGATCCACTTCGAGGCAAAACCGGGATAGAGGTCGGCCAGATCGGGCATCGGAATTTCTTCTGGTTCGAAGGCTATATGCGTCATGCCCGCCCAGCAGGCTGGATATCGGTCTTGGAGAAATCTTGGGCGGCAATGACAAACCGAGCGGAAGTGTCGACAACGATCACTTCGGTACTCCATGTTCGTCATAGCCGATGATCTCCTCATGCGATCGCGGATCATCAACCGGGAGAGAATCAAAATAGCCTCAATAGGTCAGCCAGCTTCTTGCGATCCACACGCCCTTTTTTCGCCGTGGCGGCACCAGCCTGGCAAGCTCCTGGTCCACAGCATGATCAATCGCAGCTGTGATCGTCCGCCCGGTCCGTTTGGCGAGCTTGCGAACCTTCGCTTCGGTCTCGGAATTTCTGATGAGAATACCCATCGAAAGCCCTCGTATATATTTCTATCTTGCAGAATATATGGCTGCTCGCATTCCTGCGAGAAGATTATCGTTTTGCTTTTTCCCGTTCCACCGCCCGAAAGCCGATGTCGCGGCGGCAGAAGCCGCCGATCCCAGCGGATGCGGTCGATGGCCGCGTAGGCGCGCTGCTGCGCCTCGCCGACGGTTTTGCCGAGCGCCGAGACGTCGAGCACGCGGCCGCCATTCGCCAGGATGCGCCCGCCCTCCTCCCTGGTGCCGGCATGGAAGATTTCCACCCCTTCGACCGCAGCCGCGGCGTCGATGCCCTTCGATCACCGAGCCCTTGGCATAGCTGCCGGGATAGCCGTTGGCGGCCATCACCACGGTCAAGGCTGCCTCGGGATGCCAGCGCAGATCGAAGTTCTTCAGCATCCCGTCGCAGCAGGCCAACAGCGCCGGGAGCAGGTCCGACATCAGGCGGAGCATCAGCACCTGGCATTCGGGATCGCCGAAGCGCACGTTGTACTCGATCAGCTTGGGCCCCTCGGCCGTGATCATCAGCCCGGCATAGAGCACGCCTTTGTAGGGTGCGCCCATCGCCCGCATCGCCTGCATGGTCGGCAGCACGATCTCGTCCATCGTCCGTCGTGACATGTCAGCACTCATCACCGGCGCCGGCGAATAGGCTCCCATTCCGCCGGTGTTCGGACCCTGGTCACCGTCGAACGCCCGCTTGTGGTCCTGCGCCGAAGCGAGCGCGATCGCGGTCTCCCCGTCACAGAGTGCAAAGAACGATGCTTCCTCGCCCTCAGGAACTCCTCCACCACGACTTCGGCACCGGCCGCGCCGAGCGCGCCGCCGAACATCATGTCGATCGCCGCTTGCGCCTCGGCGGTGCTGGCCGCCACCACCACGCCTTTCCCTGCTGCCAGGCCGTCAGCCTTGACGACGATCGGCGCGCCTATTGCGGCAACGTACCCCTTCGCTGGCGCTGCGGCGGTGAAGCGCTCGTAGGCGGCGGTCGGAATCCGGTTCGCCCTGCACAGGTCCTTGGTGAAGCCTTTGGAGCCTTCGAGTTGCGCCGCCGCCCTGGTCGGACCGAAAGCCTTGATCCCTGCCGCCGTGAGATCGTCGACGATGCCGGCGCAGAGCGGTGCCTCGGGGCCGACCACCACGAGATCGATGCCGTGCCCTTTGCAGAACCCGATCACCGCCGCGTGGTCGGTTGAATCGAGCGCCACCAGGGTGCTTTCCCGCGCGATGCCGGCATTGCCCGGCGCACAAAAGAGCCGCTCGGCCAACGGACTCGCCGCGATCTTCCAGGCGAGTGCGTGCTCACGCCCGCCCGATCCGAGAATGAGGATGTTCATCGATGTGCTACCGGGACCGCAGGCAAGATTTGGGCAGGTGGTGTAGCATGGGGGAAGCCCCGGCAAGCGATCCGCCACAGCTCCAACTTGGAGATAAAGGCATGACGACCAGATCGATGCGCATGGCGCTGGTGTTGCTCGCAGCGACGCTGGGCGAGGCCGCGCAGGCGCAGGCTCCGTTTCCGTCGCGGCCGATCCGCATGCTGGTGACAATTCCGCCGGGCGGAGCCCCCGATATTTCGGCGCGGCTCTTGGCGACCTACTTGCAGGAATCCCAGGGATGGTCGGTGGTGATCGAGAACCGTCCGGGCGCGAACGGCAACATCGCCGCCGACGCGGTCGCCAAGTCCGCCCCCGACGGCTACACGCTGCTGCTGCACGCCGACAGCGGGATCACCATCAATCCGCACGTCTACTCCAAGCTCAGCTACGATCCGATCAAGGATCTGCTGCCGGTGGCGAGCATCGCTACCAATCAGTTCATGCTCTCGATCAACCCGGCGGTGCCGGCCAACAATTTTCCGGAGTTCATCGAATACGCGCGCAACAGCAAGCCGCCGCTGCCCTATGGCTCCTCCGGCAACGGCAGCCAGCACCATCTTTCCATGGAGATGCTCAAGCGGCGCGCCGGGCATCGACCTCCTGCACGTGCCGTTTCGGGGTGCCGCGCCGGCGACCACGGCGACGGTCGCAGGCGATACCAAGGTGCTGTTCTCGGGCTCGGCCAGCGCTCCCCTCCTCCAGTCCGGGCAATTGCGCCCGCTCGCAGCGAGCGGCAAGAACCGCTCCAAGCGCTTCCCCGATCTGCCGACCATCGGCGAGGTCTATCCCGGCTTCGAGGTCGACATCTGGCTCGGCGTGTTCGCGCCGGCCGGCACGCCGGAGCCGGTGGTGACCACCTTGCGCACCGAGATCCACAAGCTTCTCGCCCGGCCGGATTTCGCGGAAAAGCTCAACGTGTCGGGGAGCCTCGAGCCTTTGATCCTGTCGCCGGCGGATTTCGCCGCTCTCATTCGCCACGACTACGAGAAGTACGGCAAGCTGGTCAAGGAGATGGGCATCAAGCTCGATTAACCGAACCGGCTGCCGCTAGCAGAATTTCGGGCCATTGCCCCGCCGCACACCATATCGACCAGGAAGGACCCGGGTTTCAATTGACCGGCTTGGAGTTGCCTCGACGGCAATTTCCGGATACATTTCCGGAAATTGAGAAGGATGGGTTTGTGTGGCAAGTGTACAACGAAAGCCGGTCTCCGCGTTCCGCAGCCGCCTGAAGCGGCGCGGCGTCGTGCGTGTCGAAGTGAATGTGCGCAAGGATGATGCCGCATTGGTCCGTGGGGTGGCCCAGGCACTCTCTGACCCCGCCCGCGAGGCCGAGGCTCGGGCTCTGCTGCGGGAGCGGTTCGGCCCCGGCAAGGCGAAGAGTTTCAAGGCGCTTCTGGCAGCAGCGCCGCTGGAAGGGATCGATCTGACCCGTGCGCGTGACCTCGGGCGAGACATCGCGCTGTGAACTACCTGATCGACACCAACATCATTTCTGAGGTCCGAAAGGGCGCCAAGTGCGATCCAAACGTCGCTGCCTGGTACGACGCGCTCGGCGACGCCGACATCTATCTCAGCGTGCTGGTGCTCGGCGAAATCCGCAAAGGCATCGAGCGGGCTCGGCCAAGCAACTCGGCCCAGGCCCGCGCCCTGGAGAAGTGGCTGACTACGGTAGTCCGGTCCTTTGCCGAACGTATCCTTCCTATCGATCAGGCCGTTGCGGATGAATGGGGGCACATGGGCGCCAAGCGTCCTGTTTCAACCGTGGATGCGCTGCTCGCGGCGACAGCCAAAGTTCATGGGATGACGCTCGCCACGCCCAACGTTTCCGATGTGGCTGACCTCGGTGCCGATTTTGTCAATCCGTTCGAGCATCGCGCATGATGGGGTCGGCCGTGCAGCGTTCCGGTGACCGCAGCGAAGCTCACGCATGGCGAAACGCGCCCTGAAGGGTGAGGCACTCCCTCACAGCCACCGGCCGGGTGAGTTGCGCATGAACCACCGTCGCGCACCGCGCGCGCGGTGGGGCCTTCTAGCCTCCACCGATCAGTGCTAGGACCGCGGGGTAGCGGAGCGAGGGACAATTCATGGAGATCAAACCGTTGGGCTCGATGCCGTCGCGCCGGATGCCGGCGGAATCGTTCACCGGCACGGTCTGGCAAGACCCGATCATCGACGCGCCGGCACCGGCGCGGATCAGGGGCGCCTTCGTGCGGTTCGAGCCGCGCGCCCGCACCGCATGGCACAGCCACCCGCTCGGACAGACATTGCGCGTGGTTTCCGGTCTTGGGCGGGTGCAGGTGTGGGGCGGACCGGCGCGTGAAATCCGGCCCGGCGATACGGTCTTTATCGCGCCCGGAGAAAAGCATTGGCACGGCGCCGGCCCGACCACCGACATGGTCCATATCGCCCTGCAGGAGCATCTCGACGGCACGCATGTGACCTGGCTCGAGCACGTCAGCGACGAGCAATACGACGTAAAGGTCGAGGGGTAGCGACGCATAGCCCGCATGGAGCAGAGCGCAATGCGGGACCTCCACGGCCCGCCAAGAGCCCGGATTTCGCTCCGCTTCATCCGGGCTACGAGCTTGACGCCGCGCATGTAGGGTGATTCACCACTTCGGATGAACGAGCAGGCGCGCCTCAACATCCCGGAATGGACCGTCTCCGAGCTCTCGGCGGCGCTCAGAAAAACCGTCGAGGATGCCTTCGGCTATGTGCGCGTGCGCGGCGAAATCTCGGGCTACCGCGGCCCGCACTCCTCCGGGCACTGCTATTTCGCGCTCAAGGACGAGGGCGCCAAGGTCGAAGCGGTAATCTGGCGCAGCACGCTCGGCCGCATCCGCATCAAGCCCGAGGAGGGGCTGGAAGTCCTCGTCACCGGCCGCCTCACCACCTTTCCCGGCCAGTCGAAATACCAGATCGTGATCGAGACGCTCGAGCCGGCGGGCATCGGCGCGCTGATGGCGCTGGTGGCGGAGCGCAAAAGGAGGCTCGCGGCCGAAGGCCTGTTCGATCCCGCCAGAAAGCAGCGGTTGCCGTTCCTGCCGGAACGCATCGGGGTGGTGACCTCGCCGACCGGCGCCGTCATCCGCGATATTCTGCAGCGGCTCGGCGCACGTTTTCCGCGCCACGTGCTGGTGTGGCCGGTGCGGGTGCAGGGCGACGGCTCGGCCGACGAGGTCGCCGCCGCCATCCATGGCTTCAATGCGCTGCCGGCGCACGGGCCGGTGGGCAAGCCCGACCTGATCATCGTCGCCCGCGGCGGTGGCTCGCTCGAAGACCTCTGGTCGTTCAACGAGGAGAGCGTGGTCCGCGCCGCGGCGGCGAGCAGGATCCCGCTGATCTCGGCGGTCGGGCACGAGACCGACGTGACGCTGATCGACTTTGCCGCCGATGTGCGCGCGCCGACGCCGTCGGCCGCTGCCGAGATGGCGGTGCCGGTGCGCACCGAGCTCCTCGTGCGCATCGACAGCCTGGCGCGGCGGTCGCTGGCCTGCTGGCAGCGCTGCCAGGACGCGCGACGCACCGAGCTGCGCGCCGCGACCCGTGCCTTGCCCACGGGCGAGGAATTGCTGGCGCTGCCGCGCCAGCGGCTCGATCATGCCGCCGCACGGCTTCCCCGCGCCCTGCACGCCAACGCGCAAATCCATCACACCCAGTTCTCGCGCACCGCCGCCCGGCTCGGTCCGCAACTCCTGCGCGCGCGCTTGCGGCGTTCATGCGAGCTGGTCGATGTCCTGGTGGAACGCGCCAAGCGCGCGGAGCGCGGCGATCGGCGGCGCCGCCAGGAGCGGCTTGCAACGGCAGCGCTGCGGCTGGCCGCCGCCTTGCGCGCCAATGCCGCCTCGCATCGCCATCGCATCGCCGTCCAGTGCGAACGCGTGGCCGCCCTGCGCCAGCGCGCCGAGCGCGCGGCACGGCTTTCGCTGCGGCATCGTTTGGAGTCGGTCGAGCGCTGCGGGCAATTGCTCAACGCGCTTTCGCATCGCGGCGTGCTGGCGCGCGGCTTCGCGCTGGTGCGCGACCTCGATGGCCGTCCGCTGGCACAGGCGGCAGCGGTCGATCCCGGCATGCGGCTCGAGATCGAGTTTCGCGACGGCCGGGTTCGCGCGCTGGCCGAGGAGACCCCTGCCGGCAAGAGGGCGGAAGCTCATTCCGCTCCCGCCCCAAGGCCGCGCGGCCGCCGCGATGGCGGCAACAACGGCCAGGGCAGCCTGTTCGGATAGCCCGAGCTCTTACGCCGAATTCTGGGTTCGAGTTGAATGCGCTCCTTCGTAAAGGTCGCGCCCCAACAGCACGCAGAGCTGTTGGATCTTGCGGTCCGTTCGATATTGGCGCTCTGATCTCCCGGCGTATCTCTTTCAAAGCTGCGAGATCGCTCATTGGCCGATGAGCCAGCTCCAGGACCACATGGTCCGCGTGCAAGCTGTTCAAATAATCGATCAGCCTGTCCCAAGAGCCCTTCTGAGTGATTTGCCCGCCATAATTGCCGAAACACAGATGCACTGCCGGCGTGGTCGGCACCGCATCGAGCACTTTGTTCAGCGCCTCTGCTGCCCAGACCCATTCATCCGGACTGCCCGGCAAATTGGCCTCGTCCAGCTGCACGACATCGGCGTTGAGTAATTTCATCTGGTCCGCAAGCACCTCGGCGATCGCCATCGCGAGCGATGACGGATCCCGATAGTATTTGTTCACACATGTCTTGGCGAGCATGTGCGGGCCCGTCACCGTGAACTTGAACGGCCGTGAGGTGAGCGCTCTTGCGCGGGCACACGGGCCTGCGAGATCGAGCGTGCCGTTGCCGATCTTTCCTTCGACAACTCCCGGCGGCCGCCGGCGGAACGACATTCCCTTTTGGCTCGAAAAGGCACTGAGCTCTTCGTATGTCGGCGCACTCCGGACCCCCGACATGGGATGCAAGAAATATTCGATCATTCCCTGCGCCTCGGGGTGATTCACGTCAAATCGATACAGCTCACCGTCGCAAACCACATCAATTCCTGCCTGCTCCTGCATGTGCATCACCACGCGGGTTGCATCGATCAAGGCCTGCTCGGAAGGCAAGGCCGTAAGCCAATCGGGTACCGGATAGGAGCCGACCAGCGTCGTCTTGATGCGGGATTTGCCGTCCATATTGCGCTCCGTTCGGGTCAGAATTCGCCGAAAGCCTGCCAGGTCGGCGCTGCCGGGAGCAGCGGACGGCAATCAGAACAGCGGCGGCACGTCGTTCAGCCCCCGCGCCGATACGATGGCCTGCGGCAACTGTCGACAGAACGCATCGATCCATTCGGACGGCACCGTCGTGCTCACCTTCACGAATCGTGAGCCGAAGCGCGGCGTGTGATAGGCGCCCTGCCTGATCATGATGCCGCGCTCGGCGAAGACCGCCGCCAGGGCTTCCGGCCTGCAGCCGAGCTCGACGCATTCGATGATGAGAAAGTTGCCATGCGATGGATAGACCGGCAGCGACAGACCGGGAATTCTGTCAACGGCATCTCTAACTGCGGCTTGATTGCGGCGCTGAGTGCCTTGAACTTCTTTCATCCATTCCGACTTGACCGCAAGGCCCGCCGCCGCCGCGCGCTGCGCGATCACGCTGCAGCCCAACGTCGCAGTCGCGTATGCCGCAAGCTTCTCTATGTTGTCTCGGCTGGCGATTACGGCGCCGACCCGCAAGCCCGCGAGCCCGAGCCATTTCGAGAAGCTGTAGATGGTGATCGCACCTTCCGGGTAGAGGCTCGCCGCCAGCGTATGGTTCTCGGCAAAATCGCGATAGGTGCAATCATGCAGCACCAGAGCACCAACCCTGCGAGCGATGTCGCAGAACTCCGTTATCTCGGCACGCGTGTAACAAATGCCGAGTGGATTGTTGGGGTCGACGAGGTAGATGATTCGCGTGTCGCGGTCGACGCTTTCGGCAAGCTTGGGCGCGGTCAAGCGATACCCGGCATGCGGATCGTAGATCGGGATTTCGCGCACCTCGGCCCCAGCTTGACGGGCGAACTGCATCGGCCATTTCCACCCCGGATCGGTGGTGACGAAGTTCGTACCGGGTCCGCAATAAGCCCGGCAGACCGTGGCCAGTGCGGCGACGGCACCGTCGGTCACCAGCGCGGCCATCGCATCGCCCTGCAAGCCGAGGTCCTCCACAATGGCGCGCCGCAGGCTCTCGAAGCCGCCGGGCGGCGCATAGGCATGAAACTCCTCGGACTCGATCGAGGCCATGAGCGCCTGCCGGATGGCCGGATGCATCGGCAGATGGTTGGTGTTCTGGCCCAGCCAATACAGGTCTTGCGTTGCGAACAGACGATCGAAGTGGGCGTTGCGGGCCTCGAAGCTGCTCATGTTCTCCCCTCGCGCGGTGTCGATCACGCAGACTTGGCCTTCCGTGCAGACATCAATGGTGCTCGCCGAAGACTTCAGCGACCGCGCGGGCGTCCATGTCACCCCATGCCTCAGCTGTCAAATGAGCGAACGGCTCGCCCGGAAGCAGCGGCGCGCCGCTCGAGGATGGACTTGAGGCGCTGCGGCGTCACCGGAAGCTGCGCAATCGCTCCGGGAATGCCGATGGCGTTGTCGATCGCCGCGGCAATGGCCGCCGCGACGGCATTGATGCCGCTTTCGCCGGCGCCCTTGATGCCGAGCGGGTTCAGCGATGTAGCGTATTCTTCGCTCAGGATGATCTCGATTGCCGGGAGCTCGCGGACGGTCGGGATCAGGTAATCCGCCAGCGTCGATGACAGCGGATCCCCACCCTCACTGTAGAGAAACTCCTCGAACAGCGTTCCGCCCAGTCCTTGCGCGAACCCGCCGACGATCTGGCCCCTCACCAGCGCAGGGTTGATGGCACGCCCGATGTCGTAGCCGATGACATAGCGCTCGACTGTCACGTTGCCGGTATCGGCGTCGACGCGAACCATCGCCGCATGGCTGCCATAGGGATAGACCGGGCGCTCGACGTGGAACCAGCCTTCGGCCGAAAGCCCCGGCTCTCGCGCACCACGTGTCTTCGACGCCGGCGACAGGCCGTCTGCAATCTCGCCCAGGCTCATCGAGGGACCGGCCTTGCGATCGGTTCGAACGACATTGCCGTCGACGATCGAAAGACATTGCACCGGCGCCTGCAGCAACTCGGCGGCATATTCGAGCGCCTTGCGCCGGACCGCGAGGGCGGCATTATGCGTCGCCGAGGCCGTCATCACGGTCGCGCGCGACGCATGTGCACCGATTCCGAACGCGATCCTGTCGGTCTGCCCATGGACGACCCGGATATCGCGATAGTCGACGCCGAGCGCTTCCGCGCATACCTGTGCGATCACCGTCTCGAAACCCTGTCCGAGCGATGCGCCTCCCGTGACGATCTCGATCTTTCCTGCCGTGTCGACGGAAATCCTGACGCCATCGGAGGGGCCAAGTCCGCTCTTCTCCACGAACATCGCCAGTCCGACGCCGACGAGCTCACCCCTCGCACGACGCCGCTCGCATTGCGCGCTCAGCGCTTCCCAATCGGCGGCCGCGAGCACCCTGTCGAGCAGCGAGAGATAATCGCCGGAGTCGTTGTGGATCTCTTCGCCATAATCTTGCAGCGCGCGCTCGTACGGCATCTCGTCCCGGGTGATGGCATTGCGGCGCCTGACCTCGATCGGGTCGATGCCGAGGTGCGACGCCACCGCGTCCATGAGGCGTTCGCGGACGAACGTCGAATTCGAATCGCCCCGGTGCCCGATAGGTAGCCGCAGGCGTCTTGTTGGTGAGCCTGACGTGACCAACGGAACGATAGGCCTGCATCCGATAAGGACCCGGCAGAAATCCGCAGACCATCATCACGACGCGAATGGCGTGCGTGCGCAGATAGGCGCCCTGGTCGTGCCAGAACTCGTCATCGATCGCGAGTATCCGGCCATCGGCGTCGATCGCTGCCCTGAGCTTGTGCATCTGCTGGCGCGAATGACTGGCGCACATCAGATGCTCGCGACGATCCTCGATCCATTTCACCGGCCGGCCGAGCCGCATGGCCGCGACGCAGACCAACACGTCCTCCGGATAGACTTCGCCGCGGACCCCGAAGCCACCGCCGACATGCAATTCGTGCAGAGTGACCGTCGATGGAGCACGATTGAGCATGCGCGCAAGCAGGTTGCGGTTGGCGTGCGGTATCTTGGCGGCACCGTGCAATTCGAGAACATCCCTGGCGGAGTCGTAGCGGCCGATCGCGCCGCGCGTCTCGAGTGGCACGCCGGTATGGCGCCCGACCGACAGCTCCAACTCCACGACCGCATGCGCCGCACGAAGCTCGGCATCGAGATCACCGTAGCCCTGACGGACGATCGTCACTTCGGTGTTGCGGTCGGCGCAAAAGTCTCCGGGCTCGTCCCGCGCGTCGAGCAGCACCGGCAGCTCCTCGATGCTCACAAGCACCAGATCGGCGGCATCCTCGGCGACATAGGGGTCGTCGGCGAACACGGCAGCGATCGGTTCGCCGACGTAACGCACGCGATCGGCCGCGAGCACCGGTTGGCGGTAAGGTTCGAGCTTTTCGATCCGCCCCTCGCGGAAATCGATCGGCGGAACGTCGGAGATATCGGCCGCGGTCCAGACGGCGAAGACCCCGGGCACGGCTCGGGCGGCGCTGGAATCGACGGAGGTGATCCTGCCGTGCGCAACATGCGACCGCACGATGCGCATATGGAGCTGGTGCGGGAAGCAGATGTCACCGGCAAATCGCCCACGGCCGGTGACCAGGGGCGGATCTTCCAGCCGCGTGACCGACTGTCCGATCCACTTGACGGGCGACGGCGTCATGGGTCAGCGCTCAACCCGTGCATCCTTGAGCGGAACGTCCTCGCCCGCAGACAATGCGGCGCATGGGCGGCGTCAGACGATCGGCCAGCGCGACTGCGGCTTGACATTGGCCCGCGCCGCGAGCTTCGGCGCCAACTCGCGGCAGCGTGCGTGCACCTCCTCGAGATCGATGGTCGTGAGCCGGCGGTTCTCCATGAGAATCCTGCCGTCGACGATGGTGGTATCGACGCTGTCCCCGCTCGCGGTGTAAACGAGGCTGTACACATAATTGTAGGTCGGCACCCATTCCGGCCGGTCGATGTCGATGAGGATGAGATCGGCCTTCTTGCCGGCGGCGATCGAACCGAGGTCGTGCTCCCATCCGATGGCGCGATACCCCGCAAGCGTCGCCATTTCTATGACTTCCTCGGCGGTGATGGCCTCTGGATCGATCTTGGCGTCTTTCGGCAAAGTCGCGGCCAGATACATGGACCTGAACATGTCCTTGTGATCGCCGGAATTCACGCCATCGCAGCCGAGACAGACGGTCACGCCCTTCGCTCTCATGTCCAGGAACCGGCTCATCTGCGTGGTGCCCTTGGCGAGCTTGAGCGCGGCCGGCGGATTTTGACAGACCTTGGTGTCGGTCTCCGCCAGCATGTCGACCTCGAAGGCTTCCACCGCCGTCATGTGATTGAGATAGACGTTTGGTCCGAGCGAGCCGATCCGATACATGTGCTCGACAGGCCGGTGCCCGGTCGCCTTGAGCTCGCTCGCAACTTCCTCGCGCGAGCTCGCCTTGTGCATCAGCGTGAAGGTGCCGTGCCTGTCCGCCAGCTCCTTGGCGCCGAGCATCAGGTCGTCGGAGCAGGTCCCGACGCCTTCGATGGTGGCGAAGCACTTGATGCGTCCATCGGCGATGCCGTCAAATGCCTTGATGTTGCTCTCGGTCAGATCGAGGCACTGTTGCAGCGTCATCTTCTTGAAATATTCCGGGCATTTGTGCCCGTCGGGTCCGGCATGATCCCAGACCCAGCTGCCGGTGGTCGCACGCATTCCGGTCTCTTCGATGGCCTTGACGGTCGTGGACAGCCACATGCAGCCGGGCTCGACGAAGCAGGTCGTGCCCGAGCGGATCATCTCCGCCATCAGGCACTTCGCATACCAATATTCGTCCTCCTCGGAGATCGCCGCCATATAGGGATAACACCAGAATTTCAGCCAATCGCTGGTCTTGAGCGTGTCCGGAATCAGTCCGCGCGCGATCTCACCCAGATGCGCGTGGCCATCGACGAGCCCCGGCATGACGAGCCGCTTCGATGCATCGATGGTCTTCCTGCCCTTGAATCTCTTGCGGAGGTCGGCGGTCTTACCGACCGCCACGATGCGGTCGGCGCGAATCGCGACCGCGCCGTCGGTGAGGATGTGCCGGTGCTCGTTCAGCGTGAGCAGCGTGCCGTGCTCGATCAGGATATCGACGTCTTCGGACATTCCATTGCCTCCTGCCGATGCTACGGCCGATCCATTGCGAGTGACCGTCGTACTGCGAGCTCGGATCGATCCCGAATTCGATCGAGTGATGGACTTGGGTCACACGGATGCCCAGGTCGACGAAAATCAGCGAATTGGCGAGAACGGGGCCGGAACCAGAATCCGGTTTTCCATCTTGACGATGATATCGGGTGATTGCTTCAGATATTCCTGCCACTCCGGATCGGCTGCCAGCAATCCGCGCCGCCGCTCGCGCTCGGCCAGCAAATCGTATCCCCACAGATGCACGATCTGGTTGATCTCGCCGATCTCGGTATGGAAATAACCGATGAGATTGCCGAGAATCCGGGTCTGAATCTTCAGTCCGCGCGGATCGTAGTCCTGATAATAGAGATGAACCGTGCCGGGCTTGACCGTATAGCATCGCTCTTCGACGATCACGGGAGATCCTCCTGGGTTGCTTTCTCGATGGTGGGGAGTCGGTCGGCTGCGTGCGCCCTCAGACCATGACGTCGCCACCTGCGGGGCAAAGTGTCTGCCCGGTGAAGTAGTCGCCGTCCTTCGTGGCCAGGAACAAGGCCGTCGCTACCACATCCTCCACTTCCCCGACGCGGCCGAGCGGATATGCGCCGACAATGGAGTTGCGGACGTCATCGGGCATGAAGTTGTAGAGGTCGGTACGGATGATCGCGGGAGCAATGCAATTCACGTTAATGCCGTCATGCCCCACCTCGCGCGCAAGCGCTCGCGTGAATCCGATCATTCCGGCCTTCGCCGCCGACATGTGCGTGAACTCGGCGCCGCCGGTCACGCCGAAAGTGCCGCTCATGTTGATGATCTTGCCGCTCTTCTGCTTGAGCATGTGCGGGATCACGAACCTGCTGCACAGGAACATGCCGCGTAAATGGACCTTGATCATGTTGTCCCATGTCTCGACCGACATGTCGGCGAGCTTGAAGGAATTCAACAGGCCGGCGTTGTTGACCAGGACGTCGACAGTGCCGAACTTCTCGACAGCCGCGTCGACCATGCGCTTGACGTCATCGACCTCGCCGACGTCGGCGCGAACGCTGATCGCGTCGCTGCCGCTCTTCTTGACGGCGTCGACAACCGTATCGGCGGCTTTCTCATCCTTGATGTAGTTGACGACGATCTTGGCGCCTTCGGCGGCAAACCCCTCGGCAATTCCTCGGCCGAGACCCCGGCTGCCGCCCGTCACCAGCGCCACCTTTCCCGACAGCCTTCCCGGCTTGCTCATCGTGCGTCTCCTTCTGATGACTGGAGGCGAGCCGCGTGACCCGCCCACTCTCCCCACCGGCCATGCTCGACGGCCGCGAGGAAGCTGAAAACGATCGTGTTGAACAAAGCGGGCTCCTCCAGGTTGAGGAGATGGCCGGTCCGCGGCAACACGCAAAGCGCTGCGTCCGGGAGGGTACGCTTGAGAAAAAGGCTTGGCTCCAGGCACGGGGCATCCTCGTCGCCGGCGACGAGAAGCGTCGGGACGTGCAGTCCGCGCAGCCGATCCGCAATATGCCACGGCGATGGTCGCGTCGCGAGGATTCCGCGCAGCGTCATCGCCATTCCGATGACGGAGTGTTGGGCGAGCTGATCCGCAAACACACGCCAGCTCGGCTCGTCCTTTGCACGCAGACATTGGGCGTATCCGCTTTCGGAGAGCTCGCGGGCAAACGCAGCCATTCCGATCGACTGCGCATGATCGGCCTCGCGGCGCATATCAATTCCATATTGCGGCTGCTGGTCCGGCTTGGCGCCGTATCCGACACCGGCAACGACGAGCGAGCGCGCAAGATGGGCATGGCGCAGTCCGAAATGCAGCGCCGCGAATCCGCCCATCGAGAGTCCGACGATATGCGCCGGTCCGTTCGCCACCGATCGCACGACCTCGGCAAGATCGTCGGCGGCCCGATCCTGGCCGTAGGCGGCGGCCGCCGGTGGGACCGCCGACGGCGGATAGCCGCGCGCGCAATAGACCGTGCAGCGAAAATAGCGGGAAAAGTAACCGACCTGCGGATCCCAGCTTCTGGCGTCGCCGGAGAACTCGTGCACGAAAACGAGCG